>NZ_JALKIG010000001.1 GCF_023051165.1 Veillonella sp. KGMB01456
AACTTTTAGCTTAAATTTAAAACTATATTTTGACATGAAAAAACCGACCTCCTTAAAATTAGATTTTTAGGTCTAACTTTAAGGGGTCGGTTCAGGCGGAGGGTCCCTTTTTGAAAATTTAAGAGCACTTGATGAATATAAAAAGATATAAGCCTTGTAATTAGTATCATCAATCTGGCAGCTGCAATACTGATTTACAAGGCTTCTAAAAAGTAAAAAAGCAAGAGGGTGAAACACCCTCCACCTCTTAAAAGTAATTATAGACTCAAGAGAATAAAAATGCAATATTGAGGAATGATATTAAATAATTGTAATGCAAAATATAATATCTATTGTATTAGGCGAGATAGTTTTTTACTTAATTTTCTTGACTATTTTATCAAAATCAGAGATATATTCTTTGTCTTGGATGACGCGAAATTTTTTATATTCACTTTTAGCAAGTGATTTTGCTACCTCGGCGGATATTTTTCCTGCGTTATTTAAAATATCATACTCATTGAACTGCAAGAAATTATCAAGTCTGCCTGACCAATCGGACATGCTCATGGCAATTTGTCTTTCTGCCTGATTTTCCGCATAATCTAGGAACATTGTTACTACTCGGTTTAATTCTCGTAGCTCGGATTCAGTCAAATAGTTTTTTGCAGTGATAACATCGCTTTGGAGTATTTTGCCATCAGGCATATTTTTCCACGTTGTTAATCCCATATGTGGTTTTTGATGATTCGCACGCTCATGAATAATTTCAGCCGCCGTATGATTTGTAATGGCCCAATGGAGCTTATTTTGAACAGTAGAATAGAATAGTTGAGCCTCTTGGCTATTTTTATCGTAGTCATAGCTGCATTGTGAAAAAATATCGGTAATTTTTTGATAGAAACGTCTTTCAGAAGCACGAATCTCCCTGATACGTTCTAATAATTCATCGAAATAGTCTTTGCCGAATTGACGACCATTTTTTAGTAAATCATCATTTAAGGCGAATCCTTTTACAATATATTCTCGTAGTGTATTTGTGGCCCATATACGAAATTGAGTAGCCTCTTTACTATTAACTCGGTAGCCAACGGCGATGATGGCGTCAAGGTTATAATAGGTGACATTTTTGGTCTGAGTTTTTTCATCTATAGCACCATGTTTAGTGGTATGTGCAATTTCTGCACATACCACTGATTTATCAAGTTCGTGTTCATTAAAAATATTTTGTAAATGGCGGCTGATGGTTGAACGTTCAACATTGAACAATTGAGCTATATCTTTTTGAGGCATCCAAAATGTCTCATTTTTAAAAAGCACATTAGTGGTAATATTGGTATCATTTGATTGATAAATAATTACATCTCCTTGAGGATGTAATCCGTCCGGGAAAGGAAAAAACATATTGAACCTCCTAAAAATATTTTATTTCATATACTCACTAATTCTTTCTTAGAACAATTATAACATGAAAAGAGTTATAAGGATTAAAGGCGGCTTCGATGATAGGGATGGAATTAGTAAATTGACATTAAAATCCCTCCCCCTTACGTTAGAATCTGAGCCTTAACGTTAAGAGGAGGGATTTATTGAATACTATTTTTAGTTTTTATAAGAGCTGAATTAAATCACTTTCTATATCGATTCGCACATAAAAAGTAATTCTGATTTAGTTTATAGTAACTAGCAATTCTCACTTAGTTTTTACAAACCAGAAATTTTGACTAGTTTATACTAATAAGGCTTCCACTAGTCCCAACCTAACTTACGACGTTTTTCTTCGATGCCTTCGATAATCTGTTTAGCCAAAGCTTTTGGATCTGTATTAACGGTCATAACAGAACCGAGCGTGTCTTTCGTGTCGTGTTTTAAGAAGTTTTCCACATTAGTGGAGCCTTGTACCGGTGGTTCTACGCAGTGGTAGGAGTTGATACCGAACATGCGGAATGCAAGGGAAGCGTCGAGACCTTTTTCATTGGACCATTCAGGACTGGTGAAGGCGTAAGGCATATCTTTAATGTCTTTGCCCGCTGCCTGAGCGACGCCGGCTAAAACGGTGGATACACGCGTGTTATCTACGCATTCGCCTACATGCCATACCGGTGGTAATTTGCCGCCCAAGAATTCCTGTAAGGATTTACCGGCTTTGGACGCACCGTCTTTACTGCAATAGCCCAATTTTAAGAGTGGGAAGGATGCACAACCGTTTGTGAAAATTAAAATGTTGTTTTTCAATAATTCGTCGGCAATATCAACAATGGCTCGTTCGTAAATAACGCGCGGGTTGTTACAGCCAACCATGTTAACCATACCTTTGATTTGACCGCTCTTCAAAGCATCTACAAAAGCACCGAAACCATTGAATTCTTCAGCAATGTTTTCAGCATTGAAGCCTACATCGGCGGTTACTTCGTATGGTGGAATGAAAACCGGCACATCGCGACGATTAGCAAAGCTTTCGATAGCGCGGGTTACGATTTTGCGCGCCAATTTTTCAGTGTCTTCAATGTTGGAATGATGATGATCATACGCATAATGTTCAGCGCCTGGGAGACGAGCTGCATCGTTAGTAGTCACGACCGTTGTTTTGAAGCAACGCGCCACATCCATGATGGCAGGGAATACGTCCTGTACATCGGCTACCCATAAATCAAGCGCACCGGTACCTAAAACGAGTTCGGCACCAACGGCGTTTGACAAAGGAATAACGCCTTCGTAACGGTACATAGCGGACAAGCAGGAACAGCATACGCCGTAGAACTGAATCCCTTCGGCACCATGGGCTTTCGCCATGTCGATGAATTCCTGAGTGCGGCCGACACGAACGATTTCGCTCACTAAGGTTGGTAAATGACCGTGAACGGCAATGTTAACATAGCCTTTTTTCAAAGCACCGACATTTACTTTTGAAGTCGCCCGATGACCGATACCGAAGAGAACATCGGTAGCAATATCGGCAGCGACTACGCCGGTGTAGCAGAAAGCAAGACCGCAACGCAAGAATTGTTTCATAATGCTTTCCCAATCACCATCGGTACCGCAACCGGTGCGGTGGTAAGCATCGAATACTTCGTTATAAGCACTGATTGGAATAATGTCCAAATCTTGCCAAACTTTTTGGCGTTCAGCCGGAGCCAAGGCTTTGATGGCTTCGTAGTCATCCGGTGTGGCGCGAGATAAGTCGGCCAAGAGAACATCAGCCAATTTGCCGGCTAAGGCTTTAACATCATCCGTGTCATCCGGGATGCCAAAGGCTTTGCAAACTTGGTGTAATTTTTCAACACCGATAATCGGTAAATTCAAACGACCTTCAGCAACAAATTTTAAGGAAAAATAACTTCGCGAGCGTGCGCACCGTGTTGAGCCACGCCGGCAGCGGCACTGCGCAATAAGTTACGAGATACGATGAGGTCTGCATCGGCACCACAGACACCGCGTGGCGCTTGTGGTGTAATCTTACATGGACCCATGTTACAGATTTTACAGCAGACACCGGCTAAACCGAAGGTACACTGTGGTTTTTGTTTGTCAAAACGATCAAAAGTAGTATCGCAACCGATTTGTTCCATACGAAGAATCATTTCACGTACCGCAGGATCCGGCGTTTTGTCCAAAACGTCTTGTTTGGAGGCAAAAGTTTTGCGATATTCCGCAACGGCTTTCATGTAGTCGTTAACGTCGCCATGTACATGAGGATGATTGTGGTCATGAGGATGTACGTGGTCGGCGAGACAATCATGTTCATGGTCGTGGTCGTGTGCGTGATCATGAGCGTGTTCATGAGTATGAGGATGATGGTGGTCATGGTCATGATCGTGAAGATGCTCATGATTGTGGTGGTGATCATGGTTATGATCGTGAACGTGCTTTTTGTCTTGTTGATTGTCGTGTTCAGACATAAGAATTCACTTCCTTTAAGTGTAAAAAGAATAGTACTTACTACCGACTATTTGCTACTTTAAGTATAGAACTACTTCAGTGTATTATCAAGAAGAAATCGTTGTTTTTGTAAAATTATCAAGTACATTTGTATATTTAGGAAAAACGATTTTGCTGTATGCCCGAGTCATGTATAATGAGAGGTAATGAGACCAATGGTGGTCCGAAGATAAAAAATGAGTGGAATGGAAAGGGCGTTCCTGTCATTGCTTAAATAAAATACTACAAATAAATGAAAGGTCCCACTCGATTAATATCTGAGTGAGACCTTTTTCAGGTTTTACTTATTTCAAATATTGTTGATAGAATGCATCGATTTTATCAAACGGAATGTAGTTTGGATTATCATAGAAATCAGTATGCCATGCACCCGGAACAATAATCAACTCTTTGTTGTCCCCTTTAAGTTTTTTGAAGGCATCTTCACTGAAGTAACGGGAATGCGCTTCTTCACCGGCGATGATCAATACGGCACTCTGAATTTCATCGGAGCGTTGTAAGAACGGCATGTTGATAAAAGATAAGGCGGATGTTTTATTCCAACCGCCAAGGGAGTTGACGGAACGTGGATGGTAGCCTCGGTCCGTTGCATAATACTCAGCATAGTCGCGGATAAATTTCGGTGCATCAGCTGGTAATAAATCCGGATTTACATTGGCACCGGTGCGGACGAAGGTATCGTTTTTATAATCTTCCGTACGCTGTGCATTAAGCTCTTCTAACGTCTGATGACGTGCTTCGGCGCTGTCATTGGCATCGTTATAGCCATTCGCATAGTAACGGGTCATGTCGTACATAGTTGTAATAACGCTGGCTTTTACACGAGTATCCATGGAAGCGTTATTTAAGGCAATCCCACCGAAGCCGCAGATACCTAAGATGCCTAAGCGGTCAGTATCAACCAGACTTTGTGTGGTAAGAAAATCGATGGCGGCAGAATAATCTTCCGTGTTGATTTCCGGTGATGCTACATTGCGGACATTACCGCCACTTTCACCGGTGAAAGACGGGTCAAAGGCGATGGCAATATAACCGCGTTCTGCCAAAGTTTGGGCATACAGGCCGGATACCTGTTCCTTAACGGCGCCGAACGGGCCCACCACTACGATAGCCGGTAATTTTTCGCCGGCTTTGATATTTTTAGGCACATACATATCGGCTGCGAGAGTAATGCCGTAGCGGTTGTGGAACGTTACTTTTTGATGATTTACTTTATCGCTCTTTTTAAACTTTTTATCCCATTCGTTGGTAAGTTTAAGGTCTTCGGTGATTACACCCGGTGAAATGAGTGCGTTGGCTTGTGCTACTGCAGGGCCGGCCGCCGAAACTGTTTGGGCCGCGATGCCGGTAGCTGTCATGAGTGTGCCTAATGCTAAGGTCATAAGAATTCGTTTCGTTTTGAATAATTTCTTCATAAGGGTCTCCTCCGTAATCGTTTACTTTTTAGATTTTGTTAATTGATAAATAAGATAATCCAGACAGTCGATTTGTTGTTGTTTACAATGAAGTACATTCAATAATTCCTTACGATGAGCCAATAAGCGTCTGTGTAGCTGGACTCGTTTACCTTGTGTGAATTCATCCATACAAGATTTTGTCATCGTTTCACTACAGCCGGCATCAAGGAGATTTTGTCGAATGATACCCCTAATATCTGAAGCTTCGGGCATTCGTGTCACCCCTTTCTAATTGGTCGTTGTTTGTTTACTTCAACTGTATGACCATAGTATAATGGCTACAAAGACAAATTACCAATATCAATAATAAATTGAAATCTATTAAAAATCTTAATCGATTAAACCGAAAGGGGATGCAGTATGGATACCACTATTTTGCGCCATTTCCTGACGATAGCAAGGGAAGGCAGTATGACAGCGGCTGCCAATGAATTGCATATATCACAACCCACCCTCTCTGTTCAGATGAAACAGTTGGAAGATACCTTGGGGAAGAAGGTTTTTCAAAAACAGGGGCGTAATCTTGTGCTCACGGAGGAAGGCGTTTTGCTGAGAAAACGAGCGGAGGATATTCTGTCTTTGGTCGATAAAACGATGCAGGAATTTCAAGACATGGATAATCTCATAGGTGGCGAGATTCGTTTCGGTTGTGCAGAAACGTATTTGGTTCATCATATTGCCACTGTTTTTCACGAGTTACAACTACAGTATCCGTTACTTCATTTTCACATTACCAGCGGCAATACCGAGCAGGTTATTGAGCGCATTGAGCGAGGCATATTGGACTTCGCCTTAATTGTGGAGCCGCCGAGCCTTGATAACTTTAATTATATTGAACTGCCGGGCACTGATACCTATGGTGTATTGATGCGGCCTGACCATCCATTGGCAGCGAAACAGGCCATTGTTTTTGATGATCTTGTTAGTGAAAACCTGATTGCTTCGGAGCAGACGATTCAAAATGATATCTCCCGTTGGTGTGGTGAAAAAGTGAATCAGTTGAACTTTATCGGGAATGTAAACTTGTTTTATAATGGCAGTCAGTTTGTAAAAAACGGCGTAGGCCTGCAGCTTATTTTTGAACATTTAGTGCCGCAGTGTGATGAGTTAATATGGCGACCGCTGTCGCCTAAGCTGGAAACCCGTTGCTATATCGTGTGGAAAAAATATCAGATATTTACACCCATTACAGAAATATTTATAAAAGCGCTGACTAACTTGCTAGTGGCATGAGAACTATGTTTTTGTGTACCGGACAAAACGCTTGTGCTATACTGTAAGTAAATATCAAGTAGTGCGTTTCATTGATTGAAAGGGATGAGGTATATGAAGCGGTTATGGCAGGGATTATTTATTTGTTGTTTAGGGTTAGTTTTTATGTTCGCCGGTATGAATTCGGCAAGCGCTACGGATGTTTGGGTAGATCATTGGAATTATGAAAATATTGATATATATGTTATGAACGATGCAATAACATATAGTTCTGATTCGAATGGTCGAGGTTTTTCAGTGTCCACTAAGTTCGTCAAAAATGGCCAATTAAAGCAAATCGTGGTTTGGAATTTTTCTAAGTTCAGAAACGATATGTGGCGCTATCGTACAAATACGATGAGAGGTGGACACACTACCGTAGTAATCCCTCATAATGGGGTATTTGAGTATGGCATGAATCAAATTGGCTGGCGTTATTATATTGATCAGACGTATTACTATTAAAAGTGTATAAAATCAAGAGGGTACTATTATGATGATAAGTCCGGAAGAGTTTGTAGAACAGCATAAGAATGACACACTTGAAGAATTAATAATGGTCCGTAGGCGTTTAGAAAAAGACCTTGTGGAATTAGAAAAGAAGTTGTTTTATATTGGTGTCGATGAGAATGATCCGAGTATATTTACCTTGGTTGAATTTGAGGTAAATCCGGGACCTGAAGTGGAATACCAATGTAATCTTATGTATTTGGCTGAACTTTGTAATTTTTTGCGTGAAAAATATAATCGCGAAGAAATATGGGGATATTTGAACGACGATGATGACGATATTGATGACTTAGAGGCTGATATTGAAAAGTAATCATATGGAAGGGGAACTTATGAAAGAGTGTTTTAAACTATCAGGCAAGGATATAACCTTATATAAAGCTGAAAAGCCCAATCAACCATTAGTTGTACTGAATATGTTTGAAGACGATAGTTCCGGCGTGTTGGCAGAACTTCAGAAAATGGGCGATTTTGATATAAATCTTCTTGTTATCAGTAAGCTTAATTGGAATTCTGAGTTGTCACCGTGGGAAATTCCTCTCATTTCAAAACAAGAGCCGCCATTTACCGGCGATGCTTCTGTGTATCTCGATTGGCTCCTAAATGAGGCGTTGCCAAAAGGACTTGAGTTAATAGACGGTACACCGACAAAAACATATATTGCCGGTTATTCTATGGCGGGACTTTTTGCTTTGTATGCTCTTTATAACTGTGATGTATTTGAACGGGCTGCCTGCATGTCCAGTTCGTTCTGGTTCCTGGACTTTAAGGAATATGTTGAATCGCATCAAATGAAGCGTATTCCGGAAAAATTATACTTCTCTTTAGGTGATAAGGAATCTAAAACGAAACATCAGATTCTTAAAACGGTACAGGATAATACAGAAGCTATTGTTAAGCATTTAAGAGAACAGAATATAGATGTAACCTTTGAAATGAATGAAGGAAACCATTTTAAGGATATAGATTGGCGGATAGCCAGGGGGATTGCGGAGATTTGCGGATAAATATGAAGTGCGAATGATTATAAAGGAGTGTATACGAATGGCTAGGGGTAAATCAATTGAATTATTTTTGGCCAATGGGACAGCTGATAGTCTTATTACGGCTGAGTTTTCAAATTGGAACGGTAAAGCAATTAAGATTCCAAGAATTGAAGTGAGTGAATGTAAACGCACAGATATAAAGGGAGCCGGTGTATATTTTCTGTTTTGCAAGGAAGAGGATGACACTGATTCTGTGTACATTGGTGAAGCTGAAAATATTCAAGAAAGATTAATGCAGCATTTAAGAGATTATGCGGCTGAAAAAGAGACGTATTATTGGAATACAGTAGTATTATTTGTAGGTCGAGATTTAAATAAAGCTCTTATTAGATATCTTGAGTCTCGATTAGTTGATATGGCTAGAGATAGCAAACGTTATTTGGTGTTAACTAAAAATACTTATCGCAAAACGATTTTAAAAGAATCTCAAATTGCTGCTATGGAAGAATTTCTTGATAATATTAAGGTTTTAATTAATACGTTAGGGTATAAAGTTTTAGAACCTATTGTTCAAAAAAATGAGATAACACGTCAAGAATATCCTAAGTTATATTTAAATATTGGAAGTGCAACAGCTACAGCTATGATTACATCTGAAGGTTTTGTATTGTTGTCAGGAGCTTCTGTTAATGAAAGAACAGCCCCTAGATCATTCAGTTCCGGATTGATTAAATTAAGAGATAAACATTATAAAGCTGGTAGAATTAAAGATTGGAAAACAGTTGAAGATATATTATTTTCGAGTTCTTCCACCGCTGCATGTTTTGTCCTTGGATATAATGTTAGTGGGCCAGCAGTATGGAAAAACGAGGACGGTAAAACTTTAAAAGAGACTGAAGCGGAAAAATCATTCGAATAAATAATGTTTTGGGAATAGTTTAATGATAAAAGCTTAGATTCTTTCGACATTCTACGCAGCGTAGGTAGCCAGTACCCCCATTTTATCTTAAGATAGCCATAGCAAAAGAAAGAGGTGTAATGGCTATGAATTATATATCAGGCACGATGTTAAAAGAACTGCGTGAACGCAAGAAGCTCACGCAAAAAGAATTAGCTGAAAAGCTACTTATCAGTGACAAGACGATTTCTAAATGGGAGACCGGCAAGGGTCTACCGGATATTACTTTGGTTACGCCATTGGCGGAGGCACTCAGTATCTCCGTAGCAGAATTGTTTGCCGGCGAATATGCTATCAATGATAACTGCTCCGCCAATGTAAAAAAACTCAAATTTTATGTCTGCCCAATCTGCGGCAATATCATTACAAGTTTTGGTGAAGGTGACTTCAATTGCTGCGGTGTTAAACTACCGGTTCTTACTGTAGAAGAAGATTCACCGGAAGAATCTCCGGAACATATCATTAACGTTGAGAAGATTGAGCATGACTTTTTCGTGCATATGGAGCATCCCATGACGAAACAGCACTATATTTCCTTTATGGCGTATGTGACATCAGATAGATATACATTAGTGAAACTCTATCCTGAACAAAATGCAGAGTGCCGTTTTATGAGTCGTGGGCATGGCATTATTTATGCCTATTGTAACCGTCATGGGCTGTTTAAATTGAATGTATAAAAGAATCTGAAGAGTTTGTATTAAAAACAGGCAGTAATTGAACATAAATTGACAAAACTAAAGGCCTACAAAGTTAGATATTTCTGACTTTGTAGGCCTAATTGTTTATATAGATTTTATAGTATAGCAATACTAGTCAATTTGATGATTAAAGCAACTATTTTTGTTCTTCCACCCGCCCCGCACTCTTAAGCAGTGCGTCTTTGAGCTTACCTTCAATCTGCAGCAATTCCTGTTCCGCAGCTTGGCGTTTTTGGCGTCCTTCACTCTGGATACGGATAGTATCCTCGATGGTAGCGATGAGATCTTCGTTAACCTGCTTAATTGTCTCGATGTCCACGATGGCCCGTTCATTTTCAACGGCCGTTTCGTGCGAGTTTTGTTTGAGAAGCGCAGCATTGCGTTTTAAGAGCTCATTGGTAGTTTCGGAAACAGCTTGCTGCATCTTGAGCGCTTCTTGCTGACGCCCGAGGCCGAGGGCAAGAACCATCTGGTTTTTCCACAATGGAATAGTGTTGTAGATGGCTGTTTGGATGCGGTCCACCAAAATCTTGTCGTTATTTTGGATGATGCGGATTTGCGGCGCCGTTTGAATGGCAATCATTTTGCTGAGCTTCAAGTCATGCACTTTCTTTTCAAACTGAATCACGGAGTTTTTAAAATCCTGCACCACTTGGTGAGCCATCGGATTATCGGAGAGCTGAGCATCGGCTTCCAGCTTAGGAATCGTTACTTCATTAAGTTCCTGGAGTTTTTCTTCGCCCGCTTGGATGTAGAGCTGAAGCTGTTTGAAGTATTCCAGGTTCTTTTCAAACAAACCGTCAAACATGGCCACGTCTTTCATGAGCACCATTTTTTGCTTGTCCAGACCGGCTTGAATCTTATCGATTTGAACAGCCAGCGTAGTGTAAGACTCTTTGAGGTTCGCCACTTTTTTGAAAAGGGAACCGACTACCGGCAGATTGGCCAACATGCCTTTAGTGCCATCCTGCTCTGCTTCGAATTCGTTAACCTGTTTTACCAAGTCGGTAAGCAAGGTGCCGGCCGCTTCGTGATTCGTGCTTTTCACGGTCGCCAAGATGCTGTCTGAAAACGTCGCAATGTTGTCCTGTGCCGCCATGCCGTATTGGGCGATAGCATTGGACGTCACTAAATCGATGGAGTTTTTGATTTGATCTACTTGTTTACGTTCTTCCGGCGTGAGCGTCTCTACTTGTTGGTTAACGCGAACCAATTCCGTTGTTTCAATGGTTGGTGTATCTTCCGTAGCTTCTGCCTGTTTCTTCGCTAAGAGGTCGTTCAAATTAATTTCAGCCATAATTGCACCCTACTTTCGTCTACGATTTAAAAATTAACCAATGTTGCTGCCCAACTTCACGCAAGGTACAGGTGGGGATTCTGAGCCATATATTAGATGGGTATCCTACGCCATGCCTTAGGTGGGAATTCTGCACCCTGCATTAGGGTGGGTATCCTGCGTTCATTTACTTACGATTTAAAAATTTATCACTAAGCTCAATCAGGGAATTGATGAGAGGATTATTCGCTTTAGTGATTGGTGGACGCTCTTGAATATTCGGATTGAGCCCGTCCGCCGACATATTCTCCCTCATGACCTTCATCTCCGCATCGAGATCGATGAGCTGTGAGTTAAGAACCTTGGTAAACTGATCGGCATAGGCTTCGTCGTAATAATGGAGGAGCTGTTTGATCTCTCGTTTAGAATGTTCCACTTCTGGCTCCTGAAGACCGGTCCGATCCAATTCTTTGTATTTTTGCACCAATAAGATGGCGCGGTCCTGATAATAATCGATGAAACGGCGCGCCAGCCCGATACGTTCCGGATGCTCTTGCAGATAGGTCAGAAAGTTCTTGGCAATACCTTGTGTTTTTTGTAACTGCTTGCGGAACGATTTATCGTTTAACGTTTTGATTTCCCGCTCCATTTTGTTGTAGTCCGTAATGGCTTTATTAAAAAGCTCCGTGTTGAAGCGGTCCAGCTCTTTGTTACCGCTGTTGAATTTTAGCTTAGGGTTAAAACTCTTTTTCCAACGAATGGCACGGTAAAGAGCCAAAAAACCAAGGATAACAAGGCTTGTTGTTTCAAAACCGGAAAAATAAGATTCCGTTGAAAGGGTGAAGCAAAAAACTGCTATAAATAACCAAAAATATCGCATGTATGGTTCCTCCTTAATATGAAGAATCGCTTGTATTAATTTTATCATATTTTCATAAGCTCTGCCGATATCCATTTAGAACTCACAGGTGATAAATAGACCAATCGGGCGTGAAGTAAAAGGCATGCGAATATAGTCTGAGGGCCGTAGATTGACGAGGAAGTTTCTTAAGCCTATTTATTACATACTTGAAGAAATGCCGAAGAAAAGCTTGAAGAAAAACTCGACAAAAAAATGCGGAATCCGCAATAAAAATTCGAATTGTCTTGAAGCAAGTTAATATCATTGCTATAATATAGTCGAGGAAAAAATGCGGAATCCGCAATAAAATTTCGAAATATGAAGTGAGGTGAGAATATAATGGAATTTGCCAGAGCGGAATATATTGAAAAATTAGTGGCTAAAAAACATAATGGTAGAATCAAAGTGATAACGGGGATTCGAAGATGCGGAAAGTCGTATTTACTTTTTAAATTATTTGTTAATTACTTACATCAAAATAATGTTCATGATAATCAAATTGTCCAATTAGCTCTCGATGAAATTGGCAATGCCAAATATAGAAATCCAATCGAGTTGGACGCGTATCTTAGATCGCAAATAGAGAGAACTTCAACACAATATTATATTTTAATTGACGAGATTCAATTTGTAGCTGAGATTAAGAATCCATACGTTAATGATAATACAGCAAAATTAACCTTCATAGATGTTTTGCTGGGGTTAATGAAGTTGCCTAATGTGGATATTTATGTAACCGGTAGTAATTCTAAAATGCTATCTTCAGATATTCTTACCCAATTTCGGGATCGTGCGGATGAAATTCAAGTATATCCTCTTTCCTTTGCAGAAATGTATGAAAAATATGAGGGACCGGAACGCAATGCATGGCTTGATTATTATACCTATGGCGGGATGCCGGTAGTTTTTTCACTACAAACGCACGAAGAAAAGAGTAAGTATTTAAGTGATTTATTTTTGCGAACCTATTTAAAGGATGTAGTAGAACGTTATCAAATTCAAAATGATACGTCCATTTTGGAAGATTTATTAAATATTATTGCTTCCAGTATAGGATCTTTAACGAATCCGACAAAATTAGCTAATACTTTTTTGAGTAAAAAACAAGTTAAAATCAATTCGACTACAATCAGTAGATATTTGAGTTATTTTGTTGATGCTTTTTTAATAAAGCAAGCTAATCGATATGATGTTAAAGGAAAAAAATATATCAAAACACCGTTAAAATATTATTACACTGATGTGGGTATACGAAATGCAAGATTAAGTTTTCGTCAACAGGAAGAAAACCATATTATGGAAAATGTTTTGTACTGTGACTTAGTACGTCGGGGCTATAATGTGGATGTAGGTGTTGTTGAGGAGTATATTAGAACTGATTCCGGTAAAAATACTCGTAAGCAATTGGAAGTTGATTTTATAGTCAATCAATCCAATCAGAGATACTACATACAATCGGCGCTATCGATTGATAAACCTGAAAAACGAAATCAGGAAATAGCTTCATTACTGCGGATCCCGGATTCGTTTGGCAAACTTGTGGTTATACGTGACTATATTAAACCTTGGCGTGATGATAATGGGATTGTTTATGTTGGCGTAGAGCAGTTCCTGTTAAATAAAGATATTACTCGATTATTTTAATAGTGTTATTTTGGCAATCATTTGATTAAATGATTGCCTGTTTTACTTTAAAAATCAGTTAAATAGATCGGCCCACGTTTAATATTTAATAGATAAATAAATTAGTAGATTAGAATTAAAATAGCAACCAAAACAATAACCAAAACAATAACCAAAACAATAACCCAAACAACAACCAAGTGAAAAATGGTTGTTTAAAACCATTTGACTTCGTGTAATTTTGGTTGTACAATGAAAGTGCAGAGAGGGGTTGAAGCTCATAAATAGGAGAAAGCTCCTTAGAGGCTTAAGCGTAATATACGGATGAGTCAATAACCGGTAGGCCTGAAACAATGTATCCGGTAAAAGTGTTAGCTCATCCGGCAAGAGTGTTAGTTTATCTAGTAAGAGTGTTGCTTCATCCTGTAAAGGAGGTTTTAAAATCATCTAGTAAGAACGTTTTAAATTTTTTTAGCATTCTTTAAAATGGTTATACAAAACCAAAAAGAATAAAAGTGTTAGTCAATAGATTATCTAGTAAGCCCAAAAGTTATCTAGTAAATCTAAAAAGTATCTAGTCAGCAAAAACCATCTAGTAGAAAATATCTAGTAAAAACTATCTAGTAAACCCATAAATTCATCTAGTTAGCTTACTAGATAAAAACGGACGAATTTGTATTCACGTAAGGAGGAGTTAGTTATGTTAGGTTATTCAATTGGTATGTTAAAAGAATTCAGTGAGGATGTTCTTGAAAAGTTTGTCGGCAAAGTGGCGAGTGTTTTCGAATATTACTATTATGATTCTGACGATGATTTACCACTTATCCCGTTCAAGGACAGCATTTTGTTTGCTACGTTAATGTTCACTATGAAACGTCATAGACTTACTGAAAGCGAGGCAGAGGACTACATTGCAAAAGAGGTTAAGCTGCCTTCAATTAAAAAGGATTATATTGATTTGAGACAATACTATCCGAACGTATTACCACCTTTAGAGCCTTGTAAAACGGAAGAGCTATTTGCCTATATCCTTCTCGCCGAGCCAATTATTCGGTCGAAGTCTGAATACAATGTGGGAAGAAGTATTAATCGCTTGTTTGTTGAATTGTTAAGAGGTCAAGAGTCTGTATACGACTGGGGGTTTGCACAAGGTCAATTTCTGATTCAGTCACTCTTGAAAAATTCTTCAAAACCACAGGTATCGGGGATTGAAGTGAAAGAAAGTAACTATGTAGTTACTAAAATTCGGATGTGCATGGTGGGTGAAGCAGCAGACCTTCAACTGGGAAACCTTTTTATTGAAAAACAGGCCAATAGTGAAGGGGCCGCCGCCGTTATTTGCCCACCGCGTAAAAACCCGCTAACGGAGATTCAATATCGTGGCTATTATTTACAAAGCTCACTGGCTGAGTTGTTTTATAGCAGTTCAGACAGAGCTATGCATAACGGAGAATGGCCCTATGTTCTTAAAGCGTTGGATTCACTGCAACCCGGCGGTAAACTCATGGCCCTTACATCGACTGAGGCCGCTTCAGATAAACTTTATAGGGCGATTCGTCGTAAACTGCTTGAAGAAGGTTTGGTGGAGAGCGTTATCTTATTATCGAATCGCCTGATTCCGGGAAATAAGAAAGCCGCTATCCTCTGGATTTTTTCAAAAAAAGATAATCGCTACGTACGCATGATTAATGCCGGTGAAATCAGGACTAAGAGAGAGCCGGTGTACTATTTATCGGACGAGAATATAAAACAGATTGCCGATCTTTATCGCTATGGTGAAAAATACACGGGAACTATGACTGATGACGAAACTGTCATTGAAGATATAGTGAGGGATGTAGCTGTTGAAGACCTCTTGAAGGCCCCTATGTCTCATAGACGGCACCATCGTTTTGATGACGAAGAAATTGTTAACGTATGGAATTTAGGCCGGGATGAAGGGCCGCAATGTGATTTGGCGCCGGATCGATACACCAATAGAAACGCTACGGCAACGACTGATACGGAGGAGCTGTTTAAGGGTCCATCCTATTTCCTCGGCGATGTGTGCAAGATTCGACGTGGCGCCGATGAAAAAGTCGATGAGTCGGATACGGCGGATACCGGTGATTTGGCAAAATACATTACGCCGAAACATCTAAATAACCGCACGATTGATGTTTTGAAAATGCCTTCGCTTACGACAGTCACAGTAACGGGAAATCGGAAACCGCTGAAGACAAACACAATTATTATGAGTAAATCGGCACCGTTTAAATTCGGCTTTATCGATGATTTGAAGGGGCGCAATGTATATTGCAGCGGCAATACCTATAAGCTGACCGTTGATGAAAATGAAATAAATTCCATCTATTTGTTTATGTATCTGACTTCGGATTTGGCAAAAGAACAATTGACTCGAATTAGTGAAAACATGAATCCTTCATCGCGCACGAAGACAATCAGTATCACCGATTTAGGGGAGGTTCAAATTCCAATCGTGCCTCGTGACGAACAAGAGATGCTTGCTAAGGAATTTTTGAAAATGGCAGCTGAAGAAGAAAACATTCAAAGGCAATTAGATACGATTTCAGAAGGCAAAAAGGCACTCATTGAGAACGCGATGGCTAAAGCAGAACAAGAGAATAAATAGGATTTTGTATAGTGAGGAGGATGTGTATGTTTACGAAAAAAAGCATTTTTTACGACCCAATCGAAGACGGCACCGCCGAAATTTTACGTATCAATGCGGATGGCAGCTATAACGTCATATCGGTTAATGTTTTTTACAGCATCGGTGGCGTTGCGCCGGGGTATTTGGAATTTAGAGAACGGGCGGAAGGCATGGTATTTGAAGACGTAACCATTGGTGAACGAAACTATGGCATGTGGATGCCTATCGGCAAAACGGCCTATAACGAAAAGGCCTCAAAGCTGCTTGGCAAACCGGTGCAAGGCAATGTGTATATCATTCGCACCGACAGCTATAGAGAATTTCTGGAAGACGAGGATATGGAATATATCCAAAAGGTGCTTGGTTAATCAGGCCTGCCGGCGGATATATACGCGAAGAGGCATATACGAAGATGCATACATGAAGAGGCATATAGAAAGATGTATAGATGAAGTGGCATATAGAAAGATGTATAGATGAAGAGGCCTATGCTGAGTTAAGGGGGATACTATGTTTCGCAAAGACTTTTATCGAAGGCAGTCGAGGCCTTCATTATGAAGACGAAGAGGAGTACATGAAGATGCATAAAGTTATGTTGCCGTATAAAAAAGACGGGCGCGTGGTGGCATCCATTCGCGGGGAAATGCGCGGGAGCATGACCTTGCGTGATGAAAAAGGCAAGGTGTTGGCCCGTTATAGCTTGGTTAATAATTCTACGAAGGTTGTGAATGGTAAAAGCCTTGGTAGGGGCAATTGGTTGGCACAACTTTTAGTGGAGTATGTAGCGAGTTTGTCCTGTGAAAAAACTGCTGTGGCTGAGGTTGATAGCGGGAATGAGCCGGAGACGTTGAATAAAATGGCCGAATCGGATAATTAGTTGTCGTGTGGGAGTAAGGAGCGTGTTTTTATGAAAAAATATAAAGAACTGGAGATTGGGCGTGATGGTGTATCTCGATTTGTAGAAGTAGAGGCGGGGCCCTATGGTCAAGACGGAATAGCCGGTGCCGCACGACATAGACACTTCTGTAGTATACGGAAAATTAAAGTTAAAAATTTAGGCAAGAATTTTTATATCGTTGTAAATGGTCACAACACGATTAATCCGTTTAATAAAGACCCCCGGAAGGGATTTACTAAAGCCGATGATGCCGAACTTTTCAATGAAAATGCCTCAAAGCTTGCGGAACGAAATATATTCGGAAATGCCTATGTCGTGAAATTTGATAATGGCACTTACCGTGCCCTCTATGATGAGGATATTAGGGAGTTGAAAAAAGTATATCCATTTCCGATTAAAGGGGACGATGAGGAGCCAAAATAGCACCAAGCGAGCCATATGAAATTAGTAAGAAAAAGCAGGTAAAATACCCGAAAAATTAGCTCATAAAAGAGGAAACGCATTACATGTAGTCGAATATTATAAGGTAATGCGTTTTTTTACAAAACTTATTAGGCTATAGGAGATCGTTGCTATTTAGGGGATAGAGGACTGCTGCTATGAAACGGGATAAAGTGTTAAAAATCGGGTATGACGGCCATTCTGAATTTATTACCATTGAGACCGATAACCATGGTTGGGGCAAGATACTGGATATTTGCAAGCACGAAAGTTTTCACAAAGTCGATATATTTGGGGCCTATCGTCTGGCGGGCTATGTATTTGTGGTTGATGCTAAAAACTCCATCAAGAGGATGGAAGCTGAATTGATAAATCCCTTCTTTTGCCCGCTTGATGACAACTATTATAATGGCAACGCCAGCATGCTAATCGGCACGAACATCTACGGCAATGCCTATGTGGTGAAGGCCTATGGGATGAAGTACGGGGCTTTTAGCAAAAAAGATATGGGGGATCTGGCAAGGAAATATCCGTTTACCATTGATAATTTGAGTGAAATGGGGATTACGCCGAAGGGGCGTTAAAACCGGGAAACGTGAAAATGCGTTAGTTCTGTTGATTGATTTAAGATGAAACAATATATGCTGATTTGAAAATGCGGTTTGAGCGGATATGTGAATTCAAACCGCATTAATGCTATATAAGTTTATTTTTATCAAGCCAAAACTCCTTGATTAAGGTATAATTAAATATAAGATTAAAAGTGACGATAACTTAGTAAGATGATTAGGTAAAAGGTATCTGTTGAGGTGAGTTTATGGCTATACCTAAGTATTTTGAGTTTTTTCCTACAGTTATTGAATGTTTAAGTGATGCTACGTTGCATACTTCAAAAGAAATTCGAGAGTATTGTATTTCTGCATTTAAATTGACAAAAGATGATTGCCTTGAACAGTTAGAAAGTGGTCAACTAGTTGTTAATACACGCATAAGCTGGGCTTGTACTTATTTAAAGAAAGCAGGACTGATTGATAGACCTCAAAGAGGTTCTTATTTGTTAACTAAATTAGGTAAAGCTGCTTTAAAAGATGGTGTAGATAATATTACATTGGACTATTTAAAACAATTTGAAGCTTTTCGCGATTTTGTGCACGTTGAGCCAGGAATACAAAGTAGCGGAAATACCCCTCTTGCTCCTAAATCTGATGATAAAAGTCCGGAGGAGCTAATTGAATATGCAATGAATCAACTAAATTCATCATTAGCGGATGCATTATTGATTGAAGTAATGAAAATGACACCATATGAATTTGAGAAACTTGTTGTTAAGTTGTTAATTAAAATGGGGTATGGATCAGCTGAGTTATCTTTAAATTCTGTTACAAAGTTATCTGGTGATGAAGGTGTAGATGGTATGGTTGCTGCGGATCGATTAGGATTTGATGTAATTTATACGCAAGCAAAACAATGGAAACCGGATTCGGTAGTAGGACGCCCGGAAATTCAGAAGTTTTTAGGGGCATTAGCCGGCCAAGGTGTGGCTAAAGGAATATTTATTACAACGGCTAAGGTTTCATCAGAAGCTAGAGAATATGTGGCGAAACAATTGCTACAAAAAATAGTTCTCATTGATGGCAAACGACTTATGGAATTGATGATAGAATACAATCTTGGAGTTTCTGTTGAAAATCTTTACACCGTGAAGAAGCTTGATACAGACTTCTTTACTGAGGATTAATTAGGCTTGTAAAGGAGAAAAATTGTGGCGGACAAAAATACAGTTAATGTTGGATTTGAAAAACAAATATGGGATGCAGCCTGTGTACTACGAGGTAATATGGATGCCTCAGAATATAAGGGAGTAGTATTAGGCTTAATCTTTTTAAAATATATTTCAGATAGATTTGAAGATAAACATAAGGCGTTAGTGGCAGAAGGCGATGGATTTGAGGAAGATATTGACGAATACACTTCAGAAGGTATTTTCTTTGTCCCTAGTGGTGCGCGCTGGAGTGATATAGCTTCTAAATCTCATACCCCTGAAATTGGTGTAGTTATTGACAATGCAATGCGTGCTATTGAGAAGGAAAATAAACGACTTAAAGACATTTTACCTAAAAACTTTGCTCGCCCAGAATTAGATAAAGGCAGACTTGGCAATGTTGTTGATCTATTTTCTAATATTAAGATGATTGAGCATGGCAGTGAAAAGGATATACTTGGACGTACGTATGAATATTGCTTATCAATGTTTGCGGAACAAGAAGGTAAACGAGGCGGTGAGTTTTTCACACCTTCGTGCATTGTAAGAACCTTAGTTGAGATTTTACAACCGTATAAAGGGCGAGTATATGAGCAAAGATGCTTGGGATTGATACAATTTAAAGAAAGGTACGCATAGCCTAAAAGTCCATATTTAGCGAGGTTTTAACGTATTCCGGCAAAAGGCCGTTTTTTTTTATGCCCGAAAATAGAGGGGGTGGCTATGAGTAATGAAAGCTGATGGAGGAGAGAAATGAATACGACAGTAACGATAGCTTTTTATCGTTACTGCCGTTATTTTATGCTGGATCCATCATCATGTCATAATGCTGGGACTGTTCCATTACGTCGAATATGAGCTTGAACGTATACCTAATTTGTTCAACGCTTTCTGTATCTTCCACGTAGTCCAGCCCGTCATTAAATCGTTGATTTTCGGCTCCTATATATCTTAAAAGTGCATTCAGTAAATGTTGTTTTTCTCTGTTTTCAGTTCCGTCTGGAGCGATTTCCAGGAAGTCATCTTTTCGTTTCATGATACGGTCGGCCAAAGTTTGACCTTCGTAACCGCTGATTTGGATAAAGTAGTATTCTAGAATTTGTCTGGCTGTACGCATAATTACAGTAGAAGATGTTGCTTCCTTGTATTCTTTCCATAACGCCGCGTATGCATCACGCACTGTTGTAAAGTTTTTTTCGATTGCAGGCGTATCACTATTGACATCTTGTTTGACACACAGTTTAACTGTTGAGACATTTCGTTTCTTTTGAATGAGATAAAAATTTACGCAATGATAGTATTTGAGGCGGTTATATGAAACTTCCTTATGGAAAAAGGCATTATGCGTCAGAATAAAAATTTGTTTTATATAGCGCGGTGTATCTTGCTTTGAAGCAGAACCGTTATTAAAACAAATGGAAATCATTTCACGGATGATGGCACTGACAATAAAAAGTGACGAACTATCCATGCTTGAAACTGGATCATCAATGACAACGATGCGGTCTTTAAAATCACTGTCAGCATGTTCCCTTCCTTTCACTTTGTGATAAAAATAAAGAAATGCAATGAAATTGCGTTCACCTTCACTTAAGCCATGCGCCGGGGAGCCATCGTCCCGGATAATTTCATATTTGGCAGAATCGGGTTTATTCTTTTGAAGCCGAAACCCTTGAAACCCTGAATCCAGCAGCTCCTTATTGATAGCTTCCATTGTCGAATCAACATTGACAATTTGACTATTCAGTTCGGCAATCTGTGATTTTAAAGAAAGGCCTTTTTGGGTAATGTCATTTTGTTCTTTTGTTAATTTTGAAATTTCTGCATTCACATTTTTTAGACTGGTGCGGTAAGCATCAAGTTCTTTTTTAGATAAGAAAGCCATATGCTGCCAGACTGATTTTTTACACTCGGCCTGTTTTTCCTGTAAAGAAGCAATGATGTCGTTGTTAGCTTGGATAGCGGCATTGAATTTTTTTATTAAAGCATTTAGGCTATCAATAAGTTCAGATGTATCTTCTAAGTAAATAGGGCGTGAAGGTGCATCTAATTTCTCCTGTATGAGACCTTGGTTAATCTGTACAGTCTTTTTCAGGTTAATAAGCTGTTCTTTGTATACTGTGAAATCAATGTGAGAAAACTCGCAGTTTAGATTATTATCGAACTGGGTTAATAATCGAGCAAATGTATTATTGTAAGACTGTTGGAAATTTTCTAGTGAATCGATATCAGACTTATATTCTTCATCAAAACAGGCGGCAAGCTGTTTTGCAAAATCAGCAGGAAGAAGCTGATGACAATAAGGGCAATGGCCATCTGTTTTTTCTGCAAATAACTCGTGACCTTGTTTGACCCAGTCCGTTGCACCTACCGCTTGTATGAATTTGGCAAAAGGAGTATCGGCACTGCTGATGATAGGTTGGGAAAGTAATACCGAATCCAGAGGTTCTTCAGGTAACTCCTTACATCCTTCTTTTAAAAGAGGATAAGATTTGGCGCTTTTATCAAATGCAGTTTCATATAAAGCTTTCAGTACCTTGAAATCTTGCTCCTTAGGTTCCTTGATGGAGAGCAATTCATCGGTGAATACGGATTTTTTTCCTCTTTTACCTGCAAGTGCCTTTGCAAAGCGGTTGCGGATATCTGCTGTGGTTTCCCAGCAAGAGGACTCCAATGCGATTCTTAATGCGGGAAGCTTTCCCTTTGCATCTGTAAGTGCATTTTTCTTTTCTTGATACTGCACTGCAAGTTTGTTGCGTTCTTCATTTAATTCGGCCACTTTATTCTGAATTTCGATATTTCCTTCGTTCAAACTGAAAACGCCAGGCATAGCAGCATCTTCCTTAATGTTTTTTGCGATGAAGTCCTGATCATAGACCAGAACCTCAAAGTTGCTGATGTCCGGGGTAATTCCGGATTTTGAACGAATAAGACGGGCAATCGTGGATTTTCCGCTGCCATTTTTACCGTAGAAATAGTTAATGAGCGTAGGGTTTATTGTAACGCCATGAAACGTATTGTCGTCGAGAAAAATTGCTTTTATTGCGCCTTGCATTTTCTTTTCTGTCATTGAACTCGCCTCGTTTGTGATAGCAAAAGAACAAGCCTTAGCCGGGAAGGCTTAACAATCAGTAGGTTTAAATCGGGAACCCCAATTCACGGAATTCAGAAATCAAATTGACCTTTTTGACAGTCCAGTGTGTCCGATTGAGTTCACAGAAGCCTTTATGCCCATATATATCAAAATTCAGCAAGTTCTCGTTTAATATCTGCTGACTGAATTTCCAAAGAATGGATGGTTTGATGATAATTCCTTCATGGCGTACCTTTATTTTCAGGATGTAGCCGAACCCCGCTTGCTGATCCGGAGCGGCTAAACCATATCCTTCGTTTTCATGTGCAAAAATAGTAGGAAAGGTTTGAAGCGACTGAATTGCATCATCTGATAGAAGTGCGAACATTTTTTTTACGTCATCATCAATATATTCTGTAAGTGCTCTTGATGGTTCTATTGAAAAGCAGATTTCTGGATTTTCGATATCAATCATCCCGTCAACTATTAGATTGTAATAATCCGTATTAGGAGTCAGCGTCTGGTTGGGCACGATGGTTGGAATTGTTTTTTGTGTGGCATTTATGATTACATTATCAGCATGCTGAATCAACGTGTTTTTTTGTCCTTGCTGTGAGATGGACGGCGTAATTGAAGTCGTCGGCTGAGATATAGTGGTTTTGCTCAGAGTTAAATCATTGGACAATTAGAATCACACTCCACTAATTTTTTTTATTACTTGGGTGTTGGCTCTTTTGCTGGCCAAAGTTCGAGATACCGGTCACGTAATTCTTCGCGGATGCGAATAGAATTAGGCCTTAATTCTTCACGTAATCTTTCTCCTTCTTCAATGGACTGATTTTTACAGATTAAAAAATCAGGGTTAGAGGGGAGTAGCCGCATATATTTATCAGAGAGATAGTACAAATATTCATTGAAATTGTTTAACGTATGGCAGACGATTTCCTGTATTTTTTCAGATTCGAAATCTCTCCAATCAAACTGCCATTTATTGTAGTTACGTTCAATCAATTCAATACAATGGATATCAAAAGCATCGCCTGTCGGATCGATGTGTATGCAGTATTTCAGAATATTTTTATAAGAATTTTTAAATTCTGCCAATAATTTTGCATCGTTATTGGAAATTTTTATATCACCAAATATAGTACTAGGGAATGTAGATGAGTTTCTGCCTGGCTTTATATTGATGTTGACCGTGTCAGCATGCTGTATGACTGTGTTTTTTTCCCCATACTGATTGATGCTTTTATCAGTTACTGCATCAACAGAAACATCTGTTGGCTTTATTTGGCCCTTAGCTGGGAATTTGTTTGACATCTTAACCGCCCCTTTTGCCATCAGATATTTAGCGTATCGACATGAGTGATATGGATGTTTTTTTCACCATGCTGGTTGACTATAGTCGCATTTTGAATGATTTGTGTTTTTGAATAGTTGTTTTCTTCGGTGGTAGACGAATCGTCGGCTTCATAAGCCTTTTCTGAACTTTGATTGTTTTCTCCGTCAAGTACAGATGCGGATGCCGACTGATGGGATGTGTTGCTGCAAGTAACTTGCAGCTCCTGTTTAATATCGGCTCCTACACGTCCCTTATATTCTTTAGGGTTGTCGGGATACCAGGAGTGGTAGGTGTCGGCACCTTTTATATTTTCATTAGAACGATTTATGGCGATATAATGCCAAATGCCCAAAAGGAGATCAGGAAGATTTATCTCTGTACGGGTTATCAGACTCTTCTTTTCGACCCATTTAGGCCAAATGAAAAATTTTTCATTCGTTGGAATTGAGGAATCCTCCTGTATCAGCCCGAGTAAATTACGGACTAGTTGTTTGTATGCTGATTCATCAATGAAATCCCGGACAAATTGTACCATTGCGGAAAAAGCTTTAGAATCCTCTTTCTGGATATCTTCCTTAAAGTTTCTGCGTTTGTCATAATCATTAAACTCAATAAAGAGAATAAAATTGTCTTTACATTGTTTAAAACGGCTGGCATTGGTCTTAAGGCTGCTGCCTTCTGGTTTAAAATCATTATTTAGGTGATAAATTGAAATAAGCCTCCTGAACAGTTCTGGTTCAGAGAGGCTTTCTTTTTGTCCTTTTGCAAGCTCGGCAGGTGACTTTCTGTGTCTTCGTGCCCTAAGAATCTGGGCAAAGAACGTACCGCCGCAAAGGAAGGGAATAGTTGTTTTTTCCATGATTGCCTCTGATTTTCAAAATAAACTCAATAAACTCGTTGTCCCATTGCAATAAACCCGATAAACAATATTCTGAAATCACAGATGGGGCAATGGGGCCGACATAGTTGCCTTTCCATCATTATATCACGTGATGGCATGATTGTCGTACTCCTGAAGTCCTCAATCTGTAGTTAAAAAATCCGTTTCGCGAGGTTCATCTTTCGACGGGAAGATGCCTGGAGCCGAGAGATGGATATTAGATTTCTGTGTCAACCCACCAGGACGGTTGACCATGCGGAGCGAGGAGCATCCAAATGGTCAAGATGGGCGGCCCTGTGCGAAAACTCGCTTCGTTCGTTTATGAAAGCGAGTTAAACGATGGCCAATCTACAGACAAACAAACAGAAGCAATACTACATTCCTCTGGAACTCACGCCAGAAACCGTCATCACCGAGGCGTACAAGGACTGTGAAGTCCGCTGGTCAAAAATCGGTTGCCGTAAGGTACGTACTGTCCTGATTCCGGCAACTGAAGAACAGTATCGTGAATACATGCGTCCGCTCTGGCGGGAAGATAAGCGCCAGCAGCGGCATGGTGCCGATGAGGTATCGGCGGACAAAGTGCGGGATGACTACGAGGTGGAGGTGCCTGATGACTTCAACCTAGAGGAAGAAGTCGTGAAGGAAGAGTTACTGGCAGCACTGCGCCATGAACTGGCAGCTCTGCAGGATATCGACCGGACCATCCTGCTGATGATTGCCGATGGTTCTAGCGAAGCGGCGACCGGGAAGGCCGTCGGCTTGAGCCAGAAAGCGGTGAACAAGCGCAAACACAAGCTGTATGCACTCCTGAAGGAACAACTCAAAGACTTCCGTTAAGAAGAAAAAAGCCCCGGTCACAAAAAATGTGGCCGGATTTTTTTCGGAATCGGTACTTAACGATAACGCGGTTGTCCTATTACTGGTGAAGGGCGAACGAAGAAGCTCTTCAGGAAGGAGGCAGACAGATGATTCACACACAGACACCTGAAAAACTGGCACAGCGGCAAAAGCTGGACCGGGAACTGGCGGCGGTGCTGATGGCCATCAGCGTCACGACCCGCAGTATTGCCAGGAACATCCATCTCTTATCAATGCAAAGACATGTGAAAGGAGTCAATCCGTATGACAAACGATGAACTGCAGAAACTGATAGCGGCCCTGGCCGATTGTGGCAAGGCGCTGCTGAAGATTTCCGAAACCATGGCGGTGAAGAAAGACAATCTGCCACCTTCAGAAACAAAATCAAAGAAGGCTGAAGAGCCGCTGACACTGGAAGCTGTCCGCAAAGTCGCTGCTGACAAGGCCCGCAAGGGATTCACCGCAGAAGTCCGCAACCTTATCCAGAAGTACGGAGCGGACAAGCTGTCCGGTATTGATGCGGTACAGTACGAAGCATTCCTGAAGGAACTGGAGGTGATTGGCTATGCCGGATAAACATGCGGTGCTGTCCGCATCTTCCTGCTACCGCTGGCTGGCCTGCCCACCGTCTGCAAAGGAATGTGCCAAGCTGCCGGATACCTCCAGTGAATTCGCCCGCCAGGGAACGGATGCCCATACGCTCTGTGAATTCAAGGTGAAGACGGCGCTGGGGCAGAAGCTGGAAGACCCGACGAAGGGACTCACGTTCTTTGATGAGGAGATGGCGGAATGCACTGATGAATACGCGCAGTTCGTCATGGAATGCCTGGCCACAGCCAAAGTATCCTGCAAGGACCCGATGATCATGATCGAACAGCGGCTGGACTTTTCCCAGTGGGTGCCAGGCGGGTTTGGAACAGGCGACTGCCTCATCGTAGCCGACGATACCCTGACAGTCATCGATTACAAGCACGGCCTGGGAGTCCTGGTGGATGCAGAGAGGAATCCGCAGATGATGTGCTATGCCCTCGGTGCGCTGAACCTATTTGAAGGCATCTATGATATCCGCCAGGTGTCCATGACGATCTTCCAGCCCCGCCGGGACAACGTCAGCACCTGCACCATGAGCAAGGAAGAACTGCTCCAGTGGGCCGAAACGGTGCTGAAGCCTGCGGCAGAACTGGCGGCGAAAGGTGAGGGCGAATATAAAGCCGGTGACCACTGCCGCTTCTGCAAGATCAAGGCAACCTGCCGCAAGCGGGCCGAGTACAATCTGGAACTGGCCCGGTATGATTTTGCCGTCCCGTCCACGCTGCAGGATGAAGAAATCGAAGCCGTCCTGGAGAGAGCCGATGAACTGGTGAACTGGGCCGGGGATGTCAAGGAATACGCATTGCAGCAAGCCCTTTCCGGCAAGCAGTGGGACGGATGGAAACTGGTCGAAGGCCGGTCGAACCGCCGCTACGTAAGTGAAGAAGCAGTCGCCGCCAAAGTGGAAGAAGCGGGCTTCGACCCATATGAAAAGAAGCTGCTCGGCATCACGGCAATGACAAAACAGCTCGGCAAGAAGCGGTTCGAAGAACTTTTGTCAAATTTAGTCGAAAAGCCGCAGGGAAAACCGGTTCTGGTACCGGAATCGGACAAGCGTCCGGCGATGCATACGGCGGCTGATGATTTTAACGCTGCAAATTAAGGAGGAAACTACTATGTCTAACAACTACGTCAATCCGTGCAAGGTAATCACCGGAGTCAATACGCGCTGGTCTTACGCCAACGTCTGGGAACCGAAGTCCATCAACGGCGGTACGCCGAAATACAGCGTCAGCCTGATCATCCCTAAGTCGGATACAAAGACCGTAGAAAAAATCCGCGCTGCCATCAAGGCTGCTTACGAAGAAGGCGAAAGCAAGCTCAAGGGCAATGGCCGCACTGTACCGGATCTCGAAGCCATCAAAACGCCGCTCCGTGACGGTGACCTGGAACGCCCGGGCGATGATGCCTATAAAGACAGCTTCTTCGTCAATGCCAACTCGGCGACCAAGCCGGGCATCGTTGATGCTGACTGCCAGCATATCCTGGAACGCTCTGAAGTCTACTCCGGCGTCTATGGCCGTGCATCCATCAACTTCTATGCCTTCAACAGCAATGGCAACAAGGGTATCGCCTGCGGCCTGAACAACCTGCAGAAAATCCGTGATGGTGAACCCCTTGGCGGCAAGCCGCGTGCAGAAGATGACTTTGCTACGGCTGACGATGATGATTTCCTGGCATAAGGAGGTGCAATTATGGAAACTATGATGAGACTGATTCTGGATGGCCTGTACTGCCTGGTTGCACTGTGCGCTGGAGGATTCTTCGTGGCTATGATCTATACGGATATCAAAAAAGACCAGCGGGATGAAGAAATGGCTCGGCACCGGGATGAACGGGAAGAAGAGTACCACCGCAAGCAGATGGAATCCTTCCGGAAATAAGTAGTAGTGAATAGCGGCGGGGCCTTGTGCCTCGCCGCTTTTTCGAGGTGAAGCGTATGAAAACCATCAGTATCGATATTGAAACATTCAGCGATATCAATCTGGCAAAATGCGGCGTGTACAAATATGCCGAATCGCCAGCCTTTGAAATCCTTCTTTTTGGATATTCGGTGGACGGCGGCAAAGTGCAGATCGTTGACCTGGCGCAGAGAGAGCGTATCCCCAACGCTATCCTGGATGCCCTGACCGATGAATCCGTTACCAAGTGGGCGTTCAATGCCAGCTTTGAACGGGTCTGCCTGTCGCGCTACCTGTGTGACCTGGGGATGAGCCTGGATCCGTTCCGTGACCATCATCCGCTTTCCCAGGACTGTGCCAGGTTTCTCAATCCGGTAGGATGGAAATGCTCCATGATCTGGTCGGCCTATATGGGCCTGCCCCTTTCCCTGGAAGGCGCAGGAGCCGTGCTGAAGCTGGACAGCCAGAAGATGAAGGAAGGCAAAGACCTGATCCGCTATTTCTGCGTTCCCTGTAAGGAAACCAAATCGAATGGCGGCAGGACAAGAAACCTTCCTCAGCATGCGCTGGATAAATGGACACTGTTCAAGTCCTACAACAAAAGGGATGTGGAAGTGGAAATGGACATCCAGGAGCGGCTGAAGAAGTATCCCGTCCCGGAACCGATATGGGATGAATATCATCTCGACCAGGAAATCAATGACCGGGGCATCGCCATCGACCGGACGCTGGCTAAAAATGCCATCGTTATCGATGCCCGCAGCCGGGACAGCCTGATGGCTGTGCTGAAGGAAAAGACGGGCCTGGAGAACCCGAACTCCGTCATACAGATGATCGGCTGGCTGGAACAGCATGGGATGAAGACCGATTCCTTGGGCAAGAAGCAGGTACAAAAGCTGCTGAAGACGGCAGAAGAACCGCTACGCAGCGTACTGATGATTCGGCAGAAACTGGCCAAATCATCAGTACGTAAATACCAGTCCATGGAGATGACGGCCTGCGAGGATGGCCGGGCCAGGGGCATGTTCCAGTTCTATGGGGCCAACCGGACCGGGCGGTTTGCCGGCCGGCACATCCAGCTGCAGAATCTTCCCCAGAATCATCTGCCGGATCTTTCGGAAGCCCGGGAACTGGTACGCCAGGGAAATTACGAAGCCATGGAACTCCTATATGATTCCATCCCCGATGTCCTTTCCCAGCTGATCCGTACGGCCTTTGTGCCCCGGCAGGGACTGAAGTTTGCCATAGCGGATTTTTCGGCCATTGAAGCCAGGGTGCTTTCATGGCTGGCAGGAGAAACATGGCGTTCGGATGTCTTTGCCAGGAACGGCGACATTTACTGCGCCTCGGCCAGCTCCATGTTCGGCGTTCCCGTGGAAAAGCATGGTGTCAACGGGCATCTCAGGCAGAAAGGGAAAATCGCAGAACTGGCCCTTGGCTATGGCGGCTCCGTAGGAGCGCTGAAGGCCATGGGTGCCCTGGACATGGGACTTTCGGAAGATGAGCTGTATCCTCTGGTGCAGTCCTGGCGGTCGGCCAATCCGCACATCGTCGATTTCTGGTGGCAGGTGGACGCCGCCGTGAAGACAGCCATCAAGGAACGTATCCCCATGCGGACTGGCTGCATCCGCTTTCTGTATCAGAGCGGCATGCTGTTCATACAGCTCCCCAGCGGACGGCGGCTTTCTTACGTAAAGCCCCGAATAGGCGAGAACCGCTTCGGCGGGGAATCCGTCACCTATGAAGGCATCGGCGCAACAAAGAAGTGGGAACGGCTCGAAAGCTATGGCCCGAAGTTCGTGGAGAACATCGTCCAGGGCATCAGCCGGGACATCCTCTGCTATGCCATGCAGACGCTGCGATGCTGCGCCATCGTCGGCCATGTCCATGATGAACTGATTATCGAGTGTCCCAAAGACACTAGCGTCGATGCCATCTGTGAGCAGATGGGCCGGACACCGTCGTGGGCTGAAGGGCTATTGCTCCGGGCAGACGGGTATGAGTGCGAATTTTATAAAAAAGATTGATTTCCCGGTACTTAACATAGTGATTCCTGTCCTTTCACTATCAGAGGGAATTTCCTCGGATGTTTATTTTAAGAAAGGCGGGATTCGCTATGAAGTTTTTGATTCCAGAAGATGAATTTGGCGTGTTTGCTGATCAGAGAGGTGTACCAAGGGTCGACAGCCTGTTTGTTGCAGCGACTTTTGAAAAACAGCATTATAACGTTCTGCGTGATATCGGACGAATCACTGCATCCAATTCTGGATTAAGCCCAGAATTCATTGCACTCAATTTTGAGGGCAATACATATCGTGATGCCAGGGGAAGAAAACTGCCACGTTACCTGCTGACCCGCGATGGGTTCACCATGCTGGTCATGGGCTACACAGGCTCGAAGGCGATGCATTTCAAGGAACTCTATATCCATCGCTTCAATGAGATGGAGCAGTGCATCCGGTCGCTCCTGTCTGCCCGGCAGGAATTCCCGATGCTGACGGAAATGATCTGCCGGCTGCATGAAAGCCCGAAGGCATATCACTTCAGCAATGAAGCCGACATGCTGAACCGCATTGTCCTGGGGATGTCTGCCAAGCAGTTCCGGCTGGCCAACGGCATCGAAAAAGGGCAGAGCATCCGGCCTTATCTGACTGCACAGCAAATCCATGCTCTGGACCGGCTGCAGCACCTGGATTACGGCCTGCTGTATTCCTGCCCGGATTTCCAGCAGCGCAAGCAGATGCTCATGACCTATTACAAGACGGAACTGGAGGGATGAATCATGTTTTACGTAAAAGAACCACTTAAAGATGGTGTTGATGTGACGGTCGAAATCAATGACGAAAACGTCTTCTGCCGCTGCCCGGTCTGCGGCAGGGAAGTACCTGTCAATCTGAAGGATGTCCTGTCAGACAGTGACGCTGACCTGATGGGAACGGCAGTATTGTGCGATGAATGTGCGGAGGGGTGGATGGAACTGCATGGAAAACAATCCGAAACGTAATGCAGAGTACTATCCGGACCCGACAGCGTATCAGGCAATCAGGAACGTGGAACCCCAAAGGTTCCCGTTCATGCCTGTTGTGTACGTGTGTTCGCCCTATGCCGGGGATGTGGAAGAAAATATCCGGAAAGCCTGTGCCTACTGCCGCTATACGGTAGACCAGGGATGTATCCCTCTGGCACCGCATCTGTATCTGCCGCAGTTCCTCGATGAAGAATCGGAACGGGAACTGGCACTCTTTATGGATATCGCACTATTGTCCCGCTGCGTCGAACTCTGGGTCTTTGGCGATGTGATTTCGGCGGGAATGGAAAAAGAAATCCAGTACGCCCAAAGAAAAGGAAAACCAATTCGGTATATTAACGAGGTGAAATAAGATGGATTTTACACTTTATAGGTCAGACTTTGCTGGCGTGGAAGCGAATTGCCGCTATCCCAGGCAGCAGAAAATCAGCTGTGCCGAGGACCTGAAGGCGGCAGCCGCCTTCGATCATGTCTGCGTAGCCTTCAAAGATTGTTATCGGAAGCGGGAAAATTTCCTCTCCGCCGACGTCCTGGTCATGGATTGTGACAACACCCACTCGGAGAATCCTGCTGACTGGATTTCCATGGAAAATCTCCTGGCCATGTTGCCGAAAGTCTCGGTGGCCGTCGTGCCATCAAGGAATCACATGAAACCCAAGGACGGGAAGTGTGCCAGACCGCGCTTCCATGCTTATTTCGGGATCCCGGATATTACGGATGAACAGCACTATACAGAACTGAAACGGGCAATCCACCGGGCGTATCCCTTCTTCGATGAAGCGGCTCTCGATGCAGCCCGGTTCATCTATGGCTGCCCTGTCGAGAAAGTATTGTGGCAGGACGGGGAAACGACAATCGACCAGGTACTCAAAGTGGGAGATACCGAGTCACGCAGTATCCCGGCCGGACGCCGGAACAGCACTATGAGCCGTTTTGCCGGCCGCGTCATCAAACGTTACGGGGCGACGGAAAAGGCGTACCAGATTTTCCTCGACGAAGCGGAAAAGTGCGACCCGCCGCTTCCCGACACCGAGCTGAACACTATCTGGGGCAGTGCCGTACGGTTCGGCAAGCGCATCGAAAAGCAGGAAGGTTACGTCAGCCCGGATGAATACAACAACGATTTCGGCACCCGGGACTCCTTGCGGCCGGAGGATTATTCGGATATCGGCCAGGCCAAGGTTATCGCTAGAGAATACGGCAACGAGCTGCGCTACACCGACAGCACGGATTTCATCCGCTACGATGGCATCTGCTGGGAAGAATCGCGGCAGGCAGCGGTCGGTGCAGCGGAAGAATTCCTGGATTTGCAGCTGGCTGATGCTAATGAACAGTCCGAGCAGGCACTCAGGGAATTAGCAGGGACAGGGATTTCGGAAGATATCATCCGTAAGGGCGGACGGAACCTGGAGAAGATGATTGAGGAAAAGCAGACTAAAGCCTACGCCGCCTACCTTGCCGCAGAAGCGTACCGGAAGTTTGTCCTGAAACGCCGCGATATGCGCTATATCCTGTCGGCCTTGCAGGCATTGAAACCCATGGTCCAGATGCCTATCCAGGCACTGGATGCAGATGAATTCCTGCTGAACACCCCGTCTTATACATATGATCTGCGGAAAGGGATGCGGGGACGGCAGGAACACCGAGCGACGGACTTCATCACGAAATGTACCTCTGTAGACCCGGGCAGCGAAGGGAAAGCTATTTGGGAACAGGCCGTCCGGCAGTTCTTTACCGGCGATACGGCGCTCATCGACTACGCCCAGGAAATCAGCGGTCTCATGGCTATCGGCAAAGTCTATGTAGAAGCCCTGGTCATCGCGTACGGCGACGGCCGCAACGGCAAGTCGACCTACTGGAATTCCCTGGCCCGCGTCCTTGGCAGCTACTGCGGCGGCATCTCTGCCGATGCCCTGACGGCAGGCTGCAAGCGGAACGTCCGTCCGGAAATGGCGGAGCTGAAGGGGAAGCGCATGATCATTGCCGCCGAAATGGAAGAAGGTGTCCGGCTTTCTACATCCATCTTGAAACAGCTCTGCTCAACGGATGAAGTGAGCGGCGAAAAGAAGTATAAGGATCCTTTTAAGTTCGTACCGACACACACGCTGGTTCTCTACACGAACCACCTGCCCAGGGTGGGGGCTAATGACGAAGGGACATGGCGGCGTCTTATCGTCATGCCCTTCAAGGCCCAGTTCGATGGGAAGAGCGACATCAAAAACTACGCAGACTACCTGGTGGAGAAAGCCGGTCCTGCCATCCTGCAATGGATCATCGAAGGGGCGGAGAGGGTCATTGCCAAGAACTATCACCTGGATACGCCTGATTGCGTCGCATCTGCCATCAATGAATACCGCGGGCAGAATGACTGGCTTCGGCATTTCCTGGATGACTGCTGTGAAGAAGATGCCTCTTTCAGCGAGAAGTCCGGGGAACTTTATACGGCCTATCGGCTGTACTGCCAGCAGATGAACGAGTATACCCGCAGTACGACGGATTTTTACGGAGCATTAGAGAAAACTGGGTTTGACAGGCGTAAGCGGAAAGCCGGGTATTTCATTTATGGGCTGAAGCTGAAAGTCACAGATTTCCTGTAAGAAAAAGGGAAGGGTGCAGGTCGGTGCAGGTCAATATATAAACCCCCTTTAGGGCTGAAAAATAGAAAAAATGTCTTTAAGGGAAGTTTATGAAACGACCTTCACCGACCTGCACCCCTATAAAAAAGAGGTGAGTAATATGCGAGAAAAAGTAATCGAACACCACCTGGTGATGGAAACGGAGAAGGCTGGCGGTAAGGCAGTGAAGCTTGTTTCGCCATCATTTGCAGGTATGCCGGACCGCTTGATTCTATTGGCTGATGGGAAGATGGGCTTTGTGGAAGTAAAGGCGCCGGGGCAGAAGCCAAGGCCGCTGCAGCTGAAGCGCCATGCCATGTTGCGACGGCTGGGCTACCAGGTATTCGTCCTGGATGCCATGGAGGATATTCCCGCAGTCCTGAAGGCTATCGCCCACATGCCTGATGGGAAAGGGGGCGGAGGTGCATGAAGTTCATGCCGCATGATTATCAGAAATACGCCATCGAATACATCAAGTCCCATCCCATTACAGCCCTGTTCCTAGACATGGGCCTTGGCAAGACGGTGACAACGCTGACGGCCATCCGTGACCTCATGTATGATGCCTTTGAAGTTAAGCGGGTGCTGGTGATAGCTCCGCTGCGGGTGGCGAGAGACACCTGGCCGGATGAACTCAGGAAGTGGGATCACCTGAAAGAGCTGACCTGCAGTGTGGTCGTGGGAACCGTGGCAGAACGGCGGCGGGCTTTGCAGCAGGATGCGGATATCTATATCGTGAACCGCGAGAACCTGGCCTGGCTCTATGAGAACAGTCGCCTGGATTTCGATATGGTCGTCCTGGACGAGCTGTCGAGTTTCAAGAACCACCAGTCGAAGCGGTTCCGTGCCATGAAGGCCATGCGTCCTAAAGTGAAACGCATCGTCGGCCTTACAGGGACGCCCAGCGGCAATGGCTTGATGGACCTCTGGGCTGAGTTCCGCATCCTGGATATGGGAGAGCGGCTGGGAAGATATATCAGCCAGTACCGGAACCTCTACTTCCAGCCGGACAAACGCAACGGCATGGTGGTGTATTCCTACAAGCCACTGCCGGGAGCGGAAAAAGCCATCTATCACCAGATTGCCGACATCACTGTGTCCATGAAGGCAACAGATTATCTGGAGATGCCGGAATTGGTGAGCGTAGCGAAGGAAGTCAGACTGAGTGAAAAGGAGAAGGAACGGTATGACGAACTGAAGAAGTCCCTGATACTGAAGCTTCCAGGCGGCGAGGTCACCTCTGCCAATGCCGCGTCGCTTACCCTGAAGCTTTCGCAGATGGCGAACGGTGCCATTTACACAGATGACAAGAACGTCGTGAATATCCATGACCGTAAACTGGAGACCCTGGAAGACCTAGTAGAAAGTGCCAACGGGAAGTCTGTCCTGGTGGCGTACTGGTTCAAGCACGATAAGGACCGCATCCGGGAGCGGATGGAAGCCAGGGAACTGAAGGAGCCGCAGGATTTCGCCGACTGGAACGCAGGAAAGATTCCTGTGGCCCTCATCCATCCAGCTTCTGCCGGACACGGCCTAAACCTGCAGCAAGGCGGTTCCATCCTGATCTGGTTCGGCCTGACCTGGAGCCTGGAGCTGTACCAGCAGACCAACGCCCGGCTCTGGCGGCAGGGGCAGGCGGACAAGACGGTCATCATACAGCACATCGTAGCCAAGGACACGATTGACGAACGCATCCTGAACGTCTTGAAACACAAAGACGGAACCCAGGCCGCACTGATTGAAGCCGTAAAGGCTGACCTGGGCATGACGGAAACAGAAAATGGGGGTATACTATGAAACAGGAAACAGAAGGAGAAGAAAAGCGTATGGAAGCCAAGGCGTACCTGGAACAGGCACGGAACATCAACATACAGATAGACAGCAAGCTGGAGCAGGTATCGTCTTTGCGGCAGCTGGCTATCAAGGCGTCATCGACACTCAGCCCGGTGCCGCCAAGCGGGACACCCAATCCGCACCGTCTGGAAGAAACCATCGCCCGTATGATGGATATGGAACAGGAAGTGGATGAAGCTATCGACGTCCTGGTCGAACTCAAGGCAGACATCATGAAGGCTGTCAGCCGAGTGCCAGATGCCCGGGAACGGGTCGTCTTGGAACTCCGCTACTTGGCCTTTAAAGACTGGGCATCCATTGCCGATACTCTCGGACTTCATATCCGCCAGGTGTACCGGCTGCATGACGAAGCCCTGAAACACATCGAGATTTCTGGCGAATGTCACTGAATGTCACTAAAGCAGCACTTGATGTCACAGGCTTCTGTAAGATATACTATAATCAGCAAGAAAAGAATGAAGGACCGAGGCTTGAACGCCATCGGTCCTTTTTTGATGCCGGAGATGATGTAAATGCCCAGAAGACCGAAGACGCCCTGCAAATATCCGGGCTGCCCCAGGCTGGTGCCGTATGGAAGAAAATATTGTGAGGAACATGAACGGCAGTGCCAGGGCGACCGGGCTGATGCAGAAACACGTGGTTACGGATGGGAGTGGCAGAAGGCTAGGAAGTTTTTCCTGAAACGTCATCCCTGGTGCATCCGCTGCAAAGCAAAAGGCCGTCTCGTCCCGGCAACGGTCGTTGACCATATCAAACCGCATCGCGGTGATGAGAAACTGTTCTGGGACGAAACGAACTGGCAGCCCCTTTGCAAGAGCTGTCATGACCATAAGACGATGACCGAAGACCGGAACATCGAGTACAAGTACTGAATCCGTCCGTAGGGCGGGGGGGATGCAACTCTCTGCAGCCCTTCCGTCCATGACCGCCGCCCCCTCAAACGTGAAAAAACGCGAAATTCATAAGGGGGGATACCCGGCATCTAAAATCGAATCATCTGCTCCAGGCTATTTGGCCCGGAGCTTTTTTGTTGTGTGAAAGGAGCCTGTCATGAACGACTGCCAGCGTCGGCAGATAGAAGCCATGCGGAAGCAGGGGATGGGCTACAAAGCCATCGCCAGGAAGACCAAGCTGTCACGGGACAGCGTACGGAATTATTGCAGGTGGCACCACCTCGCCGGTTACGGCAGAGCGGTGGCGGCTGCCTTCAGAGAGGAGCAAGCGTGTGAAGACATCGGATATGGAATGGAAGATGCTGCCCATCGGCCAGCTGAAGCCTGCGGCATATAACCCCAGGAAGCAGCTGAAGCCTGGCGACAAGGAATACGAGAAAATCAAGAAGTCCATTCAGGAGTTTGGCTATGTGGAACCCATCATCGTCAATTACGACATGACGGTCATCGGCGGGCATCAGCGCCTGACCGTACTGAAGAATCTGGGCTACGAAGAAGTCCAGTGTGTCGTTGTCCATATCGAGGATGAGCATAAGGTCAAGGCGCTCAACATCGCACTCAATAAAATCACGGGTGCTTGGAACGAACAGCTCCTGGCCGACCTCATCGTCGATTTGCAGAGCGTCGACTTCAACGTCGACCTGACGGGCTTTGAAGCACCGGAAGTCGAGCAGCTCTTCTCGAAAGTGTACAACAAGAAAATCAAGGAAGATGACTTTGATGTCGACGGTGAACTGGCAAAGCCGACCGTCGCCCGGGCGGGAGATATCTGGTTCCTGGGTGACCACCGCGTCATCTGTGGCGATGCGACGCTGCCGGAAACCTATGAACGGCTGATGGCGGGGAAGAAGGCCAACATGGTGCTGACGGATCCGCCGTATAACGTCGATGTCGAAGAAACGGCCGGCAAGATTAAGAACGACAATATGCCGGATGACAAGTTCTACCAGTTCCTTTTCGCGGCCTTCGTCAATATGGAACAGAACATGGAGCAGGATGCTTCCATCTATGTATTCCACGCAGATACCCAGGGACTGAACTTCCGCAAGGCATTCAAGGACGCAGGATTCTACCTGTCTGGCTGCTGCATCTGGAAGAAGAACGCCCTGGTACTGGGACGTAGCCCGTATCAATGGCAGCACGAGCCGTGCCTTTTTGGCTGGAAGCTGAACGGCAGGCATCAATGGTATTCCGACCGCAAGCAGACGACCATCTGGGAATACGACCGGCCGAAAGCCAGCAAAGAGCATCCCACCATGAAGCCTGTAGCTCTCATGGCCTATCCTATACAGAATTCATCCATGAGCCACTGCATCATCCTGGACCCGTTCCTCGGTTCCGGTTCGACGCTCATGGCTTGCCAGCAGACGGGCCGTATCTGTTACGGCATCGAGCTGGATGAGAAATTCGTCGACGTCATCGTCAGGCGCTACATCAGCGAATATGGGGACGCAGGTGTGTTTGTCCTGCGCGGGGATGAAAAAATCCCCTATGGTGATATTGCACCTGAAACAGATGAATAGTTTCTCCCAAAGATGCAGAATAACTTGCTATTATCGGAGTTCAGAGTGATATATGTACTAACAAAAAAAGGAGGTACATACCTATGACCATCAAAACCAATCTGGACGACCGCAAGGAACTGGCGAAACACCTGATTCCCTTCAACCATAACGAAAAACTGCACTATGCAGGAACTCCGACCTTTGCTTTTGAAGGCTGCGGCTTCCGCATCCTCCGAAGCGGAGAAATCGAATGCGATGACGAAAAGACGCAGAAGGCCCTGCGCCGCTTCCTCGAAGAGGAAGGGCTGGTGGAACCGGAAGCAGAAGCCGAAACAGAAACCATCGAAGTCGGTGTTCCCATTGACGGGATGGACGGCATCCATCTCCGCAGCCTGATCTTCACCCTCAGCGCCCAGCAGTACCTGCTGAACCGCGCGGCAGGCTCCGAGAACTTCCATATTACAGAAGACTGCGTGACGGCCCTGAAAGAAGCCGCACTTACTGACGCCGCTTCCTTCTTCAAGGTGTACGGTACTTGCCTAAGCGGCAATAAGGGTATCCGTCTGAATGAAGAATCGGCGACCTTCTGCTTTGCCGACAAGGGGAACGCCGTAAAGAACCGGGCCATGGTGGAACTTTTCGCCTTCCTGATTAGCGCGGCCCGCAAAGCAAAGCGGGTACAGCCTGCGGTGAAGAAACCGGAGAACGAAAAGTACTATTTCAGGAGCTGGCTCCTGCGCATCGGCATGGGGACCAAGGCCAGCCATGAATCCCGCATGGCCCTGATGAAGGACCTCAACGGCTGGAGTGCTTTCCGCACGGAAGAAGAAGCAAAGCGTCATGCAGAGCGGGTGAAAGCACACCGGAACCTGTAAAATTAATCAATAATTATTCTCAAAATGACTTGCTATTGTGTGCCTTTAGAGTGATATATGGTGTACCGTAAGGACACACGCACACATAGAAAGGACAGAGAGAATTATGAAAACACAGCACTTTGGCATCGAAATCGAAATGACAGGGATTACCCGCAGCAAGGCGGCCAGCCTGATGGCCACCTTCTTCGGGACGGAACGCAAATACCACGAAGGCGGCGCCTACGACACCTACATCGCAGAAGACGGACAGGGACGGAAATGGAAAGCCATGAACGATTCCAGCCTGGTTCCCGAAAAGAAGGTCGGCGGACGCACTGTTGAAGCCTCGACAAACTACCGCACCGAAGTGGTCAGCCCCATCCTTTCCTACGACGACATCCCGAGCCTGCAGGAACTCATCCGCACCCTGCGCAAGGCCGGCGCTTTCGCCAACAGCTCCTGCGGCATCCACATCCATGTGGGGGCGGAACGGTTCACGCCGAAGACACTGCGGAATCTGGTGAACGTCTTTTACAGCAAGGAAGATCTGATCTACCGCGCACTGAGCATCAACCCGGGCAGGGAACACCGCTACTGCCGCAAGACCAATGAAAAGTTTCTCAGGGAGCTGAATAAGAAACGGCCGGCGACGATGGCGAAATTCGCAGACCTCTGGTACATGGAAGCCCCCTGCGGACGGAACATGCATTACAACAGCAGCCGCTACCACGGCCTGAACATCCACGCCACCTTCACCAAAGGCACCGTCGAGTTCCGCCTTTTCAACGGCACCCTCCACGCCGGCGAAATCAAAGCCTACATCCAGTTCTGCCTTGCCATGACCCACCAGGCCCTGACCCAGAAGAAAGCCTCGGCACGGAAAACGGAAACGGACAATGAAAAATACGCCTTCCGCTGCTGGATGCTCCGGCTTGGCCTAATTGGCGACGAGTTCAAGACCTGCCGCCATCACCTTTTGAAGAACCTGACGGGCAACGCCGCATGGAGACACGCAGCCGCCTGAAGGGAACAATAAACTACACACAGGGCAGCCCCGGCTGCCCTTAAGGGGGTAGAAGGACATTCCCTTCAGAAAGGATGAGCAATATGAAGAAATACTACATCGCTTACGGAAGCAATATGGACGAACAGCAGATGGCCGTACGGTGCCGCGACGCCGGCCTTGTGGGGACAGGATTCATTCAGGGATACGAGTTGCTTTTCAAAGGCTCGCTGACAGGCTGCTACGCCACCATCGAACCCAAGGAAGAAAGCACTGTTCCCGTCACGGTCTGGGCCATCTCCAAGGCCGACGAGAAGCGGCTGGACCGTTACGAAGGCTTCCCGACGTTCTACTACAAGAAGGATATCGAAGTGCAGATGAAAGATGGGGCGATTACAGGGCTGGTCTACATCATGCATGAAGACCGTCACTGCGGGATGCCATTCCCTTGGTATTATGAGCAGATGGAACGGGATTACCGGAAATTCGGCTTCGACCGCGTCATCCTGAAAAAAGCACTGGAAGCCAGTAAAGCAGGCATGGCCGGGATGCGGGTGAAGCTAATCTATATGGAGGACCCGCAGGCACCGGCACTGGAGACGGAAGGCACCGTCCAGTTCATCGACGATATAGGGACCATCCACGTGGCATGGGATACGGGCTGCAGCCTTGGTCTGGTGCCGGGAGTCGATGAATGGAAAATCCTCAACTAATCTATCAGAAATGACTTGCTATATTATGCATTTAGAGTGATATATATACATACCGAAAGGGAAAACACTCAAAGCATAAGAAAGCGGGGAAATAACGATGAGAACAATCATTACCTTGGATGGAAAGAAAATCAGCAAGAAAGCCGCCTGTGAACAGTTCGGCAAGGAAGACATGGAAAGAAAAATTAAGGAAGCGAAACAGACCTTCATGGAAGATCCATGGGTCGAAAACAGCTGGTGGATGGGGAAAGGGATGCTGACCATCAGCTTCTGCTAAGAAGCAGGCGCCAAAAGAGGGCTGGGAATCAGCCCTCTTTTCTCATCAAGCTCCTCAAGAAAATGCATAAATTCTCAATATAAAGCTCGCTATTATGTGCCTTTAGAGTGATATATATACATACCAAATGGGAACACCCACAAAGGAAAAACACATGAAAGCGAGGAAAAACATGAAAGACTTGAACGCAATCGACAAACAGAACCTGGACGGAGCATACGGAGCCACCGCAGTAGCGATGGACTGGCCGGAAGACCTTTCCGAAAAGGCGAAAGAAGCTTTGGGTTACCTGGATGACACTGCTTACCTTTTCCATTATCTTGGGAAGTACATCATCACCGACGAAAGCCTCTGGCTTACAGAATTTGGAAACGGCACCATGGACAGCCCTTACGGTTTTCCCAGAGCCGAATTTAGCAGTCTTGAAGAAGTCGGCCCCTGGCTGGAAAGTGTGGCGGACGAACTGGAAGATTTCTAACTTAACACACAAACAGCCCTGCGGGGCTGTTTTTTATTACAGAAAGGAGGTGTATGGCTTGGCAGTACGAGGAAGGAAGCCGAAACCGACAGCCCTCAAAGTATTGGAGGGCAATCCCGGCCATCGTCCCCTCAATAAGAAGGAACCCATGCCAAAGGGACGGCTCCCTCGCTGCCCGGACTGGCTGGAATACGATGCCAAGAAAGAATGGAAGCGGCTGGGGAAAGTCCTCGCTGAGATGGGGATGCTGACCAATCTGGATATGATGGCCTTTGCCGGGTACTGCCAGGCATATGCCCGATGGAAAGGAGCGGAAGAGTTCATCACCCAGCATGGGGATATGGTGCGGACGCCGAACGGATACCTGCAGCAGGTACCGCAAGTATCCATTGCCCAGACGAACCTCAAGATCATGCTGAAATTCTGTGAGCAGTTTGGCCTGACCCCGTCAGCCCGGAGCCGCATGATTGGGGAAGAGAACGGTGCAGAAAAAGAAACGGATGAAATGGAACTGCTGTTAAGGGGGTGACAAGTTTGGCATTTGTATATAAGCCGTCAGCGTTCATGCTGCCGGATTCCCATTACGACAAGGACAAGGCCGACAGGGCGGTTGCCTTCATCGAGCATCTCTGTCATACCAAAGGCAAATGGGCCGGGCAGCCGTTCCTGCTCCTGCCGTGGCAGGAACAGATTGTGCGTGATCTCTTCGGCATCGTCAAGGAAAACGGGAAGCGGCAGTTCCTGACGGCCTATATAGAGATTCCAAAGAAGAACGGGAAAAGCGAGCTGGCTGCAGCCATCGCCCTGTACCTTCTTTATGCCGATAACGAGCCGAGTGCCGAAGTGTATGGTGCGGCCTGTGACCGCAACCAGGCTTCCATTGTCTTTGATGTGGCACGGCAGATGGTCGAGATGAGTCCGGCCCTGATGCGCCGCTCCAAGATACGGACGGCGGGCAAGCGCATCATCAATTATCGCAACGCCGGGTTCTACCAGGTGCTGTCGGCGGAAACCGGGACCAAACACGGACTCAATGTGTCGGGCCTGGTCTTTGACGAAATCCACGCCCAGCCGAACCGCAAGCTCTATGATGTCCTGACCAAAGGCTCCGGCGATGCCCGGGAGCAGCCGCTCTTCTTCATCATCACGACGGCGGGCAACGACAAGAACAGTATCTGCTATGAGTTGCACACAAAGGCCCTTGACTTGATGGCGGGCCGAAAGAAAGATTCCACCTTTTACCCCGTGGTCTATGGCCTGGAACATGAGGAAGACTGGACGGATGAAGCCAATTGGTACAAAGCCAATCCTTCTCTGGGGCATACCATTCAGATTGATCGCGTCCGGGAAGCCTATCGGAATGCCGTCGAAAATCCGGCGGAAGAGAATGTCTTTAAGCAGCTCCGGCTCAATATCTGGACTTCGGCCAGCATCCGCTGGATACCAGAACAGGTCTACGACAAGGGGAGCCTTCCTATTGACCTGGATTCCCTGCGGGGACGGATGTGCTACGGCGGGCTGGACTTGTCCAGTACATCGGATATCACGGCCCTGGTACTGGCTTTCCCGCCACGGAGCGATGATGAGAAATACATCCTGTTGCCTTTCTTCTGGCTGCCGGAAGACACGCTGGAACTGCGGTGCCGCCGGGACCATGTTCTCTACGACATCTGGCAGAAGCAGGGCTTCATCCAGACGACGGAAGGGAACGTCATCCATTACGGCTTCATCGAGAAGTTTATCGAACGCCTGGGGGAAACGTACCGCATACGGGAAATCGCCTATGACCGCTGGAACGCCACCCAGATGGTGCAGAACCTGGAAGATATGGGCTTCACTATGGTGCCTTTCGGCCAGGGGTTCAAGGATATGTCGCCGCCGTCGAAGGAGCTGTTCAAGCTCCTGATGGAAGGGAACATCATCCATGGCGGCAATCCCGTTCTCAAATGGATGGCCAGCAACGTCGTCATGCGCCAAGATCCTGCGGGGAACATCAAGCCGGACAAAGAAAAATCCGTCGAAAAGATTGACGGAATCGTGGCGTCCATCATGGCACTAGACCGCTGCATCCGCAACGGGACTGGCAGTGGCAGTGTCTATGACGAACGAGGTGTTATTGCATTTTAAAGACATTTGCAAAAATAGCAGGTGCTTTTTTGTGCCCGTTTTTGGAGGTATTTTATGAGAATCCCCTTTTTATCCAGCCTGTTCCGTACCCGGGACAAGCCTCAGAACTATTATATCGGCACGGATTTCCGTTATCTGTTCGGCCCCTCTGCCAGTGGCAAGACGGTGAACGAGTTCACGGCTATGCAGACGACGGCAGTGTATGCCTGCGTCCGCATCCTGGCGGAAACTCTGGCGGCCTTGCCGCTCCAGCTGTACCGTTACACGCCTGGCGGCAAGGAGCGGGTCTATGACCATCCGCTGTACCATCTGCTCCATGATGAGCCGAATCCGGAGATGACTTCGTTTATCTTTCGGGAAACGCTCATGAGCCACCTGCTCATCTGGGGCAATGCTTACGCCCAGATCATCCGCGACCGATTAGGGCGGGTACAGGGACTATACCCGCTCAGGCCGGACAAGATGACCGTCTGCCGGGATGACCGGGGAAAGATTTTTTATCTGTATACCAAGACGGGAGACGAGAATCCGAACATCAAGCCGTACGGGCAGGTGGCCCTGCAGAAGGAAGAAGTGCTGCATATCCCCGGCCTTGGGTTTGACGGCCTGGTAGGTTATTCGCCGATTGCCATGGCCCGCAATGCCGTGGGCATGACCATGGCCTGTGAGGAATACGGTGCCTCTTTCTTTGCGAACGGGGCCAGCCCCAGCGGGGTGCTGGAACATCCAGGCGTTCTGAAGGATCCGGCCAAAGTCCGGGATTCGTGGAATGCCGTCTACCGGGGGACGGGCAATGCCCACAAGGTGGCTGTGCTGGAAGAAGGCATGAAGTACCAGCAGATCGGCATCCCGCCGGAAGAAGCACAGTTCCTGGAAACACGGAAGTTCCAGCTCGATGAGATTGCCCGGCTCTACCGCATCCCGCCACATATGATTGGCGACCTGGAGAAAAGTTCCTTCAATAATATTGAGCAGCAGTCCATGGAATTTGTGAAGTACACGCTGGATCCATGGGTCATCCGCTGGGAACAGGCCATGCAGAAAGCCCTGTTCCTGCCGGAAGAGAAGAAACAGTATTTCCTGAAGTTCAACGTGAACGGTCTCATGCGCGGCGACTATGAGAGCCGCATGACCGGGTACAGCATCGGCCGGCAGAACGGCTGGCTGTCCGCCAACGATATCCGGGAGATGGAAGACATGAATCCCGTCCCCGATGAGGAAGGCGGTAATCTGTACCTGGTGAACGGCAGCATGACCAAGCTCAAAGATGCCGGGGCCTTTGCCCGGAAGGGAGAAACGAATGAAACATAAATTTTGGAAGTGGGTGACCAATGCGGCCCCCGATGCCTTCGGCAGTGAACGGACGCTGTACCTGGACGGCCAGATCTCGAACGAGACCTGGTGGGGCGATGAGGTAACGCCGAAGGCGTTCAAGGAAGAACTGAATGCGGGCAGCGGCGATATCACCCTCTGGATCAACAGTCCGGGCGGTGACTGCTTTGCGGCTGCCCAGATTTATAACATGCTCATGGAGTATCCAGGAAATGTCACCGTGAAGATTGATGGCCTGGCAGCTTCTGCGGCCTCGGTCATTGCCATGGCCGGGACCAAGGTCTGTATGTCGCCAGTGGCCATGCTGATGATCCATAATCCGGCGACCCTGGCCTATGGTGACCAGGCAGAGATGGAAAAGACCATCGGTATGCTGAGCGAAGTCAAGGAAAGCATCATCAATGCTTACGAAATCAAGAGCGGCCTGGCCCGCACGAAGATTTCCCACATGATGGATGACGAGACCTGGCTCAACGCAAAGAAGGCTGTGGAACTTGGCTTTGCCGATGACATCCTGTTCGACCAGAAAAAGGGAAATGAAGAACAGCCGGAAGCCATGCTCTACAGCCCGGTCACCGTCACCAGTTCCTTCGTACAAAAACTGAAACCACATGAACCTGTCAATAAAGTGCCAGCCGCTTCCCTGGAGAACCGGCTGGCATTGCTCATTCATTAAGGAGGACAACAATGGATACGATTTTAGCACTGCGTGAGAAACGCAAGAATCTGTGGGATGCCGCCAAGAATTTTCTGGATACCGTCCGTGATGAGAACGGCATGGTGTCTGCGGAAGACGCGGCTCGCTACGACAAGATGGAAGCAGATGTGGTGAACCTCGGCAAAGAAATTGACCGCCTGGAACGCCAGCAGCAGCTCGATGCCCAGCTGGCACAGCCGACCACGACACCGATTACCGAACTCCCTGGCGCAGGTCAGAATGGAGCAGAAAAGAAAGGCCGTGCGTCCGATGCCTATCGTAAGGCTTTCTGGGACAGCATCCGCCATAAGAACTTCATCGATGTACAGAACGCCCTGAGTGCAGGCACCGATGCCGATGGCGGTTACCTGGTGCCGGATGAATTCGAACACCAACTCATCGACAAGCTGCAGGAAGAAAACTTCTTCCGCAGCCTGGCCACGGTCATCCACACCAGCGGCGACCGCAAGATTCCCATCGTGACGGGTCATGGCGAAGCGTCCTGGATGGAAGAGAACGGCCTCTACCCGGACAGCCAGGATACCTTCGGCCAGCAGTCCATCGGGGCGTACAAGCTGGGGACGGCTATCCGTGTGTCGGAAGAACTCCTGAACGACAGCGCTTTCGACCTGGAAAGCTATATCGCCGGTGAATTTGCCCGCCGTATCGGTACGAAGGAAGAAGAAGCCTTCCTGGTAGGCGACGGAAAGAACAAGCCGACCGGCGTTTTCCCGTCTGCCGAAGTGGGGGTGACGGTCACGACGGCTTCTATTACCTTCGATGATGTCATCGACCTCTATCATTCCCTGCGCATCCCGTACCGCCGCAAGGCTGTCTGGCTCCTGAACGATGCAACCATCAAGGCCCTGCGCAAGGTGAAGGACAACAACGGCAACTACATCTGGCAGCCGTCTGTCACGGCAGGCACACCGGATACCATCCTGAACCGTCCCTGCTACTGCACTTCCTTTGCACCGGAACTGGCCGCGGGCAACCGTCCCATGCTCTTCGGGGACTTCAGCTACTACTGGATTGCCGACCGGGAATACCGCTCCTTCAAGCGGCTTAACGAATTGTATGCCGCCAACGGCCAGATCGGCTTCCTTGCCAGCCAGCGCGTCGATGGCATGCTGATGCTCAAGGAAGCGGTCAAGGCCCTGGAGATGAAAGCGAAGGGATAAGCCATGATTGTGACGCTGGAAGAAGCCAGGGAATACCTGCGGATTGATGAAGATGACACGAGTAATGATGACGTCATCCAGTCTTCCCTGGAAACAGCCCAGGCCCTCTGCCTGGATATATCCCGCTGCGAGGAAGCCGATGCCGAAGAGAATCCCGTGGTTTTTCACGAAGCGATTCTCTTCGCTGCGGCTTTTTTATATGAGCACCGGGAGGAAGCGGACTACGCAGGCCTTTTGAAACGTCTGCGCTGGCTGCTGTTCGGGGTCCGGCGGAGCTGTTTTTGAAAAGGGGGATGCCCATGAAGACGGGACTTTTGAATAAACGGATTGAGATTCTGGGAAAGCAGGCCGTGACGGATGAATATGGTTTCGATACCCAGGCCGACGTCGTAGTGTACCGCTGCTGGGCATCCATCGAGCCTGCCCGGGGCAAAGTGTTCTATGAGATGGAACGCAAGGCGGACACGGAGTACAGCAAGATCACCATTCGCTGGCGTCCGGGTGTCACCCACGATATGAAGGTGAAGTATCAGGATCACCTCTACGACATCGATACCATAGTAGACCCGTATATGCGCCATGAATCTCTGGAACTGTACTGTACGGAAGAAACCAGGGGGCAGGACGATGAGCAGGGGTGATTTGGATATCCAGGGAATAGACGAGCTGTCCGGCAAACTGCTCTCTGCGATTGAGGAATTTCCAGGAACTGCTGAAAAGGGGCTGGTAACGATTGGCAACAAACTGAAGAAGGAATGTGTGAATCAGACCCCGGAAGGCAGTACGGGCAAGCTGAAGAAGGGATGGAAGCACAAGGTAACGGGCTATAACGGTTCGGAGCTGACCTATGAACTGGTCAACAGGCATCCGGTCCATCACCTCTTGAATAACGGCCATGTCAAGAAAACGCCGGGCGGCAGGACCGTTGGCTATTATGAAGGCCGGCACTATACGGAGAAATCCGTCAAGCAGTTCGAAGCCAGCGACTTGCAGTCGGGGCTGGAGAGACTCACGAAGAAGCTCCTCAAGAAAGCAGGCGGCACATGATCCATGACCTCGATATCCTGCAGGCGGTGCAGCAGAAACTCAAAGAGCGGTTCCCGTATCCCGTCTACCTGCAGGAAGTCAAGGAAGGCTTTGCGCCGCCGGCCTTCTTCCTGAAGACGATGACGGTAGCGACGCCGCAGAAAGAAAATGAGGTCTACCGGGATACGGACCTCTACATTACGTATCTGCCGAAGAAGCAGGAAAAAAGCACGGCTATCTACGCCGTGCTTTTTGCTGCGGAAAATTTATTCCGGGACGGACTGAAAGTCGGCAACCGTTATCTCCCTGTCGTGTCTATGAGTGAGGAGCTGATGGGGACGGACAATGACGGCGGGCGTCTGACGCTGACCTTCCAGTACTATGACGCCCGGGAAAAAGAAGAAACGGCAGAAATCATGAAGGTACTGCATCAGCGGTATCAGGGAAAGGAGACGTAACCCATGAAAATGCCATCCATTAATATCGCGTTCAAAGAAAAAGGCATCAGTGCCGTCGAACGCAGCGAACGCGGTATTGTCCTTCTGATTCTGAAAGAAGAGACACTGCCGTCCCAGACGGAAGTGAACCTGTATACGGCAGATGACATCCCCAAAGAACTCTCGGACAGCAACCGTGAGCAGCTGGAACTGACCCTTCGCGGCTACGTGAACAGCCCGAAGAAAGTCATCGCCGAAATCATCAGCAAGGATGCAGAAGATTATACCGATGTCCTCAAGGCCATCGAGAACAAGCGCTTCGATTACCTGGTCATCCCGGATATCGAAGAAAACCACATCGACACCATCGCGACCTGGATCAAGGGGATGCGGACGAATAAGAACAAACGCATCAAGGCCGTCCTGCCGGACTGCACGGCGGATACGGAAGGAGTCATCAACTTCGTCAATCAAGTCATCCGTACGAAAACGAAGACCTACACGACGGCCCAGTACTGCGGGCGCATCGCGGGCATCATCGCAGGAACGCCGATGACCATTGCCTGTACGTATGCGCCGCTGCCGGAAGTCATCGGCTGTGACGTCTGGACGAAGGAAGAAATGGATACCATGACGGATGCCGGCAAGCTGTTCTTTTTCTTTGACGGGGAAAAGGTCAAGCTGGGCCGCGGAATCAACTCCCTGGTTACGACAGTCCAGGGCAAAGGGGTATCGTTCCAGAAAATCAAGCTCGTCGATTTGATGGACATGATGTATGACGATATCCGCACCACCGCCCAGGACCATTACCTTGGCAAGTACGCGAACAGCTATGCCAACCGATGCCTCCTGGTGACGGCTATCCAGGGCTATCTGGACCAGCTGGCCCAGGAGGGCCTGCTGGAACAGGGGCAGAACACGGCTTATATCGATGTGGAATCCACCAAGATCTGGCTGGCATCCAATGGCAAATATACGAAAGAGGAACTGGCAGACATGTCAGAAATGGACATCAAGCTGGCCAACATCGGCAGCAATGTCTTCATCGCCGTAGATGCTTCGCTCCTGGATGCCATGGAAGATGTCACGATTGCCGTCAATATCTGAGGAGGTGAGGTACAGTGAACAGCATGGAAGCCAAACGGGTGATGAACGGCAAGTATGCCGACCTCTATATCGACGGCGACCTCATGGCCGAAGCCACGGCTTTCAAGGCCGAGGTCACGCTGACCAAGGAAGAAGTGAAGATGCTCCGTCATGTCGGCAAGGGCTACAAGGTCACAGGCTATGACTGCAAAGGGCAGCTGAAGCTCCATAAAGTCTCGAGCTACATGATTAAGAAGATGAACGACAACATTAAGGCGGGCAAGCAGACCGTCGTGACCATCGTCTCTGTCCTTGACGATAAGGACGCCATCGGCAGCGAACGTATCGTCATCAAGGATGCGACCTTTGACAGCCTGATCCTGGCGGATTGGGAAGTGGACAAGATGGGCGAAGAAAGCTACAGCTTCACCTTCTCGGATTGGGACCTCTTGGATTTAGCATAAGGAGAACAAGCACATGAATATGGTAGACCGACTTCTGAAAGCAGATGTAGTGAACAAGCTGGCCGAACGGCCTGAAAAGAAAGTGAAGATGGAACGGCTCTCGAAGCTGTTCGGATTCGATTTTATCATCACGCTCCGGGCTATCGACCCGGAACGCTACGCCGATATCCAGAAGATGGCCGTGGACTTCACCAACGGCAGCGCCGATAACATCGACATTTATCAGATGCAGACCCAGACGCTCCTGGCGGGGATTGCCGACCCGGACCTCAAGAACAAGGATCTGCTGGAAAAATTCGGGGCCGTACTTCCTGGTGACATCATCCGCAAGCTCTTCCTGGCAGGTGAGATTGCTGATCTCACAGCGCAGATCACAGAACTTAACGGCTATACGACCCAGGAAAAGGCGGATAAAGCCGTAAAAAACTGATCCGGACCGATGGCGAAGTGCAGGCGATGTATCTCCTGTTCCGGGAGCATCACCTGCTGCCGTCAGCGGTCATGAAGCTGGGATACGGCGAACGGCAGGTGCTGTATGCTTTCATCCGCTATGAGATGGAAGAACGCGATAAAAAAGTATCTTCAGCATTATCGGATTAACTGCTGAAAATACGGCTATCTGCCATAAAGTCATAAGGCAGGCTCAAGCCACTTAGATATTTCATAGACGAAGTCGCTTTTTTTCTTGCATTGTGGGTGGCCGACACGTAGTACATGAAAGGTTTGATTGCCCAGAGTGGAAATGGCTTCCTGCCAGGGCATTTTTCTTTTCCCAATGTCTTTAAAACCGTTGTAATGAATATTATAACGGTCAAAAACGTTAGGGATGTAATCGTCATAATACCAAGATGTATAAAAAATGATATGAGTAGGATGTATTACCTTTAATTCCTGCTGAAGGACTTTTAGGTTTAGGATACAGTTGGATTTTACAAAATCTGAGGTAGTATCCTTTCCTCCGGAATTGTTGGATTTGACAATATTGGTAAATGCGATGTGTTCTATAGAATCGTCACCGAATATTCTCTGAGTGATAGCACGAGTATAGCTCCAATATGGCCAGCTTTTGTTCCACAGAGATTCACGGGTATATTGAAAGGGATTGCGGAAGCCGTCTTCAATCGTGCCGGGATTGTTTCTGGCATTTTTACCGACAAATAGAATTCTCTTGGAAGTTTTATTAAAATCGGAACCTACGCACCAGCAGCCAATCGGTAAGGATAAATGTTCTTTCTTGTGACATTCTTCACAGATTTTGCAAGTACCAAGCTCCATATGGTGATATCGTTCAGCTAATCTTTTTTCTGTTTCATTGAAATAGCGCATTGGAATTCCTCCGTAACGATAGATTTCTTTTATCTTACTATATTTTTAATATCTGTAACAACATTGAGAGGTGAAACAGCATGGCCAATAATGTTATCGATGCCGCCATCCGGCTGCGGGATTTGTTCACGCCGACCGTGCGTAGCGTCAATGCCAGCCTGGGGACCATGAAGACCCAGATGGCGGCGGCGAAACAATCGGTCAGCGGACTGTCGGACAAGCTGACGGAGCATGAGCGCATCCAGAAACGGACGGCGAAGAGCATCGAGCAGACGGGAAGCAAGATTTCCGGCTTATCAGACAAGATGGCCCTGCTGTCAGCCCCCATCCTGGCAGCCGCAACGGCAGGCTTCAAGCTGCACAGCGACTTTGCCAACGGTATCGCCAAGATTTCGACTTTGGTCGACACGACGGTCGTTTCCATGCAGAAGGTCAGTGATGAGATTCGTGCAGTCAGCGATGAAACGGGCGCAGGTGTCGCTGATCTTTCGGAATCGGTCTACCAGGCCATTTCCGCTGGTGTCAATGCGGCCCATGCCGTGGGCTTTGTCAAAGACATGACAATTGCTGCGAAAGCCGGCTTCACCGACACGACGACTGCCGTTAACGGTGTGACCACGGTCCTCAATGCCTATGGAAAATCGGCAGAAGAAGCCACGGCGGTGACGGACCAGATGCTCCTGGCACAGAACTTCGGCAAGACATCCTTTGGCGAGATGGCCCAGTCCATGGGCAATGTCATCCCCATTGCGGCACAGCTCAATGTCAGTACCCAGGAACTGTTCGGTTCCATCGCCGTCCTGACCAAGAACGGTATCCGGACCAGCGAGGCCATTACCGGACTCAAGGCGGCTTACAGCAACATCCTGAAGCCGTCTGCCGAAGCGGCGAAACTGGCTCAGTCCCTTGGCCTTGAGTTCAATGCGGCTCATCTGCAGAGCGTGGGCTGGGTGAAGTTCCTGGACGAAGTGAAGCGGGTGACAGGCGGCGATGCCGAACAGATGGCCCAGCTCTTTGGCTCTGTCGAGGGCCTGAACAGCATCCTGGTCCTGACGGGCAAGGGAGCCGGGGACTTCGATAAGGTCATGGACCAGATGGCCCAGTCTGCCGGCATGACCCGGGAAGCCTATGAGAAGATGCTGACCCCGTCGGAGCAGATGCAGATTGCCATGAACCAGCTGAAGAATGCCGGCATGGATTTAGCAGTGTCGTTTACGCCGTACTTCAAGGCCATGTCGATGCGCGTCAAGGAACTGGCTGCCTGGTTTCGTGCGCTTACACCGGAACAGAAAACGCTGATCGGACAGGTGGCTTTTGGCATCGTGACCTTCCAGCTCTTCGGTTCCACCCTAGGGCGGGTGCTGACGGTCGGCGGCAGGGCTTTTGGTACTTTCAACTCTATTGCTACGGGCATCAGCAAAGCTGGCAGTGTCTCGAAGTATCTCTTGACTCAGTTCAAAGGACTCATTCCAGTGTGCCGGGGCATTGCCATCGTGGCCAGAGGCATGGGCAGTACCTTTCTGACTGCCGGACGCATGATGATCACCATAATCCGTGCTGTAGGCGCCGCAGCCATGGCCAATCCCATTCTTATCGTCATCACGGCCATCATCGCAGGGCTGTATCTCCTCTGGAGTAACTGGGATACGGTGTCGCAATATATCGAACAGGCTATACAGGCTGTATCGGACGCCGTCGATGCGGGGATGAACTGGATCAGTTCTGCCTGGGACGGAGCCATGAATGGCATCAGCGAGACGGCCTCCAGTATCTGGGAGAGCATCAAGGACACCTTTCGCAGCGGTGTGAACTGGGTCATTGACCAGGTGAACGGACTCATTGCCAGCGTCAATAGTCTGTCCATCGACATTCCGTCCCTTACGGGCGGGGCGCCGACCCACGTGGGCTTTGATATCCCAAGCATCAGCCACTTTGAAAGCGGTGTCGAGAACTTTCGTGGCGGCTTTGCCGTCATCAATGAAGACCGCCGGGGCGAGCTGGTACACCTGCCCAATGGCAGTACGGTCATACCTCATGATGAAAGCATCCGCCAGGCCATGAACGCCGGCAGCGGCGGCATTACCATCTGCATTGATACGATGAACGTCCGCAGCGAGCAGGACATCGACGCCGTCGCTGAAAAACTCGTCGAAAAAATGAGACTGTACGGCATGAACCGCATGAAAGGAGCGACCCTCTGATGAGTTCTTTCTTAGCATCCCTGTTGAACGCCATCGGCCAGGCTGCGTCTTCCCTCACGATTTCACTCTCTTCTGAATCGGCAGCGGTGGTCTTTCCCGTCCTGCCTTCGGAGCTGATGGTATCTGTCAATACGAATCATGGCACGGTGAACATCAATAACTTCGGCGACTACCTTATGATGGGAAAGACGGGACTCAAGACACTGACCCTTTCCGGCTTTTTTCCGGCCCAGGATTATCCCTTTGCCATGATGGGGCTGGCACCTTATACGTACATTGCCCAACTGGAAACGATGCGTACCGGTGACAGCGTCTGTCAGCTGACGGTATCAGACACGCCACTTTCCATGCCCTGCCTGATTTCATCCTTCAAGTTTGGCGAAAAGGACGGCAGCGGCGATGTCTATTACGAGCTGGGCCTGACAGAGTACCGCTACGTTACGGCGCCTGAGACAGGAAAGACCGAGACTGCTACGGGACTGAAGAAGCGGCCGGAGTCGTTCTGGTCGAAGATGAAGAAGAACATCACCTATTATCCCGGTGACAGTATCGGGAACGTCATCGGCCGGGCCGTGGGGAAATCGGTGACGCTCAACAATGAGCAGTTCTCGAAGTTCCAAATCTATCGCAGCATTGTCCGTAACGGCGGTCTTTCGCCCGGGGATATCATCCGCCTGACGACGATGAACCTCAAAAGGAATGATGAAAATGTTCCAGTTGCAAAGAATCAATAAGAAAACCAATACCGAGGATGCTCAGACGGAAGGCCTGAAAAAGCCCGAGAACGCAGACCTTACGGGCTGGCTGATTTGTGCAACCTGGTCCGGGGACGTCGAGCAGGCCGGACGCAGGCTGGAATTCGACCTGGCCTATACGACGCGGGATAAATCTTGGCAGAATCCGGAACTGGAACTGGGGGACGAGGTGCTGTTTATCCACATTGACGATAAAACGCAGCAGACTGTCCACCTGTTCCAGGGACGTATTTTTGGCCGCAGCCGGGAGAGCGGCTCTTCCGTGATGCATTTTACATCCTTTGACAATATCGTCTATCTGGCCAAGTCCCGCATAACCAAGAAGTACACGAACGTCACAGTGGCCGACGCCATCCGCCAGACCATCAATGACTTTTCTATTCCGGCCGGGACTATTCCTGACCTGTCCGTCACCTGCAATTTCATTGCCGATGATATCTCGGCTACGGAGGCTATCAAGCAGGCATTATCCTATCAGTCTGCACAGGATGGCAAGGGATACCATATCTACATGACCGAAGGGAAGCTCAACGTGGTCTGCATGAACAACCAGGTGGTGGAAGATTTCCTGATCAGCGATGTGACAAACCTGACCGGCGCTTCCGTGTCGGAGTCGGTCGAAGACATGGTTTCTAAGGTCATCGTCGTCGACAGTACCGGGCAGACGAAAGGCGAACTGCCCAATCAGACGGATATCGACCGATTCGGTCTCATCCAGGCCATTTGCAAGGCCGACCCCAAGCAGGACGATGCCTCGCAGGCAAGGGCCATGCTGAAGACCGTCGCCCATGACATGTCCATCCGGGCCATCGGTCATATCCAGTGTATCGCCGGGTTTTCTGTCTCAGTCCAGGAAGAACAGCTCAAGGGCCAGTTCTTCATCAAGTCAGACAGCCATAAAATCGAAGGCAACAAGCACCTGATGGAGCTGCATCTGGTATTCAACAAACTGCTGGATGAGCAGAAACAGGAACTGGACAGTACATCGTACAATGCCAACCCGGATTATGTGCCGCCAGCGGAAACGGAATCGACATCTTCTGTTTCTACAGGTGGCGCTGTGGCTGGCAGCAGTGTGGTCGATGCGTGCATGGCCAATTTCGAGGGTACCGTTTCTCCCTATGGCTCAGAAGGCTGTGTCGACCGGGCAACCATCGCCGCGGCGGGCTATTCCCCTTTCGCAGCGCAGGAATATAACAATGGCGTGAAAGGCTGCGACCAGCTCCGGGCCGATGCCGAAGCGCAGGGTCTGGCTATCCCTTATGACCCGTCGCAGCTCGAAAAGGGCGACATCATCATGTACAACCGCTACAGCAAGCCGGATCCGAACTGGCATGTCGTCGTCTATGACGGGAGCGGCGGCTGCTGGGGCAACAGCTCCAATGTCTATGGCTGTTTTCATCACTACGAAGGCAGCATCGATATGGGAAGCGACTATTATCCGGCAACGATTATCAAGACCTCAAGGGGGTGAGCGTGTGCAGAAAAATCCGTATATCAGCCTGCTGGATCTGATGGAGCAGGTCAGCCGCAGCAGCAACAGCCCGGACATTCAAATCGGGCAGATCCTTGCTTCGCCGCCAGATATCAAGGTCCGCTACAATGGCATCATTTTGACCAAAGAGGAGCTGTGGATTTCCCATTATCTCCTGGCAGGTTATGGCCGCACAGCTAAAGGGCATCTGGTATCGGCGACACAGAATCGTGCCGGCGGCAGCGGTGATGCGGCTTACCAGTCCCATAATCATGATATCGATAATGACTACACCGATTCCGTCATCTATACGGATACGCTGAAGCCCGGCATGTATGTGGCCATCATGCCCATGCTCATCAATGGCCGGATCCAGCAGTACATCATTTTGGACGAGATTGTGAGGATTGATGGCCATGGCTGATCCTTTTGTAGCAATGAACAGCATCCAGGCAGCGAACCGGAATGAGTCGCTGCCTCTTTTCGTAGAATACGGCTATGACTTTGATAAGCAGTGCTTCCGCTACGACGAAAAAGGCCAGAACCTGATGGTGACGGAAAACGAAGCCCTCAAGGTCTGGATTTATAAAGCGATTCTCACCGAACGATACCGCTACTTAGCGTATGATGACAGCTATGGCATTACCATCGAGCCGTATCAGGGGAGAGCGCCAAACAGCCAGTATACAGCAGACAGGATTTGTCAGAATATCCGTGAGGGATTGATGGTGAATCCGTACATTGCCCGCATTAACCATATCGAGGTGGAGAAGCGGGAACGGGATGATTTGGCCATTACGGTTGACGTCACTTCCATTTACAGTGACGAATCATTGATTGTGACGGCAGGAAGGAGCGAGGCATGAGCAATTTATTTGATGCACAGACCAAAGATGTGATTGAGAGCCGCATGGCCCAGACCCTGCACACCATTACGGAAAAAGAGCAAAGTACCATGGAAGGCACCTTTGCCCGCGACCTGATCGACGCCAATGCTGTGGAATTTGAGAGCAGCTATGCCGAGATGGCCATGTTGCGCGACGCGGCCTTTGCCGAAACGTCCTGGGGCGACTACCTGACGCTGCGGGCAGCGGAATTTGGCGTCGATCGCAAGAAAGCCGTCAAGGCCAAAGGAGAAGTTACGGTGACGGGGATGGCAGGAGCCTACATCATTCGCAGCAGTCTCTTCCAGACAAAAGACGGCCAGCGATTTTATACCCTGGAGTCGGCCACCATTCCTGCCGATGCCTCTGAGGTTACGATTCCCGTGGAAGCTGCCGATGACGGGGCGAGTGGCAATGTGGCCGAAGGAACGATTACAGAAATCCCCTATTCCATCCCGAATATCTCGGCAGTCGTTAACCATAAGAAATGCACCGATGGGGCGGATGAAGAAACGGATGACGCACTCCTTGCCCGGCTCCTGTTCCGGGTGCGCCAGCCTATCACCTCGGGCAATGCCAATCATTATCGTGACTGGGCCATGTCTGTCGATGGCGTCGGGAACTGCAAAGTCATCCCGCTCTGGCAGGGCAATGGTACAGTGAAGGTCATTATCGTCACGGCAGAGAACGAATCGGCATCGGCGGAACTGATTCAGGAAGTTTACGACTACATCGAAAGCCAGCGGCCTATTGGAGCGACTGTGACCGTCGTTTCACCGGCACCTTTAACCATTGATTTGACGGCAGATGTCTATGGCACAGCCAGCCCCGATGCCGTAAAAGCAGCCATGACAGCCTATCTCAAGCAGACGGGCTTCACGCTTTCCTATGTCAGCCTGGCCCAGATGGGGAAACTTCTTCTTTCCATCAGCGGCATTACGGATTATAAGGATTTGAAGCTTAATGGGAAAGCGGCCAACGTGGAACTGACGAACGAGCAGATCCCCGTGGCAGGGAAGGTGGTGCTGAACCTTGTCAGCCAATGACTGGATGCGGCAGAGCCGGATGGATATCCTGAAGTATTTGCCGCATTTCTTATCGAAAGACCCGATGTTCCGCCGGGTGGCAGAAACCTGCAATGAGGAGCATGACCGCCTGCGCCTGGCTCTGCAGGATCTGGCGGACAACTTCTTCGTGAACACCGCCACCTGGGCGCTGCCGCTCTATGAATCGTTCCTGGGCATCAAGCCCGGTGACGGAGATAGCGACGAATTCCGCAGGCAGCGGATTCTCTTCAAGCTGCAGCACGTGGATGTGTCTACGAAAGATTTCATGAACTCCATCATCAATCTCTACAGTGCCGGCCATATCGAGGAAGTCAATAAGGAGTATTACTTCAAGGTGTACTGCATCATGAACGACAAAGATACCACGACCTTGCAGAAGCTCATCACGCAGCTCAACATCTACAAGCCGGCCCATCTGGGGTATGCCATCTACCTGGGTTATTCCTGGAATGGCAAGATTCACTGGAACGGAGAAGCCACCTTCTCGACGGCGACCATCGTATCCAAGAAAGGAGTGATGACAAATGGATGATTATAGCAAAGAGAAATGGTCTGCCGACTTCCCGGACCGTGCCGGACAGGAAGTCCGGCCCACAGAAGCTGTGGAGAATACGCTGGATTATGATGTGCTTTTCCCACAGTATCTTTCGGAAGACCCGGTTGTCTTCAACCAGCAGAACAAGACCGTGTCCCAGCTGGTCAGCAATGATGCCCGGCTCTATGAGCGGATTTCCGCTACGGCAGCTGACATCAATGCCCATCTGACCGATGCCAAGGCCCATGCCAGCGGCATCAGCGGCAATGCGGCCAGTGCGTCGAAGTTGCAGACGGGGCGTAAGATTCACCGGGTTGTTTTTGACGGCACGAAGGATATCACCCTGCCGGATTTCAGTGGCTGCGGCGAAAAGACAGCAGGCCAGAGCGGAATGGTCCCGTCACCTTCAGCCGGGAAGCTGAATACCGTCCTGCACAGCAATGGCAGCTGGGGCAAGGTCACCTATGCCGATATGGATGAAGAAGCCGTGGCCAAAATCCAGGCATGCCCTTTTCCCGTCAATGCCATCTACATTTCTGCGGACGGGAAGAATCCGGCAACGTACTGGCCGGGAACGACCTGGGTGGCTTTTGCCATGGGACGTTGCTTGATCGGGGCCGGAGCGGCAGACAGCGGAACTATGTACAAGGCCGGGGACAAGCTGGGCGAGGAGAAGCACAACCTTACGATTCCAGAAACTCCGGCTCATGGCCATACAGTCGGAGACAGCGGAAATCATCGTCACTGGTCCTGCGGGTCATTGCCGCGCAACTTCCAGTGGGATGCCTGTGAAGGCAATGATGCACCTGTTGCCGTAGGGTATGGCGACGGCTGCTGGCATGGCAATCAGGTGGATGGGCATACATCTTGGGATGGAAATCATTCCCACAGCCTTTCCCGGACGGGTGGTGGCCAGCCGCACAACAACATGCAGCCGTCCATCGTCGTGTACATGTTCCAGCGGACAGGCTAGGAGGTGAGGAATATGGCTGAATGGTTACAGATGGCCGCATCCTTGGTATCGGTCCTGATGCTCTGCGGCGTCATCTTTAATTTCAGCGTCATCAAGCCGTTGAATGAATCGGTGCGGAGCCTCCGGGACTGTATCGCAGAACTTCGCCGCCAGCTGTCGGATACGGAAGCTAAGCGGCAGAAAATGGCGGAACGGCTGTCCCGGGTGGAAGCCCTGGCAGAACATGCCCACCGCAGGCTGGATGCCATGGAACAGCGGCAGCCGGAACAGGGGGGATGGAAATGAGCTTCTCCGTGGTGCAGAACCGGATTCGCCTGGTGAGGGGCGATTCGGCAGAAATCCGCCTGGTCATTTGCGACCGTGTGACGGGGGAACCTTTCATCCCTGGAAAGCGCGATGAGCTGACGTTCACGCTGAAGCGCAGTCTCACCGATGAAAGACCTGTTCTGACCAAGACACTGGAACAGGGCATCCGGCAGGAAGGGGCGGCGTGCTTCCTGGTTTTCTGGCCGGACGATACCCGGAACCTTCCCTGCGGCCGTTATATCTATGATGTGGAGCTGGTGCGGGAGAACGGATACACCGATACCCTTATTCCGCCCCGGCCTTTTTTCCTGGAAAGGGGCGTGACGGACAATGGCACATAAGGGGAACAACCTTGTCGGCATTCTTTCCATGCCCCAAGCCCCTTCCGGGGACTTTCAGGAAAAATGCATCGTCCCATCCGACGAGGAACAGGTCGTCACCGCTGACAGCGGTCATGCGGCCCTTTCCCGGGTGACGGTAGCTGCCATCCCGTCGAACTATGGCAGAATCAGCTTTAATGGCTATGAGTTGAAAGTCGAGTAAAGGAGCAATCAACATGGCGAAAAACGTAAAAATCAATTCGGTCGTGTATGCGGAAGTGCCGCAGGTTTCCATCCCTTTGGCAGAAGGGCAGGGGACAGCTGTCTTTTATGATACGACCGGGGCTGCGGCGGCATCGGGCGATATCCTGACGGGAAAATCCGCTTTTATCGGGAACGGCTTCGTCGCGGGTTCCATGCCCAATAACGGAGCCATCAGCGGCAGTATCAGCAAGGCCGATGGCACGTATACCATCCCGGCCGGGTTCCATAACGGCAAAGGGGCAGTCCGCATCAGCAGCGAGGAACAGGCCAAGCTGGTCAGCGGGAACATCAAGTCCGGGGTGACGGTCCTCGGCATCAGCGGCAAGTCCAGCGTAGTCGATACCAGTGATGCCACCGCCGCCGCGGGGACGATTGTCAGCGGTAAGACGGCCTACATCAATGGTACCAAGGTGACGGGCAGTCTGACGACCGTTTCCGTTTCCCAGGACAGCCTGACGAAAATCCTGACTGTCGAGTAAGGAGGGAAGGCCATGAAGGTAAATGTGACGATAGCCGGAGCCAGTTACAGCGAAGTGCCATCCATCCTGATTCCCCTAAAAAAAGGCGGCAGGGCACGGTTCTGCGAAGTGTCTGACACAACGGCGAAAGCCGCCGATGTGGCTAAGGGGAAAAAGTTTTATACTTCAGAGGGTGAACTGGTGACGGGGACGGCTGACCTGTCACAGGCAGATGCACGAAAGACGATAACCCTGATTCAAAAAGAGCATCAGACCATTACGCTTACCTGCAACCATCCGGAGTTATCCTCACAAACAGACTCAGATGGAAATACCGTATATGCTACAACGTATCAGGATACCTTGAGCATCAACTTGAAAGCAGATACCGATTATTATGCGGGGAAAATCACTATCAACGGGGAAGAGCAGGAAAACAGCAGTACCAATCCTCAACTTGCTTATATATCGGCACCCATCAGTAATGGCATGATTGTCAGTGCAACCGACGCCGCCCCGATTCCCACTGTTCCTTTTACAGATGTAAGCCTTACGATGACGGGACAGGGCACGCAGTGGCTGACTGGCCATATGCTTATGACGACGAAGCAATCCCCGGAAAGCCCTAAGATAGTCGGCGTGGGGGCTCTGGAAAATGGAAGCCGTAAAGGGCTGCTGTTCCTGTTGGATGAAGAAAAACGATATGCAGGTTGCAAAGTTGAACTTACGACAGGGACAGGAATATCGGATACCACAGAATTGTTCTATGAGAAAGATAATGATCTGGGGGTCATAATGATTGGGGAAATATCAGATGCTTTATATTCTTATCTGGCAGAATCTTCAGAGACAAATGCAGAAGTCATACTGACAGTTAAGGTGGTGGGATGAGTTTGTTTGAGAAAGTGAATATCCCCGACTGTATCGTCATTATCGGTCTGGTCACAGCACTAATCCTGGCGATTTTTTATGCCCTGAACGAACTGGCTATGTCCATTGCGTCAGGGCTTCTCGGTTACATCGGCGGCACCGTGAAGTCCGCCGTTCATCAGAAAGGAGAAGAAAAACATGAAAGTATTCCTGAATCCCGGCCATGCGCCGGGCGGCCATCCCGATCCGGGGGCCGTCAATAGTGAAAGCGGTCTGCGTGAGTGCGATGTCGCTTTGGCAGTCGGTCAATCTGCGGAAAGTTACCTGAATGCGGCAGGAGTAGCAACAGAACTGCTCCAGTCTGACAGCCTGGAGGAAATCTGCGAGGCCACCAATGCCAGTGATGCGGACATCTTCGTGTCCATCCACTGCAATGCCGCTGAATCCGAAGAAGCCAACGGCACGGAAACCTGGGCCTGTGCCGGCAGTTACCGTGGCAGCATGCTGGCTAGTTGCATCCAGAACCAGATTGTCGATGCCCTGGATACGACAGACCGGGGCGTGAAGATTGCCACGCCCGGCGTCAACGGCCTGTATGTCCTCACGAACACGGACATGCCCGCTGTCCTGGTCGAACTGGCCTTCATCACCAATCCTAGTGATGAAGAAATCCTGGCCAATGCTCAGGATGCCTTGGCCAGAGCAGTGGCACGGGGCATCACCGATTACGAACAGCTGATTCTAGGAGGTAAGTGACTATGAATCGTGATGAAATCAAGAAAGCCGTCGCCGATGCCGTCGTATCCTTTGCCAGGAGCGAAGCCGAAGCGGCCATCAAGTCCATCGACCTGGATGATGTCCAGAAGCTGGTGGAAGCGCAGATGAAGAACCTCACAGACCCGCTGGAAGCCGAAATCCAGACCACCACAAGCTGGTGGGTGAAGATCCGGAACAGGCTGTATATCACCTTGATGCAGCAGGCGGTCAAAGCCATCGTGGCTGATGTAAAACAGAAGATTGCATGAAAAGAGCCGGTATGGGACATCGGGAAGGATGTTCTGTACTGGCTTTTTATGTTACAATGAAAAATAAGAACTTTCAATGTCTGGACTGTAAATGGCTGATTGAGAGGAAAGCAACATGTGGAAGGTACTCACCGAAGAATTAAATCAAATCGGCTCTGAAGGCGGCAAGATTCTAAAAGATGAAGAATATAAAGGACAATGCCGTATTACCTTAGAACGATGCATTCGTTACGATGCCATCACCTGTGGTGTGTACGGCGAAATGGTTCACACTGCTTATTCTGATGCCAAAGATTCATCTTCTCTGTATGAATCAATGAAGAAAGAACTGCAGATGTTCATTGATGCAGATTTCGATGATGAAGAGAAACGTAGTGACTTTTATGAAGTCTTTGTAAATCGGTATTAAGAATAGCCGTAAGCCCTGTTTTTACTTGATATTGTTCGCTTAATGGTATAAAATCAGACATACGTAAATTCTGGAGATAAGTAATCATGGAATATATGACGGTTAAGGAAGCTTCTAAGAAGTGGAATATTACTATGCGACGTATTCAAGTGTTATGCAGCGAAGGAAGAATTGAAGGCGCTTTTCGTTTCAGTAGAGTGTGGGCAATTCCGATTGATGCACTTAAACCTATCGATGCAAGAATACATACAGGAAAATATATAAAAGCCAATAAATAAAGAAAGTAGAGTTGTTCATATGGATAAGAAAAAAACTGCGATTTCATTGTTTTCAGGTGCGGGAGGAATGGATGTTGGCTTTGAAAAAGCGGGAATCCAAGTTCTTGTTGCAAACGAAATTATGCCAGAAGCATCAGAAACTTATAAAGCCAATCATCAGGAAAGCAGAATGATTAATGATGACATCAACAATGTCATTAATGAGCTTGATAAGTATTCTGGAGTAGATTTTGTTTTTGGGGGGCCGCCTTGCCAAGGGTTTTCTGTAGCGGGTAAAATGGACCCTGATGATAGTCGAAGTAAATTGATTTTTACATTTCTGGATGTTATAAAAAAAGTACGGCCCAAGGCATTCGTGATGGAAAATGTAAAAGCTTTGGCAAAGTTAGAAAAGTGGGGGGACGTCAGAAAACGATATTTAGATACAGCCGCAATGTTAGGCTACCAATGCTTACCCTTTGTTTTGAATGCAACTGAGTTTAATGTTTCGCAAAAAAGGGAACGTGTATTTTTTGTTGGGGTTAGGGATAATTCAGACATCTTTTTCGAGTACCATATGAATGAGCTTTTAGATGAGGAAAAGAAAAAAGCCCCTATCATTAGAGACTTATTAAAAGATTTAGGAAAGGCTGGTACGGATAAAAACCCAAATACATGTACGGCCAAAATTACATTCGCAACTCATCCAATTATGAGAAAATCACCATATGCAGGAATGTACTTCAATGGCCAGGGAAGACCAATCAATATCGATGGATATGCAAATACGCTGCCAGCTTCTATGGGAGGAAACAAAACTCCTTTTGTAGATGAAGAATATTTGTACGGAAAGGCTGATGAAGACTGGGTAGTAAAATACCATAAAGGATTACTTGATGGATCAATAACTCCCCAATTCGAAGAAGCTCCAAAACGATTACGTCGTTTGACAATCAATGAAGCTATTCGTATACAGACTTTCCCTGATGACTATATTTTTTGTGGAAATAAAGGGAAAATATATACACAAATTGGTAATGCTGTACCTTGCAATCTAGCCGAGGCTGTAGCTAAAGCTACATTGAAGTACATGGAGAAGTATGAGTAAGGAACTCATATTTCTCCATCTTTATTAGTCAAATATGCTTCAACCCAAAAATTTGTTGACCTAAGGCGTCTAGGTATGCGATGACTTCTTCTTTGAATTTAGTGTCATGCGCAACTTTTAGAATGAACTTCATAAATTCTTTAGTGTCTGGTTCGGCGATACAGTTCAGTAAGCTAGAAAAGAATTCGTTATAGGGTACTACACGTAAGAAAAAATTTTTACTTAGATATTCTTGCTGAATATCATTAATGAAATCTGATTCAGGACATGCTCGAGGACCAAAAATAAATAACATATGATTTCCGCCTGCAGTAATAACTTTATCTGCAGCATGTCGAACATCTGGTTCAGAGAAATTTTTATCTTTTAATTCGTTAGAAGAAATTAACTCATTATCGACGTAGATATCTAAATCGCTGACTTCTCGTCCTGACGCACCGCTTTGATTAACGGGATGGACTTCGACTCTTGCACCAGGACGGTCTTTATAAATTAAATGATACGTTCCTGCAACCATTAAAGTAAGAATTTCACCTTCGAAGCTTTCTTTCAGCGCTTTTATGATGTATGTCCATAACAAAGCTGGGGTATTCGAAGTTTCACGTACATAGAAATTCAAAGATTTTTTTTGTGCATCTCGTAATTTGATTAATTTACAGAGTAAGTACACCAAACAATCAAATGCATCTTGTGATGTTTTTATTGTAGGTAAATTATCACATAATGCATTTAATATATTTTGGTCATTTCCTCTGCGAACTGCGTTGGTTTTGCTTAGTTCAGGGAACCGGGCCGGTTTGTTTAAAAAAGGTTCATTAGAGCCACCCATCGCTTTTTTTAAGACTTCCATCTCAAAAGGCACAATTACTTTATGACAAATTGTTCTTGCGTCATAGGCTCCTGGAAGCGTTGATTTCTTTTGAAGACAAAGAGGATTTATTTTTTCATCAGTAGCTTTAGATAAAAGAGCTGTAAACAGTACATATTTATAAGTCAGATGGGTGTTGTCAATAACATAATCAATTAACTCTTCATGTGTACAAGTTGACTCTGGATTATAACTCGCAACAGCATATGCTTTTTTTAGTATTTTTTCTGCTTCTTCTCGCATTCCCATAATTAATCATTCCTTTTAAATAGATGAAATTCTTTTTTTGTAAATCCCATGTCCAAAGCCCGGTAAAGAAACCGGGCAGCAATGGAGGAGTAGGGCTTCCACTTTTTACATTTCTTTTCTATGGATGCTCTCGACACATCTTCTGTTTTATAAAGCCATTTGTAGCTTTGTAAAAAAGCAACGTCTTCGAATGGCAGGATATCCTGTCTGTCCAGGACGAAGATCAAATACATCTTTGCAGTCCAAGTACCAATGCCGCGAAGACTGACTAATTCTTTGAGCGCAGCTTCATCTGTCATATCAGGAAACTTCGTAAAATCAAGTTCTCCTGTCAAGACGGCTGAAGCTGCGTTTTTTATATAGTTAGCCTTCGCAGTAGAAGTACCGATTGCCTTGATTTCCTCAACGGAGAGCTTTGAAATAGACTCCGGGGTTATCTGACCAGCACATAATTCTTCAAACCGCCCATAGATTTTGGCTCCGGCTTTTATCGACAGCATCTGCTCGATGATTTCATGGATCAGAAAAGGAAAGGGATTATCAGTGTGTGGTTCATAGGTAATCGGGCCAACCATGCTGATGACTTTTGTCAGTCGTTTATCTTTTTTGCATAAATATTGGACAGAAGGGCTGTCTTGATTCAAGGTGACGATAGCGGCCATAGAAGCTCCTTGTGTACACACCGTCTGTAAATTTTCTAAGCCGTGGTGTGTTTATATTGAGTTTCTTTAATTATAACACACTGAAACGACAGCTACTATAGGTACAGCACAGCCGTACTTATTATTTAGTACGAGTAATGAAAAATCGGATGCTCACATGGGCATCCGTATTTTTTTGCCATCAAAGTACTTAACGATAGCTGTTCTGTCCTATTACTCCTAAAAGCTAAATTTTCAGGAGGTGTCCTCGATGACGGACGAACAGAAACAACAGATCATTGCCCTGCGCCGGGATGGGGCGGGGTATGGCAGGATTGCGGCGCGGCTCCAGATTTCCATCAACACGGTGAAGTCGTTCTGCCGACGGCACAGTCTTGCTGCCAGTACAGCGGGGGCAGTCTGTGAGCAGTGTGGAAAGCCGATTGAACAGAATCCGGGACGGAAGCGGAAAAGGTTCTGCTGCGATGTCTGCCGGAATAAGTGGTGGAATGCACATCTGGAGCTGGTGAAGCGGAAAGCAGTCTACACCTATACCTGTCCGGCTTGCGGGAAGAAATTCACTGTCTACGGCAACAGCCATCGGAAGTTCTGCTCCCATGCCTGCTATATTGCATACCGGTTCGGAGGTGTCCGCCATGGATAAGAGGTCGTTTCAAAATGAAACAGCCTTCCAGGTGGTGATGCATCTGGCAAGGCGGATGCTGGCCGAAAAGCTCATCACCGGGAAGGAGTACCGGGACTTCGTGCAGGAGATGATCCGCCGCTATCCGCCGTTTTCCGGGGACTTATACACTTGATAATTGTATCAAACAGAGTGATATATAGTGTCGAAAGGAGCTGATTCTATGCGGACTATCCGTAAGATTGAACGACGCATACCAAATTTGAAGCAGCGAAAGAAAGTCGCAGCCTATGCCCGCGTATCCATGGAATCGGAGCGGATGCACCATTCCCTTTCGGCGCAGGTCAGTTATTACAGCAGCCTCATCCAGAAGAACCCGGACTGGGAATACGCCGGGGTCTATGCCGACTATGGCATCTCTGGGACGGGGATGAAGAAGAGGCAGGAATTCCTGCGGATGCTGGAAGATGCCGAAGCCGGGAAGATAGACATCATCCTGACCAAGTCCATCCAGCGCTTCGCACGCAACACCGTAGACCTTCTGCGTACCGTCCGGCATTTGAAAGAGCTAGGCGTCGAAGTCTGGTTTGAAAAAGAGAATATCCATACCATGAGCGGGGACGGCGAGCTGATGATGACCATCCTGGCCTCCTTCGCCCAGGAAGAGAGCCGTTCCATCAGCGAAAATGTCAGATGGAGAGTGAAGAAACGATTTGAGCAGGGGAATCCTAACGGGCGGTTCCGTGTTTACGGGTATCGTTGGGAAGGGGATAACCTGGTGGTAGTCCCCAAGGAAGCAGCTGTTGTCAGACGCATCTTCCAGAATTTCCTTGATGGCAAGTCACGTCTTGAAACCGAACGGGAATTTGCTGCCGAAGGCATCACGACCCGGAATGGCTGCCGCTGGATGGATTCCAACATCAGGGTTGTCCTGACCAATGTTACCTATACTGGCAATATGCTTTTCCAGAAGGAATATGTGACGGATCCAATCCTCAAGAAGCGGAAGAAGAACCGGGGCGAACTGCCTAGGTATTATGTTGAAAATACGCATGAGCCTATCATCGACAAGGAAACCTTTGATTACGTGCAGCAGGAGATGGCGCGGCGAAAGGAACTGGGGGCGCTGGCCAATAAGTCCTTGAACACGACCTGTTTCACGGGAAAAATCAAATGCGGCATCTGCGGTCGGAGCTATATGCACAATCGCCGCACAGACCGGGGCTTTGAAGAATTCTGGGATTGCGGCTCCCATAAGCTGAAAGGCCGGAATTGCGGCGCAAAAGGCAGTATCCCGCATGCAGTCCTTGTGAAGGAGAGTACAGAAGTTCTGGGGTTGGATGATTTTGACGAGCAGGCTTTTCTTGACCAGGTCGAAAAGATAGTAGTGCCAGAATACCATGTGATGGTTTTCTGTATGAAAAACGGACAGAAACTTATCCGGCACTGGGTATCAACAGCGAAAAAGGATTGCTGGACCGATGAGTATAAGGATCGCCAGAGGGCATGGATGAAAAACTACATGGCCAATGGCAAGGGAACACGGTTCTCCGCCTTTACGACACGTGTCCGGTGCGCCTTGTGCGGATCCTCTTTCCGGCGGTGCAAAACGAAGCATGACAGGCCTGTTTATTGGCGATGCAGCAAAGGCGGCAAATGTGAATCGGTCAGCATCCGGGAAGATGAGCTGAAGCGTGTGGTTGCAGAGGCCATGGGGCTAGAGACTTTTGATGAGGATAGATTCCGGGAGAAAGTGGAATCTATCGAAGCCGGAAAGCCAAATTGCCTGACTGTCCATTTCAAGAGTGGGAGAACAGAAGAGATTTCTTATACGCCTACGCCATCCAAGCGGCGTCCCAAGGCACGGAGAAAGGAGAGTAGAGAAAAGTGGCAAAGACAGTAAGGGCCATCCCGGCCACCATCAGCCGTTATACGGCGGCCCCAATCAACAGCCGGAAGAAGCGGAGAGTAGCTGGCTATGCCCGGGTTTCCACGGACCATGATGACCAGGTTACCAGCTATGCCGCACAGGTGGACTATTACACGAATTACATCAAGGAGAGGAATGACTGGGAGTTCGTCGGCATCTACACCGATGAAGGCATCTCGGCGACCAACACGCGTCACCGCGATGGTTTTAAGCGGATGGTCAGGGATGCCATGGATGGGAAAATCGACCTCATCGTCACAAAATCAGTCAGCCGCTTTGCCAGAAATACCGTGGACAGCCTGACGACGGTACGCAAGCTCAAGGACAAGGGCATCGAGATATATTTCGAGAAGGAAAATATCTGGACGCTCGATGCCAAGGGCGAACTCCTCATCACCATCATGAGTTCCCTGGCGCAGGAAGAAAGCAGGAGCATCTCGGAAAACGTCACCTGGGGCCATCGGAAGCGATTCGCTGACGGGAAGGTGTGTGTTCCGTTCGGCCATTTCCTTGGCTATGACCGGGGACCGGACGGGAATCTGGTCGTCAACCGGGAACAGGCCAAGACGGTGAAACTGATTTACCGCTTGTTCCTGGACGGGTATACCTTCCACTCCATTGCCAGGGAGCTGACTTCCAGAGGGCTGGAAACTCCGGCAAGAAAGAAACGCTGGTATCCGGGGACGGTAGAGAGCATCCTGACAAATGAGAAATACAAGGGCGATGCCCTGCTGCAGAAGCGGTTCACCGTCAACTTCCTGACCAAAGAAACGAAAGCGAATGAAGGGGAAGTGCCGCAGTACTATGTGGAAAATAACCACGAAGCCATCATCAGCCCGCAGGTCTTCGACTGGGTACAGGAAGAAATCAAGCGGCGGCGTGAAGGCAGGGGACGTTACAGCGGCGTATCCATCTTCTCCAGCAAAATCAAGTGCGGCCAGTGCGGAGGCTGGTACGGGGCCAAGGTCTGGCATTCGACCGACAAGTACCGCAGAACCATCTACCGATGCAACGATAAGTTCAAGAGCCATTGCAAGACACCACATCTGACAGAGGATGATATCAAGGAAGCCTTCGTCCGGGCCGTCAATCAGCTCATCGAAAACAAAGCGGACGTACTTGACAGCATCACACTGCTGAAGGAACGGCTCACTGACACAGAAGACTTGGAAGAGGAGCGGGACAGGATAAGCACAGATTTGAACCTGCTGGCCGACAAGATACAGCAGCTCATAGCCGAGAACGCCAGGGTCGCGCAGAACCAGGATGATTATGACCGGAACTACAACGAACTGGTCAGTCGGTATGAAGCAGCGAAGACGCAGTACGACAAGACCTGTGAAGCCATCCAGTATCGCAAGGCCCGGAGCCGTCAGATGGACAGCTTCATCAAGGAGCTTAGGAATCAGGATCTCATTAAGGAGTTCGATGCCCGGCTGTGGGGCAGCCTGGTGGATTTCATCACAGTGTACAGCAAAGACGATATCCGGGTGACCTTCAAGGACGGGACGGAAATCAGAGCATAAGCAGGAAAAAAGGATTACGGCAGAGAATCCAAGAGGAAACGCAGGATTCTCTGCCGTATTTTTGATGAAGAAAATCGGAATATGATATAATAGTAAGGGTTTCAGGTGTGCGAAGTTTGAGTGAGATATAAATGTTTGGCGAAATATTTTTGCGTGATGGCCCTCTCTGCCCATCGGCAATACCGATGCTATCAAGCCCCTTTAAAATACTAAATTATCAAAAATTCGTTTTGCCGCCTCCGCAATCATAGCGTCGTCAGATTTTGCATTTTTTTCCGTGCGGCGCGACATTATCGCCATGACAATGGGTTTGCGATTGGGCGGATAAATCACGGCAATATCATTCCGCGCCCCATAATCGCCTGAACCGCTCTTGTCGATAACTTTCCAACCTTGCGGAGTTTCTGCCTTGATAAGCGTGTCGGTTATGGAATTGTCGCTCATCCAATCAATCAGCAGTTTTTTCTTGTCGTCGCTCAAAATATCGCCGAATATATAGACTTGCAAATTTTTTACCATCTGTCTCGGCGTGCTAGTATCACGATTATCTTTTGGATTGAAAAGATTAAGTTCAGGTTCATTTCGCGCAGGTTTGGTAGTTTTGTCGCCAATATTTTTAAGTGCCACCTTGAAATTTTCCACGCCGCCGATCTCCTGCAAAATTAAATTTGCCGCCGTGTTGTCACTCCACCTGAGCGATGCCGAACAAATTTCCGCCAGCGTCATGCCATCAGCAACATGGTCTTTGGTGATTGGCGCGTAGGACAAAATATCTTCCGCCGAAAACTTACGAATTTCATTCAAATCGGAGATATTTTTTTGTCTTAGCAATTCTGCAGCCGTAAAAACTTTGTGTGTCGAGCAGTAGGAAAAACGCGTATCAGGTTTGTAGCAAATTTTTTTTCCATTCTCCATGTCAACGGCGTAAACACCAATCACGGCGTTATATTTATTTTCCAGATCAGCAAGATTTAATTTCTGCCGCGCTTGACAATCCTGAGGGCAGAAAACCATCAAGCCACAGATTATCAAAAACAAAAAACAAAATTTCTTCATAATAACCTCCTACTATCTGTTGAACGACCCGCCAAATTCAACGGGTCGTATTGGCTCAATAGAGCGTGATCATCAGCAATTAGCACTCTTATTGCCATTACTAATACATCACTTCATACAATCAAAGATGCAGTCACTTGCACTTGTCAACAAAAATTGGACACAAAACTAAAAAAATCAGGCATAAAAAACGAATCGATGTACAAGATTCATCAACTTTTCTGACATCCTTCAAGCTTGTTAGACAAACCATGCCATCGATAATGCAGACGAGATCAGCAGATGGGCGTGTGACGTTCCCGATACTGCTTCGGCGTCAGGTAGCCTAAGGAATAGGCTGGCCTCTGTTCATTGAAGAAAAGAATGTAGTCATCCACCTCCTCCTTGACCGGTTTCTCGCCGGTCACATGCAAGTCCATGAACAGCTCCACCTTGATCCATCCATTGATGGACTCCATAGCGGCATTGTCTGTGGGGGTCCCGGCACGTGACATGGATCGGGTGATGCCGTACATGGGCAATAGCTCGTTGTAGGCTTTGGAGGCGTAGACCGATCCCTGGTCAGAATGGAGAACCATTTGGTGCTCCGGATGCCGTTTTTGCCACTCAATCAGATTTTCCAGTCCGCTGATGTAAGTCATGCGATCACCGCGTTTTGCAGAGAGGGAATGACTGACAATCTCATTGTTCCATAGATCCATATAAAGAGTCAGTTCATGGTAGATGCCTTTCACATAAAAAGCGGTCATATCACTCACGATGCACTGCATTGGCCCATCGATCTGCATTTCAGACATGAGCAGGTTGGGAAATATCCGCGCTGGATCGCCAGCCTTCTTGTACCTGTAGTGCTTGGATTTGCTCTTGATTCCCGCAATCCTACAGCATTTGTGGGCATAGGGATCGGACAGGACAATCTCTTTGTCCAACCGTATCTTGGCGTTCAGCCAGCGATAGCCGTGCGATGGATACTTCCAATGGTACTCCTGGAACAGCAGGACGTTGCTCAAAAGGCGCTTTTCTTTGCCCGACGGCTGAGAAAGATGTTTTTTCCAAGCGTAGAAACTGCTCCTCTGGATGCCCATTGTCTTGCAAAGAAGCTTCACCGGAATTTCTCCGGATAGTTCCATGATTACTTGATAATCTTGTTGCCGTACAGAATTACAGTACCATCCCCCTTCACCTCGTAGCCTTTTTTTAGCCGTGCCTCGGTTATCTTGGCCTTGATTAGTTCCTGGATAAGTTCTTCCTTTGTCATCGCCTTCAGTTCATCCAGCTCTGCCGGAGCTTTCTTGAACGAGGGCGCACAGATGCTTCTTCGTCCCTGCTTGGGCGGCAACTGGTTGGCATCCCGGTACATTCTCATGTAATTCCGTGCCGTCTGCTCATTGATAACGTATTCCTCTGCAGCTTCATACCGGCTGATTTCGCCGTCGTAAATGCGGCGGCCAATGTCCAATCTCTGTTCTTTTGTGTACTTCACGGCAAACCTCCTGTCCTGTGAGGGAGAATTTCTGTCCGATAATTAATTTCGTACTATCCGTACAGTATACACCGTATGTCCAAAAATTACCCCCTCCGTGGCCAATTTTAGTTTACCACTTCACCATAGGATAGTCAATGAATATAATTTGAAAGTGAACCCTATTAACAATCGTCAAGTGGTTGTTAATAGGGTTCTTTTACGTCTTGAAAAAAATAAATGGTTAATTATCAGGGTAGATTGTATAATTAAATGAAGAGTATGATGTTCTATAAATTGTGAGTACGATGTTCCATACATTGTGTGTTTAAATATATTCCTGAACTAACAAGAAGCGATTCTTTATTTAATTCAAGTGAGGCCTTATGTTAACCAAAAACGAACTTTTAGAGTTGTTGCATAAAGATGTAGTACCGGCGCTTGGTTGTACGGAGCCGGTCTGCGTGGCTCTTTGTGCCGCTACAGCAAGTGCTGAATTAACGGACCCGATAGTACGGATTGAGGTAGAAGTCAGTCCCGGCCTTTATAAGAACGGCATGTCAGCCGGTATCCCGAATTGTGAGCACGTAGGCTTGCAGTATGCCGCGGCTCTTGGGGCTTTTTTAAAAAATCCGAATAAACGCATGGAATTATTTGAGGATATTACGCCGGATGTATTAAACGAGGTAGACGAACTCTGTAATAATGATGGTGTAATCGTTCAAATTAATTCGGAAGAAAGCGGTATATTTTCAAAATGCACTGTTTGGACTGCAGCGGAGCAAGCAACGTGTATTATTAAAAATGCTCATACGAATATTGTTTTTTTGCAAAAAAATAATGAAACAATCTTAGATTGTCGAGGCGGTCAACGTCTAAAACAAGACGATATATTGGTTGAAAAGCTAAAAGCCATGACCATTGCCCAAATGAGAAATTTGGTTGACACCGTGTCCGAAGATGAGTTGTTATTTTTGTTGGACGGCGTTGTGATGAATGAAACGCTGGCGGCCTATTCCAAATCCAATAAGATTGGTGTAGGCTTAGCAGATTCTATGCGAACAGGGGCAGGCCAAAAGTTGTTGTCAAATGATATAATGTCACGAATTATGGTGAAAGTTACCTCGGCAGCGGAAAGCCGTTTGGATGGCTGTTCTATGCCGACTATGAGTAGTTCGGGGGCCGGCACCAAAGGCTTGGTGGTTATTTTACCGGTGAACGAAATGGCTGATGAATTGCAAGTTTCCGTATTAAAACGCGTGCGTGCCCTGGCGTTGGCGCATTTGGTAAATCGGTATATTAATGCTCAGATTGGTAAATTATCACCCATGTGTGCTTGTGTATTGGCATCGGCTACGGCCGCGTCAGTGGGAATGACATATTTACTGGAGGGTACGAATGAAGAGCTCGGCTATGCTGTACGCAATATGACGGGAACTGTCACCGGCATGATTTGCGATGGCGGCAAGGTTGGTTGTGCCTTGAAGGTAGCCAGTGGTTCAGTGGCGGCCTTTATGAGTACTATGGCTGCGATTAATGAGGCCCCGTTGCGAGTGAGTGACGGTATATGTGCCGAAACGCCGGAGGATTGTATTCGCAATATGGCACGTATTGGGCAGGAGGGCATGAACCGAGTCGATGCGACCATTTTAGATATTATGAGAGAAAAATAGAGTAACGATAGGAATTTTTTTCAAAAGAAGGAAAAAGCCCCCTTTTTGCCGAATCTGTTGAATATAATTGTATTGTATGGGTAAAGGAGTTTGGGATGAAAAAAGTATTAGTTGTTTCCGCGCATGATACCGTAGTAGATTCAGTAGCGAATAAGTATATTTTGGAAGATTTGAAGGCAAAATTGCCGAATGCTGTGTTTGATGATTTAGATGCACAGTACGCCGGTTTTAATTTTGATATTAAAGCGGAACAGGCTAAATTGGAAGCCGCTGATATCATCGTGTTGCAGTACCCGTTCTATTGGTACTCTATGCCGGGGTTAATGCATCGTTGGATGGAACAGGTTTTCCAACACGGTTGGTCTCACGGTACATCCGGCCACGCGTTGGAAGGTAAAACATGGATTGCATCGTTTACAACCGGCGCGCCTGCTTTTGCCTATAGCCGTGAGGGCATGATGCGTTTTGAACTGGAAGATTATTTGGCACCATTTAAATCTATGTGTATTTTGACCGGTATGCACTGGGGCGGCTTTGTGGCGACGACCGGCGTGTCTTATGGCGACCGCAAACCGGAAAATGAAGCGGCTACGCGTGCTAAATTGGCGTCTCACACTGAAAAGTTGATGGCTTTATTGGCTAAAGCGTAGGTAGAATAATTACATGTCCTATCACCCAATTATATCTTTTGAATATAGAGGCAACGTGGCAACATGTGCCTCTTTTTTCTTGGGATATAAGAGTTTTCTTCTATAACCCTGTGCATTATTTAATCCAAAGTAAAATCTGTTTTCGTAGGAGAAGAAAAAAATTTTGCTTGAGTGGACAAATTTTGTCAATTTTTGTTTGAAGTTGGCCTTAATTCTTATTATAATATATTTATGAGATAGAAATTATTTCCGGTACATTTCATGTTAGCCGGAAGGGATGCCGTAATTCTAGTATAATTATGTAAAGCGAGGGATTATTATGCATGATGCAGAACATTTGATACAACTGTTAAAAACTAGACGGAGTGTTCGTAGTTTTAAGTCGGATGCGGTGCCTGCGGAATTAATAGATCAGATTATTGAAGCAGGTTTGTATGCGCCTAGTAGTATGGGGAAACAATCGGCCATTATTGTGGCTGTAACGAATAAAGAAGTTCGGGACCGCTTATCGGCGATGAATGCCAAGATTTTCGGTACCGAAAGTGATCCGTTTTACAATGCACCGGTAGTGCTGGTGGTTTTGGCGTCAAAAGAACGGCCACCTTATGTATGTGACGGTTCGCTGGTTATGCAAAACCTCATGCTCGCTGCTCATGCGTTAGGTCTCGGCAGTTGCTGGATTCATCGTGCCAAAGAAGAGTTTGAGTCACCGGAGGGGAAGGAACTTTTGAAGTCGCTTGGGATTGAAGGGGATTACGAAGGCATCGGTCATTGTGTCCTCGGTTACATTGACGGTGACACGCCAAAAGCGGCACCACGCAGAGAAAATCGGGTATATTACGTAAAATAAAGTTAAAGGATAAAATATATGGAATTTTTAGAGTTAGCTACATGGATTATGATTGGCAAAATTATCGTGGTCGATGTTTTGCTGGCCGGCGATAATGCCGTGGTTATTGGCATGGCCGTAAGTAAGTTGGAAGATAAGTATCGTGAAAAAGCCATCATGTGGGGCACCTTCGGGGCCATTGCGATGCGTCTTATTTTTGCCACCATCTTGGTAGAGGCGTTGGAATACATTCCGGGTCTCCATTTCGTAGGTGGTCTCGTGCTCTTGTGGATTGCATTCCATCTCCTTGTCGGCGATGATGAAGCTGAGAACATTGAAAGTAAGGACTCCCTGCGCGGTGCTATTATTACGATTATCGTAGCCGATGCGATGATGAGTATCGACAATGTTATCGGCGTTGTCGGTGCCGCCAAAGGCCATTTGGAACTCGTTATCGTAGGGATGTTAATTACCGTTCCGCTTTTGATTTATGGTTCCCGTTTGTTGGCGCGTATCATCAACAAATATCCGATTATCTTGTGGGCCGGCGGCAGCTTGCTCGCGTGGGTAGCCGCTGAAATGGTAACGGCTGAACCATTGTTACAGCCTTATATCACAGGGTATGAACGGTTGATTGAAATTGCCGGCGTTATCTTGGTTGTGGCTGCGGCACTTATTTGGAAACGTCGTCGTAAAGCAACGGCTCCGGATGAAGAAGCATAAAGACCTTAATTGCTGAAGAAGAGCAACGGTTTTTCTATTGAAAGGCGTAAAAAATAATAATTGCCCCTGAGGGGAAGAAGGATGAATTCGGTTATGCCGGGTTCATCTTTTTTTGTTCTCATAGGGTTGGTAATACCGCTGAAAACCGCGTAAAGATAGGCGTTTCCGGATTAGAGAAAATGATTTGGCGAAGACGATTCAACGACTTTACAAAAAATTTTCAAAAATTTAAAGTGTAATGCTTGACATTACAACTAAAAGGTTGTAACATGAACATGTAAGGAAAAATATTACAAGAAAGTCATTAAGAATTAAGTTTTAAAAGTTAGGCATTAAGTATTAAGAATTCAGTATTAAAGAGTTCAGTATTAAAGCATTCAGTATTACAGAGTTCAGCGTTACGTATTAAGCATTAAGGATTCAAAAGTTAAATTTTTAACAGTCATTTATTCCCGGTGCGGGAGAAAGTAGAGGTTCAATTATGAAAATTGCAGTTGTAAGTTCGAATGGTAAAGTAGGTCGTTTGGTAGTAGCAGAAGCATTTCGTCGTGGTTTTGACGTAACCGGTTTTGCCCGTAGCGAAAATAAATCGGACGCTACTAAATTTGTTCAAAAAGATATTATGGATATCACGAAAGAAGATTTGGCCGGTTTTGATGCAGTAGTTGATGCATTTGGTACATTTGCGCCGGATACCTTGGATCTTCACACTAAATCGTTGATGCATTTGTCCGATGCCGTAGCCAATACGGATACTCGTTTATTGGTTGTAGGTGGTGCCGGCAGCTTGTTCGTAGATAAAGAACATACGACACAGCTTCTCGATACACCGGAATTTCCAAAAGAATTCTATGCGCTCGCTAAAGCTCAGGCTGATGAATTGGCAGAACTTCGCAAACGCAATGATGTAAAATGGACCTTCGTAAGCCCTGCTGCGATTTTTGATCCGGAAGGTGCTCGTACCGGTGAATACATTTTGGCCGGTGAAGAATTCACTGTTAACGACCGTGGTGAAAGTGTGGTAAGTTATGCCGACTACGCCCTTGCTATGGTGGATAAAATCGAAAAAGGTAACCACATTCAGCAGCGTATCAGCGTGGTGGGTAAATAATTATACATCTTTATTTTGGGCGTCGTTATAGTAAAAACGGTGGATTCGTGATATAATCTGTAATGTAATAGTGTATATTACAATTTATTAGGAGGCATGCCCATGCAAATATCCAGTCGTTTTACTATAGCGGTTCATATTTTTACTTGTATCGCTATTGCAGAAAAGAAATATAAAGTAACCAGCAAGTTTTTGGCCGGTAGTATCAACGTAAATCCGGTTATTATTCGTAACATCGTGCTCATGTTGAAGGCTCATGGTCTGATTGATTCTCGTCAGGGCACGTCCGGCATCAAGATTGCCAAATGTCCGTCGGACATCACCTTGTTAGATATTTTCAACGCCGTGGAATCCCTCGATAACGGTCAGCTGTTCAGTTTTCATGAAAACCCGGCTCAAGATTGTCCGGTCGGCAGTCACATTCATTGTGTGCTGGATGGCCGTTTGGAGCAGATTCAGAGTGCCCTTGAAAAAGAATTGCAAAGTATTACGTTAGCTTCGATTATTGAAGATGCAGAAACGCAAATTGCTAAAGATGAAGCAGCGGCCAATGCCGATTGTTCGGAGCTGGTATAAAAACTATGCTCGGAGCTGGTATAAAAACTAAATAATTGAGCAGAGAACCCCGTGTCTCGGTTATGTAAGAGCTTATCCTTCAGGAAAGTTACGTATCATGACCGAGCGGGGGTCTTTTATATTGACTATGATATTTTTCAAAAGTTTATTGACTGAATAATCGTAAATTTTTTGAAAAATATCGATGTTATATTGCGGCCTTTTGGAGGCAGTGTGATATAATTAAATGTATGAGACAGATATTCAAGATTATTTATTTTTCAAAAATATTGATAGCGAAATAATAAGGAGGTAAAAGATGAAATCGTATGACGTAATTGTGATTGGTTTCGGTAAAGCCGGCAAAACTTTGGCCGGTAAATTAGCAAAATCCGGCAAAAAAGTAGCGTTAATTGAAAAAGACGCTTTTATGTATGGCGGTACTTGTATTAATGTAGGTTGTATTCCTTCAAAACGTTTGATTACAGATGCGGCGTTGTCCCCTGATGCATCTTTTGAAGAAAAAGCGGCTTATTTTAAAAAATCTATTGAAGGTAAACGTCAATTGACCGCTGCGTTAAATCAGGCCAACTATAATAAAGTAGCTCAAGCAGGTGCTGAAATTATTGATGGCGTAGCATCCTTTGTTGATGCTAAGACTATCAACGTTAAAACTGCTGATGGCGATTTGACGTTGACCGCTGAACAGTTCTTGATTAACACCGGTTCCACGCCGGTAATTCCTAATATTGAAGGCGTACGTGATCCAGCGACCGGTGAACTTCAGGCAGGCAATAAACTTTACACATCCCAGACGCTCATGGATTTGGATGAACTTCCTGAACGCCTTACTATCGTAGGCGGCGGCTATATCGGTTTGGAATTCGCGTCCATGTTTGCCGAATTCGGCAGCAAAGTTACGATTATTCAAGATTCGGATGTATTTTTACCGCGTGAAGACGAAGACATTGTCGAAGTAATTCGCGAAGTTATCAGCGCTAAAGGCGTTGAAGTGATTACCGGTGCGGCTATTAGCGCTATTAAAGACGGCGTAGTAACTTACACAGCTGACGGCGCTACTAAAGAATTAGCCGGCGATGCTGTTTTGATTGCTACCGGTCGTCGTCCAAACACCGACGAGCTTCAAGCTGAAAAAGCGGGTATCAAAATGACGAACCGTGGCGCTGTTGAAACAGATGAACACTTACGCACCAGCGTGCCTAACATCTGGGCTGCCGGCGACGTTGTTGGTAAATTGCAGTTCACCTACATTTCCTTAGATGATTACCGCATCGTTTTGGATGACATGATGGGCAACCGTCAACGTACCACTGAAAACCGTGGTGCTTTCGCATACTCCGTATTCATTGAACCTCCGTTCTCTCGCGTTGGTTTGAATGAAAAAGAAGCTAAAGCTCAAGGCCTCGAATATCGTGTTCTTAAAATGCCGGCTAACGCCATTCCAAAAGCTAAAGTACTTCGCGAAACTGAAGGCGTGTTAAAAGCTTTGGTAGCTCCAAACGGCAAAATCTTGGGTGCACAACTCTTCTGTGCCGAATCCCATGAAATGATTAATATGATTAAACTCGCTATGGATCATGACTTGGGCTATGAAGTACTCCGCGACTTCATCTATAACCACCCAACCATGTCTGAAAGCTTGAACGATTTGTTTGCGTTATAAGATGCTCTTTATGAATAGTATCGAATTATAAACATAATGTAATAAAACAGCAAAACTCCTTAATATATCAATGTATTATCGATATATTAAGGAGTTTTTTGTAATTTATACATGTTAGAAGAAAATTTGACAATTTTAAGACCTTACAGGAATAAAATAACTACAATATATCAAGTGTGTAGTTAAGCAAGGTATAAATACGGAGGAAAGGAGACAGGAAGGTTGATGGATTCATGATTTAACAATCAAGTGGAGAGGTGAGAGGTATGAATAAGTACTCCATCGAGAGTAAGTTACAGTTCATTATTTACAGTATTTTAGGCATTATTATATTCTTTGTACCGGTTACAATTGGCGGAAAATCGACGATTCCGCTGGATCACATTGTTACGTATATTTTAAAAATCCCGTACTTCCAGCCGGTATATGGTGCTTTGTTTGTTATTCTAGGGGCGGTCTTGCCGTTTATCAACAAGACGTGGAATAAGAATACGACAACAACTGTGTTCTCTTTGCTGAATATATTGGGGATTCCATTTATTATCATGGCTCTCATGAATGTGGGACCGGAATTTTTAATGAATAAGAGTACGATTCCGTTTATTTATTCTAAAATCGTAGTGCCGGTTATTACGATCGTGCCGATTGGGGCTGTATTCTTGGCTTTGCTTATTAACTATGGTCTCATGGAATTCGTCGGAGTTTTCATGCGTCCTGTTATGAGACCACTGTGGCAAACGCCGGGGCGCTCCGCTATTGATGCGGTAGCATCCTTTGTAGGCAGTTACTCGGTAGCCCTTTTAATTACGAACCGTGTTTTCAAAGAAGGTCGTTATACTATTAAAGAAGCCGTTGTTATTGCCACCGGTTTCTCCACGGTATCAGCTACCTTTATGATTATTGTGGCCAAAACTCTTAATTTATTGGATGTATGGAACTTATATTTCTGGGCCACCGTTGTTGTTACCTTCCTTGTTACGGCTGTGACGGCGCGTATTTATCCAATCAGTAAAAAGCCGGATACTTATTACAACGATGTACAGGGGGAAGTGGAACGCGTTGTTGTGCATGATAAATTCAAAGTCGCTTTTGAAGAAGCCATGGAAGCCAGTTCCAAAGCGGACGGTATTGTGACCGGTACCTTTCATCATCTCCGTGACGGCCTCGTGTTGGCCTTAAAAATTGCACCGTCCCTCATGTCGATTGGTGTACTGGGTATTGTTATCGCCAATAATACGCCGGTGTTTAACATTTTGGCCTATACATTGTATCCGTTTACCTGGATTACGGGCTTTGAAGAACCGTTTTTAGTAGCTAAAGCGTTATCCCTCGGTATTGCGGAAATGTTCCTGCCCGCCGTTTTGGTTACGAAATTGAGCTTTGAAGTTCGTATGTTGGTTGCTATTACCTGCGTTTCCGAGGTATTGTTCTTCTCCGCATCCATTCCATGTATGATGGCTACGGAAATCCCGATTAAACTCAAAGATTATTTCATTATTTGGTTTGAACGTGTGGTCTTATCTATTTTGATTTCTGTACCAGTTATTTATGCGATTAAGTGGTTAATGTAGTGTTCCGTAATTATTTCTGATGATACGTAAATAATGCAGTAGTGTTGCATTTGGAGCGGTCAGACGGCTATAAGCGTCCTGTGAATTCAAATTGTGAATTATCGAAATAGATTTACAAACAAAATTAATAAATATTCCCTGATAAATTATATATCAGAAATCATAAGATAATATTCCTGTTGGTTGCCTAATAGATAACTCCTTGAACTTTTTGGGAGTTATCTTTTTTTGTTCCTTAAAACATTTAGTATAGTAACTTTGGTCACTGAAACCTACTGAGGTTGCAATTTCGGCGATAGATAAATTGGTATCTCTGATTAAGTCGATACTTTTGTTTATCCGATAGAGTATTAAGTAATTGAACAACGATTCTCCGGTGACTTTTTTAAAAAAGCGACTACATTCGCTTTTGCTGATGGAAACAGATTTTGCAATTTCCTCCAGCGTTATTTTTTCTTGATAGTGATTTTGTATAAAGGAAAGAATTTGTTTTAACCGATCATTTTCATAGTAGCTTTGCGGGACTTCATCGCTGTCTTGTGAATTAGATTTTAGCAATAAATATGTTTCTTTAAAAATTTCCAATATATCAATTTCTACATCAACTTCAAATAGTTCCGGTGTTTCTTTTATTAATTGCTGAATGTTAATTATTTTATTTAGGATATTTTTTGAGTTGGACTCATTACCGGATAATTTTAAGGCTGCTGGAATAGGTGACTTAAGAATCGGGTTTATATATCGAGAATAAATTCGTCCGTGATTATCGTGGGCGATAAAAGATGGTGGAATATCTAAACAGATGTAAGACGCGGTTGAAACACTTTTATTTTGTTTAATGAGATGTATCTGCTGATAGTTAATAAAAAAACCGTCTCCTTTTTTTATTGAATATGTCTGTCGGGGAAGTTTTATATCAATGATACCTTCTGTTACATAACAATATTGAAATGCTTGATGCCAATGCCAATTAATGAACTCATAGGTATGGGGCGAAAATGTAGTTGTAAAAATTGAAATATTAAAACCGGGGAAAATAGGTTTTATTAATTCTTGTTTTGAATGATCAAAGGTAATTTTTTTCTCTTTCATTCTTACGACCTCAATATTTTTATAAAATTAAGATTTTTAGTGATATAACCATAAATTAATAAATAGTATAGTAAGTATAACAATAAATCGTTGAAAAGGGAAGTGATGAGATGCGTATTTTTAGCAATGATGTTATGGAAGTGCTGATTAATAAGGGTTTAAGAGAATTTAGAAGTGATGGTTGTTTTGACTATAATGAAGCTTTAGCGGCTAAAAAATCACATGAGTCATTAGAGGCTTATCAAAAAACACCTTTGGTTCACCTTGATGGATTAGCAAAAAAATTACAAATTTCCAATATCATGGTTAAAGATGAATCGAAACGATTCAGTCTTAATGCATTTAAAGGTTTAGGTGGCAGTTATGCTATGTTTCGTATTATCTGTGAAGTTCTAGGTTTAGATTATCAAACAGCACAACTTAAAGATTTATTACAAGATAAATTTAAAGCGACCTTACAAGCGATTGAGTTTGTTACGGCAACTGATGGGAATCATGGTAAAGGTGTTTCATGGGCAGCCGGAATTTTTGGTTGTAAAGCACATGTCTATATGCCAGCCGGTTCTCAGGAAGTTCGGGCCGAGGCCATTAGAAATGCGGGCCCTGCCGATGTTGAGATTACAAAGTTTAATTATGATGATACTGTTAGATTTGTAAAGAGCCAAAGTGAAGCAAACGGTTGGTATCTTATTCAAGATACTGCTTGGGACGGTTATGAAAAAATCCCAACTTGGATTATACAAGGTTATTTAACTATGATTCTTGAAACGGTTGAAGAGTTGGGAACTAAAAAAAATAAACCAACCCATGTTTTTTTACAAGCCGGGGTCGGGGCTATGGCTGGCGGTGTAGTAGGCTTTTTAAGTGATTATTATAAAACAGATAAACCGATAATTGTAATCGTCGAACCGCAAGTAGCTGACTGTATTTATAGATCTAAGCTGATTGATGATGGCGCGATGCATTCTATTGAAGGCTCGCCTTTTACGATTATGGCCGGCTTGAACTGCGGTACACCGTGCAAAGTAACCTGGGGTGAACTAAGTAATCTGCCTGACTTTTACGTATCTTGTGCTGATAGTGTAGCAGCTTGTGGAATGAGAACATACCATAAACCGCTTTCCGGTGATGCTCAAATTATTTCAGGCGAATCAGGAGCAGTAACAATGGGGGTTGTAAAAACTATTTTAGCGGATGAACGTTACAAGTCATTGAAGGAAAGTATGCAATTAAATTCGGATTCTAAAATTTTACTCATAAATACTGAAGGTGATACGGATCCAGAGAATTATGAGGCTATTATTTCCGGAAAATTATTCAAAGAAAACTGTTAGATCTTCTTATAATAGGTTGGTTAATAGATAGAGGGATAGGTATGAATACGATGAAACGGGAGTTGACTTTTTCGTATGCCGCATTTGTAATGGGCGTATGTTTTGCTTTCATTATGATTCCGGCTGCTGTGTTTGGAGTTAAAATTCATGTTATGTTTGTACTATCGTGGCTAATTGCGATTCCACTTTGTATGAGATTGGGCTATACCTATAAAGAGTTACAAAGTGGGATGTTGGACTTTATTCCTAAATGCATTATGCCGGTTCTTTTAATATTAATTATTGGTGGATTAATTGGTGCTTGGTGTGCCAGTGGTACCATTGCTTATATTACGGCTCTAGGGTTAAAAATGATAAATCCTCAATATTTTTTAGCAACAGCGTTTGCGATTACCTTTATTTGTGCTTGTTTTACGGGTACAAGTTTCGGTACCTGTGGGACAATTGGGGTGGCCCTTATGGGGGTTGCGGCCGGCATGGGAATTGATACCTATTGGGCCGCCAGTGCTATTCTTTGTGCTGCCGTTATTGGTGATGGATTGTCACCTTTATCTGATACTCCTAATGTTATTGCCGGTGCAACGAATGTAGATGTTTTTAAAAGTGTAATTTTTCAGTTGCCTATGACAATTCCGGTTATTCTTATATCCTTCGCATTTTATGCGTTTATGGGGGTGTTTGGGGATGTACCGATGGCTGATACATCGACTATAAGCAATTTAGTTATTGCCATCGAAGATAGCTACAATTTAGGTGTATGGTGTCTTATACCGGTGATTTTGGTGTTTGGCTTGTTGATTTTTGAATTTCCGGCGATACCGGCCATTTTAATTGGTATTCTAAGTGCTATAGGTGTGGCTGTAGTATTTCAAGGGCAAAGTATCGTAAATACTGTTAGTGCGGTATGGGGCGGCTATCACTTAGTTTCGGATAATAAATTAATTGAAACTTTATTCAGTCGAGGCGGCATTTCGAGTATGACGGGAACAGCAGTTTTAATTATCTTCTCATTTGGTTTATTTGGAATACTAAAGCTATGTAATGTACTGGATGTATTGGTAGTTCCACTAACTAAGAAAATTAAATGTCGTTTAAGTGGAGTTGTATGCGTAATTGTATTGGGATTTTTGGCAAATTTCTCATCTTCGGCCAGTTTCTCTGAAGTTTTTACAGGCAATATTATGACAACTGTTTATGATAAAGCAGGTTTGAATCGCTTGGATTTAACACGGGCTGCCACTGTTGGATGTTTAGTGTTCTCTATGTTCGTACCGTTTACAGTAATGTGTGCTACCGTTACCGGCTTTTTAGGTGTAGATCCGGTTGCGATGTTTAAATATTATGTCAGTATGCCACTTTATTTAATCGTTATATTGTTGATTACAGGGTTTAATTTGGATAAATCTTTATTGGCTAAGATGAGTAAAAGTTAGGTATAGCAACAGGTATTAATTTCGATTGGGTATTTGACAGTCTGTTCTTGGGAGGTAATTTATCATGGAAAATCAATTAGCGAAAATCTTTACATTTATTGATGAACATAAGGAAGACATGGTACAGGATTTAAGAACGTTTGCTGATTTAGAGGGGCACTTTGAAGAAAAAGATAATGTATTAAAAGCCAGAACGTGGTTGCAACAGCAGTTGGAAAAAGAAGGTTTTGCGTGTAGATTCAGAGAGGTTGCCGATGACCGTTGTGGTATTATGATTGCCGAGTTAGGGATGGATCGACCGGGGAAACCGATTATATTTTCCGGCCATTGTGATACAGTACATTATACCGGTAGCTTTGGCGGTGAAAATCCGACTGTCATTAAAGACGGGAAAATTTTTGGACCCGGTGTGCTTGATATGAAAGGCGGTTTAATTATTGCATTATATGTTGCAAAAGCGTTAAACTTTATACAGTATAAGGAGCACCCGATTAAACTTATTGTTGTAGGTGAAGAAGAATCCGATCATGTCGGTAATGACGGCAATAAAATACTAACGGCTGAATCAAAAGGGGCACTCTGTTGTTTTAACATGGAAACCGGTCAAATGAATAATAGTTTATGTACTCAGAAGAAAAGTCAATTTACCTATTATTTGAGTGTTGACGGGGTAGGTGGTCATGCCGGTAATGATTTTTTGAAAGGTCGTAATGCAATTAATGAAGCCGTGTATAAGATTCAGAAAATTATTGAACTCACTGACTTATCCGTAGGAACTACGGTTACAACGGCAGTTATAAAGGGTGGTGGGCACACCAGTGGCATTGCAGATCATTGTGAAGTCGTGTTCGATGTGCGAGTGACAAATGAAAATGAAGCAAAACGTATTATGGACTCTATGTATGAAATTACTGATGAAACGTTTATTGAAGGAACAAAGTCAAAGTTAACGTATTACCGCGCTAAATTATTGCCACTTCAAGAAACCAAAGAAGCGATTCGTTTACTAGACTTTGTTAATACAGTTGCCAAAGATAACGGTTTTGATGAATTTGGGAAAGTGCATTTAGGCGGAGCATCCGATGCCGGAAATATGGCGGCAGCCGGTATTCCGGTTTTAGATAACTGCGGTATCATCGGTCAATATGCACATAATAAAAAAGAATATGGCATAATTAATTCCTTATACTCTAGAGCTAAAATATTTGCAGGCACTGTTTTGAAAATTAAGGAGTTGTAGTTGTGGAACTTTCAACGGATATACGTTTTTGGTTACCGGCGTTAGTACCCATTGTATTTCTTTTAGTAGCGATTATTAAACTGCGGTGGCGGATTGCGAAGGCGTCGGTAGTCAGTATGAGCTTGGCATTGCTGATTGCCGGGTTGCTTTTCGGATCATCACCGTTAGCTTTATTATTTGAAACCGGTAAGGGCGTTTGGAACGCTGCCACCATATTGCTCGTGATTTGGCCGGCTATTTATTTATATGAAATAACTTGTGAAGTTAAGGCGGTTGAGGCGATTCGTACAGGTATTCAACGGATTACAAAACACGAACTATTGCAGATTTTAATATTAGGATGGGTGTTCCCCAGTTTCTTACAGGGGATAACCGGCTTTGGTGTTGCTGTGGCGGTGGGAGCGCCGCTGTTATTGAGTATTGGCGTAAGGCCGCTGTACAGTATTGTCATTGTACTGCTGGGCCATTCTTGGGGCGCTACGTTTGGGACCTTGGCGCTTGCTTGGGAGGCCTTGGTTCAGCAATCCTCGATGAATGGCAACGAACAAGTGTATGCCGCCTTTTTGGCGGCGGCTATGATTTGGATTTTTAACTTTTTAGCGGTGCTATATATTTGTTGGTTATATGGACGAATGAGGGCAATACAATCTGTTTGGCCGGTAGTAGTTGGCTTGTCGCTTGTCATGGGTGGTGGCGAATTATGGCTTGCCACCATTAATCCAACAATTTCCTGCTTTTTACCAACCGCTATCGGTATGGGCTTAGTGTTTGTGGTGAGTAAAATTCCAAAGTATAAGCAACGATGGTATAATACGGACAGTCCAATTATGATGCGGCTTAATCAAACTGAAAGAGCACCGTTGAATGACACGCCGGCAAAGGTCACTTCCGGACGTACCATGTCGTTTAATCAAGCTTTTTTGCCATACTATCTGTTGATTGGCATTACCGTATTATGCTTGTTAGTGCCACCGATTTACAATGCTCTCAGTGTCTGGAAAGTGGCGCTCACGTTTCCTGAGACGGCGACTGCTTTTGGCTATATGACTAAGGCGGAGCCTTATTTCAGCCCTGTGCAACCCTTAACGTATGCAGGTACGTTCTTACTTTTGTCAGCGCTAAGTAGTCTTTGGTACTATGAAAAAAAGAAATTTTTATCTAAATCAGCGGTAACGGCTATTAATAAACGTACTTTTGAAAAATGTAAGGCGCCTACCATAGCGATTACCTGTTTGATTGTCATGGCTAAATATATGGGCAGTAGCGGGCAAATTTATGTGCTTTCAACGGGGATTGTTGAATTGCTCGGTATTTACTATGTTATCGTATCGCCGTTACTGGGCATGATCGGGTCCTTTTTGACGGGCAGTAATATGTCGTCCAATATATTATTCGGCAATTTACAAATGCTGGCGGCTAAGGCGCTGGGCATAAATCCGGCTATTACGGCAGCGTTGCAAACTACCGGCGGCGTGCTTGGCAATTCCTTTTCGCCGGGCTGTGTGATTATGGGTATTGTCACAACCGGTTTTAACGAAGGTGAAGATAAAATATTGAAACTTATGATGCCGTTTACTATTGCGCTGGCTGTTATATTTGGTTTGTTAGGCTTTATGCAGTTATTGTTGTAAGTTTTGTCCTATAACCCTATAACCCTATAATCCTATAATCCTAAGCTTTGGATTCAGATAACACAAACCCCCTCTCCGTGCGGATGCACAGAGAGGGGGTTTGCTTATTATGCAGCTGATTTTCCTAGAGAGAGTAGTTATTTTTAATGATTAATTGCACACATTGGTCACATGAAACGCGAATATATTAATCATTTAAATTGGAAAAATCAACTGTAATACCGAGTGCCTTGGCTACGCCTTCGCCGTAAGCCGGATCACATTGGTAACAATGTTTAGCATGGCGTTCTTGAATTTCTTTAGAAACGCCGTTCATAGCACGTGCTGTATTTTCAAATAAAAGTTGTTGTTTTTCCGGAGTCATGAGACGGAACAATTTGCCCGGTTGGGTGTAGAAATCGGAATCGTCTTCATAGAAATCGTATTGGTAAGCAGGGCCCGTAATATCGAGCGGTGGTTCTTTGAATTCCGGTTGGTTGAGCCATTCGCCTTTAGTGTTTGGCGCATAGCCGATGGTAGCGCCGTGGTTACCGTCAACACGGCCGAGACCGTCGCGATGGTACATGTTAACAGGGCATTTAGCGGCGTTAACAGGAATCTGATGGTAGTTAGTGCCTAAGCGGTAACGCTGTGCGTCAGCATAGGAGAATAAACGACCTTGTAACATTCTGTCAGGGGAGAATCCGATGCCCGGAATTATGGTGGACGGAGCAAAGGCAGCTTGTTCAACGTCTTGGAAGTAGTTTTCAGGATTGCGGTTCAATTCCATGACACCAACTTCGATGAGCGGGAATTCGCTGTGATACCAAACTTTAGTGAGGTCGAACGGATTGTATGGCATTTCTTTAGCCTTTTCTTCCGTCATAACCTGGATGCACAATTTCCATTTCGGGAAGTCGCCTTTTTCAATGGCGTCGAATAAATCCCGTTGATGGCTTTCGCGGTCGCCGGCTACCACTTCGGCTGCTTCTTGGTCGCTCAAGTTTTCAATCGGTTGTTGGCAAACCCAGTGGAATTTAACCCAAACGCGTTCGTTATTGGCGTTGATTAAGCTGTACGTATGGCTACCGAAACCATGCATATGGCGGTAGGAGGAAGGGATACCACGGTCACTCATAACGATAGTAATCTGGTGGATGGCTTCCGGTAAGCTGGTCCAGAAGTCCCAGTTAGCTTCGGCATCACGCAAGTTTGTTTTTGGATTACGTTTTACGGCACGGTTCAAATCAGGGAATTGCAATGGATCGCGAATGAAGAATACCGGGGTGTTGTTACCAACGAGGTCCCAGTTGCCTTCTTCGGTGTAGAATTTAACGGCAAAACCGCGAATATCGCGTTCGGCGTCAGCTGCACCGCGTTCCCCGGCTACTGTGGAGAAACGAACGAATAAATCGGTTTTTTTGCCAACTTCTGAAAAAAGTTTAGCTTTAGTGTATTTAGTGATGTCATTAGTTACAGTAAAAGTACCGAATGCACCGGAACCTTTAGCATGCATACGTCTTTCAGGAATTACTTCACGAGCAAAATGGCCTAGTTTTTCCATGAGCCATACGTCTTGCATAAGGACAGGACCACGTTTGCCGGCCGTCATAGAGTTATTATTGTCCGGTACGGGTGCACCAAATGCGGTAGTCAATTTCTTTTTGTCACTCATTTTCCTATTTCCTCCTTAGTACCTACTAACTTTTCGATTGTTTTGAATGTTAACGGATAATTATTATCCATTTATACTATTATTATAACGTTAAATTTCGAAATACACAAGATTTTTTTATTAAAAATATTATTAAATTTGATGAGATAATAGCTGTAAATGCAGCTATTATCTGTAATGATTAAGCTATGTAATATAAAAGATACTTTACAATTTTTTGATATATTAATATGAAGTGAAGATGCTATATGATTGTTTCACGCATATATTTTGGACTAAATGGAGCTTTTCGGTAATATCTATCATAAGCGGAGACGTATCGCGGTTGATAATAAGTAGCTGACAATAAACGGCACATAATATACTTTATTAATGAACGGACGGTTCCTTTTCTTATTGAATTTTATATGATACTCTATACTTATAATATGCTTGTAGTATGAACATATCATTATTGACAGTGTATTTATTAGCTGGTTTGACGGAGACTTTATAAGGAAGTTTTAAAAGGAAATTACTACGAATTTCAAGCAAGAATTCCTACTAGAGATTTTTACCAAGAATTTTCTCGGAAATTAATAGATGTTTAAAAAGAAACGGAAGATTACTCATATGAAATATATACTGAAAAAAATGACGGTACTCATGGTGCTGGTGGGCTTTATCAGCTTTATGACGGCTGTGTCATTTAACGGTGTTGAGGCTAAATCGGAAAGACTTATGATTCAAGGTGACCACGGCGCCTTGTCGGCTGTGTTGCAAACACCGGACAAGGTTCAGAGTTATCCCTTGGTTATTTTGATGCACGGTTTTTCCGCGAGCAAAGATTATAAATTACTGGAATTGACGGCGGAATATTTAGAAAAAGCGGGGATTGCTTCCATTCGCTTTGATTTTAACGGGCACGGTGACAGTGAAGGCCGTTTTCAAGACATGACGGTGCCGAATGAAATTGAAGATGCGAAGAAGGTCTATGCGTACGCCAAAGCGTTACCGGGCGTTACGAATATTTTACTGGTCGGCCATTCGCAAGGTGGTGTGGTAGCCAGCATGTTGGCCGGCGAGTTAACGGAGCAATATGGCAATGATGCGGTGAAAGGGTTGGTTTTATTGGCTCCGGCCGCTAATATCGTAGATAAAACGATTGGGGGAGCCTTCTTTGGTGTACAGTTCGACACGGATACTATGCCGGAATACATTGAGTTGCCTAGCGGTTTACACGTAGGCCGTGATTATTTTAAAACGGCTTATAGTCTGCCTTTGTATGATACGGCCAAGCTGTATACGGGGCCGGTGACTATCATTCAGGGAAAGGAGGATACGGTAGTGCCGCCACGGTATGCGCAGCGTTTTGTTGAAATTTATAAGCATAGCACGCTTGAAATCGTGGAGGGCTATGATCATGAGTTTTCACAAAATATGCCTGCCATAGCGCGCGGGATAGTGCAGTCCGTGCAGCAAGATGTAAATCGTACGGATGATACGGATCTGAAGATTAATAGTTATCTCAACGAAATTCGGTTGTTTTTTGAAAAGATTATTGAAGTGCTCGATAAGGTGAAAGCATTTTTAGCGGGGTTAAGCTAAGTGTAGACATGTGAGAAAAGAGCTGTTTTTCTTCTGTTGTTAACTATTATTCCTATAATTTTAATGGTATAATATATCTATTACACAAAAACAAATGTTTAACAGACGCCGGGGGATGAAAGTGCACTTATATAAACGTTGTTTTGGTGCAATGAGAGATTAGAGAATTTTTTTCAAAAGAAAAGAGGAGAGAGTATGAGTTTAAGATTGTGGGAACAGGTGGCGGCTTGGAAGTCGCCGAAGTATCGCTTTGTGGATTTGACGCATGAACTAAGTCCGGAAACACCGCATTGGTGGGGTTTTAAGCCGCTAAAAGAAACGACTTTGTATGATTATCCCGAAAATAAAAAAGACGGTGACACTTGGACGGAAGCGCCTATGCAGATTAAGGAATACACTGTCGTAGGTCAGTACGGTACGCATGTGGATGCACCGATTCATTTTGATCCGAAGGGGCGTACGCAAGAGCAGCTTCGTGTTGATGAAATGGTATATCCATTGGTTGTTATCGATAAATCCAAAGAAGTAGCTGAAAATCCGGATTATGAATTATCCGTTGAAGATGTGTTGGCCTTTGAAGAACAGTACGGCCGTATTCCGGAAGGTGCGTTTGTTGCCTTTAGAACCGATTGGTATAAACAGCCGGCCGATGATTTTCAGAAAAAGGATGCCGACGGCAATCCTCATACGCCGGGCTGGACGATTCCCACATTGGAGTTTTTGGTAAAAGAACGTAATATCGGCGCCATCGGTCATGAAACGGCCGATACGGATGCGGCGATTCGAGCATTCCAACCGGATTCCCATCCGTTGCCGGCTGAGCAGTATATTTTGTCGCAGGATAGAATTCAGGTGGAAGTGTTGGCTCACTTGGATGAGTTACCACCGGTAGGAGCCGTTATCTTTGTAACTTTCCCTAAATTGAAAGGCGGTACCGGCTTTGCGGCGCGTTGCTTCGCCTTGGTAGAAAACGAATAAAATCAGATTAGGTTCTTAAATCTTAATAAATGAAAAGAAGGCGTTAATGCATCTGTTGATTTGCATTAACGCCTTAAATAATTTAGAGGATTTACTTCACATAATGAATGCGATCTTCAAAGAAACGATCTTGCTGTTTTCTCGTTTCGGCTGGATAGCCCAAAGGGAAGAGGGAGAACGCTTTTAGGTTTGCCGGAAGGTTCAAGGCTTTACTTACATACTCCATGTGATCTTCAAATGGTGCAATGCCTATCCATACACCGCCGAGTCCGAGGGCATCCGTCTGTAGCCATATGTTCTCTTGCGCAATGGTCATGTCGAGCGGCGCCATTGATGGTACCGGAATTCCATCAACTTTGTAGACCGGTACGATAACAACCGGGGCACTGGCTACGCAGTGCGAATATTGGGAAACCCGGGCTAAGTTTTCAATCACTTCTCGATTGGTAACCACATAGAATTCCCAAGGCTGTTGGTTAACCGCAGATGGAGATTGCATACCGGCGCGAAGAATTTCAGTGATTTTTTCTTGTTCAACCGGACGATCTTCGTATTTGCGGATACTGGTTCTGTGGAAAATGCTGTTCATGATGAGTCCTCCTAACAATTGTACTGTTTAATAGTTAATACTAACTTTTGTAAACCGACGCTCCTATATTAATCTCTTGCGCTTGCAAGGCATAGTTGTTAACCTTTAATATATTTACATACTTAAATGTGTTACTTAATTTCATTATATACTTTATGTCAAGTTCAGTCCCGCAGGAAATAGGGGGCATAGCAATACGAAGAAGGATGACACAAAAAGAGGCAGTAACCTCCGAGTCGGTTCGGATGGTTACTGCCTCTTATGATATGAATAGACCAATGCATACGGCTGTTACGCTTGGGCTATTGTTTGTCAGCTTAATAAGTACAACTGAGAGAGAATAGTTATATTACAAGGCGAAATATAAATTAATAAATGCCTTAGTACGTAATACTTATTATTTATTATTTTGCAGGTTTCTGAGCTTCAGTGTCAGTTTTGTCGATGATGATATCGGTTTTCTGAGCTTCTAAGTTGCTCTGAGCCTGTGCGTTCTGCCAAGTAGCGGCAATTTTAGCGTCTTCTACTTTTTTCTGTTGAGCTTCGGCCGGAGTAATAGCGATGTCCGGTTTGTTTTTCAACTGGTAGTCACGGTTAACAAGGTTAGCTACTACAGTTTCTAAAGCAGCGTCAGCTGTGTTAGGCTGGATAGCATGGCCCGCACCGTTAGCGTTGGAAGTGCTCTGAACGTTTTCGGAGTTGTTAGGGTATACGTCTTTCTGGTAAGCGTATAATGTGTTGTTAGCGAAGTCTAATTTGTAGTTTACTACATCAGTAAGACCTGTGTTAGGGTTTACGGCAGCTGCCTGGAAATCAGCAGTATCTGTATTTACATCGTAGTTAACGGAAGGAACGTTAACACGAGTTGTGTAGTCAGCGTCGGAATGTACCCAGTACCATTGATCGGCCGGTAAAGTTTTAGCGGAAGCTACGCCCGCAACTGTTGTTAATGCTAAACCTAATACTAATAATTTTTGTAATTTCATAATATATAATCTCCCTTCGAATATCAATAAATTTTGAATATCGATTTTTTTATATATTATTATAGCACAATAAAAACAAAGAGTTCAAGGGAGTGGACTAAAAAAATCGAAATTTTTAGTAATTCAACTATCGAAAGTTAGAGATTTGATTTGTGTTAACAAAGTTTTCACGTAGTTATTGAGGCAACTATAATTTTGTATTTAGTCATTTGAACTACTCATTTATAGTGCAATAGAGCCATCTCTTATATGATATAAATAGCCTTTAAGTCGTAATGTGTCTAAAGGTTATTTTTACTTTTTAAAAATAGTATTTTATTTGTAAGGGAGGCAAGTATGGCTATTAAAAAGACGGATGATAAGAAAAAAGCTACTAAACCGACTTACTCGCGCAAGGACATTTTGAAACTTCGCGACGATGAGATACCACCGGTGATTGATCGTTTTAGAGGGACCTATAGCTTTCTTTCGAATTTTAGTACTTATAAGGTATTTTATATGGGCGACACGTATTATTCGGCGGAGGCGGCGTATCAAGGTGCTAAAGCGGCGACGGACTTGCAGCGTATGAAAATGGTAAGAGTGAAGCGGCCTGACTTTGCACGGCGCATAGGGCGCAATATGAAGCCCATCCGTGCTGATTGGGAGAACGTTAAGTTGCGGGTCATGTATGACATAGTTAAAGCTAAGTTTTTACAGAATGAAAAATTGCAGGCTAAACTGTTGGCAACGCGCGATAGAATGCTGATAGAAGGCAATGATTGGGGCGATACCTTCTGGGGCATGGTCGATGGCGAAGGGGAGAATAATTTGGGGAAAATACTGATGCGCGTTCGCGAGGAAATAAAGACTGGTTTAAAGGGGGAATTTGAACAAGAAAATTGAGCAAGAAAATTAATATAACTAATGAAGGGCAATGCATTGCTTAAAGATGAAAAAGGTTAAGAATTTATAAAATTGCATATTCTGTGTGGACAAAGTACCACGAAATACCCGCTGGGAATGCTCATAGTGCCTCAAGATTCACTAAATGCATAATACCTATGATTTATTTGATATTAACACTAGCGCATAATGTTTTTTACTGTTATTATAAGATGTAGTAGATTATCTAAATTTTTGATTAAAATAGAAATAATTAAGATGAATTTAGTGTGAAGAATAGTAAGCAGAAAGAAACGACGGACATTAACACTGTTCGGCAGGAAGGATGTGTATTATGCGAGAATTTCGTTGTGATTCAGAGGCTATGAGAAAAGGGTATTTGGCATTGGCGGCTCAAGTGAGCAAGGCGCTTGAAAAAGGCACATTGTCTGTGCATGATACACTGCAATTAGTTGTGATTGACGACGTAGTAGTTAATTGGTACGGCAAGGATGCATTCGATGGTCGTTATGCTGAAAAGCCGGATGATGTATTGTTACAGATGGTGGCGCAAGCGCGCTATGAATTTGAAAAGCCATATTTTGAAGAGCATAGTATTGCTACGTTAGCGGCGTTGGCCAATAAAAAGCCGGTTGTGAAAACGCCTAAGTCGGTGGTAGAGCAAGTATTTACGGACAGTGAAGCGGCCAAAATTTGGGAAGTTGGTTTGACGGCTGTTATTAAAGCGTGTCAAGGGGGCGGCCTCAATCGTTTTAACGAAAGAGAATGTCGCAACAGTGACGGCACGTTCCTCATCAGCGAAGCGGGCATGAATCGTCTCTTCGGTGAACGTTTGGATGATCAGGGGATGAGTATTGTCTTCATGCATATCGGTTCGGAAGAAGCCATGTTGGTTCGCTCCAAATTGCGCAAGATTTTTGAAGCACGCGGCGTTGCCGATGTAGAAGGGGCTTTGCATGAACGTTTGGGTCAAGTGATTACGTCTTGCGTGAAAGCGATTGCCAACGGTCATACCGTAGAGCTTTTGAAGACGATTGAAGATGTGGCCAAAGATGTGGGCATTGTGTCGAAGGTGGTCAAGGTTGTTACTGATTTCAGACGCTATAACCGCATCGTGTGGGCGTACCTCTATTTATTGGTTGATAGTGATGAACTGGAAACTTGGCGCATGGTGGCCGAAGGCACGGATATTAAAGCGCTCATGGCGGCTGTGGCTAAGAAATAACCAATTACATGCGTATTTTACTTATATTAAATGAGCACTTTGCTTAATTGTTTAATATATGTTTTTGGATAATACTTAATTAAGAAATTAACTAATTTACTTAAAATTTGAATAAAAAATTATAAAAAACAGACTTAAGAGGTTGTAAGACTGCAGTAATAATGCGGTTTTATGACCTCTTTTTGAGTTTAGTAAAATGTATGTCAAATAGGTATGAGTTTTTGTAAAATTTTACTTGAAAAAATAGCAATCATGAGCGAAAATATATTTGTAATATATTTTCTTAAGTAGTTTATTAAATGTGAGGAGCGGAGATTATGTCAGAACTAAGATGGAATCCATTGCTCGGCACATGGACGATGGTAGCGTCAAACCGTAAATTACGTCCCACTATGCCAAAAGATTGGTGCCCGTTTTGCCCGGGAGAAGGGAAAAAGGTACCATCCGAATTTACCGTGTATGCCTATGATAATGATTTTCCGGCTCTAACCCAACATCCGGAAGCACCGTTTGTGGATGAAACAGGTTTTTACAAGAGCGCAGAAAATCATGGTAAGTGCGAAGTTATCTTGTACTCGCCGCGTCATTCGGTTAAATTCTATGAATTGTACGTAGGCCATATTATCGACCTGTTGGAATTAATTTCGGATCGTTGTACGGCTCTTGCAGCGGATAAGAAGATTAAGTATGTCTATCCGTTTGAAAATAAAGGGGAAGCCGTAGGCGTAACGATGCCGCATCCTCACGGACAGATTTACGGATATCCGTTCGTGCCGCAGAAGATTGAAACGGAACTTAAGAACTGTAAGGACCATTATGAAGAAACACAGCGTTGCTTGCTCTGTCAGATGAACCAAGCGGAACAAAAATCGGATTTGCGTATTGTAGCCGAAAATGACAGTTTCTTAGCGTATATTCCGTTCTTTACGGATTATCCGTACGGCGTATTCGTTGTGCCGAAACGTCATTTCAGCATGCTTTCTGAATGTACGGCCAAAGAAAAAGAAGATTTGGCTCGTATGTTAAAAGTGGTTACCCACGCATTCGACGAATTATTTAATGCACCGTTCCCGTACATGATGGTTTACCATCAACGGCCGGTTAACTCGCCGGAATATGATGATGCTAACGATTATTATCATTTCCATATTGAATTTTATCCGCCATTTAGAGAAGCTAATAAGATTAAATACTATGCTTCCTCGGAAATGGGCGCTTGGGCCGCAGCCAATACGAGCGCAGTTGAAGAAACGGCACCGGTTTTGCGTAAGCTGGTGACGAAGATTATAGAAAGGGAAGAAAGTAATGACTAAAGAGGAACTGATAGCTAAATTTATTGAGCAATTCGGCGATACCGGAGAACCCATTGATTGCTATTTTGCCCCGGGGCGTGTGAACATCATTGGTGAACATCAGGATTACAATGGCGGTCATGTGTTTCCGGCCGCTCTGACTTGCGGGATTTGGGGCGCTATGCGCCTGCGGGACGATTCTAAAGTTCGTCTTTATTCTGAAAATATGGAAGCCACGATTGTGGTAGATATTAATGATGATTTCGTTTACGATGAAGCTCATGATTGGGCCAACTATCCGCTTGGCATCATTGAATATTTGAAAAAAGATGGTTACACCTTACAGGGGATGGATTTATTCTACAGTGGTAATTTACCGGCCGGTGCGGGGCTTTCATCCTCTGCTTGTATTCTCGATTTAACGGGTTACATGTTGTGGACACATCTTGGCAAGACGCCGATTGACCGCACGAAGTTGGCAGAAATGGCACAGCAGGTTGAATACAATTTCGTAGGCGTTAAAGTGGGTATCATGGACCAATTCGCCATCAGCCACGGCAAAGAAGGACACGGCGTGCTCCTCGACTGTACGGCTATGGAGTTTGAACATGTACCACTTAACTGGGGCGATTACCACCTCATCATTATGAACACCAATAAAAAACGCGGCTTAGTTGATTCCAAATTTAACGAGCGTAAAGGTGAATGTGATGCGGCTTTGGCAGAAATCCAAAAACATCATCCTCTATCGGGCCTATCCCTGGGTACCTTAGAGGACTTGGATCTCATCGAAGATGATGTATTGCGTCGCCGTGCTCGTCATGCGATCACTGAAAACTTACGCGTTATGGCCTTCATGGATGCCCTTCGTGAAGGCAATACGGCAAAGATTGCCGAAATTATTACGGCTTCTCATGAATCCTTACGTTATGACTATGAAGTAAGCGGTTTGGAATTGGATACGATGGTAGAGATTGCGCGTAAGCAACCGGGCTGTTTGGCATCGCGTATGACAGGCGCCGGTTTTGGGGGCTGTGCGATTGCTTTGGTAGCAAGCGATAAGGTAGAGGCTTTTAAAGAAGCTGTACCAAAACTTTATGAAGAGGCTATTGGCACTGTACCGACCTTATATGATGCTGAGATAGGCGATGGCGTATATAATTTATAGGCTTTCGGGAAGGGGACAAGATGCAAACTAAACAGGCACTCAATAATGACGAAATAATTTTAAATTATATACGTCGTAACGGCTCTGTTTCAAAAGCAATTATTGCTCGTAATACGGGCATTACACCACCGACGGTAACCAATATTTGCAGTACGTTGGCTGAAAAAGGTCTTATTTATGAAGATCGACAGGAGCGCAGTGCATTGGGGCGGCCGTCGATGCTGTTGAAATTTAATGAGCAAAAAGAAATGATGCTGATGGTTCACGTACGTACTCATAATGTATTTTGTTATGTAGTGCAATCGGGGGGCATTATTTTATATCAGATGCAACAGTCGATTATCGGCCTTTCATCAGAAGAAATATTAAATACGATTTATCATTGTATCGAAGATATCATTGAGGATATGCGTTGGACGATTGCTGCTATCGGCCTCATCTTACGCGGCCCCGTGGATTCGCAAAAAGGAATTTCCATTTTTTCACCAAACGGTAAATGGTCCAATATTCCGTTCAAGTACATTTTGGAAGAACGGTTCCAATTACCGGCTTATGTGGAAAATGATGTGCGCTGCTTAGCTACCGGCGAATATTATTACGGCAGCGGCAAAGGCATTGAAAACCTCTTGGTTTTGAAATTCAGCTACGGTCTCGGCGCCTCTTTGATTTATCACGGCTCGCTTTATCGTGGTTACAATGATTATGCCGGCGAAATCGGTTACTCCGTCATCGATATTGATGAAACAAAAGAGGATTCCTTCACACGTTTAGAAGAAGTGGCATCGGAAACAGCCATTCGGGAGTATGTGTTGACGGAAATCAAAAAAGGTCGCTTATCCAAAGTAACTGACAATGGAGCCATTATAAATGATGCATTCCGGGTAGAACCTATTTATGAGGCTGCCGTGGAAGGCGATGAAATTTGTTTGGAAGCCTTGAATCGGGTAGGCAAATACTTAGGCATTACCTTAGCTAATTTATATAACATGATTAACCCGCAGCGCATTGTCGTAAGTAGCGCTATGGGCAATGCGGTGGGGACCATGGATCCGATATTACGTACCGTATTGGAAAAGAATTTACATCGGGCACAATCCGTCGATTTGGTTTACTCCGGCAACGGTAGTTATTACACATTGCTGGGCATGGTGGATATTGTCAGCAGCCGCAGAGCCGGTGAAGTATGGCTCAATGGGCGTTAAACGAACAGTTGGTAGATACGCTAGAAGAAAGCGAATTATAGAGTCTACATTTTCGTCTCAAAGGAGGAATTTCTCGTGAAAAAGGCATGGAAAGCAGCAATGTTGGCTACCTTCGCAGTAGGTACCTTAGTAGTGGCAGGTTGTGGCAGTGATTCCACATCCGGCAGTGGTGATTTACCACAAGTAGGTGTGGCTATTTACAAGTTTGATGATACCTTTATGAGCGGTGTACGTGCGCGTATCGATGCTGATGCTAAAGGCAAAGCTAAAGTTGATATCGTAGACAGCCAGAACTCGCAGCCTACACAAAATGAAAAAGTTGACTTGTTCCTTAACAAGAAATACAAAGCCATCGGGGTTAACATTGTTGACCGTCCGGCAGCCGGCGGGATTATCGACAAAGCTAAAGCAGCTAATGTTCCTTTAGTATTCCTTAACCGTGAACCATTAAAAGAAGACATGGCTAAATGGGATAAAGTTTACTATGTAGGCGCTAAAGCTGAACAAAGCGGCGAAATGCAGGGTAAAATCTTAGCTGATTACTTCAAGAAACATCCGGAAGCATATAAGAGCAACGATAATGTATTACACTATGTACTTATCAAAGGTGAACCGGGCCATCAGGATGCAGAACTTCGCTCTAAATATGTAATTGAATCCCTCAAAAAAGAAGGTATTCAGGTACAAGAAGTGGCACAAGATACAGCTATGTGGGACCGCGTTAAAGGTCAAGAAAAAATGGCTGCTTTCTTATCCAGCTACGGTGATAAGATTGACGCAGTTATCGCAAATAATGACGACATGGCTTTAGGTGCTATCGAAGCATTGAAAGCTGCCGGTTACTTCCAGAACGGTAAATATATGCCGGTTGTAGGCGTGGATGCTACGGCTCCTGCAGTACAGGCTCTTAAAGACGGCACTTTATTAGGTACTGTTCTTAACAATGCGAAAAAACAAGGCGATGCTGTATTCAACTTGATGCTCGTATTGGCTAAAGGGGAAGCTCCAACTAAAGAAAATACAGGCTTTGAAATTGTTGACAAACAATATATTTGGGTTCCTTACGAAATCGTAACGAAAGAAAATGCAGATCAAATCTTAGGTGATAAGTAGTCATTGCAGTAGGTAGGGAGGCTTGTTGCAGGCCTCCCTCACTTACTGAACCGGTAGGAGGGCAAGCATGAGTGAATATATTTTAGAGATGCAACATATATCAAAGTCATTTCCCGGCGTTAAAGCATTGAATGATGTATCTCTGCGGCTCCGTCCAGGTTCGGTACACGCGCTTATGGGCGAAAATGGAGCTGGGAAATCGACCTTGATGAAATGTTTATTCGGCATCTACAAGCAAGATGAAGGACAAATTATTCTGGACGGTGAAAAGGTAGACATTACCGATTCCCGTACCGCATTAGGCCTTGGTATTTCTATGATTCACCAAGAGCTCTATCCTGTATTACAACAGACTGTTATGGAAAACTTATGGCTTGGCCGTTTTCCGCTTAAAAGTTATGGTCCGTTGAAACTCGTTGACCATAAAAAAATGAAGGCCGACACAGAGGCTCTTTTTAAGGAAATAGATGTTGATATTGACCCGTTGGAATTGGCTGGGAACTTATCCGTATCCAAACTTCAAAGTATTGAAATTGCTAAAGCGGTGTCGCATCACTCTCGCATTATCGTAATGGACGAACCAACTTCTTCTTTGACCAGTGATGAAGTAGAGCATTTATTTAAAATCATAAACGGGCTCAAAGCAAAAGGGGTTGCCATTATTTATATATCTCATAAAATGGAAGAAATCCTCCGCATATCCGACGAAGTAACGATTATGCGTGATGGTAATTATATAGGCACTTGGCCGTCAGACGAATTGACCACGGACCTCATTATTAAACGCATGGTTGGCCGTGAAATGACGCAACTTTTCCCTGAGAAAACCAATGTACCGGGGGAAGAAGTATTGCGCGTAGAAAATATGACATCCATTCGTGACCATTCCTTCAAAGGTGTAAATTTCTCCCTTCGTAAAGGTGAGGTTCTCGGTATCGGTGGTCTCGTAGGGGCGCAGCGAACCGAGGTTATTGAAGCTCTGTTCGGACTTCGTCACTTGGCGGATGGTAAAATTTTTATCCACGGCAAGGAAGTTAAAATCCGTAGTCCGCGCGATGCGAAGAAACATCATATCGCGCTCCTCACCGAAGAACGACGGGCTACCGGTATTTTCCCGATGCTTAATATTGTCGATAATAATACGATGGCTTGCATGCCGAAGTATCGCAATAAAGTAGGTCTCTTAAATGACAGATTGCGTGAAATCGACACGGAGGAAGGCGTAAGCTCCTTGCGTATCAAGACGCCGGATACGCAGACCCGCATTCAATCCTTATCGGGCGGGAATCAGCAAAAGGTATTGATTTCTCGCTGGTTAAATACGAATCCGGAAATCCTCTTACTTGATGAACCGACTCGTGGTATCGACGTAGGGGCCAAATATGAAATCTACACGATTATCAATCGCTTGGCTACCCAAGGCAAAAGCGTAATCATGATTTCGTCGGAAATGTCCGAATTGCTCGGCATGAGTGACCGCATCATGGTTATGAGTAACGGTAAAATGGAAGGGATTCTGGATGCGAAAGACGCAACGGAAGAGAAAATCATGGAACTTGCTACGGCAGGTTTATTATAGGAGGATATGACTTATGAGTGGATCTCGCGTTAGCAAGTTTATGACACAAAATGCTATCTACATCGTACTCGTTGTATTGGTAGCTGCTATATCAATTTATAGCCCTAATTTCTTATCAATGACCAGTTTTCGGGATATTTTAATTCAGTCGTCACCGCGTGTTATTATTGCCCTTGGTTCAGCTATGATTCTGATAACCGCAGGCTGTGACTTGTCAGCCGGTCGTGTTGTTGGTTTAACCGCGGTTGTTTCGGCGTCTTTATCACAGTTGCCAAGTTATCCGCATCCGTTCTTTGAACAGGCGCCAAATTTACCGACTTTCTTACCGATTATTATCGCCATTGCCGTAGGCGCTTGCGTTGGTTTGGTGTCCGGTTTAATCGTAGCGTACTTGCGTATCGTACCGTTCATCGCAACCTTGGGTACTATGGTTATGACCTATGGTGTTTGTTCCTTGTACTTTGACATGGAGCCAAACAACTCTCAGCCAATCGGCGGTTTACGTCCTGAATTTACCGTATTCGGTTCCGGAGCTATGGATTTAGGCTTCATGACGATTCCTTATATCGTTATTATTGCTGCAGTTATCTCCTTTATTATGTGGATTGTGTATAACAAAACAGTACTTGGTAAAAACATGTTTGCCATCGGTGGCAACGCTCAGGCAGCTGTTGTATCCGGTATCAACGTAGGTGCTACCTTAATTGCCATTTATGTAATTGCCGGCGCCCTTTATGGTGTAGGCGGTATTTTGGAAGCCGCTCGTACCGGTGGTGCAACAAACAACTATGGTAACATGTACGAATTGGATGCCATCGCCGCAGCCGTTGTAGGTGGTGTATCCATTACCGGTGGTGTTGGTACGGTACCGGGCATCATTGCCGGCGTACTTATCTTTACGGTAATCAACTATGGCCTCACTTTCGTAGGCATGGGCCCATACTGGCAGCTCATCATTAAAGGCTTAATCATCGTTATCGCCGTAGCTGTTGACGTACGTAAATACTTGGCCCGTAAATAATTGACGACAGATTAGGTAGTCAATCGAAATGATTCTGTACGTATATATGTACACCCTGTGAGTATATATACGCAGATGCCAACATGATTACATATTGTAATTTTTGAAAATATGAATTAATTAAGATGTTTAAAAAAGCGCCGTTAATGAATGAATTTTTCATTTATTAACGGCGCTTTCTGTCTTTGTATAAATGTGTTGCACTATTTGATAATCAAGATTTTAGAGCGATTAGGAATGACTATTGATTGTGGAAAGTAGCATTATTTGATTGTAAAATTTGATTATAAATATTGCACGATATATTATTTATGTTATATAATATAAAAAGGTTATTTGAAGAAGTCGTGAAGCGAAAGTTGAGAACCGCTTTAAAAATATATGTATTGCTTTGCGTTAAGTATGCATATTTATAAATTAGGTATAGGGAAACAATGATGCGTATGCCAGTAACAATACTTGTACCGGTATATGTATCGAGCTTGCATAAGCCTTGGCAGATTAATTATGGGCGAGTGTATGCTTTTGACAAGAGAATCAAAATACATTAATAGAGCTATAGCCATGGGAATCGGCTATAGCATATTAGTGTTTTTTGTGTTTGTGTGGTGATTTTGGTACGTGTAATACTAGAAAGTTGAGTAATATGCAATGAAGCGTACGGGATTTGTGGTAGCCGTCTTCTTAATAGGAATCATAGTGATTCTTGGAGGCTGGCTTTTAGGGATAATCGGGAGAGATGACGGGCGCACTTTGGGGGAACGGCTTGATGCAGCTTATCACGCCTATATGCCTATGTCGGGAACGAAGCCACTATATATCAGGCAATTAGTGGGGCCGGATATGGGCACGAAACGAACTATTTTATGGGAAACAACTGAATTTGAAGCAAATGCTGTGGTTGTCTATAAATTAAAAGGTGAGGCTGATAGCGAGGCTAAAACTTTGTGGGCGACGACGGACAAGATTAGAGAAAATCAGACGACTCGCTATGTATACCGTGTTGATTTGTGCGATTTAGAGCCCAATCAAGAGTATGTTTTCCAGGTGGGGAAGCAAGGTCATACCGATGGTGAATGGCACTCCTTTAGTACGCATAAGATGGATAAAATGTCATTTCTTGAAACAAATAAGCCGCAATCTTGGGTTATCCCTAAGACAAGCGGTTCGGTGCAGATTGTAGGGGTCAAGAAATACGATACCCATTTTTGTTTGCATGGACCGAATCATGATTGTCCGGATGTTCATCCGAATACGCTGATTTGTTATGATATTTAATATTTTTTTCCATATTCTTCTTGACTTGAAGTTAACTTCAAACTATATAATGACTATATAAGATATTGAAGATATTCGATGAGCTGTTTGGTTGTATACAGTTTGTGAGATAACGTGTGAGATAACATGTATGAGATATCATGTGGGATCACATGTATGAGATAAGAGGAGTAACGATATATGGAAGAAAAAAAGAGAAGTAAAAGTTGGTTTACGTGGGTAAGTGCAATGGCGGTGCTGATTGTTGTCATGGGGGTCATTATCAGCTCAACTGCTTGGGGCTCCGGTATGTTGCGCCAAGGGCGGACATTGTATTATGAATTGATGCCGCAGGCGGGGACTGAGGCTATGTATGTACGGCAATTAATTACGCCGGACATGACGCACTCTCGCATTATCATGTGGGAAACGCACGCACCGGAAGCCGATCCGGTGGTACTTTATAAAATAGCCGGCGCATCGGATAGTACGATTGAGACTGTACCGGCTACGATGGAACGCTTTGAAGAAGATAAGACGGTGCGCTATATATACCGGGCGGAGCTTACCGGTTTGACGCCGAATTCAACCTATGAATATCAGGTGGGCAAAAATGTGATTACCAAAGGTTGGCATACCTTGCATACGATGGACGAAAGCAGTTTTACCGCCTTGATTTTTCCGGACTCCCAGTCCTCGGACTATAGCGGGTGGCAAAGCTTGGTAAACACGGCCTATAAAGAAAATCCGGAAGCCACGTTTTTTGTCAACATGGGTGACCTTGTAGATAATGGTGAATCGGCTTATCAGTGGGACGCTTGGTTTGGCGCGGTGGAGCCTATGATTGCGAATATTCCTTTTGTCGGCGTTAGCGGCAATCATGAGTACTATTCGCTGGATTGGCAGATAAAAGAGCCGACTGCGTATGACCATTTCTTTAAATTTGATGCACCAAAGGCTGAGCCCTATAGCGAGGCTGCCGGCGATTCTTCCCGACGTGCTTTTTATTCCTACGATTATGGCGATGTTCACTTCGTGGTGCTGAATACGCAGTTTAACGAGATGAATGAAAGCTATCGCGATGAAGTGCGTAATGAACAAATGGCATGGCTTGAAGAAGATTTGGCGGCTACGACTAAGCCTTGGAAAGTAGTACTCATGCACCGTGATACCTTCAGCTATCCGAATACGAAGGTGGCACGCATGACGGCCGGATTCAGTGATATAGGTGAATTATTCATGCCGGTTTTTGAAAAATACAATGTGGACATGGTATTGTCGGCCCATTATCATATGTATCGCCGTCGCGGCCATGTGGAAAACTTCCAACGCAGTGAAAAAGGGCCTTACTATATCATTACCGGTGTAGCGGGTGATGTGAAATACGCTGAGATTTGGAAAGACCATCCGCTGGATGAGTATGTGTCACCTTATCTTGACGGGGATAACTACTTAGTTCTTCATAAGGATAATAACAGTTTGACCGTTGATGCGTACTTGGCTGACGGCACGAAGTTTGATTCGATTACGTTGCGTAAATAAAGCAAGTAACTTTATAATTGCCTAATTTCGCAATAACTTTATAATTGTATAATTTCGCATATAGTGACGTCTTATAAAGTAAAAAGGAAGTAACGATTTCATCGATGAAATCGTTACTTCCTTTTGTATTAGCTGTTATAGTGATTCCGGTTATAGTTTACCCAACGCTTCAGCCAAAGTATCGGCTACATACCATAATTCTTCTTTAGTATGGTCCGCCGATACGGTTAGGCGTAAGCAGCTTTCACCGGGCGCCACGGTCGGTGGGCGAATGGCCGTCAAGATAATGCCTTTTTCGAATAATTGATCTTGAACCGCCAAGGCTTTTTCATCAGACCCTACGATGATAGGGAAGATCGGAATGGCATTGTGAGCCACCGGAATATTGTGACGTTCTAAATATTTAGACATATCATGCACATTGGCGCGCAACTGCGCAATGTGATACGGTTCTTTTTCCAAAAGTGCTAAAGCGGCTTTGGCTGCGCCTACGGCGGCCGGCACTAAAGCGGTGGAGAAGATAAAGCTGCGGGCGTGATTAATTAAGGTATTGATGATTACCTCGTTGGCGCATACATAACCGCCTTCACTGCCGAGGGCTTTACTGAGGGTGCCCAGTTGAATATCTACGTCATCGCTTAAGCCAAAGTGATGAGCGACCCCTTTGCCTTCGCCGATAATACCGGTCGCATGGGCATCGTCAACCATAACCAAAGCACCGTGCTCTTTGGCTAAATTTACAATGGCCGGGAGATGGCAAATGTCACCATCCATGCTGAAAACGCCGTCTGTCACAATGAGTCGTTTGCCCGTTGCCGGTAAGCCCGCAAGCAGTTCGTCTAAGTGTTTCATGTCGCTGTGACGATATACATGCACGTTGGCGCCGCTGAGACGGCAACCATCGATGATGCTGGCGTGATTTAATTCATCGCTGAGGATGTGATCGCCCGGTCTCATGAGACCGGAAATGGTGCCCACATTGGCCATGTAACCTGTGTTGAAAACCAATGCTTTGGTAGTGCCTTTAAAAAAGGCCAAATCTTCTTCCAGTTCCGTAATCATCGGATTAGTGCCGGACGTGAGGCGAGCGCCGCCGGATCCGGTGCCGTAAGTTTCAATGGCTTTTTGGGCCGCCGCTATGACATCCGCATTATGGGTAAAGCCCAAATAATTGTTGGAGGCCATCATTAAATACTTTTTGCCGTCCAACTCGATATGCGTGCTATCGATAGGCGTATAGGCGACACATTGACGAAAACGATGTTCTTCTTTGAGCACTTCCAGCTCTTGATTCATTTGTTCCCAGATGGCTTTTCTAAACATAGTAACTCCCCGCTTATAATTAATAATCTACGATAAAAAGACGTTTTTAATTATAATAATCTCTCTGAAATTTTCTACCTTTATTATAACAAAATTTGCTAAATCGTTTCAATTGTTACCAAAACGGTAGTTTCTTCCAAGTAATGGCGCAAGGAGTCGAGGTCGGTGTCCGGTTTTACAAAAAAGATGCGACCGCCTCGTTGATCGCCCAGTTCTTTGACCGGCGTTAAGCGGTGATAGGTGTGGCCGTAACTTACATAACCTACGGCGTAGTCCGGGTCGTCGGAGACGCAAAATTCGCCGAGAATATCCGGATAGCCTAATACTTTTGATGCCAGTACCAACGCTTCTTCGAAGTGAACACCGGTATGACCTTGTTTTTCAAAGTGAGGGATAGCGTCAGCCGGATCGGCAAAGGCCATGCGGCTGACACGCACGCCGCGGAGGCCCAAATCGTCCATCCGTTCACCGGTTTCGGCGTTGCAGATTAAAGCACCGCGCATGTTTTCCGGTTGACTGCGAAGGGTAAAGAGGGCTTTTTGAATGGCTTCGCGATTAATGCCGGAGGTTTCGAGGAGACGGTACGCAGCTTCGAGACCTTCCGCTACGGAGTCGGCTTTGGTGATGGCAACGTCTAAAGCCGGTTTATATACGATGTCGTCATCTTCGATGGCATCGATGGTGATGCGGATAAAGTCGGCACAGCCTTTGCTGTGAGTTAACGCTCTGGTTACGAGTTCAGAGGCTGTTTGCGCTAACTCTTCTTTACTTAAAATTCGTTCGGCCCCGGAAATATGGTGGCCGCCGTTTTCATGGGCACCGCCTTTAGCCGAACGCATACGAATACTATAAAGCATTGGCCTTATCACCTCCGGAGAGTGCCGGAACAGAGCGACGAACGCGGGACAACACTTTGACTAAGAGTGGGGAGAAGATGGCGGTAAAAATATAGCCCGGTACGGCCATAAGAATCATTGCCATAGCTAATTTACCGAAGAAGAGACCCAAGGTGAGGCGGGCAATGATAGAAGCAATCGGACCGGCAATTACCTGGGACCAGACGGCTCGGTGACCTAAATAGAGAACGGCCCCGGCAATAACGCGGAATTGCATCTGAATCGCTACATTTAATAAGTTGTGGGTGCCCAACATGAGGGAAATGGCACTGGCTAAGCAACCGGCAATGATATAGCGTTTAAAGCCGAATACACAGCAGATGGCAACGGCGAGTGGCGCGGATAGCTGGAATTCTATGCCGGGAATCACATTCGGTAATTTAATAGCGCCTGTAATCCCAATCATGGCGGCCAAGATGGCGATTTCGCAAATGAAACGAATGTTAGAATTTTTCATACGTAAACCCCTTTTCTAAAAATAATACCCCTAATACCTATTGTTAACCTTTATGTAAACCTATTGCGGATAAAATGGTTAACATTTGAGAATATTATACCCCAGTCGGTGTATACTGTAAATGAGAATTTTAAGAAATTTTTGTACAAATTTTTTCAGGAATATCATAGAGAAAATGTAGGAAAATAAAGTTATATCAGCGTTTATGTTAAAAAGTACAAGTAGTTTGACAGGAGAGATTTTTATCAACTAGATGATAAAACGTATCCCTGCAGATTAAAGCGTAGAATTAGCAATTGACCTATCTCTAAAAGTCATATCAATTTACAAAAAGTAATATGACATGAGCCCCTTTAATCTCTGTTGCAGATTTGATATAATAAAATAGTATAAAAGGTCCGTTGAAGGGGACCGTTCACAGTCAAGGAGGACGATATTGTGGAATTAGTACAAAACTTAAAAGCAAAAGTAAAACCATTAGGCAAGAAAATTGTATTACCTGAATACAAAGATGCTCGTGTATTAGAAGCTACTGAATTAATTCTTAAAGAAGGTTTTGCCACCCCTGTATTGGTTGGTAACCCTGAAGAAGTTAAAGCATTGGCTCAAAAAGAAGGCTTCAACGTTGACGGTGCTGAAATCATCAACCCTGAAACTTATGATCGTTTACCTGAAATGATCGACATTTTCGTAGAAAAACGCGCTAAAAAAGGTATGACTCCTGAAAAAGCAAAAGCCACTATGCTTGGCGATTGCTTATTCTTCGGTGCTATGTTGGTACACCTCGGTGTAGTTGACGGCATGGTAGCTGGTTCTGCCAGCCCTACGGCTAATGTATTGCGTGCCGCTTTACAGGTTGTAGGTACTAAACCTGGTCTTAAAACCGTATCCAGCTCCATGTTTGTTTTCTCTGACAAAAAACAATATGGCGACGACGGTATGCTCGTATTCTCCGATTGCGGCGTTATCCCTAACCCAACTTCCGAACAATTGGCTGACATCGCTATGTCTTCCGTTGAAAAAGCTCGCAAAGTTGGCAATATGGCTAACCCTCGCGTATCCTTCTTATCTTTCTCCACTAAAGGTTCTGCGTCCTCTCCTGAAGTAGATAAAGTAGTTGCAGCAGTTGAAATGTTGAAAGAACGCAATGTAGATTTCGACTTCGACGGCGAATTACAGCTTGATGCTTCTATCGAACCATCTGTTGCCGAACGCAAAGCTCCTGGCAGCAAAGTAGCCGGTAAAGCTAACATCTTGATTTTCCCTGACCTTCAGGCAGCTAACATCGGTTACAAATTGGTACAACGTTTTGCCGGTGCTACCGCTCTTGGACCATTGATTCAAGGTTTGGCAGCTCCTATTCATGACTTATCCCGCGGTTGCTTCGCTACTGATATCGTTGATGTTGTAGCTATTGCCGCAGCTGAAAGTGTTGAATAAGAATTTCATATAGCGAATGAATAATAAACTCCGTTATTGTAGTAGGTTTTTGAAAAACTCTGACAATAACGGAGTTTTTTAGCTTGTGTTTTATGGTATAATAAAAGTTGTTAGTAATAATATTATCAATAAGGCGATTCTTAAGACCTGTTTTGGCTAAGATATTTTGCTTACTATAATCTATGACTCTTAAGTAGAGGTGATACTATGAAACTATATTATTTAGAACACAGCGGTTTTATGCTTGATGCCGGTGATACCTGCTATATCTTTGATTATTGGAAAGATGAAGCGCAGGTTGTCAAAAAAGCGCAAGCGGCAGGTAAAGTATTGTGGTTCTTCGTGACCCATTGGCATGGCGATCATTATTCGCCGGCTATTTTAGATTTTAACAGCCCTACAACGCGTTACATCGTGCATACCGACGTGCCACATAAAGATATGCCTAAAGAACGAACTACGGTTATGGCCGTAGGGGATACGACGTACGTTGAAGACCTTAAAGTTACCATGTACGGCTCCACCGATGAAGGCGGGTCCTTCTTAATCGATACCGGTGATGCTACGATTTTCCATGCCGGCGATTTGAACTGGTGGCATTGGCTCGGTGATACGCCGGAAAATATCGACTTTGCTCGTGATTTTGCGGCCAAGGAATTTAAACGTATTGCCGGCATCACGCCGGATCTTGCCATGTTCCCGGTAGACGATCGCTTGGAAGCGGCCCGTGAATGGGGCGCCTTTGAGTTCTTACATGCAGTAGGACGTTTGCCAAAACTATTTGTACCGATGCATCGTCACGGTCCGGTTTGGGAACCTTCGTTATACTTTAAATCCTTGTATGAACATTTGCCGGTTTGGAGTCCGAAACATACGGGCGACAGCGTTGAATTAGAAGAGTATGGGATTGAATAATTCGATTGAGTTTGGTGAGTAGAGTATTGAATAGTTCGAAAGGATTGAGTATGAAACGACGAACGGATTGGCCGATTGCCACCGGCTTATTGTTTTGTATGATGATTATATTTTTAGGCGTCTATCCGTTTCGCCAAGAGCCCTTATTCGGCTTTTTGACTCATGTAAGCGGTGCCGCCATGATCGGCGGCCTGGCTGACTGGTATGCGGTGACCGCATTATTTAAAAAGCCTTTAGGCATTTCGTATAAAACGGCCCTTATACCGCGCAGTAAGGCCCGCTTGGTGGAAACGGCTCGTTATATGATGGTGGAAGAACTCCTCAGAGTTCAGCCGGTATATACGATTATTAAAAAAGAACAGTTGCCGAAGCGCATTCTCATGTACTTTTTGAGCGATGACGGGCGTAAACAATTAAATCAATTCATCGAAGAAGTAGGTTCACAGTTAGGCAATCGCTTTGACGGAGCACCCCTTCGCAAGGAAGTGACAGGCGCTATTAAGCAGGGCGTGGAGCACTGGGAAGTGGCACCACTCCTCATTCGTTTTGGTCATCTTTTGATGAAATATGAAACGGCGGAGACGTTGTGGCTCTACCTTAATCGCATGGCGCAGCGACTCATTGGTTCTGAAGGTATCCAGCCGTATATTACGGGTATCGTGGCAGCGATGATGAGCCGTTATGCGGAAAACTCCTTTTGGCGAGAGCTGGCGTTAGCCCTCGGCAGTGACAGTTTTTCACCGGAACGGGTGGCTGAATTAATTCAGCGCAAAGCAACGGAGTTTTTACGCTCGCAAGAATCGATTTATTCCCCCATGGGGCAGTATGTGTACAATAAGGTGCTTTGGCTCTTATCTGAGCTGGAGCGCAATAAAGAGTGGCGCGCGTACATAGAAACCAAAAAGAATACATGGCTTATGGATGCCTTGGAAGATGTAGATATGGCCGGCGATACTAAAGCTTGGCAGGGAATTTTCAAACGGGCTCAAGAAGAAGCCGAATCTTATGCGCGCAGTTTATTGCAGGATAAGGCCAAAATGCAGAGTTTGGAACGTTTACTTTTGTATCAACTGGTTCCGTTACTTCGTAAATTGCGGCCGTTTGTAGATACATCGGTAGTGCGTGAATTAAATTCCTATTCGCCGGAACGCTTGGCCGATTTGATCAAAGGTAAGTTATATCACGATTTGCAGATGATTCGTATTAACGGCTCCTTGGTAGGTGCTGTGTTGGGCGGTCTCTTCTATGTGGCGGCGCAACTCGTGCAAGGAGGTGTTAGCTTATGATTGGTGGTGTACCGTATCGCGTATGGGCTAATCGGATATTAGCTGGCTCCGCCGTTTTATACGCCCTGGTTTTTGTGGGGCAGTTCTACATTACCGCTACCTGGTATGAAGCTTTATATTGGCTCGTTCAATCGGCGCTTATCGGTTCCGTGGCGGACTGGTTTGCCGTGACTGCCTTATTCCGTAAACCGCTGGGCTTCCCGTATCATACGGCGCTCATTCCGCGCAATAAAGAGCGCATGATTTCCGGTTTGGTTAACCTCATTGAAACCCGTCTTTTGACTTTGGACCAGTGCCAGCGGGCTTTGAAGTCGGTGAAATTCGTGCCTTATATTGACGGTTATATCAAGAGTGATAAGGGCCGTCAGTACATTCGTAAGGCATTGTGCAGTTTGCTCCATGTAGTGTGGCATAGTCGCAGTGAAAGGGAGTGGGCTGCTTGGGGTGCTGAGAAACTTCGTTATTTCTTGCATCGCCAGTCGATTACGGGACCTTTACAGCAGTTTTTAACGGATGTTTGTAAAACCAATAAGCACGAAACTACGATTATTAAGGGCATCATGCTGCTGCAGGAAGCTCTCGATAAACCGCAAGTTTTGTTCTGGCTTACGAATACGATTGATCGTGAGATTCAGGCTCGTAAGGAAAATATTCTGTCCGCCATTCTTATTGGTGCTTCGGAAACCTTTGACATTATTAATGCCCGCGATATGGCCATGGCCATGTTGCGCGAGCTCTACATGATATTGGAGCGGTGGAAACAACCGGGCAGCACGGAGCGTCTTGTGTGGATGCAGCAGTGGCTTGGTCCTTTGCAGGAATTGGCCTATAACAGCACCGTCGGTAAAGCTATCGACGATGTGTGGCAACGCTGGATTGACGAACAAGATTGGGAAGCTGTTTTGGAAAGTTATGTGTGTCCGTACATTCATAATGTAATCCACATGTCGGATAAAGAAGATACCTTTGAAGAAGGTACACCGGTTAATGTATTGGAACAGTCGTTACAGGAGTTGTGGGCTGTTTACAGTAAAAATCCGGAATTGGAAGCTAAATTGGAAAACATGTGTCAGCACATGGCCGGTTATGTGTTATTGCGCAGTCATGCGCTACTGGGCGTCATTGTGCGACAGGTACTGGGCTCACTCAGCACAGAGAAGTTTATCTATTTCATCGAATCGAAAGTAGAGGATGACTTGAGCTGGATCCGTATTAACGGTGCTTTGGTAGGTGCTGTATGCGGCCTCGGCGCTTGGAGTTTCTTACACTTTATCTATGAACCGCTTTTGGCTTTGTGGGGATTATAAGAATATTTTGTAGTGAAAAAATAAACGGTCTTACTTCGCTTAGGAGTGAGACCGTTTTTGTTAACCTAAAAAGGACCCTGTGAAGGGTCCTTTTTAGGTTGTAATATTGTAGCGTGTTTGAAGAAAGTTAATGAAAAATTTTTTATAAACATTCATTGCCGGAGATGAAGTTAGTTGTCAGCTTGTCACTGATGAAGTGGGGTGGCAAACTGTTGTGATGAAGTTGCCGGCAATGAAGTGTTAACGAATTAAGCCTGAGTCTGAATAGGTTGAGGCGCGGTGCGTTCCAAATGCAAGTCTTCAATCATCTGTAAGTCTTGGAGTGGGGAACGACCATCGGTGGTTAAGTAACCGCCTACCATGATACCGTTGAGACCGCCGGATAATGCTAAGGCCTGTAAGTCGCGGAGGTTAACTTCACGACCGCCGGCTGTACGAATCTGTGCATGTGGCAATACGAAACGGAACATGGCGAAAGTACGTAAAATTTCCAATGGAGGCAATGGTTTGTTGTGTTCAAATGGAGTGCCTTTGATTGGATTCAAAATATTGAGCGGCACGGAATCGATGCCGAGACGTTTTAATTCATAAGCCATTTCAACGCGTTGTTCCAAGGTTTCATTGAGACCGAGGATACCGCCGGAGCATACGCGGATGCCTGCTTTTTTAGCGTTTTCAATGGTGGACATTTTGTCAGCAAAGTTGTGAGTGCTGCAAATGTTAGGGAAGTTGCTTGGTGCCGTTTCGATATTGGAATGGTAACGAGTTACACCGATAGCTTTCAACTGAACAGCCTGTTCGTAAGTAAGAAGACCTAAGGAACAGCAAATTTCAAGACCTGTTTCTTCGTGAATACGACGAAGAGCACTCAAAATCTGTTCAAATTCTTTAGGATTGTTGGTGTTACGACCGCTGGTTACGATGGAGAAGCGGATAGCACCGGCTTCTTTTGCTTTACGAGCGTGTTCAACGATATCTTCTTCGCTCATAAACGGATATACGGTAACGCCTGTTTCGTGATGAGCCGATTGGGCGCAGAATTTACAGTTTTCAGGGCATTTGCCGGAACGTGCGTTAACAATCGCACAAAGGTCAACTTCGTTGCCGCTGAATTTTTGACGAATTTTATCGGCCATAGCCAATAAAATCATTGTATCTTCGTCGGAAACATGAATTAATTCTTCAGCTTCCTTTGGCGTGATTTCACCACCATCTAAGATGCGTTGGGCGTACGCAATAATTTCTTCATAGCCAATAGTTTGTTTTGTTGTCATGAACCTACACCTCTGTATTTCTTTAGTTTATCCCGCTCTACCTGGGAGCTTCGGCTGTGGGTCTACTTGATATTAACCATTAGCCGTTGCCTATATTATACGAACATGATTTAAGATAGTCAACCATGAATTTTAATCATAGTTAACAATAACCGAAAATTATAAATATGGTTAACAATTGTAATGTCAGTTTGTAAAAAATTTACAAAAAATGGATAGGACAGATTACCATTTTCAAGAGGCTGTGATAAAATAAGAAGTAATGTAGTAAGTATTGTTTTACACGGCTTAAAAGTCGGTGAGGGGGCGAGGCATCTGTTAACAATTGAACGTAAAAGTGTCACGCCTTTATATGAACAGATTTATCAATACCTTAAATCTCGAATTGAGCACGGACAATATGCGGCCGGTTCCCGTTTACCGTCGGTTCGTTCCTTAGCCGGTGAAGTGGGAGTAAGCAAGATTACGGTGGAACAGGCCTATTTGCAGTTGGCCGCGGAAGGCTATATTAAGGCTCATGATCGCTCGCCCTATGAAGTGTTGCCTTTGCCGATTTTATTGGACAACGGCTCTCATTTTGCAAAGAGCCATGAATTGAGTGGCACCGATGCCGAGGTTGACAATATTTTGAATGAAAAGGCAGCCGAAGCGGACATAAGCGGTGTGAGTCAAAACGGAACTCGGATGGAGCTTACAAGGTTAGCCAATCAAAGGGAACTAACTGCTAAAGCAACACAGGCCGTGCCCATTCGCTATAATTTTGCTACCGGTGCCATGGATCCGGAGGGTTTTGACTATACGCGGTGGAAGCGATATATCGGTTATATCTTGCGTGAACCGGAACGGCTTTTGGCCTACGGCCACCCGCAAGGGGAACCGGAACTGCGGGCTGAGCTGGCGAAGTATTTGAATAATGCCCGCGCTGTGCGTACCACGGTGGATCATATTATTATCGGCAGCGGTACGCAGGCTATGGTCATGATGCTGGCAGCCCTTTTAAAACGTGCCGGCCTCACCACGGTGGCCGTTGATGCCAGTGTTATCATCGGGGTAACGCATATTTTTAACAATTACGGATTTACCGTTATCACCGTGGACCAGCATAGTGAGACCTTGTTGGCAGACCTATATAAAGCCGGTGTGGAAGCCTTGTACTGCACGCCGTCTCATGGCGATAGGCAAGGCCGAGTCATGAGTGTAGGCCGACGCAAGGAATTGTTACACTGGGCGGCGGAGCAAAACAGTTATCTCATTGAAGATGATTATGACAGCGAACTTCGCTATTACGGACGGCCCATTTCGTCCTTGCAGGGGATGGCCACGACGGAGCGGGTTATCTATTTGGGGACCCCGTCAAAAGTGTTGCCCCCATCTATTCGCATTAGTTACATGGTTTTGCCACCGGTGCTGTGGAGCGATTTTTTAACCTATCGCACATCGTATCGGCAAAGCGCCGGTGTGATGGAGCAGCTCGTATGGGCGCGTTATATTAAGGATGGCGAGTGGTCCAAACAAATTCGTCGTTTGCGTAAGCACTATGCGGATAAAAGTAAGGTTTTAGCGGCACAGTTGCAGCAAACATTTGGCGATACCGTTAAAGTATATCTGCCGGAAGGCGGTGTTTATATAGGTCTTACGATTTTTACGGATAAGGGAGCGGACGCTCTTTTGCAAAAAGCCCGTGAGGCCGGTTGTGATGTGCGCATTGAAGCGGACGGCGATGACGAAGTCCGTTGTCTGTTGTCATTCAGTGCGATTCCGACCAACGAATTGGAAGCGGCCGTAAAAGAACTGGGCAACGCTTGGAAAGGAATGTGAGATGATACCATTTCGCTTTATACAATGCGGAGACCTTCACTTGGGGACTCCTTTTAAATATTTGAAATCATTAGGTAAGCAAGTGGACGAAGCAGTCAATCGTGCTACCTATCAGTCGTTTACGAATATTGTGGATTTTGCCATCGAGCAGCAGGTGCACGCCGTGCTGATTACGGGCGATATTTATGATAGTGAAAAACATAATTTGGAAGCACAGGTACGTTTTGCCTATGAATGCGAACGCCTTAGCGAACATAAGATTCCCGTATTTTTAGTACAGGGCAATCATGATCCGGCGGAAAGTTGGGCGGCCAAAATAAGCTTGCCAAGTTCCGTGTATGTGTTCAGCGCCACTAAGAGTGAGCGTCAACCTTTATATGTGAAAAACAAGGTGGCTGCGTATATCTACGGCATCAGTACGAGCAATCAAAACCGGGCCGACAATGTGGCACAGCAATTGAAACCTTGGTCGGACGATCCTTTCTCCATTGGGATTTTTCACGGTACCGTAGGCTCAGCGGTTGAGCACGAAACGGTGGGCCCCACTACGCTGGGGGAATTGACGGCGTCGCCGATGAACTATTGGGCTGTCGGGCATATTCATAAACGGCAGGTATTAAACGAAACGCCTTATGTGGTGTATGCCGGGAATATTCAAGGCCTTCATAAAATAGAATTGGGTCCTAAAGGTTGCTACTTGGTTGATGTGACCGCCAAGGGTCGTGTGACTCTGCAGTTTCACGAAACGGCGCCCATTCGCTTTGAGCAGGTAACCATAGATATTGGCGCGCTGGGCAGTACCGGCGATATGGTGGAAATGATTCGCCATAAGAAGGAAATGCTGCGTAAATTGAAAAAGCAGGTACTCCTCGAAATTGTGCTCACCGGCGAAGGGGCCTTGTATAAACTTTGCAGTCAAGACGAAGTGCGCCAAACTTGGCTTGAAATGGCGCAGGCGGAAGAACGTAATAAGTTTAATTTCGTCATGCCTTTCAGTATCGTGGACCGCACGCGGGGTGTAACGGACTGGACGGCGCGCCGTGAAATGGAAGATATGGTAGGCGACTATTTGCGCAGTTATGATACAATCGCCAAACTGCCGGCCGTAGAGTGCGCTTCCACGATTCGCAATCTCATTGCGGAACGGCCGGAAAGTAAAAGGCTCGGTATGTATCAGGAACTGTTGACAGATGATGTTTTATTAGACGCATTGCGACGAGCGGAAGCGGAAGGTGCTCGTTGCCTCATGGGAGATACGGATGAGGATTAAGGAAATATATATTAAGGAATTTGGCCCTTATCATGAATGGTCGTTCACACCGGCCGGTGAAGGGGTACAAGTTATTTACGGTCCCAACGAAAGCGGCAAGACCTCCTTATTGGAAGCCTTTCGCTTTTTGTTGTTTGGTAAAAAAAGTAAAACTTACGGCTACGGCTCGGGCTATCTTGTGGTAGAACGGGAGGGCGTGTCCTATCATATCGGCCGGGACGGCAAAAAGCTTAATTTCTATCCGTTAGGCAAAGGTCCGATTTCGGAAGAACCGGCGGCTCTATGGTGGCATGGTCTCGACAAAAAGACCTATGATAGAATTTTTGCCATTACCGTTGATGAATTGCAAGGTGCGGATGTGCTGGCCGAAGTGGAAGTGCGAGCTCGCTTCTTCGGCGGCGAGGGTGGTGAGCGCCTCAGCACGGCCGTGAAGGATATTGAAAAAGCCTCCTCCGATTTACTGGTTGCTTCGGCGAACGGGAAGCGGAAAATCAATGTGCTCATGGAGCGGTTGAAACAGCTGCGTGAAAAGATGGCAGACCTCGGCAAGAATGAAGAGGCGTATACGGCGTACCAACAGGAGTTGGACGGCATCGCCACGACGGAAAAGGAATTGCAGGAGCGCCTTAAAGAATGGCAAGATTACGGTAAAGACGTGGACCTTGTATTGCGTGCCTGGGATGTATATAAACGGGCGGAACATGCGAAAGAGCAGATGAATACCTATGCGGTTACGGATTTGCTTGAAAAAGACGCTTTCTATGAACTGGACGAAAAGATTACGGAATGTCGTAATAATATGAAGCTCTGGAGCGGTAAGGAAGCGGGTCTCGTGCCGGAAAACTTTGCGCCCGATTCTTTGGTAGGCGTTTACAGTCAAGAGATTGAAAACCTGTTCCAAGAATTAGGTCAGTGGACGCAACTTCAAAAAGATTGCGAACAAGGGCGTAACTACCTGAAACGAGTTAAAGAACAGTTGGATTTGTCACGTACTTTGCATAATGCTTGGCGGGCGGATGCAGAAATGCCGGAAAAAGTGGATTGGGCAACCGGTGAAAAACTGGCCCGTGAACTTCGCAGCGCCCAAGACAATTATTTGAATTGGCAAGGCCGTAAACCGGTTGAGCCGGCAGACATTGCCAACTCCACGGTGAAAGACGAAGAAAATTCCCTGAAGGAATTGGAAGCCGGCATGGCCCAATTGAAACAGGCCTTTACGGAGTATGAAAACAGCATAGCTAAGGAAAATGAACTCAACCAAAGTGGCCCGTCACCTTTATATCGCTATGGCGCCATCGCACTCATTGTTATTGGCATTGTCCTCATGATGGTGCTTCCCGATATAGGCCTTTGGGCAGGCATTCTTTGCTTCCTTTTAGCAGCGGGTGCTTTTGGCTATGGTTGGCAGCAAGGCCGCAAATTTACGGGCCTTCGCGAAGCAGCTTTGCACCAGCGTGAACGCTGGGACGAGCTGGTAAAAGCCATGGCTCGTGATTTGGAATTACCGGAACCCAAAACAGCGGCCGATATTAAGGATTTGGAAGATTCGGTAGCGGCTAAACGGGCGGCTTTCAGTAATCAGAATTTAATCTTGGCTAAAATTCACAGCTATGAACAGGTACATAATCAGTGGCTGGAAGAAGGTAAAAAATTGGAAGCCGCCGGTAATGCGGCCATGGAAGCTTGGCAACGTTGGTTACCGGAAGGGGCCAGCCGTGTTTTGACGGACAATCAATTCTTTGCCCTCAAACAGGAATACGATACGTATATGGAAGATTTCAACCAGTATAAAGATTATGAAAAACGCTTGGCAGAACATGAGGCAACCCTTAAGGATATTGAATCTCGTTGCGCGGCTTTGTGGGAAAAATTGGAACTGGATATTCCGGTTACGCCGATTGAATTGCGTCGTGTTTATAATCTTTTGAAATCCCATCGTCAAAACCAGGTCCGTTGGGAACAAAAAGAATCACAGCGTCGCAATTATCATGAAGAATATGAGCAGTGGAGCCGCCAAGAAAAGGCACTGTTGTTGGAACAGCAAGAGTTTTTACAAAAGACCGGGGTCGCTACGGCCGGCGAATATCGTCAGCGTTTATTGTTGCAAGATCAATATGTGCAGTGGCAAAAAGTGTACGAACAGAGCCGTGATCAATTGGCCTTGTTTGCTCCGAAGAAAGACGGTCAGGAAGCTTTGTATCGTCGTTTGAAATCGGGCAATAAAGAAAAGTGGCAGACCGAAGCGGAACGAAGCCATTCGGAAATGGCGGCCTTGCAAAAACGTTTAGCTGCTTTGTATGAAAAACGCGGCCAGATTCAGGAAGCAATGCGCACCTTATCACAGGATAAGGCTCTGTCCTTGGCGCTGCAGGAAGAACAACAGTTGGAAGGGGAATTGCAGGAAGCGTTGACAGCCTGGGCGACCCAAGTTTTGGTAAGCCATTTCATGGAACTGGCACAGATGGACTATGAAAAAGACCGTCAGCCGGAAGCTATGGCGAAGGCTTCGAAATATTTGTCTTTGATGACAGACGGCAAATATACTTTACAATTGGGGGACAGCACGGCCAATGTGGAAGCGGTGCTCACATCCGATGAAGTGGTACCGACGGAGCGTTGGAGCAGCGGCATGGGCGATCAGGTATACCTCGCCTTGCGCCTCAGCTTGGCCAGCGTGTTTGCACAGCGCGTGGAATCATTGCCGATTATTTTGGATGACATTTTGTTGCGCTTCGATGAAGGTCGACAAAATGCGGCCTTGAAGCTATTGGCTCATATTGGCCAAAGTGAACAAATTTTGATCTTTACCTGTCAGCAGGGCACGGCGGAACGCAGTGCGCAGCTCGATGGCGTGAGCGTGTACGACTTGTCGACCCGCGAAGCCATGTAGGTGAATAGAACAAAATGTAAATTTATAAACTGAAATAGATTAAAAATACAGGAAGTTATCATTTGACGAGCTGTATGGAAAATCTGAAAACCTCTCTGAAAATAATTCAGAGAGGTTTTTTGTATTTAAAAGTACCTTGTATACATGAGATTAATGCACAGTATGTATGGCATATTGCTATATGATTTTTTTTGACAATAGGTATATAATAGAAACAATCTATTTTCTATAGAATGGATATAAGGCGTATAATCATAGATTGTTAGACGTTGGTACAGGCTAATAGCGATTCCCGGCGGAGCTATTTGATATAGCTTTGGGGAGGCTGTGGGCATGAACTCGTTGGACGAAAGTGATTGTCTTAATATAGAAATAGCAATTGCCCGTGCTAGGGCAGCTAAAGAGAGAGTATAGGGTTTGGAAGGAGCAAGGGCTTATGGGACAAGCACATCAAGGGACATATCAAAAATCAGGAAGCGTACACCAACAAGGAAAAACGCAAATTGAAATTCAGCAGCAGGAACAGGCGCAATGGCAAAAGCAGGGCTTATATGATGCGGCCTATGAAAAAGACGCCTGCGGCATGGGTTTTGTAGTCGATATTAAAGGCCGTAAATCCCATGATATTATCGATGACGGTTTGCGTATTTTGGAACGTTTGGAACACCGTGGCGCGCGTGGCGCCGATGCTTCATCCGGTGACGGCGCCGGTATTTTGGTGCAAATTCCGCACGACTTTTTCCGTCGTGAATGTGAAGTGTTGGGATTTTCCTTGCCACCGGTTGGGAGTTACGGTGTAGGCATGGTATTTGCCCATCGTTATGAAACCCTTCGCAATAAGCAGAAGGCGATTTTGGAAAACATTGTTCGCGAAGAAGGTCAAGTCGTACTCGGTTGGCGTGAAGTGCCGGTCGATTCCCATGCCGTGGGCGCCGAAGCGGCAGCCATTCGACCTTGGCTCATCCAGATTTTTATCGGTAAAGGCGATAATATCATGAACGATGAAGAGTTTGAACGCAAACTGTATGTAATTCGTAAAGAAGCGGAAAAACAGATTATTCCTCTCAGCAAAGCGGAAAGCGGCGATTTCTACATTGCTTCGTTGTCCGCCAAAACCATCGTTTATAAAGGGATGCTCACACCAAAGCAGCTCCGAGAATTTTATCTTGATTTAGTGGATTTGGATTTCACGTCGGCCTTAGCCATGGTGCACTCCCGTTTCAGTACCAATACATTCCCAAGCTGGGCGCGGGCTCATCCGAATCGCTTCATTGTCCATAATGGGGAAATTAATACCATTCGCGGCAATATTAACTGGATTAATGCCCGCGAAGGCAAAGCCGATTCGGAATATTTTCCGCAAATTAAAAAAGTATTCCCCGTTGTTGACGATACCGGTTCCGATTCGGCCATGTTCGACAACACGCTTGAGTTCTTATATATGACGGGCCGCAGTTTGCCGCATGCCATGATGATGATGATTCCGGAACCTTGGGAAAACAACGAGCTCATGAGTCAGGAGAAAAAAGACTTTTACGAGTTTAACAGCTTCATGATGGAACCTTGGGATGGTCCTGCTGCTATGGGCTTTACGGACGGTACCGTTATCGGCGGTGTGTTGGACCGCAACGGTTTGCGCCCGTCCCGTTACTATATTACGGGCAATGATCGCCTCATTATGGCGTCCGAAGTAGGCGTTGTCAATGAAGCGGCTGAAAACATTCGCTATAAAGGTCGTTTGGAACCGGGCAAAATGCTCCTCGTTGATACGAAGGAACAGCGTATTGTATCGGATGAAGAAATTAAACATCGTATTGCTACTGAAAAACCGTACGGGGAATGGGTGAAAGAACATATCATTCACTTGGACAGCATTGAGCAGGCGACGGATGATGAAATTCCGACAGTGTCCAACTTGAAAGAATTGCAGCAAGCTTTCGGCTATACTCAGGAAGATTTGGTGCGTATGTTACAGCCTATGGCTAAAGATGGCAAAGATCCGGTAGGCGCCATGGGGGCTGATGCACCGTTGGCCATTTTATCGGATAAACCGCAGTTGTTGTACAGTTATTTTAAACAATTATTTGCACAAGTAACGAATCCGCCAATCGATGCGATTCGTGAAAAAATGGTAACCTCCACCGGCGTAATGTTCGGTAACAGCGGTAACATGATGGATCCGCACAAAAGCGGCACTTATTGTGTGTACTTGGATAGCCCGATTTTGACAAATAAAGAATTTGCCGCCATTCGTAAATTAGATTGTCGCCGCATGAAGAGCACCGTTTTATCCATTCTCTTTGACCCGGCCGAAGGCACGCAAGGAATGCGCAAAGCCTTACAGGCTCTTTGTGAAAAAGCGGAAGAAGCGGCGCGCTCCGACCATAATGTGTTGGTTTTATCCGACCGTGGCGTTGATGCCAATCATGTAGCTATTCCGGCACTCCTCGCTGTAGCAGCAGTGCACAATCATTTAATTAAAAAAGTACTCCGCACCGATATCGGTTTGGTCCTCGAATCGGGGGAACCGCGTGAAGTTCATCATTTCTGTACCTTGATCGGCTATGGGGTAACGGCTATTAATCCATATGTTGCCCTTGAAACGGTAGCGGATTTACAAAAACAGGGCCGCTTAGGCGATGTTACGCCGGAACAGGCTGAACAAAACTATATTAAAGCAGCGGTAAACGGTATTTTAAAAGTCATGTCCAAAATGGGGATCTCCACGGTGCGCAGTTACCAAGGGGCTCAGATTTTTGAAGCCGTAGGCCTTAACAGCGATTTCATCGGTAAATATTTTGTGAATACACCGACTCGTATCGGCGGTATCGGTACTGATGGGGTAGCGTTGGAAGCATTGAGCCGTCATCATCGTGCCTTCGAAGAACCGGCCGACACTGCCCTTGAAGCGGGTGGTTTCTATGGTCCTATGAAGGACGGGGAACCTCATTTATACAATCCGAAGACCATTGATTTATTGCAGCGTGCTTGTATTGAAAATAATTATGAACTCTACAAAGAGTATGCATCGGCGATTCGCAATGATTACCATGTAACACTTCGCAGTTTGCTCGAGTTCAATTTCCCGGTGGGCGGCGGCATCGCTATCGAAGAAGTAGAACCGGTAGAATCTATCGTGAAGCGCTTTAAAGGGGGCGCCATGAGTTACGGCGCAATCAGTAAGGAAGCGCATGAGACCATCGCCATTGCCATGAACCGTTTAGGGACTATGAGCAATTCCGGTGAAGGCGGCGAAGATGCGGACCGTTACAAATTGTTGCCTAATGGGGACAATCGTTGCAGTGAAATTAAACAGATTGCATCGGGCCGTTTCGGCGTGACCTCCGAATATTTAGTCAATGCCAAGGAATTGCAAATTAAATGTGCCCAAGGTGCCAAACCGGGTGAAGGCGGTCAGCTTCCGGGCAAAAAGGTGTATCCGCCAATCGGCAAAGCCCGTCACTCTACGCCGGGCGTAGAACTGGTATCACCACCTCCTCATCACGATATTTACTCCATTGAAGACTTGGCGGAATTAATTTTTGATTTGAAAAACGCCAATCGCGATGCTCGTATCAGTGTGAAATTAGCCGCCGAAGCGGGTGTTGGTACTATCGCTGCGGGGGTAGCCAAAGCAAAAGCCGATAATATCCTTATTTGCGGTTATGACGGCGGCACCGGCGCGGCCGGTCGTACCGGTATGCGTCATACAGGGGCCCCTTGGGAATTGGGCCTTGCCGAAACGCATCAGACCTTGCTGCTCAATCGTTTGCGTGACCGAATCGTCCTCGAAGTGGACAGCAAATTGATGACCGGTTTTGATATTGCCGTAGCAGCTCTCTTAGGGGCTGAAATGTTCGGCTTCGGTACCTTACCGCTCATCACCGTAGGTTGTAAGATGGCCCGTGTTTGTAATTTAAATACCTGCCCATACGGCGTAGCAACGCAGGATGAAAAATTACGTAAAAACTTTAAAGGCAAACCGGAATATGTGGAACATTTGATGCTCTTTTTAGCTCGTGAACTTCGTGAGATTATGGCTAAACTCGGCATCCGCAGCGTAGAAGAAATGGTTGGTCGTGTAGACTTGTTACGCCAAAAAGTGGTGGATGATAATTACAAGTTATCCCGCGTCGACTTGAAACGAATTCTCTTCCGTCCATATACGGATATTTCAGTCGGCCATTACCATAAACACGAACAAGACCATGAATTGGCAAAAACGTTAGATGCGGGCAAATTGCTCCGCATGTGTCGTCCGGCTATTGAAGAGCAGAAACCGATTCGTGCTAAATTGGCCATCAACAATACGCACCGCGTAGTAGGTACTATCGTGGGTAGTGAAATTACTAAAAAGTACGGCGCTGACGGTTTAGCGCCGAATACGATTAAGCTCAGCTTCGTTGGCAGTGCCGGTCAAAGTTTTGGCGCCTTTATTCCGAAAGGCATGACCATGGTGCTCGAAGGCGACGCTAATGACTATGTAGGTAAAGGCTTGTCCGGTGGCGTTGTGACGGTATATCCGCCGAAAACGGCGCTTTTTGAAGCAGACCAGAACGTTATCATTGGGAACGTGGCTTTTTACGGGGCCACTTCCGGTGAAGCCTATGTAAGCGGCCGTGCCGGTGAACGCTTTGCCGTCCGCAATAGTGGTATTACCGCTGTGGTGGAAGGTGTGGGCGACCACGGTTGTGAATACATGACCGGCGGCGAAGTCCTCATCTTAGGTCCCACCGGTCGTAACTTTGGGGCCGGCATGTCCGGTGGCTATGCGTACATTCTTGATTTTGATGTGCGCAAGTGCAATACTGCTTTGGTAGAGCCGCGTGCGGCTACGAATGAGGATTTAAAACGCATTAAATCTTTGGTTGAAGCACATGTATTGCATACAGATAGTCGTAAAGGTCGTCATATTCTGGACAATTGGCAAAACTTTGCACAGCGTTTTACCAAAATCGTACCGACTGCTTATGAAAACATGCAAAAAGCAATTGCTGTTTATGAAGCAACGGGCTTAAAATTGGAAGATGCTCAATTACAGGCCTTTAAAGATGCCTATCATATTAAGTAGCATGTAAGTAACGTTGTAAAAAGCGTTGTAAGTAGTATTGTAAGCAGCGTTGCAAGTAGCATTGCAAGTATCGTTGTAAGTCGTATCGTTTGAGTAATTACATAACACATGGGCTCTTTAGTGAGTTCGATATAAATGGGTTCGTTTGATTCTGAGTTTTTAAATAAAACTCGTTTAAACGGGCCTATTTTGCTATATTCGGCGATTTTTTTGAACATTAGAGATTTTTAAAATATTCAAAATAGTATATAATTAAGAACAGACAAATAGAAATAAGTAAATAAGTTAATTATAAATCAATTATTGGCATATCGAATCTTAGGATATAGTTAATGCGTGTTTGGCGCATATAGTAAAGGAGCCATTAGTGAAATTATTACATATAGTGACAGCCTTGTTTTTCGGTGCAGCCTTGCTTTTGGGAGGATGCGGTTTAGCTTCTGAAGAGTCGTCTTCGGTAGAAACCGCAAAGACTGTGTCGCCTAATACAACGGCCATGAAAGGGCCGGTACCGACGACGGAATTGCAAGAAGCAACTAAATTACTGCAGTCGAATGATTACCCCGGAGCTATTGCAAAAGCGGATGAGATTTTGCAAAGATATCCGAAATCTGATGCGGCTTATTCGTTGAAAGGTATAGCCATGGGGCTAAACGGTGATCCTGCAGGGGGATTGGTTTTGGCGAAAAAAGCGTATGATTTGAATCCAAATAATTTAAGCAATTATTACAATTTGGCCATGCTGTATAAATTGCAGGGGCAATTGAATGATGCTAAATTTTGGTTTGATGCGTTATTGGCTAAGGATCCAACCAATACTTGGTCGGTCTATGGCATAGCCACTATTTATGCGGATCAGGGTCAGGATGCTAAAGCATTGCAATATTTACGCCAGGCCATTGCGCTGGACAAAAGTGTAAAAGAAGTTGCGCGCACGCAAGATCATTTTGAGCGTTTTCACGGCAATGAAGAATTTGAAGAGATTGTAAAATAACCGGAGAAGGAGGATTAGTTATGGAAGAACGACAGCGACGTTTTCGATGGCTATTCATGGTAATGATTGTTATGGTAGCCGGTCTTATGGCCGGGTGCTTTGGACCGACGAAGGTAACAACAGCCGAGGCGGATATGCGCGAGATGCCGGTTAAAATTAATAATGATGCCAATATTACGGCTTTAAATAAAGCGACCATTGAACCGACTGTTTCCGGGCAGGTGGCGACGATGGCTGTTAAAGTGGGCGATGAAGTTAAGCAAGGTCAGGTTGTGGCCATGCTCGATACGAGTACCATGCAGCAGCAACTGAATCAGTTGATTCAACAACTCGGTGAAGCCCAAAGTAGTGGTGGTGTACAGGCTGTGCCGCAAGAGACGACTATCGTACCGGGCGCAGTATCGGCGGCTGATGTGAACCGTGCTCGTGAAATGATGCAGAACGGGATCATTACTGAAAAAGAATACCAGACCATTGTGCAACGTTCGCAGGCAACCGTTGTGACGAGTGGCGGCGGCTATGTGTCTACTGGCGGCATGGAAACGGCCGGCATCCAAGCGGCGATTGCGCAACTGCAAACACAAATTGCCCAGGCTCAAATTGTATCACCAATCAATGGGCGGGTTGCCGCTATTTATAATGAAGACAGAAAGGTCGCCATTGAAGGCAGACCGTTTATGCTCATTCAGCAGAATTCTCCGGTTGTAGCTTCCTTAAGTATTCCTCAGAACTTTGCTCTTAAGTTGGCCGAGCCGACGATTAAACCATCAATTAAGGTATATTTAAAAATTGATGACAAACAGATTCCGGGTGAAATAACGTATATAGACACGAATGCACCGGCCGGCGTGCCAAGCGTATTAGTAAAAGCGACCTTCTTGAATGCGGATGGCCTCATTCAGCCGGGCGAGTTCTATACGTTGGTTATTGAATCAGAAGCCAAAGCACCGGTACTCGCTGTTCCTAAAGAGGCCGTTCGTGAAAACAAGGATGGCAAGTTCGTGTATGTAGTAACTGCCGATAATACGGTGGACGTTCGCGTAGTAGAAACCAGTGAAACCGATGATGATTATACGGCTATTGTAAATGGCTTGGTCAAAGGGGAACGTGTAATTACGTCTAAAGGTGAATTCGAATTGGGTGAAAAAGTAGAATATTAGTAGAATATTAATTTGAATATTAAGTAGAATATTAATACATGCGAAATTGACTTGCTGTATAACATACGTATATTAAACTGCACGAGGCTCAGATGAGAGCCTCGTTTTTTGTGTATTAGTCACAGTCTTTATATACAGCTTTTTTATACGGTCTTAGATATGTTCGTTAACAGTGCCATTAATAGCATATAGAACCTCCTGAAGAAAAAACTGAAAATTTTAAAAATAGGGGTTGACGTTCCCTGTGTTAATTTGGTAAGATAGTCAAGTCGTCAGTTGAAGACGACAAACAACACTGAGTG
>NZ_JALKIG010000002.1 GCF_023051165.1 Veillonella sp. KGMB01456
AAAACCGACCTCCTTAAAATTAGATTTTTAGGTCTAACTTTAAGGGGTCGGTTCAAAGGTAATAATTCAACCTTCCGAGGCATTTCTTTTTTAGTGTTATATTATTTTGAACCGATAATAGTTATTGCAGCTGTAATAATTCTTCTTTTAATTCAAAATACTTTTCCGTATAATACGGTGCCATTTGGGATTCCAGCAAATCACCGCCATAGGCTCGACGGCTGACTACGATGATAGGCGGGCTCTGGATTCGTTTGGCCACGGCCAGGCCGGCGAAGGAATTCCACCAACGTTCTAAATCAGCGATAAAGTCGGACGCACTGTCAAAGTAATGAGAAATCGGCTTAGGTAAGTTTAGAATCGCTTCTAAACGATTTTCTTTATACGCGAGCAGTAAATCTTCCGGCGTCATACGATTCCAAGGTTCGATGAAGCTCTTAAATAAACGGTCGTGGTATTCGTACTGCAATGGATCGCCTTGACCTTTGGTGATATCCTGGTTTTCAGATAATTCCGCACTCGGAATGATATCAATAGTGCCTTGGGGGATGACTTCGCGCTTGAAGATTTCACGGTTTAAATAATTGGCTAAATCATAGACCTGATATTTCCAAAGGTCACCGGAGGCGGCTAGGAAACCGGCTAAATCACCATATAGGGTGGCATAACCGATGGTGAATTCCGTCTTATTGCCGTTGCAGGTGAAAGCACCGCCTACAGAAGCAGCGAGACCGGCCAAGATACGAGCAGAGCGGTCGCGGGCTTGGATATTTTCTTTCACAAAGGAGCTAACTTTGACTTGTTCGGAGCCGTTCGGGCCTTCAAAGGTTAATGACTCAAATTGGTTGACGGTGAGCGTTAAACTGTCCTCTACCGGGCAAACGGCATATTGGCAACCTAGATTCTTGGCCAGTTGAGCTGCTAAATCTTTCGTAGCCGTTGAATTGAAGCGGGTCGGCATATTCACCAAATAAATTTGTGATGGATCTAATACGGTCGCATAGAGGGCTGCGTTTAAGGCTGAGTCTATACCGCCGGACACGCCGATGACGATTTTTTTTATGCCTGTTTGCTTTAAGAAGGATTTTAAGCCGTAATGAAGGGCCCGGTAAATTTGAGCAACTTCCAAAGGTGCTTCTGATTTAACAGGCGTTTTAATCACTGTTTGGTTATCGTATAAATCTACTACTTCGTAGCGTGCTTCAGTCGTTACATTTCGGCTATTTTCAGTAATCGGGCTGTCAGCATTTTCAACCGTGGTTGCTTCGCTTGTTTTTGCCATTAAAACAGGCTGTACGGTAGCTTCGTAGGCCGGTAATTGAGCAACTACTTGGCCAGCTTGGTTGTACACCGTGGATTGACCGTCAAAGGTACAAATGGATTTACCATTATTTTGTAAGCCCACAGAATTAATGTAGAAGACAGGCGTTTCTAATTCCTTAGCGCGTTCACTGAATAGGCGATGGCGTCGTTCGTTTTTGCCAAGGGTAAATGGGGACGCTGAAATATTGATAAATGCATCAATCGGCACATCTTGAATGGTGCTCTTATCCGCAAGCGTCGTCGTTGGAGAGAAGGAGTAGTTTTCATCCCAGCTATCTTCACATAAGAGTGGGGCTACATTGAACATTTCGCCGTTTTTAAAAGTAAATGGTAAAAGGCCTAACAACTCCTCAACCGGGCGATGTAACTCTTGAGCTACAGTCGGTAGCGGCGTGAAATAGCGAGCTTCATTGAAGAAGCGATAGTTCGGATTGAGCGTTTTTATAATAAACGGATAGGGCGATTCCTGAGGGGTAATGAGCTCGCCGTTTTGAGCGGCGAAAATAGCGTTAAATTTGCGTGGTCGTCCATCAAAATTGGTTTTGTCAGGATCGAGGCCGACATTGCCGAAGATGACAGCTATATTATCGGTTGACTTGATAATTGTTTCGCCCATGGCTACGCATTCATTGACAAAAGCCGGTTGATCCCATACATCGCCGATGAGATAACCGCTAAGAGCGAGTTCGGGAAGAATTAATAGGTCCAAGCGCAAGGCTTTAGCGTATTCGATCGCTTGTAAAATAATATCTCTGTTTTTACGGGGGTTGCCGGGCGTAATTTCAATTTGGCCCATACCGATGCGTATCATAGGAGCTCCTTATTTTGAAAAAGAGAACAGTTCATAATGTAAAGGTTTATAATGTAAAGATTCATAATGTAAAAATACTGTCTAAGATATATTAGTGCAATATGTCTTAGACAGTTTTATTATACCTTATTTTTCAACGGTAGTGATTTTATTTTTTAAATGAGGCAAATCGGTAATGAAATAGGTGGACAGTAAGGCAATCCAGACAATCGGATTTAAAGTGAGCCAAGCATTTTGAAGACCGTACATATCTGCCAATTTACCGATAAGAGGCGCGACAATGCCACCAAGGGTAATGCCGAGTCCTAAGGTAATACCGGAGGCAAAGCCGATGTTTTTAGCTAAATACACTTGTCCTAAAATAATCATAGGGCTGTATTGGGTAAAAATACCGAAACTTAACGGTAAAATTAGAATCATGGAGAGCCAGTAGGAATCACTTAGAGTAAAGGCCAACATGATAGGCACAAGGGAAATATAGCAATAACGAATGGCTTTAACATAGCCGATGCGATCGGCTAAGGTACCGCCAAGAACGGTAACGATAATACCGCAAACAAAATAAATAGAAAGGGCTAAGTTACCGGATGCCGTTGTTTGACCTAAATGGGTAATCCAATAGATGGGGATAAAGGTGTTAAGTACGGCAAAGCAAATGGAGCGAGCCGCAATGGTAACGAAGAGAATATTGAAACTGCGCCAGTCATTTTGAGCCGTAACGTTGGCAGAGGTTTCTTTTACTTTACGTTCCGCTTTGGCGGCTAATTTATATGGTTTTAATACTAAATAGAGGGTCACTGCCACAATGGCGATAACGGCAAAGATTAAGAGGCTTTTGACGCCCCAAATATAAGCGCTGCTGCCGATGATAGGACCGATGGTAAAACCGGCTTGGCCACCAACAGAAAAATAACTCATGGCCTTGCCTTTTTCTTTACCCGCAATCGCGTTAACCCAACGCGCTGCCTCCGGATGGAACAGGGCTGAGCCGAAACCGGAAATGAGGGCGCACATAATAATGCCCACATAACTGTCTACAAAGGCAATGGAAGCAATACTAAAGCCGCAAATCAGAATTCCCAATGGAACACTTTGCCAAAAGGTTTTTTTATCCGCCAAATAGCCAAAGAATGGTTGGGCAACCGTAGCTAAGGCTGTGTTGAAAAAGATAATAATGGCTACTTGTTCATAGGTGAGCCCGTAATTGGTAATAAATAATGGCAATAGAGCCGGTAATGAACCTTGAGCCGTATCATTAATCATATGGCATATGGCCGGTAAATATTCGTGAGTTTTTTGTATAAATCTATTTTCAGACGGAGTCTGGTTAATACTTATTTCGGTAGACATAAAAGACCTCTTTTTTAAGTTTAATTATTACATCGGATTAGTAATCAACTTTGTAAGTACTAATTATCCGTAACACTCATATTTTATACCTCTTGGCACACTTTTACAAGAAATTTACATACTTGTTTAGGTAAATGATGATTGTTTAGTGATTTATAACGAGAAGCTTTAAAATTTGAATAAACTCTTTTTATTATGTAGTTAATAAGGATAAATGCGAGTATTTTGTGAAAAATACCAATTTTTTTTAAAAAAGTATTATCAATAAAAATATTGTTGTGTTTTCTTGATAAATGAGTATATAATGAGTATTATTTAAAAGTTTTATACGGGGAATAAAATTTTATTATATCTTGTATGGGGTGTTTACTGGAAATAAAAATTAGTTGAGCGTAGAGTATTGAGTAGAATATCGGGCCTAATCCCGACTTATCAGATTATGGAGTAATGAGTGATTGTGTAATTATGCAATTGAGTAAAAGGAGACTTATGGCAACAATTTATCTTATCCGTCATGGTGAAAGTGCAGCAAATGCAGGTCTAAAAACGTTTGGAACGGCAACTATACCTTTAACGCCATTGGGGCAATCTCAAGCGCAAGAAGTGCCGGAACATTTGCCTAATCACTTAGAGTATATTATTCACTCTACGTATTTACGTACTAAAGAAACTGCGAAACCGACGATTAATGCCTATCCGACGGCTACGGTTGAAGAATGGCCGGAAGTTCGTGAATTTACTTATTTAGATCCGGTGAAATGTATGGGGTCGACCATGGCGGAGCGTAAGCCGATGGTGGAAAAATTTTGGGAAACATTGAATCCGGATTTACAAATGCATCCTACGGTAGAATCGTTCGGGCAATTTATTAAGCGTGTTAAGGCCGCCCACTTATTGTTAAATGAACGTTTTGGCGGTAGTCATAAAAATGTTGCCGTATTTACGCATGCATTGTTTATGAAAGCTTTTTTTCAGGTGGCGGAGAAGCCTGATGCTTCGGCTAAACAGCTTATGTCGGAATCTTTTGATTGTCCGGTAATTTATAACTGTGATATTTTTACGTACGAACTTTAAGTACCATTAAGAGTTTATTGAATGTAATATTATAGTAAAACTCGACAATCAATACCCTCCATTCACACAAAATTCTCAAAATATGATATAATATAGCCGATGACTAAGTTAGTGGCAGTGTAGTTAACTGCGATCATATGATGAGGATATTAATGAACATACTCTTAAGTACTTTAAATTCAAAATTTATACATTCGTCGTTGGCGCTCAGGTATTTGCGCGCCTTCGGACGCACTCAAGGACAGGCATATGATATAGTGGAATACACTATTAATATGCCTGTTTTGGATATTATAAGCGATTTAACGGAACATGACGCCGATGTAGTGGGATTTGCCTGCTATATATGGAATATTGATATGACACTCCATGTAGCGTCTTTGTTAAAATCGGTACGACCGGCGGTAAAAATTGTACTGGGCGGTCCGGAAGTATCTTATACGGCTCGCCGTATTTTAGAACAGCATCCGTATATTGATTACATTGTACAAGGTGAAGGGGAAGAAGCTTTTGCCAAATTAACGGCTAAATTGCAAGCCGGAGAATCACCGTTGGAACCGGCTATAACGGGTATATTGGGACGTGAAACCGGAACTGATGTAACCGGCACCAATACTATGGATGTTACAGCGTTGATTGCTAATGTTGGGAACGTTAATTCTTTAAATGAGATATATCCTATTAAAGGTTCTGAAGAAGTGGCGGAAGTAGCCGATTTAGGTACGATTCCATTCCCCTATGATGAATCGGATATGGTAGATTTGGAACATAAGATTATTTACTATGAATCGTCTCGCGGCTGTCCGTTTCACTGTCAGTACTGTTTATCGGGCAATGCCAATACGGTACGATTTTTCCCGCAGGAACGAACCTTTAAAGAATTACAGTGGTTTATTGACCATAAGGTAAAGCAAGTTAAATTTGTAGACAGAACCTTTAACTGCGCCAAGCATTATCATTTACCGCTGATGCAGTGGATCCATGATGCGGATACGGCGACGAATTTCCACTTGGAAATGGAACCGGTTTTGATGGGGCAGGAAGAAGTTGATTTACTCGTCACTGCCCCCAAAGGGCGTATGCAGATTGAAGTAGGTGTTCAGAGCACAAATCCGGAAACACTTAAGGCCATTCAGCGCTATAACAATTGGGCCCATATTTGTGAGGTTATCCGTCCCGTTATCGAAGGTGGGCGAACCCATGTACATATGGACCTCATCGTTGGTTTACCGCATGAGCCTTATGAGCGTTTTGGTGAGTCTTTTAACGATGTGTTTAGTTTGACGCCACATGCTTTGCAAATCGGGTTTCTTAAATTATTACAAGGGTCCGGTTTGGAACGAAGTAAGGATTATGATTATGTATATGATCCGAAGGCACCGTATGAAGTACTGGCTACGCATGTCATGCCTTACGATGAAATACGCTTTTTAAAGCATTTTGAAGATGTGTTTGAGCGTTTTTACAACAGTGAACGGTTGCGCACTGTGTTTGGCTATTTAGGACGACGTTTAATTGCCAATGGCGAAAGTGCCTTCCATTATTTTGAAAATTTGACGAAAGCCTGGCTCGCCCAGAATTTACATCAGCGTAAATTGAATGATCGCGACCAAATGGCTTTTTTACATGATTATTTTGAAAAACAAAATGATGTAATCAGTAAAGAGCTCTTGGAATATGATTGCCTGGTAAGCTTCGGCGGTAAAGTGCGGGGCGATGAATTGGGCCTCCCTAAACAGACTAAGGAATTGTTACAGGCCGGCGAGACGTTCTGGCGTGACGAAGAATTAGTGAAACAGTTTATTCCTAATTATCGCTTTGTAGAATGGCGACGGATTCGTCAAGATTATTGTGAACATACAGTCACATTGGCTACAGCCGTTATATTAGGTGCCATTTCCGAAGCGGAACAGAAGACCTATAAGACAAAGGGGATAGACCGGGTGACGCTAATTATAGATGTAAAACAACGGCAAACGCCGTTTGTAAGACCGGAGGTGGTATTAGTTAATGAGTGATACGACAAAACCGAAACGGTATCGAGCCATATCGGCTTTTTTGAAAGAAAAATATGGAGAAAAAGTATATAAATTGCCTGTAGCCTTACCGTTAACTTGCCCTAATCGTGACGGTTCGGCCGGTGTAGGGGGCTGTGTATTCTGCGGCGAAATCGGGGCGGGCTATGAAAATCTACCGGCCTCTATGACGGTGCAGGAGCAATTGGTGAAGAATATTGCCCATATTGCCCCTAAATATAAAGCGTATAAATACATTCCGTATTACCAAAATTTCAGCAATACGTATTTGGAACCGGAACGTTTCAAAGAATATATGGAGGCAGGTTGCATTGATAGTACGGTTGGCCTTGCCATAGCGACCAGACCTGACTGTATTAACGACACGTACCTAGAGATTCTAAAAGGTATTAAGGAAACATACGGTGTGGATATTTATTTGGAATACGGCTTGCAGTCGGTGAATTACCACACCCTTGAAAAAATCAATCGTGGTCACGGCATGGCGGAGTTCATTGATGCGGTGCTTAGGACTAAACGTTACGGCTTCAGCGTTTGTGCTCATATGATCGTCAATCTGCCGTGGGATACCATGACGGATACGATTGAAGGGGCCAGGATTTTAACGGCACTCGGTGTTGATCAAGTTAAACTGCATGCTCTTTATATTGTAAAGAATACATTAATGGACAAGTGGTATGAAGAGAAACAATTTGAATTAATCAGTGCCGATGAATATATTGAGCGTGTTATTGCTTTTTTACGACATTTAGATAAAAATATAGTCTTACAGCGCTTGGTTGGCCGGGCGCCGGAAGAAAACACCTTGTTTACGAATTGGTCTATGGGCTGGTGGCGTATTCAAGAAGAAATAGAACGACGTATGGATGAACGTGATGTGCGACAGGGGGACTTATGTAACTACTTAAACGGCTCGGCAGTACGTAAATTTTTGTAAAAATGAATAACGAATATTGGCAGATACAATTAATGGCATTTTTATAAAATCCTACAGTTTTATTTATTACAGTTAAAAGGAATAAGGAGAAGAGTATGACGGAACGAACTTTTACGTTTCCCCGCTATGAAATGGCAGCCCCTATTTTGGGGATGCAAGAACGAAATTTAAAGATTATTGTGGAAGAATTACCTTGCCAGGTGGTGAGTCGCGGCGATACGTTGCAACTCAAAGGGGACGATGAAATTGTCAACCATTTTTGGCGTGTCCTGGAAGAACTGGTTTTCCTTTATAAAGAAAGCAGTGCCATTACGGAACAGCAGATTCGTATGGCCGTGCGCATGGTTAAATCCGGTAAGGCCGATTTATTGCATACCATGTTTGAAGATACCATTAATGTGACTATGAAGGGTCGCATGATTACGCCAAAAACGGAAGGTCAGAAGGTGTATGTAGACAGTATTCGTCGCAATACGATTACTTTTGGCATCGGACCGGCCGGTACGGGTAAAACGTTCCTAGCCGTAGCACTGGCTGCTTTTTACTTAAAAAATCGCGATGTAGAGCGTATTATTTTAACGCGTCCGGCCGTTGAAGCCGGTGAAAAGCTTGGTTATTTGCCTGGCGATTTAAAGGAAAAGGTGGATCCCTATTTGAGACCACTCTATGACGCATTAAATGATATGTTCGGCTTGGAACAGGTTGACCGTTTCATGCTACGCGGTATCATCGAAGTGGCTCCACTCGCTTACATGCGCGGCCGTACTTTGGAAAACGCCTTTATCATTTTGGACGAAGCACAGAACACGACACCGGAACAAATGAAGATGTTCTTAACCCGTTTGGGTAACAACTCTAAGATGGTTATTAACGGTGACCGCACCCAGATCGACTTACCGGGACGCATGGTGTCAGGCCTTATTGAGGCGGAAAATGTACTTACGGGCCTAGCCGGCATTTCCATGGTTCACTTTACCGATGCGGACGTAGTTCGTCATGACCTGGTAAGTAAGATTATTCGCGCGTATGAACGGTATGAAGTGAAACGAACCGGGCGTGATTTAAATAAACCGCTTAGTAAACAAAAGAACGATAAAACGGATAAGCAAGCTAAGGCGGATAAAACGGTAAAAAATGATTCAACCGATGTAATCGCAAAAGAGTTTGATACACCGGTTCAAAAGACGGATACTACACAAGAGGAAGGTCGGTGAAACCTATGATAGTTACAATCAGTTATGCAGAAGGCATGGAACCTGTTGAAGGTGATAAAACGGCAGCCCTTAATGAAGAAATTATTCAAAAAGTTTGCGGCGAAGTGAGCGAAGTATATGGTCTCAGCGATGAAGAAGAGCTCAGTGTATTACTTTGTAACAATGAAGTAATCCATCAGCTCAATAAAGAGTATCGCGGCATCGACCGTCCAACCGATGTCTTGTCTTTTGCCCTCAATGAAGGGGACGAAATTGATATGGAAGTGGAAACTCATTTGATTGGCGATTTGATTATTTCCTTGGAACGAACAGCCGAACAGGCTGAAGAATACGGCCATCCGTTTGAACGGGAATTGGCATATTTAACAGTTCATGGTTGTTTACATATTTTGGGTTATGATCATATGACGGATGAAGATAAAGCGGAAATGCGCCGCGAAGAAGAGTTCGTATTGGGCAATTTAGGTTATGTGCGGGAGGATGCACCATATAATGAATAAAGATAAACATTTTAAATCCGGTTTTGTAGCAGTGGTAGGGCGTCCGAATGTGGGCAAATCCACATTAATCAATGCGCTCATTGGCAATAAAATTGTGATTGTTTCCGATAAAGCGCAGACGACGCGTAATCGCATCGTTTGTGTGTACATGGATGAGAAAAAACAGATTGTGTTTATGGATACGCCGGGGATTCATAAGCCGAAACACAAATTGGGTGAATTCATGGTAAAAGCGGCCGTAGACTCGCTAAAAGAAGTAGAAGCCGTTTTATTCTTGGTGGCAGGCAATGAAAAACGCGGGCCCGGGGACAATTTCATCATCGAACAGCTTAAGAATGTGGATGTACCGGTATTCTTGGTAATCAATAAGATTGACACTTTGTCCAAAGAACAAATTTTGGAAACTATCGTAGAATATCAGAATTTATATCCCTTTGAAGGGATTATTCCTATTTCTGCCCTTGAAAAGGATAATATCCATGAAGTATTGGACGTATTGGAAAAAGTATTACCGGAAGGTCCGCAGTACTTCCCGGAAGATATGATTACGGATCAGCCGGAACGTCTTATTATTGCCGATATTGTGCGTGAAAAAATTTTGCTTAAAACGCGTGAAGAAATTCCGCATGCTATCGCTGTTGATGTAGATGAGATGAAACAACGTCCCGACGGCACCACTTACATTCGTGCAACTATCTATTGCGAACGGGACTCGCAAAAGGGTATAATAATCGGTAAAAAAGGAAATATGTTGCGTGAATTAGGGGCTGAAGCGAGAACGGATGTAGAACGCTTATTGGCCACCAAAGTTTACCTCGATTTATGGGTAAAAGTTAAAAAGGATTGGCGCAACAAATCAGGCATGTTGTCTGAATTTGGTTATGAATAGAAAGGAATGATTGGTATAGATACCCCCCTAGGGGCCGCCATATTATTGATAGGGTTGGCCGTAGTTTGTATTGTAATGATTAATATTTTAGTTTTGGCAAAATTTTCATTCGCAAGGCTCAGTGAAGAGCATTTGGATGATATTGAAGATTTAAGTGAAGTGGCCAAAGCGTATTTGCGAAATTTGTATAAACGACCGGCTCGGTTTATTAATACGGCGCAATTTTTGATTCTGTTTTTTATCGTACTCCTTGCCGGCGTTGGCAGTGCTTTGATAGCACCGTTTATTGCAGATTGGGAGCGATTGTTTGAGGTCGAAACTGATTGGCTGGCCGGTATTATCGATTTTATAGTGATAGCCTTGATTGCGTTATCCATCCTGACTTTCGGTGAAATTATTCCTAAAGCATTGGGTTTATCTTTCCCGATTCGCTATATCCGTTGGACTGCCAAGATAGTTATGGGCGTAGGCTTTATAGCTACACCGTTAGTATGGGTGGCGGAAAAAGTGAGCGCTATCTTCTTAAAGAGCTTCGGCACGTTGTACAAAAACGAACTGGACTTAGTGCATACGGAAGAAGAAATTCGTATGATGGTTAACCGATCTCATTCGGAAGGTAAGCTTGACCATGTGGAGGGCGAGCTTATCGATAATGTATTTGACTTTGTGGAGCGCATGGCTCGTGAAGTTATGATTCCTCGTCAAGATGTAGATTGCATCTACGTGGAAGATGACTTTGAAGAAACCTTAAAAATTATTTCTGAAACAAGTCATACCCGTTATCCCCTTTGTATGGAAGATAAGGATCATGTAATCGGCCTTGTTCATATTAAGGATTTAATGGAGCAAAAAGAAAAGGCTCGGAAAGATTTACGCTTAGTTCGTCGCGATATTTTGACCGTACCGGAAGTCATGAAGCTTTCCGTACTCTTACAATATATGCGTACCCGTCGAATTTATCAGGCTGTTGTAGTTGATGAATACGGCGGTATGGTGGGTCTTGTTTGCCTCGAAGATATTATCGAAGAGCTCGTTGGCGACATTAAAGATGAGCATGAAACAGATTTACCGGCTGTAGTCATCAATGATGACGGCACCTTCGATTTTGACGGCAAAGTCCTTGTGGACGAAGTGGAATATGCTATGCATGTTGACTTCGATGAGCCGGAAGAAGATACTATCGGCGGTTATATCTTCGGTATGCTGGAACGTACGCCGGTTGTAGGCGATACGGTTGAGCTTTCCGGTTATGTTTTCACCGTTACAGAAATGCAAGGGTATCGCATTGCCCGTCTCAAAGCGGCACCGGTACCACCGGTTGAAGAAGAGACTGAAGCTGAGCCTAAGGAGCAGGATAAGGAAAAGGAGTAATACCCTATGAAAGGTCAAAATACGATAAATTGTGATGCGGTGGTCTTATATCGCCGTAAACGCAAGACCTATTCAGTAGTAACGTTTTTGACAAAACAACGTGGTATTCTTCATTGCTCCATCCCGCAACGGCGTTGGCAGACGCTTAAAAATGCCGGTTATTTACAGCCTTTCAGTCAGGTGTATATTACCTTATTGCCGAATGGTGAGTATTACGATTTACAGCAACTGGACGGTCGTTATTTAGTTCGCTCCATCGAAACCGATTTAGACAGCATTTGCTATGCTGCCTTTGCGGGGGAGTTTATCAGCACCGCCTTTGCTGCGGAAGAACGAGATATAAATCTTTATACTTTGGTTGTGCGATTTTCGGAGTTAATTCGTACGAAGCCGGTGCCGTTAGCCGTTATCTTACTGGGTTGGCAACTACTTAGTCTGGCCGGCTTTGTGCCATCCGCTAAAGCCTATCAACAGGCGGACGGGGTAGCTCGGTTTGTCAAAGAATTCACAGACACAACTGGCTTTACTTTGTCGCGAACGGCGCAAGATGCGATAGGGCAGATTTTGCTCTATGATTGGCAGGATACCACATCGGTTCAATTGCCCCGTACATTGTGGCGCGAGTTGGAGCGTGCGCTTTTTGCCTATACAACGATACAGTTGGGGCAAGAACTCAGTTCTTTGCGATTCTTACATGAAATGAAGGCGAAAGCTTTTGATTAGCAATGGCTTTAATAATAGTTAGTAAGTTACGCATATAATTATTACTATATAAGCAATTTTTGACCGAGGACATATGTTTTTGGTTGACAATATAAACGGGAATTGGTATGGTAACAGAAGTTAGTGTCCTAAAGGGCCACCATGTTAGGAGGAACGAACATGACATTTCAAGAAATAATTTTAAATCTGCAAAAATTCTGGGCAGAGCAAGGTTGTATTTTACAACAGCCTTATGATATGGAAAAAGGGGCCGGTACAATGAACCCGGCGACTTTTTTACACGCTATCGGACCTGAACCTTGGGCCGTTTGCTATGTGGAACCATCCCGTCGTCCGGCGGATGGCCGTTATGGTGACAATCCAAACCGTTTGTTCCAACATCATCAATTCCAGGTTATCGTTAAACCATCGCCTGAAAATATTCAGGAGTTGTATTTAAAAAGCTTGGAAACTTTGGGGATTCATGCGAAAGACCATGATATCCGCTTCGTAGAAGACAACTGGGAATCGCCAACTTTAGGCGCTTGGGGTCTCGGCTGGGAAGTTTGGCTCGACGGCATGGAAGTAACGCAGTTTACTTACTTCCAACAAGTGGGCAGTATCGATGTAAAACCGGTATCTGTAGAAATTACGTATGGTTTGGAACGTTTGGCTATGTATATTCAGGGCGTAGAAAACGTGTATGATTTGAAATGGAATGAAAATGTAACGTATGGCGATATTTGGCATCTTAATGAAGTGGAACAGTCTGCTTACAGCTTCGATTTAGCCGATACGGATATGTTATTCACTTTGTTTGAAATGTATGAAAAAGAAGCTAAACGCATTTGTGAAGAAGGCTATATTTTGCCGGCTTACGACTATGTGTTAAAATGCTCGCACACGTTTAACTTATTAGATTCTCGCGGCGCCATCAGTATCAGCGAACGTACCGCTTTCATCGGTCGTGTACGCAGTCTTGCTCGTATTTGCGCTCAGGCATACTTGGATAAACGTGAAGAATTAGGGTTCCCACTCTTGAAAGGAGATAAGTAATATGGCTGAAGATGTATTATTTGAAATTGGTGCTGAGGAAATACCGGCCGGCGCCATGCCCGGCATTTTAGCACAGCTTAAATCCTTAACGGAAACTAAATTGCAGGAACATCATTTAAAATATGAAGTGATTCGCACTATGGGCACACCACGCCGTATTACCTTAATGGTTGATGGTGCAGCGGATATGTCCGAAGAATTGAGCGAACGCCATAAAGGACCTTCCGCAGCTATCGCTTATGATGCAGATGGCAATCCGACAAAAGCCGCTATCGGCTTTGCCCGCGGTAAAGGCCTTGATGTAGCCGACTTAGTAGTAGAAGACGGTTATATTTACGCTGAAACCAAAACAGCCGGTGTTAAAGCTATGGATATTTTCACACAAATCTTGCCTGAATTAATTCATGGTTTAAGTTTCCCTAAATCTATGCATTGGGGCGATTTGGATGATAAATTCATTCGTCCGGTTCGTTGGATTTTGGCTTTATTGGGCACCGCCGTAATTCCGGTGGAATTTGCCGGTGTTCGTTCCTCCAACTTCAGCCGTGGCCATCGTTTCTTAGGTGAACGCGGTGTGCTTGTACAGCATCCGGCTGATTATATCAAAAACTTGGAAGATAACTTTGTTATCGTGGATCAAGATAAACGCCGTGACATGATTAGTAAACAACTTCATGATTTGGCTGATTCTAAAAATGCTACCATCGTATGGGACGACGATTTATTGGAAGAAGTTTTATACTTGGTAGAATATCCGACAGCTCTTTGCGGTACTTTCGATGAAAGTTACTTGGCATTGCCGGATGCTGCGGTTATTACGCCGATGAAAGACCATCAGCGTTATTTCCCATTGGTATCCAAAGACGGTAAATTATTGCCAATGTTCCTTACCGTTCGCAATGGCGACAGCCATAGTCTTGATGTGGTAACAGCCGGTAACGAACGCGTATTGCGTGCTCGTTTGGACGATGCTAAATTCTTCTTTAATGAAGATCGTAAAAAAGCCTTGGCCGATCGTTCTGAAGGCCTTAAGAAAATCGTATTCCAAGAAGGTCTCGGTAATTTAGCTGATAAAACTGAACGTTTATTAGCCTTAGGTGCTGAATTCGGTGAAGCTTGCGGCCTTGGTGAAGACGCCATGGTTGAACTTGAACGAGCTACCGTATTGGCAAAAACGGACTTAACAACCGGCATGGTAACTGAATTCACTGAATTACAGGGCATTATCGGTAAAGAATATGCTTTGCTCGACGGTGAATCCGGTGAAGTGGCGGAAGCTATTTTTGAACAATATTTGCCACGTTTTGCCGGCGATATTTTGCCTGAAACTCCGGCCGGTAAAGTGCTCAGCATTATCGACAAAGTTGACAATATTGTGGCTACTTTCAGCCGCGGCTTAATTCCAACCGGCTCCCAGGACCCTTATGCACTTCGTCGTCAGACTATCGGCGTATTGAATATTTTAAGCAATAGTGCTTGGAATGTTTCTTTAGAACCGTTATGGCGCCAGGATTTAACATTGTTAGGCGTTCCGGAAGCTAAACACGATGAAATCGTAGGACAGTTGAATAACTTCTTTGCCCTTCGTTTGAAAAATATTTACCTCGATCATGAAGTGCCGCACAATGTTATTGAATTGGTATTATCCAATCCGACTGTTACCGTAACTCAGGCTGACGGCCTTGTTAAAGCTATTATGGCTCATCGTATCGATGAAAATGTAGAACTCGTTCAGGCTTATACGCGTATGTATAACTTGGTTAAAAACGAAAGCTATAAGGCTGTGGATGATTTGTTATTCAGTGACGAAGCTGAAAAAGCATTATTCAAAGAAGCGGTTCTTGCTTATGAAAATTCACAAACAGCCCTTGAAAACAAGGATTATGATAAAGTAGTAGCTATTCCTGAAACCTTGGTACCGGCTATTAATAAATTCTTTGAAGATGTTATGGTTATGGTCGACGATGAAGCGGTTAAAGCCAATCGTTTACAATTAGTGCGTTTGGCCTATGAATCCATGGCTGTTATCGGGGATGTAAGTACTTTAAAATAAAACTAAATTACAATATCAAATTGAACACGTTCAAAACAAGATATAAGTACTTAAAAAATTTAGAATAAATCTGAAAGAGAGAGCAGATTTATATGATTTGGGGATGTTAATATGAATACTTTTATGCGAGCGGCCTTAACCGTTTTGGTAGGGCTTGTTATATGGTTTTTACCTCACACCGAGGCCATTAAGCCGGAAGGTTGGCAATTGTTGGCTATTTTTATAGCCACTATTGCAGGCTTTATTCTGCGCCCCTGGCCTACGGGGATTATGGCGATTTTTGGCGTTGTTGCTGCCGTAGCGACTAAATCTATCACTATGGTACAAGCTTTGGGCGGTTACGCGGAAGCTAATGTATGGCTCATCGTGGCAGCTGTATTTTTCTCCCGCGGCATCATTAATTCCGGCCTCGGCAAGCGGATTGCGTATACCTTAATTCATTTATTCGGTACCAGTTCGTTGAAGCTATCCTATGCGTTAGCCTGTGCAGATTTGATTATATCGCCGGCAACGCCGTCAAATACGGCCCGTGGGGGGCGGGATTATTTTCCCGATTGTGCAAAATGTTTCACTGTCCTTCGGATCCAATCCACACGACAGCTCGTCCCGCAAAATCGGTGCCTTTTTGATGACTACGGCTCACACCATTAATACGATTACCGTTACTATTTTCTTAACGGCTTGTAGCGGTAACTTATTGATTACCTCCTTAGGGGCCAAGCTATTCGGTTATGATATTTCCTGGTGGGAATGGTTTCAGGCGGGCGTGATTCCCGGTGTGATTTGTATGATTTTAATGCCGTGGTTCATTTATAAAATCTATCCGCCTGAAATTAAAGCGACGCCGGAAGCACCGGCGATGGCACAAAAAGAGCTGGATAAGTTAGGACCTATCACCAAGAGTGAAATTTATGTGGCTTTGATTTTTGTGGCTTGTATCATTTTATGGGCTACAGCTATCTGGACTAAATTGCATCCAACGGCTGTCGCTTTAATCGGCGTTCTTGCCTGTGTTGTGACGGGCTCATTAACGTGGGATGATATATTGGGCGAAAAAACGGCTTGGGATATACTCATCTGGATGGGTACCCTCATCGGTATGGCCGGGCTCCTTGGTAAGTTAGGCGTTGTTGCAGTATTTGCGGATTTCGTAAGTAACTTCCTGAAAGGGTATGACTGGTTCTGGGCCTCTTTCTTTGTATCAGCGGCTTTCGTGTATTCTCAATATTTCTTTGCCAGCGGCACCGCTCGCATTACCGCTTTGTTCTCCGCTTTTGCGGCTATTTTGGTGGCGATGGGGGCTCCTATACCGTTTACCATCTTGTTATTCGGTTTGATGAACAGCCCGGGCTGTACGTTGACACATTACAGCTCCGGCGTAACGCCGATTTTCTTCGGTGTCGGCTATGTACCGCAGGGTACGTGGTGGTGCGTTGGCCTGGCTATTTCGGTTGTGAGTTTCTTAATTCACTTCTGGGGCGGCGTATTGGGTATGAAACTATTCGGCATACTCTAATTGGGCTGAAGTCATTCGTAAGTAGCGAAAATATAGGGCTGATGGAAATAGTTGGCCGCAGTAAAAATTTTACAAAAATAGACTTGCTATATATAGTTAGTATGTGATATTATAGTACTGTTATTTTGAGATAGTCCGCTGCCTATGAGGTATGGGTAAGAATGTCTACAATAAGGAGGAAAAAAAGTGAACATTATTAACGTAATTGAGCAAGAACAGCTTCGTGCAGACATTCCTGCATTCCGCGCCGGCGACACCGTTCGTGTACACGTAAAAGTTGTCGAAGGCACACGTGAACGTATCCAGGTTTTTGAAGGCTTGGTTATTAACCGTCAAGGCGGTAGCGTTCGTGAAACTTTCACTGTTCGTCGTATTGCTTCCGGTGTGGGTGTAGAACGTACATTCCCACTTCACAGCCCACGTTTGGCTAAAATCGAAGTTATGCGTCGTGGTGTGGTTCGTCGTGCTAAGTTGTATTACTTACGTAATCTCACTGGTAAAGCTGCGCGTATTCGCGAAAAACGCTAATTTCACAAATAAAGGGTTGCCGTTGGCAGCCCTTTATTTTTTGCATGTTATAATATAGTTAGTGAAAAACTAGCGAGTGATGAGTAAATAATTAGCGAGTGATGAGTGACCAATTAGTTAGCAATTAGTTAGCACTGCATTAAATTACACGAATTGCATAAATTAAAAATATTCTGATTATTATACATGTGTGCTACGTTATATGTCAGTATATATAAACTGAGGCGATATATAACGTACGAATATTTTTATTATTTTTTACTGTGGCATAAAGATACGTGTATAAAAATCAGTTAAAGATGAACGATTAAGCTTAAAGGAGGCGATACCATGGCAGATACAAAACAGGATATATTTCCGGTCGTACATTGGTTCCCGGGGCATATGGCGAAAGCCACCCGCATGATAAAGGAATATGTCAAAAAAGTAGACGTTGTCATCGAGTTGTTGGATGCTCGGATTCCACGGAGTAGTGCCAATCCCGTAATCAGTGAAGTAGTGGGCCAAAAACCACATATCGTCGTGTTAAATAAGTCCGATTTGGCTAATCCGCAAGCAACTAAAGAATGGGTTGCTTATTTCGAAAGCCAAGGTGCTACCGTATTGGCAATTGATTCCAAAACCGGTAAGGGGAATAAGCAGTTAGTCAAAGCTGTTGAACGTCTGGCCCAGCCGATTATCGACAAATGGAAGAATAAAGGCATTCGCAGCCGTTCCGTGCGTACTATCATTCTTGGTATTCCCAATGTAGGGAAATCTACCTTGATTAATAAATTGGCCGGTGCTGCCGCTACTCGCACGGCGGATAAACCGGGTCATACCAGAGGTCAACAGTGGGTTAAAATCGGTAAGGATTTGGAACTTCTCGATACGCCGGGCGTATTGTGGCCTAAATTGGAAGATCAGCGTGCCGCTGCTCGGCTGGCTATGACCGGTGCTATTTCAGATGATGTGTATGACCTTGAATCGGTAATGAAACAATTACTTAATCAGGTCAATGAAGCGCAACCCGGTTTATTAGCGGAACGCTATAAATTAAAACCGGAAGAGTTAGGCGATGCCGATACATTGTTAGAAAATATCGGCCGTCGTCGCGGTTGTTTAGTAAGTGGCGGTATCGTCGATTTAGACAAGGCGCGACGCATTGTGCTCACCGATTATAGGAATCAGAAGCTTGGCAATTTAACATTGGATAGTGTCAATGAAGAACCGTTAACTAAAGAGGACGAAACTAAGCATGACGAAGAATGAATTTGAGGCCTTAACGGTAAAAGAAATTAAAACCCTTTTGGAAACCACTCAATTTGAGTTTGATGTTCTCTTGTGGGCTCAGGAAGATTCCCGATCTTCGGTTCGTAAGTTGGCCGCTGCTTACGTGATGCGTCAGAAGAAGCAATTAGCGGAATTTCAGCGTTTGAATGCACTTTATACGTATGAAAACAGCTTCTATGAAGAAGGTATTTTTGAAGTGGCCGGTGTTGATGAAGTTGGGCGCGGTCCCATTGCGGGGCCGGTTACAGTGGCTGCTGTAATTTTACCGCCAAATGCTCAAATCGAAGGCCTTAATGATTCTAAAAAGATTGCACCGCATAAACGGGAGCTTATTTATGATGAAATTATGCGCCAAGCCGTTGCGGTTAGTTGCATTTCGTATGGTCCTGAAAAAATTGACGAGCTCAATATTTATCGGGCTACGCAGACGGCTATGTGTGAAGCAATTAATACCTTAAAGGTGCCGGCGAAGGCAGTCCTGGTAGATGCTATGCCATTGCCGGAGCTTGCAGTTCCTGTAGAATCACTCGTTAAGGGTGATTCTAAAAGTGCTTCCATTGCGGCCGCATCAATTGTGGCTAAAGTAACACGCGATCGTTATATGGAATCCTTGGAGGATGAATATCCGGGTTATGGTTTTGCCATTCACAAGGGCTATTTTACGCCGCTCCATAAAGAAGCCTTGGAATTGCAAGGCATAACTCCGCTCCACCGCAAAAGTTTTGAACCCATTAAAAGCATGGTAGGTTTTGAATATCCGTCAAAAAGTAAATAGAATCCTATGTTGGAAAACCGGTCCTATGGCCGGTTTTTTGCATTCTCTATGTATAACTTTAGTTGCGTAATAGTTGAATGATTAATATTCAAAAACGAATAAATATTCTAAATGGAATAGAACAATTAATTGGTTTTTGTCAAGTGGTGTGCTGCTACGAAAGGTCGATTTTAAAAAGAGGTTTGAAGTACAAGGATTTACAGTTCCTTCAATAACTGATAAGGTAATAAACAGATACTATACAATGTTTTGGACAAAGAGAAACCATAATTGAGCACCATATGGAATCTGGTTTACATAGAAATCGGGAGGCTGTTATTTTTGACTAACAAAGAATTGGGACAGTATGGGGAATCAAAAGCATGTGAATATTTATGCTCTAATGAATATGAGTTAGTGGCCCGTAATGTGCGGACTCGTTATGGAGAGTTAGACATTATTGCCAAAAAAGCGGGAATTTTGATTGTCATAGAAGTAAAAACGCGGCGCAGTAAGAAGTACGGTCTTCCCTGTGAGGCTGTTACAGCATTAAAGCAAAATCATATTCGACGCAGTACGGAACTTTATTTAGAGCAGTACAGTAGTGGGGATATACCGGTTCGTTTTGATGTTATTGAAGTCTATGTATTTCATAATGATCGATTTCAAATACGCCATTTAAAAGGCTGTTTTTGTTAAATAAAAAGCTTATTTTATTGAATAAATGGGAATCATCGGGTATTTATAGGGAATGCCGTATTTATAGGGATGCCGGGGGTTATAGGAATGCCGGTGTTTATAGGGATGCCGAGGTTTATAGGGGATGTTAGGGTATGTATGCAAAAACTAAAGGAATCGTTTTATATGGTTTGGCTGCCAAAGTGGTGACCGTTGAAGTCGATATAGCAAGGGGATTGCCTTGTTTTGAAATAGTAGGTTTGCCTACGGCCGCAGTAAGAGAGGCCAAAGAACGGGTTCGGGCGGCCATTCGCAATGCAGGCTTTGAGTTTCCCATGAAACGGATTGTCATTAATTTAGCACCGGCGGATATTCGTAAAGACGGCTCAGGCCTCGATTTAGCCATCGCTATGGGCGTTTTATTGGCTTCGGAGGCTATTCCGTTTAATACCGACCAAAGAGAGGATTTGGCTGAAAATACGATATTTATTGGGGAACTATCCTTAGAGGGACGTTTAAAAGGGACGACCGGTGCTTTGGCATTGGCTCTCGGTGCAAGAGAACAAAACATACAAAAACTGTATACCGCGCCGGATAATGGTATCGAAATGAAGCATGGTTTCGGTGGTGATGTGGTGGTGGCTTCGAGCCTTAAAGATTTGGTAGCTATGGTTCTTGGGAAAATACCGGAGATTATGGCAAAACCCGCAACACAAGGTACTCATTCGTTGCAGCGACTGGCCGATTTTTCAGAGGTAAAAGGTCAGATTATAGCCAAAAAAGCCCTTGAGATAGCCGCCGCCGGTGGTCATCACGTACTGCTTACCGGTTCGCCGGGGGCCGGTAAAACTATGCTGGCTAAAGCTATGCCGTCCATATTGCCGCCTTTGACCGAAGAAGAACAGCTCAGCATCAGCCGCATCTATAGTGTGGCCGGTTTATTGCCGACGGAAGGCCTGATGCAGGTACGACCATTTCGCAGTCCTCATCATACTATTACGTTGGCCGGCATGGCCGGAGGTGGGAGTATTCCGAAACCCGGTGAGTTAACGTTGAGTCATGAAGGTGTTTTATTTTTAGATGAAGCACCGGAATTTTCTCGGTCGGTACTGGAAGTTTTGCGCCAACCTTTGGAAGAAGGGGTTATCCATATTTCGAGAGCCAATGGTACATTCTCGTATCCGTGCCGCTTCATTTTATTGATGGCGATGAACCCCTGTCCGTGTGGCTGGCATGATGGTGGTGAAGGTCATACTTGTACTTGTACACCGTGGCAAATTGAAAGTTATGTTAAACGCTTATCGGGACCGCTATTGGATAGAATCGATATGGTGATTCATGTAACGAGACCTACTTATGAAGAATTACAAGCTGTTGGTGATGCTGAAACGTCAGCAACCATTCGTGAACGTGTTATCAGCGCTCGTGAAATTCAACGAAAACGTTCTATAGCGTTACATTTTAGTGACGGTAATCGAGTCTTGCTTAATAGTGAACTAAGTCATAGACAGTTGATGCTTGCCTGTGAGGTAACCGATGAAGCGCAGCAAGTCTTAGCACAGACTTTTCAAAATTTAGACATTAGCATACGCAGCTATGACAAGATTTTACGAGTAGCTAGGACTATTGCCGATTTGGCCGGCGCAGAACGGGTAGATATTTCACACGTAGCGGAAGCATTGAGCTACCGCATGTAAGAGCTAACGAGGTTAAATAATAAGGTAAACATCAAATAGAGGTTATTATTAAAGTTAAAGACATTCCATAATCTGCTGAATTTCGTATAGCGATTATATATTGTTTATAATTTAAAGGGGATGGGGAGTACAGTATGGTGCAAGCAACAGAATTAACTGACGATCGACTTATTTTAGCCGCTTTAGGAAGTTTGCCGGGTATAGGAAGTGTAACAATTAGTGAAGCCTTAAAGCGCTATGGCACACCTATTGAACTATGGCAAACCGTACAAAAAGATAAAGCAGTTGACGATACTTTGCAGGTTAAAAAGCAATATAAATCAGCGTTAGTAAAAGGAATATTAACTATGGATTTAGGTAAGCTTGAGCATGATTTGAACAATTATCATATTCAGGTAGTCGGCTTTCACGATGAAGCCTATCCTGAAGAATTACGTGAAATATTTAATCCGCCGCAAGTTTTATTTTATCGCGGCAATTTAAAGACATTTAAAAATCCCCGTAAAATCGCTATGGTGGGAGCCCGTAATTGTACGCCCTACGGGCGCAATGTAGCCACTGTTTTTGCAGCCGAACTGGCGAGATATGGTATCGCTGTCGTCAGTGGGGGTGCCCGCGGTATTGATTCGTATGCTCATGAAGGGGCTCTCAAGGGGCATGGTCAGACGATCGCTGTTATGGGCTGTGGTCTGGACCAAAGCTATCCACGCAGTAATGCCCGTTTATTTCAAAAAATAATTGAAAATGATGGCCTTTTGTTGTCGGAATACGGTCCCGGTGTACAAGCTAAGGCGGGATTCTTTCCTATGCGCAACCGCATCATCAGTGGGCTTTCGCGCGGTGTTATAGTCGTAGAAGCCAAGTCACGCAGTGGTTCATTGATTACCGCCGATATGGCGAACAATGAAGGGCGAGATGTTTTCACTGTGCCGGGGAATATATTGACTAATGAATTTGCAGGCAATCATTGGCTGTTAGAAGAGGGGGCTATTTTATTAATAAAGCCCTCTCAAGTGCCTGATATGTATAATTGGCAATGCTTGGAAGGCGCCGGTGAGGAAAAAAGCAGTAGCCATAAAGGCGTGGGTGTGTTAAGCTTTAGTGTGGAGGAACGAAAGATTTTAGCGTCATTATCCAATGAAAAAGAAACATCGTTGGAAACGTTAGCTATGACGACAAAACTTTCAGAGGGAGCCCTCCATTTGAGTTTATTGTCCTTAGAACTTAAGCAGTGTATTGAACGAACTGCTTCAAAAGGGTATATAATATTGGAATTCGGGAGGAATCAGTTTGTCCATTAAACGTTCCATCGTAATCGGTGAGAAAGACACCGCAACTGGTAAAAAAGAAGAACGCCGTTTGGAAGGCAAAGTGGCGGTTACCGCCAAGGGGAAAGCCAAACCGGTTATGCAGGCTGTAGGTGATTTAGCCAAAACATTGCCACCTCGTACGTATAATCCGGATGGTAAAACGTTGGTGATTGTGGAATCACCGGCAAAATCTAAAACTATTGAAAAATTCTTAGGCCCTGACTATATTGTTAAAGCAAGTATGGGGCATTTACGTGACTTACCAAAAAGTCAGCTTGGTATTGATATTGAAAACGGTTTTGTACCGCGTTATTCTAATTTGACGACTCGTAAAAAGTTGATTGAAGAGTTATTACATGATGCGGACGAATCAAAAGCCATTTTACTGGCTACTGACCCGGACCGTGAAGGGGAAGCCATTTCCTGGCATTTAGCCTATATACTGAATGTGGATGAAGCTTCCAAATGTCGTATTACGTTTAACGAAATTACAAAGCATGCCGTGGCGGAAGCGATTAATTCGCCACGTACGATTGATAAAAATATGGTGGATGCCCAACAGGCTCGTCGTATGCTCGACCGTATTGTAGGTTATAAATTAAGTCCTTTATTATGGCGTAAAGTGTGTAAAGGCCTCAGTGCCGGCCGCGTACAGTCCGTAGCCGTTCGTTTGATTTGTGAACGGGAACAAGAAATTCAAGCATTTATTCCGGAAGAATATTGGTCCATTGAAGGGCAATATATGACGACGGATAAGGAAAGCTTTACGGCTGAACTGACACATAAAGGTGATGAAAAAATCACTATCCCTGATGAAGCGACAGCGGAAGCTATTAAATCAGACATTGCCGGTCAGACGGCGGAAGTTATCAAAGTAGAGCGTCGCAAGCGTTCCCGCAAAGCACCGGCACCGTTTACCACATCGACTTTGCAACAGGAAGGTGTTCGTAAGCTTAATTTCGGCGCCAAGCGTACCATGATGATTGCTCAGCATTTATATGAAGGCCTCGAAATCGGCGGCTACGGCCATGTCGGTTTGATTACCTATATGCGTACGGACTCTACCCGTATTGCCGTTGAAATGCAACAGGCTGCGAAGACATATATTCTAAATCATTTTGGCAAAGAATATTATCCGGCTAAACCGAATGTGTTCGGTACGAAGGAAAGCAGTCAGGATGCGCATGAAGCGATTCGACCTACTTCGCTTGAATTACCACCTAAAATGGTAGAGCCCTTCCTTAGTCGTGATGAATTAAAGCTGTATACTTTGATTTGGAATCGCTTTATGGCGAGCCAGATGGCACCGCAACAATCGGAAACGGTAACGGCCCAATTACAGGTTGATGACTATAAATTGCGTGCATCCGGTAGTAAAGTAGTATTTAAAGGCTTTACGGAAGTTTACGAAGAAGCTAAAAAAGATGGGGATGAACCAAAATTAATTCCTATTATGGCGGAAGGCGATACGGTAGCGAATAAAGAAATTTTGCCGGAACAACATTTTACACAACCGCCGGCTCGTTATTCGGAAGCCAGCCTCATTAAAACGTTGGAAGAACGCGGTATTGGTCGTCCAAGTACATACGCACCAATTATCGATACTATTATGTCCCGTAACTATGTGGAAAAACAGGATAAGCAATTTGTGCCAACCGAACTGGGTTTTGTAGTGGTTGACTTCTTGATTGCTCACTTTGAAAAATTTATCAATGTAGACTTCACCGTTCATTTGGAAAAAGATCTGGATGATATTGCCAGTGGTGAAGAAACCTATCAGGATGTTTTAAGTGAATTCTATACTGTGTTTGCTCAGGAATTGGAGGAGGCGAATGAAGTAGATAAGGTTAAAATCGCCGATGAAGAAAGCGATGTTATCTGCGATGTTTGCGGCAATCCGATGGTGTATAAATTCGGTCGTTTCGGCCGTTTCTTGGCATGCTCCAATTTCCCTGAATGTAAAAATACTAAGCCGATTACGGTCAGCACCGGTGTGACCTGTCCAAAATGTCATGAAGGGACGATTGTGGAACGTAAATCGAAACGCGGTCGTATTTTCTACGGTTGCGATCGTTATCCCGCTTGTGATTTCACCTTGTGGAATAAACCAATTAACGAGACTTGTGAAACTTGCGGCAGTATTATGACAGAAAAGACGTATAAGAACGGTACAACGAAGAAGTTCTGTTCCAATGAAAATTGTCCGACGCAGCCTAAGAAACGAACGCGTAAGAAAAAGGCTGATGATGGAGAGAAAAGTACCACTGATTCAAAATCAGCAGAATAAAACTAATAGATTATTAATATAGAAATATCAAAAGGAGGATATTGTGACTACATCTAAAGTTACGATTATCGGAGCCGGACTTGCCGGTTCGGAAGCGGCTTGGCAACTGGCTAAGCGCAATATACCCGTTACTTTGTATGAAATGCGGCCACAACGGACTTCGCCGGCCCATCATACAGAAAATTTTGCCGAATTGGTGTGCAGTAATTCCCTGCGGGCCGGAAATATAGAAAATGCCGTAGGCCTTTTAAAAGAAGAAATGCGTCAGCTTGATTCTTTAATTATGGCCTGTGCCGATGCTACGGCCGTACCGGCCGGTGGTGCCTTGGCGGTGGATCGCCATTTATTTAGTGAAATGGTAACGAAGAAATTATCGGAACATCCGATGGTAACGGTTATCCGCGAAGAAGTGACGGAATTACCGAAGGAGGGCATCGTTATCGTAGCGGCGGGGCCGCTCATGTCGGATGCTTTAGCTGAACAGGTTAAAGCCAAAACAGGGACTGCCGATTTTTATTTCTATGATGCGGCGGCTCCGATTGTAACGGCCGAATCACTTAACTATGATAAAGTATTTGCCGCTTCCCGCTATGACAAGGGTGATGCGGATTACTTGAACTGTCCGATGACGGAAGAAGAGTATAAAGCCTTTTGGGATGCTTTGACGACCGCTGAAGTAGCGGAAGTTAAAGAGTTTGAAAAAGAGCAATATTTTGAAGGCTGTATGCCCGTAGAAATCATGGCATCCCGCGGTATCGATACCTTGCGCTTCGGGCCGTTAAAACCGGTTGGCCTTGTAGATAAACGAACCAATCAGGAATCCTATGCTGTAGTACAGCTTCGCAAAGAAAACAAAGAAGCGACCATGTTTAACTTAGTCGGTTTCCAGACACATCTTAAATGGGGCGAACAAAAACGTGTTTTCTCCATGATTCCGGGCCTCGAAAATGCGGAATTTATCCGCTATGGCGTAATGCACCGCAACAGCTATATCAATTCACCGACTTTATTAAATGAATACTTCCAACTGATTGAAGATCCAAGATTCTTCTTTGCCGGTCAGATGACAGGTGTCGAAGGCTACTTGGAATCGGCTGCCTCGGGCCTTATGGCAGGCCTTCATGTTAGTCGTATTTTAGAAGAAAAAGTGCCGGTAAGCTTCCCGCGCACTACGGCGATGGGCGGTTTAAGCCATTACATCAGTGCGTATGAAGGCTCCGATTTCCAACCGATGAATATTAACTTTGGTATAATGGAATCATGGCCGACTAAAGTACGTAAAAAGAAAGAAAAAAATGCTTTAATTGCGCAGCGTGCGTTGGATACGTTAGCGAAGTTGAAGGAGGAATTATAATGAGTGTAGAATTTCACGCAACTACAATTTGTGCCGTTAAACGTGATAAATCTGTTGCCATTGCCGGTGACGGACAGGTTACGATGGGACAAAGTGTAGTTATGAAAAATACGGCCCAAAAGGTGCGCCGTTTGTATAATGGCAAGGTTATCTCCGGTTTTGCCGGATCCGTAGCCGATGCCTTTACTTTGTTTGATAAGTTTGAAGCTAAGCTTAATCAATATAACGGGCAATTGGTGCGTAGTGCCGTAGAACTTGCTAAAGAATGGCGCAGCGATAAAATGCTTCGTAATTTGGAAGCACTTTTATTAGTAACAGATGGTAAAACTATTTTATTGGTGTCCGGTAACGGTGAAGTCATCGAACCGGATGACGGTATTTGTGCTATCGGTTCCGGCGGCAATTATGCGTTGGCAGCGGCTCGCGCTTTAGCGGCCAATACAGAGCTTAGTGCTCGTGAAATTGCCGAGAAAGCACTTCATATTGCAGCCGATATCTGCGTATATACAAACCATAATGTTATTGTTGAAGAGTTGTCTGAATAGTTATAACCGGTATGGGCTATAGCTATTAAGGTTACAGCTATTAATGTTACAGTTAACAAGACCGTGTTATCGACATAGGTAGCCGGCCTTATTCTGGAGGTTTTGATGGATACTAATAACTTTACACCGCGTCAGATTGTGGCGGAGTTGGATAAATATGTTATCGGGCAATCGGAAGCCAAGAAAATGGTAGCCATTGCCTTGCGTAATCGCTGGCGTGCCAAACAATTGCCGGAAGATGTACGCGAAGAGTATACGCCAAAAAATATTTTACTCATCGGCCCTACCGGTGTCGGTAAAACGGAATTGGCTCGTCGTATGGCGAAATTGGTAAAGGCTCCGTTTGTTAAAGTGGAAGCCACTAAGTTTACCGAAGTAGGCTATGTGGGTCGTGATGTGGACCAAATGATTCGTGATTTGGTTGAAAACTCCGTGCGCATGGTTAAAGAAGAAATGATGGAAGGACAGCAGGAAAAAGCGGAAGAACTTGCCAATAAACGTTTATTGCAAATTCTTTGGCCTAAAAAAGAGTCGGAATCTAAAAAGATGACTAATCCTTTGGAAATGCTTTTTGCCAGTCCTGAAGATACAGAAAAAGAAGAAGCTAAAAAAGAACAAGAAGAACCGGAAATGTCTGAAAAACGGACCCAGTTCTTTGAACAATTGAAGAACGGTCTCATGGATAGCCGTGAAATCGAAATTGAAGTAGAAGAACAGGCCAAAGCATTTGCTATGCCTTTAAATGGTTCGCCTGACGGTATGGGTACCGATATTTCCGAAATGTTTGGTAATTTATTACCGAAGAAAAAGAAAAAACGCCATACCACAGTAGGGCAGGCGCGTAAAATCTTCGTTCAGGAAGAAGCTCAAAAATTATTGGATATGGATGCCGTTACGGATCGTGCCGTGGAGTTGGCTGAACAAGAGGGAATTGTATTCATCGACGAATTCGACAAAATTGCGGCTCGCAGCGGTGCGTCCGGTCCCGATGTATCCCGTGAAGGCGTACAGCGCGATATTTTACCTATCGTAGAAGGTGCAACAGTAAATACGAAATACGGTCCTATTAAAACGGAACATATCTTGTTTATTGCGGCCGGTGCCTTCCATGTGTCGAAACCATCCGATTTAATTCCTGAATTACAGGGCCGTTTCCCGATTCGTGTAGAACTTAACAGCTTGACGCAGGAAGATTTCAAAGAAATTTTGACGACACCGCAACAAGCATTATTAAAACAATATCATATGCTTCTTAAAGCGGATAAAGTGACCATTCACTTTAAAGAAGAAGCCATCGATAAAATCGCCGAATTGGCCTATCGCGTAAATAATGAAACGGAAGATATCGGTGCTCGTCGTTTACATACGATTTTAGAGAAATTATTGCAGGATATTTCCTTTAATGCACCACCGGCTGAAGAAGTAGACGTAACCATTACTGCTGAAATGGTTGAAGAACGCTTAGGTACTATCGTTCAAGACGTTGATTTGTCCGAGTATATTCTATAAAAGTGCGTTAAATATAAAACATTAGTTATCCTAAACCTTTGGTAAGAGCGGTATAGAGAACGCAGAACGGCTCATTTTAGGAGCTATCATACTAATAAAAAAGCAATCCATAAGGCGAGAAACTCTGATTGACAGAGCCTTTGCCTGCGGATTGCTTTTTTGCTAGGTGGTCGTTTTAGGTTTTCGTTTTGTCCTATAAGCCTCGTTTTGACTATGGAGACATTGTTTTTTATAACAACTGTTCCATTAAATGACGGTGTTTTTTCAAGGAATTCATATAAAACGGTATGGTAGCAGCGTCCTCTTTAATAGGAATCTTGATGCGATTTTCGGGGACATGCCAATTCAGTTTGCTCACGTTGGTAATAAAGCTGGGCAAATTGGAAGCCGCTACTAAGGCATTAAATGTTTCCGGCTCGCTTTGCTTGATAAAGGTCGTTTCGGTCAATTGATTGACAAAATCCTCCCAAATGCCGAGCTGAGTACGCAGTAACATGGTTAAACCGGCTAAATCTTCTTTTGTGACAAATTCTCGGTCCGCCAACGGATGGTCGGGTGGAACAGTGAGTGACAACACTTCGTTAAAGAACAGTTCAGTAATCACTTTTGGGTTATCGATAGGCTTGTCGGTGATGACCAGCTGGCATTCTTCATTTAACAGCTTTTCTCTCAGTGTTTGGTCATCCGCCATTTCTGTGTTTAATTTTTGCTCTAACTTACGTTCTTTGGCTCGATACTCTACTTTATATAAAGGACCGGGCGCGGAGGCCCCCACATATAAGACCACTTGTTGTAACGCATATTGATGGATTTTTTGATAAAAATCATCCGTATGACGCAGTAATTGACGCGCTTGCGATACGGTGTAGTAACCGGTATCGGTAAGGGTCATGCGATTCTTGGTGCGTATAAATAATTGAATGCCCAGTTCATCTTCCAAGCGCTGCATGCTTCGCGTCAGAGCCGGTTGGGATATATTAAGCTGTTCTGCCGCTTTTGATAAAGTGCCGAAATCATTGAATGCAATTAATTGTTCTAATAAGATTAAATCAATCATGGTAAACTCCTTTTGGTGTAACGGTTACTACGAATTTACTATGCACAATAATTATAGCATACTCATAAAATTTTATCATAATAGATAGTTAGGCTTTTTCAAAATATTTAAAAACTTAGAACTATTTACTTGACTTGAAGTTAACATCAAGGAATATAATGGCAATGAAATAATAGCAAAATATGCTATCAAAAGCATTAAGCCATTATATTTTGAGATATTGAGAGAATTGGGAGGAATTTATATGACTCTAAAAAAATTTATTTTTGCTATTCTTGTTGTTATTATAGGCGCAGGCCTGTTTTGGCTGAATTTTTCAAACGATAAAACTGATACGAGTACTACGACCGTGTCTACTAGTAATGTAGTATCCACTACGGATACAACTAAAGGGAACCACCGAAGCTTAATCGTATTTTTCTCGCGAACTAAAGGTGTTTACGGTGTAGGCGAATTGCCAATCGGTCACACCCATCGAATTGCCAATTACATTCAAAGCGCTACCGGGGCCGATATGTATGAAATTGTACCGGTAAAAGAATATCCGTCGGAGTATCGTGAAACTACGCAAGTAGCGAAGGCGGAACAGGCTAATAATGAAAGACCGGCTATTCAGGGACAAATTCCTGATTTGAGTCAATATGACACTATTTATATCGGTTCGCCAATTTGGTGGGGTGAGTACCCTATGGTTGTTCACACCTTCCTTGATCAAGTTAATTTGAATGGTAAAACTGTAATTCCGTTTACAACTCATGAAGGGTCCGGCTTAGGGAGTGTTGAAGCAGTCTTAGCAAAACAATTCCCTGGAGCCCATTTATTGGAAGGCTTAGCAATTCGTGGCAGCGAATCTGATTCCGATGCCGCTAAAACGGCTGTACAGACATGGCTGCAACGTATCGGTGTATTGGGTCAGTAAAGGGAGCGTGTAGATGGGAAATTTACTGCAAATATTTCGTTTGATAATATACTGGTTCATTCTGTCGGCCCCTTTGGTATACTTGATGAACACAGGTATAGTTGAGACTACGAGCAACTTAATTACCTATGATGTAGGCGTAATAGCTTATGTAGGATGGTTGTTAGCAGTCTATATAATAACAAAACCAAAATGGTTGCTCCGTGTGTTGCGCATTTCAGAAGTTATGGCTTGGCATCGGTTGTTGGGCCCTTTAACCTTACTGCTTGCGTTGGGACACTATTGGTTTTCTTTTTCCATGCATGAGGAAATCAAATATACCGGGCTTGGAGCTCTGGTAGCAGCTGTTATCGCCTTGTTGGTCGCCATAATTTGGCTCACACCGTTAAGTAAACAAGCGAAAACAACATTTGATTCTTTTAGGCAAGCTATGCGTCAGCTTTGGTCATATCAGACGGGACGATGGTTGCATCGTTTATATTTGTTGGCCATTGTGCTCGGTCTGGTCCATGTGCATATGATTCCACGCATTGCCGACAGCCTATACTTTATGATGACATTTGATGCCTACACCTTATTTGTGTTGGCATCATATGCTTGGTATCGAATGAAGTAGTCACATTAGGCTGAGAGCTTAAGGTGAAACTATTTTACCATAAATAGAATGAACTCTGCCAAATAATCCGTTCGGCGTATTTTTAACTGGGAAAATACATCGAGCGGATTATTTTTTTGCAATGATTGCTTTATTAATTCTTTAAAATTACACTTCAGTATGCGTGTTGTTTATACATGAATAAAGAACCACTATTGTACTATTTTTAGAATATTAGATATGATACTAACAGTTCTTATACTAGTTGGAAATCAGATTTTTTGGCTGAAGTTAAAAATTTGAGATTAAAGAAGAGTTAAAAAGTGGAGGGAGAAGAACGAAAGACCCGCAATCAAAGGCTCCATACCTGATGTAAGCCAATATGATACTATCTATATCGGGTCGCCGATTTGGTGGGGCGAATATCCGATGGTGGTCCGTATGTTCCTCGATCAAGTTGATTTAAACGGTAAAACCGTGATTCCGTATACTACGCATGAAGGCTCCGGCTTAGGTAGCACTACAGCTATTTTAGTAAGCATATCTACATTTACTCTTTATCATTGAAAGAAAAGGATGGTTTTTTTGGAAGAAGTCATGAAAGCGAATAATTCTGTTGAAGCTACCGAAAATACTAAGTTTGGTATGACGCTCGTCATAACGTTACTATCATATTTTGTAATTCTCATGGATAATTCCATCGTGTTTACCAGTTCGCTACAGATTGGCGAATCATTACAGCTTGATTCCACTCATCTGGCTTGGGTATCTAATGCCTATACAATCACCTTTGGTGGTTTCTTACTTTTAGCCGGACGTTTATCTGATTTATTGGGGCGAAAACACATTTTTCAGCTGGGTCTCGTAATTTTTGCACTCAGTTCCTTAGCTATCGGTTACGCCCAGAGCGCGGCTATGCTAATCGGAGCCCGAGCCGTTCAGGGTATTGGCAGTGCGATTATTGCACCGACCAGTTTGGCTCTTATCATGGATGCGTATATCGGTGAAATGCGCAGTAAAGCCATAGCGTATTACGGAACCACCGCCGGTTTGGGATCCAGTATCGGGTTACTTATCGGCGGCGCCTTAACAAGTCTATTTTCCTGGCGAGTGGGTTTTCTGATTAATGTGCCTATCGCATTATTATTGGTAGTATTGACTTGGCGCTATATTAAGGATAGTGAAACAGTTAACAGCAAAATCGATTATTGGGGCAGCATTCTTTCCGTCATCGGTCTCAGCTCCTTAATTTACAGCTTAACTGCTGACAATAACGGATTTTGGTTTGCTATAATCGGTATCGTTTTCCTTGCTTTATTTTATTGGCGTGAAAAAAGCATTACGTTACCGATTATGCCACTGTCTCTATATACCCATAAAGTTCGGTTTGGCGCTTATATAACTCGATTACTATTTATGATGAGTGTGCTGCCGTATTGGTTTTTAATTCCGCAAATGCTACAACGAGCTTATGAGCTAACACCGTTTGGAGCGGGGCTAGCCTTTTTACCGATGACGATTCCACAATTTATGACTGCATTACAAGTTCCGCGTTTATCTCAATATTGGAAACAAAGTACCATAATGATGGTCGGTTCGGCACTAATCCTTCTTGGCCTTGTGGCCACGGCGCTTATTGATATTGAACAAGGTTATGTACTGGCCGTTGCCTTACCGATGATTCCGCTCGGCATGGGGCAAGCCATGGTTGTAACCACGGTGACATCGGCAGGTATTTTTGACACACCAAAAGAATTGGCCGGCGCAGCCAGCGGAATTACCAACACCATGCATCAAATAGGAGGTCCTATAGGTTTGTCTATTATTGTGGGGCTTAACGCATTGTACAGTGAAGGTCTCCTTATTATGGCCTCTTATACAGCTATTTCCATGATTATTATAAAAGCCTTTATTATGGGGAGCGATTAAATAACAGTTTGGTATAAATATGTAAGGCACAATAAAAAGCAATCCGCCTGAGTAAGATATCTATGAAATATCTTATAGGTAGATTGCTTTTTGTTTTTGTAACGAAAAGCAGTTAGCATTCAGTAATTGAACACTAACTGTTTAGCTATTATTTGCGTTTATGTTTATTTTGAGCTTTCTGTGGTTGTAATTTTGACGCATCCCGGGAGGCTCCCTCGCCGTCGCCCCCATAGAGATGAGTATCATAGGAACCTTTTACCTGAAGGTAGATAAAGACGATAATCCCGATAATAATAACCGTAAGACTGGTCATCTGTGCCGATTTGAGGCCCATGGTGAGATTTACGTAGTCGCCACGTAAAAACTCGAGAAAGAAACGAGCCGTTGAGTATAAAATAGCATAGAGTACGAAAGTCTGACCTTTTTTGTGTGGTACTGTATTGAATAAGAGCAGTGCCACGAAAATGAGGATATCGATTTGACCCTCCCAGATTTCGGCCGGCCATAAGGGTTGAGCCCCGTAGGTTTTAAAGGCAAGGGTAGTTTCCGGATAGAGAATACCGAAATTACCGCCGGTGGGGTGTCCGAAAGCATCACCGTTCATGAGGTTTGCCATACGGCCTACAGATTGACCCAGAATTAAAGCCGGTGCAAACACATCGGCAAAAGCCCAAGTGTCGATATTATGTTTCCTTACATACCAAATACCCGCTAAGGTACCGAGCACGACGCCCCCTTGAATGGCCATACCCCCTTGCCATACAAAGGGAATCTCTAAGAGATGATGTTGATAATAATCCCAGTCGAAGAAAAACACATCCCAAAGACGGGCACCGATAATACCGGCAATACCGGTGGTGATAGCGAAATCGAACATGTGAACATGCCAACCGCGGCCGTCTCGTTTAAATAAATAATAGGCTACTGCGGCGGCGCAGAAAATACCTAACGATAAGAGCAGACCGTAAGCTCGAATCGGAAAGTCTCCTATATAAAATAAATATTGATGCATAATTACCTCCTCATAAATAGTATATATTCATTATAACGGAGCGCCATTCTTATGACAAATAAAAAGGGGGTATGTTATAATAAAAATTATCGTAGGAGGAGGCGATTAAGAGTGATAACTATTTCATTTTTAGGCCCTCACGGGACGTTTACGGAAGAAGCTCTGAATCGTCTGTGTGAGTGTCAATCATTGATGATACAAAAAGAGGCGATGAATACTATTGATGAAGCTATTGAAGCGGCCATGTTGGGACATGTGGATTATGCTTTCGTACCGGTCGAAAATTCTTTGGGCGGTACGGTTTTGACAACAATAGATTATTTGGCAGAACACGGCGGCGTGGAAATACGAGCTGAAATCTGCATGCCTATTCGCCATTATTTATGGGGCTTGCCGGGCAGTGCGGCCAATGAAATAACCATGATTTATTCCCATCCGCAGGCATTGAGACAATGTAAAGTGTTTTTGCAAAAACAGGCTAAACAGGCTCAACAAATTGTGACGGATTCTACGGCACAAGGGGCCGGCATTGTGGCTCAATCGCAGTCATTAGCCAAAGCAGCCATTGGCGGCGAGGCTATGGGCATAAAATACGGCTTGGTTAAATTAACCGATCAAATTCAAGATAATATGCTTAATTTGACGCGCTTTATTTTGGTAAAACCAAATCATCACATAACGTTTGATGCCACTATGACAACGGGGAAGGTGTCTTTACAATGTGAATTGGAAGGCTTGCGTCCGGGCTCATTGTGGGAATGCTTAGGGATTTTTGCCAAACGGCAAATCAATTTGGTTAAAATCGAATCGCGTCCGACCAAAGGACGTCTCGGTGAGTATAAATTTTTCCTTGATCTTCAGATATTAGATAATGGACCTCAAATTTCGGAGGCGCTGGCTGAACTTAAAGAATTGGCCACGTCTTTGCAACTATTGGGGGCCTATGAAACATATATTGTCGAGTAAAAGCACCTAAGAAGACTTTTAAGGTTGAGTACAAACAGCTGATAATAAATAAAAGTCTATTAAAGCTAAGCAAACTCATAAAAAATGGAATTTACTATATAAAAGAAAGGATGTATATGAAGAAAATTTTGACTCGTGCCGTATTGGCAGCGTTAGTGACGCTTTCCGCCACCGGCGCCCAGGCGGCATCTATTGAAGTGACTAAAGAAAGCAGCAGTTTAATCAAAATAGATAACTCTGTAAAATATAAAGCATCGCAAGCTACTAGTAATGGTAAAGTAACGGTTTCTAAGGAGGCCGGCAATGACCTTAGCGGCACGGAATCGGTGCAACCTATTTTTATTCGTACATTGGCTGGTCAGACCAGTGATGCGGGGGAATTGGCTATCGTGGAAGACGGCCATATATTTATCCCTTTAAGCGTATATCAGACGGTAAATTTAAATACTATCAGTATAAAAAATAACAAGGCCTATATTGCGTTGCCGGCACCCCGTCGTGCCGGTGACATGAGCTACAACGGCGATCGCCGTAACGGTGTACGTACCATTCAATTGGCTACGATAGAGCGCAACGGAACAACATATGTAGACATGAGTGCCACATCACCGCTTCTTGGCGTACAGGCGATTCGTACAAAGACGGGTATTGAATTGAAGGCACCCTTAGGGGCTTTAGATATTCCAACGCGTAAGGAAATAAAGGGTTCTTTGGCATGGGTATTCGATCCTACTGTGTCTGCTTCTTATGGGGTACCGGTAGCGAAGAGCGGTACCTCCGTTGTTTCGCCAACATGGTTTGATTTGTCTGAAAAAGGCTTGGCTGTTAAAAACGGTGTAAGCCTGACGTACGCCAATACTTATAAAGACGAGGGGTATCGTGTATGGCCGTTGGTGACGAATCAGTTTGATCCGGATTTAACGAGTAAAATCTTAAATGACAAGAAATACTGGCAAACCATTGCGGATGATATGGTATTGTATGCGTTGACCTATGGTTATGACGGCTATAATTTAGATTTTGAAGATGTGCATTATAAGGATAAAGCAAAACTTACGAGTTTTGTAACATACCTTACACAACGTCTTCATGAGTTTAATATCTATGTTTCTATGGATGTAACGGGCTATTCCGATAGTGAAAACTGGTCCATGGTATACGATCGTAAGCATTTAAGCAAAGTCCTCGATTATATGGTGCTCATGGCCTATGACGAAGTGTGGGCATCCAGTCCGGAAGCGGGCCCGGTTGCCAGCTATCCGTGGGTAAAACGCAATGCTACGGCGCTTACTCGCGAAGTTTCACCTGAAAAAATCGTCCTTGGCGTACCGTATTATATGCGTGTATGGCAGCGTACTATTTCCGTAGATGATAAAGGGAAAGTTACCTACGGTAAAGCTAAGAGCCGTACGCTTACTATGAAAGAAGCAGAGGAATTAAAAGCTATTTATGCTGATAGAGTGCAGTGGGATGATGATTTGAAATTACACTATTTGCGATTCGGTAATGATGAATTAGGTGAACAATTATTGGCCTATGCGGAAACCGGCAAAGAGCCGAGAATTGCCGGTGGCTTGCGGAATAAGTCGGCTACCATTTCCGAAGTGTGGTTTGAAGACGAAGCATCTATGGCCTACAAGCGTGAGCTCATGAGTGAGCTTAAATTAGCGGGCTTTGCAGCATGGCGAAAAGGTTTTGAAACTTCATCTTTCCGTCAATTTATGTACAATGATGCGGTGCCGGCAAAGAATGTTCCACACGGTACGGCTAAAAAGATTACTAAATTGCCTAGCTTTATTGGCAACGAATCGGCTGCGACTAAGCAGAATGCCGGTGCTAATCCTTTTACTAGCAGTGGTGAAACGGCCGGTACAGTATCAGCCGGTGCTACTTCAACGGGCTTAGCTGTTACCGGTTCAAGTTCTACGAAAGTGGCAGTAACAAAAGAATCGTAACACATCCCATGTTGACGGTATTGTTATAATAGTAATATAATTAAATTTAAGACTTGAAGATAAAATAAAACGGTATAGACTTGAGGAATTTGAGTTTGAGGAGGCTGTGGCATGAACGAAAAATATGTAGCCCAGGACATTGAAAAGAAATGGCAAGCGTATTGGCTTGAACACAATACGTTTAAGACCGACTATGATGAAAGTAAAGAAAAATATTATGTACTCGAAATGTTCCCATATCCATCGGGGAATTTACATATGGGGCATGTGCGTAACTACTCCATTGGTGACGTAGTAGCTCGTTTTAAAAAAATGAAGGGCTTCAACGTACTTCATCCAATGGGCTGGGATGCCTTCGGTATGCCGGCAGAAAATGCGGCTATTAAACATGGCATTGCACCAAGCAAATGGACTTATGAAAACATTGCTAATATGAAACGTCAGCAGCAAGAGCTCGGTTTATCCTACGATTGGGACCGTGAAGTAGCTACCTGTAAGGAAGATTACTATCGTTGGACCCAGTGGTTGTTCCAACAGTTTTACAAAAAAGGCTTAGCTTACAAAAAAGAAGCCAAAGTAAACTGGTGTGAGCATTGTCATACAGTGCTTGCTAACGAACAGGTTATTGACGGCCTTTGCTGGCGTTGTGACAACAAGGTTGAAAAGAAAGACCTTAAACAGTGGTTCTTAAAGATTACAGACTACGCAGATCGTTTATTAAACGATTTGGATAAACTCGACCACTGGCCTGAACGCGTTAAAACAATGCAGAAAAACTGGATTGGTCGCAGTGAAGGGGCTCAGTTCGCTTTTGAAATCCCTGAAATCAATAAAAATATTGAAGTCTATACGACTCGTGTTGATACGATTTACGGTGTTTCCTATATCGTATTGGCTCCGGAACATCCGTATGTAGAAGAATTAATCGCCAATAAACCGAATAAAGCGGAATTGGACGCATTCATTCACAAAGTACGCAATTTGAACGAAATTGACCGTACCTCTACGGATGTTGAAAAAGAAGGTCTTTTCACCGGCGCTTATGCCAAACATCCGATGACCGGTAAAGATATCCCTATTTGGATTGCCAACTACGTACTCGTTGATTACGGTACCGGTGCCGTTATGGGTTCGCCGGCTCATGATGAACGGGATAATAAATTTGCTCGCAAATACAATTTGCCGATTTTACCGGTTGTCCAAAATGAAGATAACAACTTAACTTTTGACGAATGGCAAACGGAAGCTCATGAAGACGGTATCCTTATCAATTCCGAAGAATATAACGGTATGCCTTCTGCGGAAGCACGCGAAGCTATTATCAAAAACTTGGAAGAACGCGGCATAGGCCGTAAGATGGTTAACTATCGTCTGCGTGATTGGTTGATTTCCCGTCAGCGTTATTGGGGCGTGCCAATTCCGGTTGTATACTGCGATAAATGCGGTGAACAACTCGTGCCTGAAGAAGAATTGCCTGTTCGTTTGCCGGAAGATGTAACCTTTGATGCAGGTGCTATTTCACCGTTGGCTACATCTGAAAACTTCGTAAAAATCACTTGTCCTAAGTGTGGTGGCGAAGCTCGTCGTGAAATCGATACCATGGATACATTCATCGATTCCTCTTGGTATTTCCTTCGTTATACCGATGCTCGTAACGATAAAGAAGCGTTTAATAAGAAATTGGCTGATTACTGGATGGATGTAGACCAATACATCGGCGGTATCGAACATGCAATCTTGCACTTATTGTATTCTCGTTTCTTCGTAAAAGTAGTTCATGATTTGGGCCTTGTAAGCTATGACGAACCATTCAAAGGTTTGTTGACTCAGGGCATGGTGCTTAAAGAAGGCAGCAAAATGTCCAAATCTAAGGGCAATGTTGTATCCCCTGAAGAAATCGTTGCGAAATACGGTGCCGATACGGCTCGTCTTTTCATCCTCTTCGCGGCACCGGTAGAACGTGACCTCGACTGGAGCGATGAAGGCGTTGAAGGCTCTTATCGTTTCTTGAATCGTGTATGGCGTATCGTTGATGCGTACCAAGAATTGGCTAAAGCAGGTCATAGTGAAAAATTATCGAAAGATGAATTTGCCCTTCGTCGTGAATTACACCGCGTTATTAAAAAAGTAACCGAAGACCTTGACGGTAAATTCAACTTTAATACGGCTATTTCCAGCATCATGGAATTAGTTAATGCTATGTATCAGTTCAAAGACAGTCATGATACAGTACAGGCTGATTTAGGCCATGAATTGGTTGAAAAATTACTGCTCATGTTAGCTCCGTTTACACCGCATATTACGGAAGAGTTGTGGCATGAAGTAGGTAAAACCGGCAGCATTCATCAGCAAGATTGGCCAATTTATGAAGAAGCGGCCCTTGTAATCGATGAAGTTGAAATCGCCGTACAAGTTAACGGTAAAGTACGCGATAAAATGACGATTCCGGTAGATATGCCTAAAGCCGATTTGGAAGCTCAGGCATTGGCCCTTGATCGTGTAAAAGAATTTACAGACGGTAAAACTGTAGCTAAAGTCATCATTATTCCAAATAAAATTGTGAATATTGTTGTTAAATAATTAGTAGAATGATATGAGATAATATGCACAATTTAAATTTTAAATTGTGCATATTTCTGTATAAGCTTAAGTTAGACAGGTCGATATACGTGAAACAATATCATTTATAGCATAATGAGGAGGTGTCATATGCCTAAACGCAGTGACTATATTAGTTGGGATGAATATTTTATGGGCGTAGCCATCTTGGCAGCTCAGCGTTCCAAAGATCCGAATACCCAGGTCGGCGCCTGTATCGTTAGTCAGGATAACAAGATTTTATCCATCGGCTACAACGGTATGCCGCTTGGTTGCAGCGACGATGAATTCGCTTGGGGACGCGATGCAGACCACGATAATAAATATTTTTACATCGTTCACAGTGAATTAAATGCCATTTTAAACTATCGCGGCGGTTCATTGGAAGGCAGTAAGATTTATGTCACCTTATTTCCTTGTAATGAATGTGCTAAAGCGATTATTCAAAGTGGCATTCGCGAAGTGATTTATTGGCAGGATAAATACAAAGACACAGCGGAAGTTATAGCCTCGAAACGAATGCTCAGAACCGCCGGTGTGCAGATAACGGAGTATATACCGACAGGGCGCACGGTAAATATTAGCGTGTAGGGCGCGGTTTCTTCTTGCGCGGTATTGCAAAAACAGGGCAGTCAGGCGGTCAGTATTAGTGCTTAGCCCGCTATGTCTTAATAAATAATGTGTAAAAAACAGACAGACAAGGAGTATACAGATATATGTAGCTCGCCATTTGCCTTTACTTATCAGCATAAATTTAAAAACAGACTAACAAGGTCTCACTCAGGTTTTCTTACGAAAAAAGTCGTTCAACCTTGTTAGTCTGTTTTTTGTTTTTGTGCGTTACTTTACGTAAAAAACATGGCGAGCTACATAATCAGCAATCAACAATCCTCTTAGTCTGTCTGTTTTTTTATATTAGAGCCTAAGAAAACATTGCGGGCTATAGTACTAAAAACTCGATGCGGCTCACTGCCCATTTTTATGCGTACCGCAGTCAAGAAGACCCAAAGCGCACTACAACGCTAATATTGGAGGAAGAGAGGAGAAGGAATTACCAAGAAAAAACAAAGCGCACTACAACGCTAATATTGGGGGAGTGGGAATGAATTGTTAAGTCTCCCTCGCACTTCACCTCTCTATTTTTGAAGAAGCGACGGACGAGGGGGATTTTTTCTATCATGTTCTCGGGCGGGTGTTAATATAATGGCCTCGCCTGCTTATTGCACTTATGAGCCTAATCGGAAGGTTGAGTATGAAGTGTAGCACTATTTTAAAAGAAAGAGCGGCAGTTATTTCATAAGATTCCGTTCTTAGAAGCTTACGAGGGCGAGTTTATGTAGGAGTATAGCACTATATAAAAAAGAAAAAGCATTAGTGACCTTGAACGACCTTTGCTCTGTAGAGCCTGGGAGGAGAGGTTACTAATGCTTTTTCTTTATTTATTTTGTCCTCGTAAGCTTATAGAGAACGTTTGCGTGAGGTGCTGCCGCTCTTTCTTTGGCAAAAAGGCTCAATCGAACTATCCGATTAAGCTCTTGAGAGCTGAAGGAGCTAGGCCTTATATTAACAACCTTCCGTTTTTCATGACTTGAATAACATCCCCCTCGAACGTCGTTCCTTCAATATTCATATCTTCATGTCCAATCATGAAGTCGACGTGGGTCAGGGAGTCATTCAGGCCTTCCGCTTTCAGTTCTTCTTTGCTCATGCCGTCGCTGTTGGCAAGGCAGGTTGGGTAAGCTGCACCGATAGCCAGGTGGCAGGAGGCGTTTTCATCATACAGTGTTTCGAAGTAGACACGATTGGATTGACTGATTGGGGAGTAGTGGTCTACGAGAGCCACTTCGCCGAGATAAGCGGAGCCCTCGTCGGTTTCGATAAGGTGTTTCAGATGTTCCTTACCAACTTTTGCATCGTAGTCAACGATTTTGCCGTTTTCAAAAGTAAAATGGAATTCATTGATTTCATTGCCCTGATAAATAAGCGGCTTTGTGCTGTACACAATGCCGTTAACCCCATTGTATTGAGGGGCACTGAATACTTCTTCGGTTGGAATGTTGGCATCGAAGATGGTTCCGTTTTTAGCAGCCTCTGCACCGCCTTGCCACAAATGGTTTTTAGGAAGATCAATACGTAAGTCGGTGCCGTTGGAGCAAGTGTAATGAAGTGTTTTAAAATGATAGTCATTCATGGCTTTGGTACGATGGCCAAGGCGTTCTAAATGTTTTGGCAAAGTTTCTTCGTCAGCGACGTTTTCAAGACGGCAGAGCGTGAAAATTTCAGACCATAAGGTATCGAGTTTTTCAGAATCGGTACCGGTGAAGCCTAATAGTTCAGCCCAGCGCAAGGTCGCCACGGAGGCTACGCACCAGGTGAGGGTGGAATCCATGATGGCTTCGTGATAGAAAGCAAGCGTTTTATTTAAGTTACGAGACTGCATAGCAATGCGTTCCGATGGAACACCGGCTAGTGCTTTCGGATTAGCGCTGATGAGGGATAAAAAGGCGGCGCCTCTATCAACATAGGTTTGATAATAGGTAGGAATCCAAGGGGCCGGATTGGATAATACATCTTCCGGCGCATGAAGGAGTCGTTCTTTACCGATTTCGGTGGAACGCCAATTTACTACTACTTCTTTAGCCCCTAATGCATAGGCTTCCTTAGTTACGATTAGGGCAAAGTCGCTGTTTTCTACATCCACATTGATAACTAAGGTTTGATCTTTTTGAAGGTTTACGCCGGTTGTCAAAAGAGCGTGTGCATAATTTTTTAAACGATTTGTTTCCATAAAATACATCCTTTCTATTACTGTGTCCATACGAAGTTTTATGATTCTTATCTTTAGTTACTCATACCATTAGTGCGCATGCGCACCAGTGGTGGAATTAAGTAGGACTTATATTTTCAATCACGAAACCCTAACTAAGAATATAAAATTAAGTTTTGGGAGGGTTTTGTAATGGAACAGCTAAAAAAGCATAAAAAAGTATGGTTACTTTTAGCTATATCTATATTTTTATATTTAGTGGTGCTAAGGCCTATTATATCAGATTCATCGGAGCAAATGAATACATCCGATGTGGTGGCTGCTTCTACATCCGGAAATAGGAGTGTTAATGATGGTGAAGCCGATAGTTCGCTAATAAACAGAAGTAGTAAAGGGAGTGGCCATTCTAATAGCACTTCGACGGACAATCGTAACAGTGATTTCAATAACAATTCAGGCGGCGATAATCAGTTTGTTTATGTAACGGGTGCTGTGGAAACTCCCGGATTATACAAAGTGCGCGAAGGTGAAACCGTAGGCGATGTGATTCAAGGGGCGGGCGGTTTATTACCGTATGCTTCGGTGGATACCTTAAATTTGGCGGAAGTTGCTACCAGCGGCAGTCATATCCATGTGACGTTTAATTTCATGGGAAACCCGGAAGAACTTTTGCGTAGGCAAAAGATAAATATTAATACGGAGACGGAGCAGGAATTGACTAAATTATCCGGTGTGGGGCTGGGAACGGCTAAGAAGATTATTGCTTATCGGGAGCAATCGGGACCTTTTAAAGCGATTGAAGATCTTAAAAAGGTAAAGGGAATTGGGGACGCTACGTTTAAGAAATTGGCACCCCATATTACCGTTTGAGCAGCACGCTTTAAGAAAAATGATTTAAGTAAAATGATTTAAACAATATAGTTTAAGCGAAATATTTTGTGCGGATCTATTTCAATCAATCAGATTATTTTGTTAATAATTGATGTGACGAAAAAATTCTTTATAAAAATTTTTAAAAATTTGGAGCCAAATTGAAGTCTGAAACGTTTATATGTATGAGGAGTAATATGGGTGAGCAAATATCATGGCAGAAAATTGTAGCGCCAGGTAAAAAGGTATTATATTTTTTTACTTATACGGAATGGGGTGCCATACTATGGCTGGCGCCGGCTTGGGGAATCGTGTTTGCCTACGGACAACGCTATGAATTCACTAACCCGATGATTGTTTTTCTCTGTAGTATTTGGTATTTCATTTGGCTGATTTGGCAGCGAGGAGGTAAAAATAAGAAGCAAAGCTATATCTATGCCGGTCCCACTATAAGTGCTACGGACATGGTGCGCCAAGGTATTACATCTTCTTATGTACAAGCTATTATCGTTGGATTGTTATTGGTTTTAGCGAGTATGGGATACTATCATACAAAAAGCGAGATTGACGAGTATTATGAGGTTAACCCTTACTATATGGGGGCTGAAGGAATATATACAGTTCGTGTTCTGAATTTGCCGGAATCAGTTATCCTGCAAGATAAAGAATTTCTGCGCTTTGAAGGCGATTTAGTTACTATGATACCAAAAAAAGAAGCCACCGAGTCAAAGCCGTTAAAAGCGGACGGTCAACTTATGGTATATGTGGCGCCTACCGAAGCTATGAAGGCAAAGCCTATCTTGCCCGGTCAATATGTGATGGTAAAAGGCAGGACGAGTAAACTGTTACAGGCTCCCGAAGAAGGTCGCATCGATTTGCGCCCCCGTTATCTGGCAGCCCATCGCGTAGGCAATCTATATGAAGGGACTTTTGAGGGCTTTGATACAGCGGTTAGACCAAACTGGTATGAGCGTATTAACGATAGAATCGATTATCTATTGGGGGTGACCCGTTGGCAACTGATGAATCAGATAGCTGCTAATTTACCCGGTGAAATGGCTGCCGTAGGACAGAGTTTATTGCTTGGCGGTGGCTATGGAGCTATAGATGCGTCTGTTATGGATTCGTTTGCCAAAACGGGGTTAATCCACATCTTATCTGTATCCGGCTCTCACGTAGCCCTATTATTCGGGTTTGTGTTTGTTGTTGCTCATATTATGGGGGTACCCAAGAAAAAAGCGACTTACGGTGCCATCGTCTTTGTTATATTATATTGTGCTATTGTGGGGTTCAATCCGCCCGTGGTGCGTTCCGCTGTCATGGGTATTATTATGGGAATTGCTCTAATTCGAGGCGAGGTGTATCATAGTCGGCAGGCTCTGAATATAAGTGCGGCTCTTATGTTGGCGTATGAACCGCTTTTGTTCTTGGATATCAGTTTTCAACTCTCCTTAGGTGCCACCTATGGCATATTACTCTTCAGCCGCACTTTGTATCAGCGTTTGCCGAAAGGCTGGCCCTATATTATGGGCCCCATCAGTTTATGCCTTAGTGCGCAAATTTTAATTTGGCCGTTGCAACTTTATTATTTTCATCTTATGGGGTACGGATCCTTTTTGGCAGCCGTTATTGTCGGTCCTTTATTGGATTTAGCCATATTGGCTACTGCTGTGCTGTTGCTTTTGCACTGGTTAATTCCAGTAGGCAGTTTATGGTATTTGCTGGGGCTCCTTTTGCGGTTATCCCTCTTTTTAAACTTTACGATTGCTTCATTGCCGGGAGCGGTTATGTGGTTAGGGGCATTGCCGGTGTGGCTTGGCACTATATATGTTATATGTTGTCGTCATTTATATGCTATTATGCATGAATGGAGGGTTCGCTCGCTTTTTTATGAAAACATCACAATGAGTCTGTTATTTATTGTGCTTCTCTTACCCTTAATTCATTTGTCGAGTGAACAAGTTTTTATTCATACGATTCCGGTTAATAGAGGAGCTGCTTTTTTAGTCATTAAAGAGGAACCGTTAAAAACTGCTAAAGCTTTTTTATATATGACTACAGGCGGTAAAGGCGTATCGAATATGACGCGAAGCTCCATAGTCAACAGCGTTCATTATTATGGTATCGAACGCCTCAATGGTGTTATAATGCAAGAGGTAAATGAAGGTAATGAAAAAAGTATCATAACCCTACTGCATAGCTTGGAATTTCCTGTGAGCGCAATACATAAAAGCGATATGAATCAAGATACTTATATAGGGCGTAATAGTGCAGATTTCGACAAGCTTGTTAGGGAGTATCCAAATCAGATTTTGGTGGAAGGACCAAGGGGAGGATTCCTATTCGGTAATGGACAAATTAGCGAAAACAATCTAAAATTAATAGAGACGAAACAATATATTGTAGGAACTACTAACAGCGCTACAGCATCAAGGGGCGATGACGGTCCGTCAGGTCCGGTTGCCATTGTATATTGGCCGAGCTCCGGCAATTACGCTGATGTAGATCCGGCGGATTCAACCAGATATATTACGGGCACACGTGTTGTCCCGGATTTTTTATTGTAGGAGGGGCTATGGCAATTTTGCTGCTTTATGGTGATGAGTCACAGCTCATTGATGAAAAGAAACGCGAATTTTTAACTAAATACAAGGATTTGGCGGTGCAGTCTTTAAATGATGAAGTCGGACCGGGGCGAATTTGTGAAAAGTTAAGCGAAGATTCGCTATTTGGTGAACCAACTTTATATTGTTTAATCAATCCGCCTATTTTTGTAAAGCCCAATAAAAAGGTTAGTGATGAGTGGCAACAATTGTATAATTTATTGATTACTTATGAAGGTGCCAATCCGGTGTTAATTCTATATCATGATACGATAGATAAGCGGACTAAGCATAATAGTGAGTTTTTGAAAAAAATTACGAATGTGGCCTGCATGCGTCTAAAAAAAGAGGAAATAGTCCAATGGTTGCAGTCCTATTGTAAGCAAAATGGTTTTACCATAACAATGGACGGACTGGAATATATGAAGCATTTATTGGAATTGTGGCAAGATGTGCCGGTCAGCTTTTTGCGAACCGAATTTGACCGTTATTTTCTCTTATTGCCGCCGAAAGGCAAAATAACGCAGGATTTTTTAATTCATAATGGTAGTGATTATGGAGCAAAAAATATCTTTTTATTCAAAGAGGCATTACTGCAAAAAGATGCAGCTACTTTATTGGCTTTGTTTCCTTTTATGCTTCAGAACAAAGAATCGGAACGAGCCATGTCATATATTGAAGGCCAATTGCGTTTGCAGTTGATGGTTAGCGAATGTAAAGGTACGGGATTATCGGAACGGGAGGTACAGGATTTATTTAAAAAATACGAGTCCGCTACGAAACCGTATCCCATTACTTTGGCGTACCGGCAAAGGAACGTGTCAGTACGAGCCTTGGCTAAATTGTTGCGTGGTCTCTATGAAGTTATGCGCAACAGTCGTCGTGGTGAGGGCGACTTATCTTATTTTAAAGATTTATGTTTAGCCTATTGCAAGTCCTAGAGTTTACCCATAGAAAGTTACCGGGTTTTACTCATTACAAGTTATAGGCAGCGGGGTGTTGTTGAATGAAGAAAAAAGTCGGCATTGTAGCCGGTGTGGTGTTAGGTTTAATTTCATTAAGTACGGGCGCCTTTTTATATCCTACAGGCAATGTCATTCAAGGCATGTATTTAGGTGAACGTGATGTGTCACAAGCTAATAAAGAAGAGTTGGCAGATATTATTGAAGCGGAAGCGGCCAAGGGACCAACGCATATGAAGGTCAAATGGCAGGATGGTAAGGAAACCACGGTAGCTTTAAAAGATATCGGTGTAAAACCGAATGTAGATAAAACCATTGAAAGCCTTATGACTTACGGGTATGAGCCTTCTATGGAAGAATATATTACGAATCGTTGGCATGCATTGATGGCACCGGTATCTAAAGCTATCGTATATGATGTTAATGTCCCGGCGTTAGAAGCCTTATTGCAGACTTATAGTAAAGAAATCGGGTATACCGGCCATGATGCCTATTTGACGGTTGAAAACGGACAAGTCGTATTGCATCCGGAAGTACCGGGTAAGCGTCTCGATATTGCTAAGACAGTGGCTAGCTTACAGGAAAAGCTTGCTAAAGGCGAAGTATCAGGTTTTGAGCTAGTCATCGATAATCAGGCTAAGCCAAAGATCACGGCTGAAACATTAAAAGGGATTAATACCGTATTGGGAACGTATTCCACTACTTTTAACTCCGGTGATGTAAGCCGTACCCATAATATTCAAATTGCTACCGATAAAATTAATAATGTGGTGATTATGCCGCACCAAAACTTTTCATTTAATGATATTGTTGGTGAACGTACGGCTGAAGCGGGATACGATGATGCACCGGTATTTATGGACGGTAAATTAGTGCCCGGTATTGGCGGTGGCATTTGCCAAGTTAGTTCCACGCTTTTCAATAGTGCTTTATTGGCGGGGATGGATATTGTAGAACGGACGCCGCATTTTGCACCGGTAGGCTATATGGCGGCCGGTCGTGATGCTACAGTGGCGTACGGTTATTTAGATTTTATTTTCAAAAATCCGTACGACCATCCAATCTATGTGCTGGCTCATACATCCGGTGATACTTTAACTATTAGTATCTTAGGCTTTGCGGCGGATGAACCGCAAGCAGTATCTATTACAGTGGGCAATGAGCAGACAATTCCGAATAAAGTGGAAACTCGTATCGATCCGTCGGTGACCAAGGAAACAACGACCGAAGGTCATGCAGGCCTTAGTGTGGATACGACGGTACACATTACGTATAAAGACGGCCGAACCAAAACTGACTCCTTTAACTCCACCTATGATCCGGTAACGACTTATGTTGTAAAACCGGCTAAAGAAACCGCTAAAGACGGTAAGGACGGGGCTAAAGAATCTGATAAAAAAGAAACACCTACCAATAACGATAAAACTGAATCCGCTAAGTCGGAGTAATACAATGAGTTTTAAAAATTTGAAGGAAGGATAGACATGAAAGTACGATATCATATTGTGCCGAAACGGCGAAAGCAAACGGCTCTTATGATTGAAATTAAGGATAAAACCGTAAAAATTAAAAATGTGCTGTCCCAACCGGATGCATTTAAAGAGTTACAGAATAAACTGGAAGAATGGTATCAGATAAAGCAGATTCCCGTAAGGCAACTGGCTTCCGATGATGCTGATACTTTATTCTATGGCTATGCTACGGCACCGATTCATGATCATACGCCGGAAGAGTACTATATGGATGATCCCGGAGAGATTGAAATCCCTGAGGATGCGTTGGATCAAAAGTATTGGGATGAAATTTTTCACGCCTCTGAGCATGAAAGTCCTGATGAATTTAACCATCAGGAAGAAGATATGCCACCGGGCTTTGATGAATACGATTTTCCCTTTGCATTAAGAGAGGATGCGCCTATCAGCATGTATGATGAACCGGTAGAGTGTAACTATGTGCCGGCTAAGACTACGCCGGTAGATGCACAGGCAGGCGGTGGTTTTCAGTATAGCGGAAAACGAAGACGCAGCTTTAAACGTGATGTGACCGATCCGGGCATGATTTTGGGGCCGGCTATTCACGGCGAACCGGTTAGCATTTCTTCTGTTAATGAAGAAGTAAACGGCGTCGTTTTTGAAGGCATCTTTGTGTCACTTGAAATGATTGAAACGAAAACCGGTAAAGGTCTCATTAAGGGGCATATCGTAGATGCCACAAACAGTATCCGTTTTGCCAAGTTTACGGATACCGCCGAAGAGGGCGAGGAGCTCCTTAAAACGATGAATGGACTCAAAGCCGTTCGCGTACAAGGCGATGTTCATTATGATGATAAATTCGAACGTGATTATACGCTGGTATTGCGTAGCATTCAACAGTTGGAAAGTGGCGCTAAACGTACGGAAAATCGTGAAGATTCTCGCGTAGAACTGCATCTTCATACTAAAATGAGTGACCGCGATGCCTTGGTTAATGTGAAAGAGTTATTACAAACGGTAAAAGCTTGGGGTCACCCGGCGGTAGCCATTACCGACCATGGTGTCATTCAGGCTTTCCCGGAAGCACAGGAAGTGGCCGGCAAATTAGGCGTTAAAGTGATTTACGGCGTGGAAGGGTATTTGATTGAAGATGAAGAAAATGATACCCGCGCGCATATTATTTTATTGGCCAAAAATCGGGTAGGGCTTCGTAATTTATACAAAATGATTTCTATTTCCCATTTACAGTACTACAAACGCCGTCCGCGTTTACCGCGTGCCGTTATTGAAGACCATCGCGAAGGTATCATTATCGGTTCCGCTTGTGAAGCGGGTGAGCTGATTCGTGCCATCATTAAAGGTGAGTCGCAGGAACGATTATTGGAAATTGCCTCTTTCTATGACTATCTGGAAATCCAGCCATTGGAAAATAATCAATTTTTAATGTATGACCGTAAAACCGGTGAAAAAATTCATGATGAGCAGTATCTGATTGACATTAATAAAAAGGTTGTAGAACTTGGCGAATTATTGAATAAACCGGTAGTGGCAACCTGTGATGTGCATCATCTGAATGATGATGAAAAAATATATCGCCAGATTATGTTGACTGTATCCGGTTTTAAAGATATTGAACGGACGCCGTCGCTATATTTGCGTACTACCGATGAAATGTTGGAAGAATTTAAATACTTGGGCGAAGAGAAAGCCTATGAAGTGGTAGTTACCAACTCGCGCATGATTAATGACAGCATTGAATCTTTGCAACCGGTACCGCAGCGCAAAACGTATTCACCTAAGATTGAAGGGGCCGATAATGCATTGAAGGAAATGTGTTATAAAAAGGCCAAAGAAATTTATGGGGATCCTTTGCCGGATGTAGTAGCGGAGCGCCTCGATTATGAGTTGACCCGTATTATCGGCAACGGTTACGGCGTGTTGTATTATATTGCGCATAAACTGGTGCGTAAGTCCTTGGATGACGGTTATTTGGTAGGCTCCCGTGGTTCCGTAGGTTCCTCGTTTGTAGCCACCATGGCAGATATTACGGAAGTAAATCCGTTACCACCACATTATATTTGCCCGAAATGTAAACATAGCGAATTCTTTACCAAGGGTGAATATGCCGGTGGCTTTGACTTGCCACGCAAGAATTGTCCGGAATGCGGTACACCGCTTCACACCAACGGCCATGATATTCCGTTTGCTATATTCATGGGCTTTAATGGCGATAAGGTACCTGATATTGACCTTAACTTCTCCGGTGATTATCAGCCACGCGCTCATAAATACACGGAAGAATTGTTCGGTCGTGATAATGTATTCCGCGCCGGCACAATCGGTACGATTGCTGAAAAAACAGCAATTGGTTATGTTAAAAAATATGCGGAAGCAAATGATATTCAAGCGCGTCAAGGCTTTTTGGAATCCTTGGCCAAAGGCGTTACGGGTGTAAAAAATACAACCGGTCAGCATCCGGGGGGCATCATGGTTTGTCCGCGCGATATGGATGTGCATGAGTTCACACCGGTGCAATATCCGGCCAATAAAAAAGACAGTGGCATCATTACGACTCACTTCGATTATCACTCCTTTGAAGGTTGTATGACGAAGCTTGATATACTGGGCCATGATGATCCGACAATTATTCGTATGTTGGAAGATATTACCGGTATCGACGTTCAAACGATTCCGTTTGACGATCCGGAAACACTCAGCTTGTTCTCGTCCACTAAAGCTATCGGTTTAACACCGGAGCAGCTGATGGGTGATAAAGTTGCATCCTTGGCCGTACCGGAATGTGGTACCGGCTTTGTACGGCGTATGTTGGAAGATTCCAAGCCGAAATGTTTCTCCGACATAGTACGTATTTCCGGTTTTTCTCATGGTACGAATGTATGGCTTGACAATGCGCAAACTTTAATTAAAAATGGTACTTGCCAATTGAATGAAGCCATTTCTACCCGTGATGACATCATGAACTTCTTGATGCATCGCGGTATTAAGCCAATTACTTGCTTTAAAGTCATGGAAAACGTGCGTAAGGGCAAGAAGATTGATAAGTTGAATAAATTGGGGCAAAAAGAAACGGATTACGAAGAACAGATGCGTGCCGGTGGTATTCCGGAATGGTTCATTGAGTCTTGTAATAAAATTTCCTATTTATTCCCCCGTGCCCATGCGGTGGCTTATGTAATGATGGCGTTTCGCATTGCCTGGTTTAAAATTAATTATCCGTTGGCATTCTATGCCGCTTATTTCTCGATTCGTGCCAAAGCGTATGACATGAAAATAATGGCAAGTTCACTCAGTGAACAGCGTGCCGAGTTTGATCGTTTGAAAGCACTGGACCGCAAGGCAAGCAATAAAGACAAAGACATGATGAGTGCCTTGGAAGTTTCCATGGAAATGAAGCAGCGCGGTTTTGATTTCTTAGTGGCTGATCTTAATTACTCAGAAGCCCGTCGTTTTACTATTCATAACGGTGCTTTATTGCCGCCGTTCTTGGCTGTGGACAGCTTGGGTGAAAAAGTAGCGGATATGATTGTGGCGGAACGGAAAGAAAAACCGTTTACATCAGTTAAAGACTTACAACGTCGTTGCAAGGTTTCCGGCAGCATCATCGCAACTATGCGAGATTTAGGTTGTTTTAAAGATTTACCGGAAGATGAACAAATGAGTTTATTCGGCTAAATATTAGTAGTAAAATAAATGTTAGCAGTAAAAGGAGGTTTTTATGACCTTAAAAGTGAAAGATCCGGTATGGATTGGTGTTGATGTAGGCACGACCGGTGTGCGTGCTACGGCGTATACGGCTACGGGTAAGGCAGTAGCTACGACTGAAGCATTTTACAGCTTGGAAACGCCACAGTATGACTGGGCGGAACAAAATCCGCAGCAGATTTATGATGCTGTAGAAGAAGTAGTGAAGGGGACCGTAGCTGAATTACAGTACAAATTGGTTACTATTTCCGGTTTGGCCTTAAGTTCCGTTATGCACAGCTTTATCCCGCAAGATGATAAGTTCCAACTCTTAGGCAATATGATGACCTGGGCTGATAGCCGCAGTGCCGCTATTGTTCGTCGTTTAGAAAAAGACCCTAAAGTTAAAGATTTTTACTTCAATACAGGCTGTCCGTTGCATGCTACCTATCCACTGGCTAAAATCCTATGGGTGAAAGAAAATCAGCCGTCCATTTTTGAACGCATGACTCATATCGGCTCTATTAAAGATTTCATTTTCCGTAATTTAACCGGTGAATGGGTGACTGATAAATCGGTTGCCAGCAGCAGTGGTCTCTACAATGCGCACAAAGAATGTTGGGACGAAGAAATTTTAAACTTTGTCGGTATTACCGAAAAATGTTTGCCGGAAGTTGTTTCTACGACTCATAGTAGTGCCTTGTTGCCTGATGTAGCGAGCCGTTTAGGTTTGCCGGCCGGTTTACCGGTTGTTATCGGTGCAACCGATGGTGTATTGGTAAATGTTGGTATTGGTGCTGTTTCAGCCGGTCAGCTCAGCTGCACGATTGGTACGAGCGGTGCGATTCGCATGCTTACGGAAAAACCGCGCATGGATAAACAACAACGTACATGGTGTTACAACTTAACCGATGACATGTGGGTAGCCGGCGGTGCCATTAACAATGGCGGTATCATCATGCGTTGGATGCGTGACCGTATTCTTCATTTGCATGGCCCGCAAATGGAACAACTCGATGTGGATCCATACGATTTGATGACCATGAAAGCTCGTCACGTACCGGCCGGCTCCGGCGGATTACTCTTGATGCCGTTCTTTACCGGTGAACGAGCACCATATTGGAACTCCGATTTACGCGGTGCTTTTATCGGCTTATCCTTAAATCACAGCCGTTCTTATATGATTCGCGCTACCATGGAAGGTATTTGTTACAGCCTTCTTTGCGTATTGCAAGCTCTGCGTGATTTTGAAGAAGTGAAAGACATTCGCGTCAGCGGCAGCTTTACTAAATCCGAATTATGGCTTCAGATTATGGCTGATATTTTTAATGAAAACATTACCTTGCCGACAAACAGTGAAGGGGCATCCTTTGGCGCAGCCGTATTAGGTTTTATTTCTGACGGTACGTTGAAAGACATTAAAGATACAGCTACACTAGTTACGGCTCAAGAAGTATACACACCAAAAGAAGTTAATCGCGAAGTATATGATGACTTGTTCAAGATTTATGAGTCTTTATATGTAAATATGAAAGATGATTTGGCTCGTTTGGTGAACTTCCAACAGAACCATCCGTTCAATCGTTTATAATATATTTTTTTCTTTTTGAACTATTGTGTCGGTTCATATGAAAGGAGGCGCTTCTATGCCACTGGTTATATTGGCATTAGGCATCGTGCTATTGTTCTTCCTTATTGTAAAAGTGAAGTTGAATAGCTTTTTATCCCTTATTTTAGTGTGTATTTTGTTGGCGTTTGGTGAAGGGTTGCCGATTGATAAAATCTTCCCTACCATTCAAAAAGGCTTGGGTTCAACCTTAGGCGGCTTAACAATCGTAGTCGGCTTCGGTGCCATTCTCGGTAAACTCATGGCTGACAGCGGCGGGGCACAGCGTATTGCTACCACATTGATTAATATGTTTGGTCGTAAAAATGTAAAATGGGCAGTTTGTTTAACCGGTTTTATTGTTGGTATCGCTTTATTTTACGAAATCGGCTTCGTACTTTTAATTCCGTTGGTATTTACCATTGCGGTAGCAGCTGACATTCCACTTCTCGAAGTAGGTATTCCGATGGCTGCCGCTTTATCCGTTACTCACGGCTTCTTGCCACCACATCCGGGTCCAACCGCGATTTCCGTTATTTTTAACGCCGATATCGGCAAAACCTTGATTTACGGTTTAATCATCGGTATTCCAACCGTTATTATTTCCGGTCCGTTACTGTACAACACCGTAAAAGACATTAAAACGGAAATTCCTGAAGGCCTTCACAATGATAAAAACTTCTCTGATGAAGAAATGCCTTCCTTCATGAGCAGTATTTTAACCGCTTTAACACCGGTTATCTTGATGGCTATCAGCGCCGTAGGTAAAATGATGGGTATTCCTAAAGATGCGCCAATCATGCATATCTTCAACTTCATCGGTGACCCAAGTGTTGCGTTGACTATTTCCGTTGCTGTAGCCTTCTACACATTCGGTTATGCTCGTGGCAAAACTACGAAAGAAATCATGGAAACTTCTGAAAAAGCAATTCTTACCGTTGCTATGATTCTCTTCATCGTAGGTGCGGGCGGGGCGTTGAAACAAGTGCTCATCGACAGCGGTGTAGGCGACTACATCGGTCACTTGGTAATGGGTGCTAACTTGTCCCCATTATTGTTGGCCTGGATCATCGCTTCCGTTATTCGTATTGCTGTAGGTTCCGCTACCGTAGCAGCTCTTACAGCAGGTGGTATCGTAGCGCCGCTCATTCCGCTTACCGGCGTGAGCCCTGAACTTATGGTACTGGCCGTAGGTGCGGGCAGCGTTATCTTCAGCCCACCGAATGACCCTGGCTTCTGGCTCTTCAAAGAATTCTTCGGTCTTACTGTTAAACAAACCGTACGTACTTGGTGTGCCGTAGAAACAGCCATTGCCGTATGCGGTCTCATCGGTGTAGAAATCTTGAATTTGTTTGTTTAATAAAAACTATATAAGTTTCAATCAAAAGGTTGCTTCCTCAGGGAGCAACCTTTTTTGTTGAAATCTTGTGAAAATTAATAAATTGTTACTTTTATTTATATTCAATTTATGTAATACATTATATTATTTTTATTCACAAAATGTTTAATATAACCGTATAATGTAGAATGCTTTTAATGACAAAAACCTATCTTAATAATAGATTTATCAAATAAAAATATAACCACTTGATTTACAATTTGAATTAATTTATAATATGAAAATATTGTAATTAATTTCATTTTTGTAAGGTTGATTAGGTGGTATTAATGAAGAAGAAACAAAGAGATATGCTGACTTTGCTTGTTTTGGGGCGTTTGCTGTATGTGGCGCAAATGAAGTTGGAGCGTCAGCTATAGATTATGTAGCTGTTAACTCCAGTGATACAGTTCCGGTTGCAAACGGTACTAATAGTGTAGCGGTAGGACCTAATTCTACGGCTGAAGCTGTGAATAGTATTACTGTAGGAAACGGCGCCGGCGTCGCTAATGTGGCCGCTCATGGTGTAGCTATTGGCAGGAATGCTAAAGTATTGCAATCGGATAATTATAGCGATACTATGTCGAATTCGGATAAAAGAAAAACAAATGGCCAAACATCCATCGCTATAGGTGTTAATGCTGAAACGAAATGGAGTGGTGCTACGGCCGTAGGTGCGGGAGTCAAGGTAAATGGTCTAAATGCGTCAGCTTTCGGCAACGGAGCAAACGCCATTGGCGAAAACAGTATTGCACTCGGTGGTGCCTCTATGAGTGAGACGTATACGTATTTTGATACGACTTACAATATGAATAATGCTATTGCAGTGGGTAAAGAAGCTCATGTGGGAGCCGGGCGCGGTATTGCTGTCGGATTAAAAACTAAAGCTGAAGGTATAGCTTCGACGGCCCTTGGGACACAGGCTGAAGCTTTAGGTGAAAGTGATACGGCTATTGGGAACCAAGCCCATGCCAACGGTTGGGGCGCTTCGGCATTCGGTACCATTGCTAAAGCGGATGGTATGAATGCAACCGCTATCGGTAATGATGCAAGAACTCAAAATACCTATGCCGTAGCGTTAGGCACTCATTCTATTGCAACTGCAGAAGGAAGTACATCGCTGGGCCCTAACTCTCAGGCAGATGGTAGATTTTCAACTTCCGTAGGTTATAATGTGCAAACGGCCGGACTTCACGGAATATCAATCGGTACCAATACGGTGCGCAACGCCAATGCGAATAACGATGCCAATGCGGGTGGCGATTATGCTATTTCCATGGGATCCGATACCCATGCACGCAATACCGACTCTATTGCCATCGGTCGCCAAGCTGATTCTACCAGTGCCGGCGGTATAGCTATAGGCGCAGATTCTTTCGTGGAAACTCAAGATGGCGTAGCTTTAGGCAGTCAGTCCATAGCTAATCGTTATAGTTTAAAAGATGTATCGGTAGTATCTGATGCCTCCGCGGCGGATGAACAAGTGTATGGGGCTGATAAAGCTAAAGATGCCGACAAAACTGCTATTGCTAACACAGTTAAAGGCAATGCAGGGGCGGTTTCGGTAGGTAATGATGATATGAAACGTCAAATCGTTAATGTGGCGGCCGGTTCGGAAGATAGCGATGCCGTTAATGTGGCACAGCTTCGTTCGGTTAAAAATTCAATTGAAACTACCGTGAAAGAATATACGAATGGTTTTACAACTGTTATAAACAATCATACCAGTCAGATAAATGAATTAAATAATCGAGTAGATAACATTGAGGGCAAAGTTAATACCATAGAACGGGATGTTACCCAAATGAAAGGAGAAATGCACAAAGTCGGTGCTATGTCGGCGGCCTTAGCCGGTTTAAGAAACCTCGCTTTTGATCCAAGCAGTAAATTAAACTTCTCTGTGGCCGGCGGCTTTTACCGAGAAGCTTCGGCAATGGCATTAGGTGCGTCCTATCAACCGAATGAAGACGTACTCTTTGCTGTAGGAACAAGCGTGGGCAATAATGACAACATGTATAACGTGTCCGCAACCTTCAAAGTGGGACCAAGTGAAAAACGTCGTGCTTATATTAACGATGAACGCATGGCGCCAATCAGCACCGTTTATGTACTCAACGATAAAATGACCCTGTTGGAAAAAGAAAACCAAATTGCTAATCAGAAAATAGACCAACTAGCTCAAGAAAACGTAGAACTCCTTCAAAAACTTGAACTGTTAATGACAAAACTCTCCGTTTAACTCTTTTGATAACTACACAAGTGCCGTATAAGTGTTAAGCCAATTCAGCGTTGCAAAAGAAACAACACGTACTAAGCATATCCTCCCAAAATCCTTGCTTAAGTACAACCAACCTTGCACACTGAATACAACAACTAAACCTATACGGCACTACTTTTTTTGCTTCGCAAACCCAGCAGCAAAAACACTATGAGCCCACCCCCACCAAATTGAATACTTTTATAACACACGAACCTTTGCTAACAGGCAAGCCGTTTGTGGGCAGAGTATTTTAGTTGTAACCGATGTGTGGGATGGTTGAAGCTGTATGATAGGGAAGACGATAGCCATGTCATTCGAAGCGATTTTTTTGCTTGCAAAACCTGGAGCAAGACCGCACCTAGAGTCCACCTCCCACCAATTGAATACTTTTATAGCACACGAACCTTTGCTAACAGGCAAGCCGTTTAAGAGTAAGTTCTTTGACGGACAGTGAGGCTCTAAACGGAATAGCTGCTATGAAAGGAAAGGCACTAGCCATGTCATTCGCAGCGATTTTTTTGCTTTGCAAAACCTGAGCAAGAATGACATGGCTAATGCCTCTATTATTTCCGTTTAGAGCCTCACAAGTGCCAAAAAGAAATTCTTCTAAACCGCTTGCCAGAGCAACAGTTCGTGTGATATACTCATAAAGTATGAAATTACGCACGCACGTCTGATCCGACATCTGTGTCAGGGCTTTTCCTGATTTTTACTCGGATATGAAGCGGCGGAGGTTTATTAACAGGAGGTGCCAACATGGCAGTAGTATCAATGAAACAATTATTGGAGGCCGGCGTACACTTCGGTCACCAGACAAGAAGATGGAACCCTAAGATGGCTAAGTTCATCTTCACTGAACGTAATGGTATTTATATCATCGACCTTCAGAAAACAGTTAAAAAAGTAGAAGAAGCTTATGACTTCCTTCGTGAAGTTGCTCAGAACGGTGAAGTAGTTCTTTTCGTAGGCACGAAAAAACAAGCTCAGGAATCCGTTAAAGAAGAAGCTATCCGCGCTAACATGTTCTATGTAAACGAACGTTGGTTAGGTGGTATGCTTACTAACTTCAAAACTATCGAAACTCGTGTAAAACGTTTAAAACAGCTTGAAACAATGGCTGAAGACGGCACATTCGAACTTCTTCCTAAGAAAGAAGTAATCGGCTTGCGTCATGAAATGGAAAAATTGGAAAAATACCTCGGCGGTATCAAAGATATGCCTAAAATGCCGGGCGCATTATTCGTAATTGACCCTAAAAAAGAACGCATTGCCATTGCAGAAGCTAAAAAATTGGGTATCCCTGTGGTAGCTACAGTTGACACTAACTGTGACCCAGACGAAATCGATTTCCCAATCCCTGCAAACGATGACGCTATTCGTGCCGTTAAATTATTAACCGGCAAAATGGCTGACGCTGTATTGGAAGGCCGTCAGGGCGAATCCTTGGATGACCAGGGTGAACACCAGGAAGCTGCCGATCAAGCTTTAGCACAAATGGTTTCTGACTCCGTTGACATGGTTCAGGACGGTCAGGGCTAATAAGAGCTTTTAAAAGCACAGCTTTACAAACTTAAAATGTATCATACGTTGAATAAATTTCGGCTCAAAAATATTTGATGAATACACTTTTGACGATAATGCGAAATTGTGAAATCAGCGCTATTGCTTTTTCACAGAGCGGGCTGTCATTTGAAGTATAAAATATTATATAATCGGCAAAAATTTATTTGATAAAAAATGTAGAACGATATAAAATTAAGGTAAGGCTTTATGACCTTACCTTAATTATTGTATAGGAGGTATATATTAAATGGCGATTACTGCTGCATTAGTAAAAGAATTGCGCGAAATTACAGGCGCAGGCATGATGGATTGCAAAAAAGTATTAACCGAAGCTAATGGCGATATTCAGAAAGCAATTGACTTACTTCGTGAAAAAGGCTTAGCCGCTGCTGCTAAAAAAGCCGGTCGTATTGCTGCTGAAGGCGTAGTTTCTTCTTATATCCATGGTGGCGGACGTATTGGTGTTCTTGTTGAAGTTAACTGCGAAACAGACTTCGTAGCTAAAACCGAAGACTTCCAAGCTCTCGTTAAAGACATTGCTATGCAGATTGCAGCAGCAAACCCTGCGTACTTGAACCGTGAAGAAGTTCCTGCCGAAGTTATTGAACACGAAAAAGCTGTTCTTTTAGAACAAGCTAAAGCAGAAGCTGAAGAAGATGTAAAAGCAGGTCGCAAACCAAAACCTCAAGCCGTTCTTGAAAAAATGGTTAACGGTCGCGTTGAAAAATTCTATAAAGAAAACTGCCTTATGGAACAGGTTTTCATTAAAGATGGTGACAAAACTATTACTGATGTTATTACTGAAAAAATTGCTAAAATCGGTGAAAACATTAACGTACGTCGTTTCGTTCGCTACGCTTTAGGCGAAGGAATTGAAAAGCGCCAGGACGACTTCGAAGCTGAAGTTCGTGCAGCCGCTGGTCAATAAGAGTTAAAGAGATAAGAGAACACCGTCACGTGTTCTCTTATTTTGTAATAGCAGAGGAGTAATAAAGCAATGAGTAATAGAAATTTTAAACGTATCGTCTTGAAGTTGAGTGGTGAAGCCTTAGCCGGTGATCAAGGCTTTGGTATTAACCCGTTAGTAGTAGAAGAAATTGCTAAAGAAATCGCTGAAATTGCCCGCACTACGGATTTGCAGATTGCTATCGTAGTAGGTGGCGGTAACATTTGGCGTGGCCTTGCCGGCAGTGCTAAAGGCATGGATCGTGCTTCTGCTGACTATATGGGCATGATCGCTACTGTTATGAACTCCTTAGCATTACAAGACGCCCTTGAAAATGCCGGAGCGGCTACTCGTGTTCAGACTGCCATTGCTATGCAGGAAGTGGCTGAACCATATATTCGCCGTCGTGCTATCCGTCATTTGGAAAAAGGTCGTATCGTTATTTTTGCCGCCGGAACGGGTAATCCGTATTTCTCCACCGACACTACAGCTGCTTTACGTGCTGCCGAAATCGAAGCCGATGCTATTTTAATGGCTAAGAAGTTTGCGGACGGTGTCTATGATTCGGATCCACGCACCAATCCGGATGCTAAGAAATTTGATGAGCTTACATACATGGACGTAATTAGTCGCGAACTTAAAGTTATGGACGCTACTTCTACGACCTTGTGTAAGGATAATAATATTCCAATCGTAGTGTTCAGCATGGATATTCCTGGCAATATCACACGCGCTGCGAAAGGGGAAGTTGTTGGTACTATTGTAAGAGGTGAAGAATAATGGAAATTCAAGAACTGTTAACCCGTGAAGAAGGCCGTATGGACAAAACCATCGAGGCTTTAAAACATGAGTTTGCTTCCATTCGTACCGGCCGTGCCAGTACAGCCTTATTGGACAAAGTTATGGTTGATTACTATGGCACACCATCGCCAATTAACCAGGTCGCTAATGTAACGGCTCCGGAACCGCGTTTAATTTTGGTTAAACCATGGGAAAAATCCATGATTGGACCAATCGAAAAAGCAGTTTTACAATCCGATTTAGGACTTAACCCAAGCAATGACGGTGAAACTATTCGCTTGGCGATTCCGCAACTTACGGAAGAACGTCGTAAAGAACTCGTTAAAGTAGTAAGCAAAAAAGCGGAAGAAGCTAAAGTTGCCGTTCGCAATATTCGTCGCGATGCCAATGACGCTCTTAAAAAAGAAGAAAAAGCAAAAACTATCACCGAAGATGATGCTAAACAAGGTCAAGAAAAAATCCAAAAATTAACGGATAAAAAAATTAAAGCTATCGATGATTTAAAAGACAAGAAAGAAAAGGACGTATTAGAAGTATAATGAATACGCCGAACTTAATTGTTGGATTACCTTGGCAGCTTGCACAGAAGATGTTGCAGGCTGCCAATATCCCTTTTTCAGTAACTATAGGTGAGAACTACAATAGATTTTTTACTGTTGCTGACAATGATTTTTATGTAGGCCGAGTGACCTATGTAGAGGAAACGGGCACATGGCAAGTTTTGCTATATCGCCCTATGATAGCAAGCGGTTTTGAAAACTGCACTGAGGTACAATATGCTAAAGAATTTACTTCGTAAAAAAGAAGGAACTGCGTCAACGTCAGGCGTTACTCTGGATCCTAACAATATACCTCACCATGTAGCTATTATTATGGATGGCAATGGTCGTTGGGCGAAACGCCGTGGTTTACCGCGTACGATGGGACATCGTGCAGGTGCTGATGTATTAAAGAAGATAGTGATTGCCGCTGATGAAATCGGCATTAAAGCATTAACTGTGTACGGTTTTTCCACTGAAAACTGGAAACGTCCGGCTACAGAAGTGTCTTTATTGATGAGTTTAATTCGTGAATATTTGCTTGGTAATGTACGCGATATGCATGAACATAATGTGCGTATTCGTTTTATCGGCTATATCGGTGGTTTATCCGAAGAATTGCAACAGATTATTGCTGATGCAGAACAATTAACTAAGAATAATACGGGTCTTACCTTACAGTTAGCTATTAACTATGGGGGACGCGATGAAATAGTACGAGCTGTTAAAGCTACGGTAGCTGAAGTGACTGCCGGCACTATGACAATTGAAGATATTAATGAAACATCTTTTGGTGAACATTTATTTACCAAAGAATTCAGTGATGTAGATTTATTGATTCGTCCAAGCAATGACTATCGAATCAGTAATTTCCTATTATGGCAATTGGCGTATGCCGAATTTTGGTTTACCGAAACTCATTGGCCTGATTTTACAGCTCAAACTTTATTAGATGCTGTGTATGCCTACCAGCAACGAGAACGGCGCTTCGGCGGTTTAAAGACGGAGGAATAATATGCTGAAAACTCGTGTGATTACGGCATTGATTGGCCTTGTAATAGCCATTATTGCTATTACGGCAGGCGGTTATATTTTTAATGGCATTATTCTTTTACTGGCCTTATTGGGTTGGCGAGAATATGTGCGCATACTTCGTAATATTAAGATAGTATTGCCGGAACGGTGGGGCTATTTATTTACACTCCTTATGATGGGAGCCATAACTTTTGGTTTATATAAATGGGCAATTATTGCGGGGGCAGCTTCAGTATTGGTAATAGGCTTATTGTATATTTTTGGGCCGGCCAGACTGGATTTATCCGTGATCAGTACGTCCTTGTTAGGGTTCTTTTACATAAATGGTGGCTTTGCTGCCTTCATGGCATTACGTGAAAACTCTCTCTATGATTTATTACCGATTGGCTTGGCTAATGCTCATATAGGTGAACTTGTTATTTGGTTATTGTTACTTACCACCTGGGCCAGTGATACTTTTGCTTATTTTGCGGGCGTTAAATGGGGTAAACGTAAGATTGTACCCAATATCAGCCCTAATAAATCATTGGAAGGGTATGTGGGCGGTTTTATCGGTTGTTTATTAACCGGTATTATTTATGCTGTAATCGTAGGTATTCCGTTCTCCTTAGGTCTTGGCGCCGGCCTTTTAACCGGTATTGCAGCACCTTTGGGCGATTTATTTGAGTCTAAGTTAAAACGCGCTTGTGGTGTTAAGGATTCCGGCGTTTTGTTGCCGGGCCATGGCGGTGTACTCGATCGTTTTGACAGCTTGTTATTTTCAGCGCCAATGGTATTGGTTTACCTTTTGTAATCGCGATATAATAAGTAGAGAACAGTATAACAGCGTTAAGTTAGTAAGACTTAAACAGTTAGTGATACTTAAGTCGTTGGTAATACTTAACCGGTTAGTCATATAAATATAGTAGTAGTACAAAGATAAGCAAAGGAGTTTCTATGAAAACACTGAGTATTCTTGGGAGTACCGGTTCTATCGGCACGCAAACTTTGGATGTGGTACGACAGCATCCCGATTTATTTTCGGTAAAAGGGCTGGTAGCATACCGCAATGTGGATATATTGGAAGCTCAAATTAAGGAATTTCAACCGGAAGTAGCAGGTCTGGTTGATGAAACGGCTTTTTTAGAATTAAAAAAACGCTATCAAGGTCCCACAAAGTTGGTAGGCGGTAAAGACGCATTAATTGTTGCCGCCACCTTGACGAGTGCTGAACTTGTGGTCACTGCCGTAGTCGGTGCAGCGGGCATCGAGCCGACTGTAGAGGCTATTAAAGCGAAGAAGACCATCGGACTGGCCAATAAAGAAACCTTGGTGGCCGGTGGGCCGCTTATTACGGCGTTATGCAAAGAATATGGTGTTCAATTATTACCGATTGACAGTGAACACAGTGCGATTTTCCAATGCTTGGAAGGCCAGACTCGTGAAAATGTAGATTCTTTGCTCATAACGGCATCGGGTGGACCATTACGTACATGGCCGTCTGAAAAAATTGCAACAGCCACAGCAGCCGATTGTTTGCGTCATCCGACGTGGAATATGGGCAATAAAATTACCATCGATTCGGCCACTTTATTCAATAAAGGGCTTGAAGTGATAGAAGCTCATTGGTTGTTCGGCTTTGATTTTGATCATATTAAAGTGACTGTTCATCCGCAAAGTATAGTTCATTCCATGATCATGATGAAAGACGGTGCTATTTTGGCGCAGTTAGGTAATCCTGATATGCGTGAACCGATTCAGTATGCTTTGACGTATCCCGAACGTAAACCTCTCAAGATGGATACACTTACTTTTGCCGATGCGTTGACATTGGAATTCTTCCCGCCTCGTTATGATGACTTTCCGGCGCTTAACCTCGCCTATGAAGTCGGTCGTGCAGGTGGTTTTAAACCGGCTGTGTTTAATGCAGCCAATGAAATTGCGGTGTATGCGTTCCTTGACGGTAAGTTGAAGTTTGCCGATATTTATAAAACGGTGTTGGCTGTTTTAGAAAAAATGGAAACAGAACCGGACTTTACGTTGGAACATTTACGTGAAATTGATTTATGGGCTCGTGAAACAGCCAAAGCTTTGATTAAATAGGAGAGATTATGTTAACTATTGTTGCCACAATCTTCGTATTTGGCATTATTGTGTTTATTCATGAATTTGGTCATTTTATTACGGCCAAAGCAAGCGGCATGCGAGTTGATGAATTCGCTATCGGTTTTGGTCCGGCTATTGCTAAAAAACGCAAGGGCGAAACATTGTATTCTATCCGAGCCATTCCTCTCGGCGGTTATAATAAAATCGCCGGTATGGATCCGGAAGAGCCGCTCGATGACCGTTCGTTTTTAAATAAACCGGTATGGAAACGTTTTGTCGTTATTGCTGCCGGTGCAGTATTTAACTTCTTATTGGCATTAGTTTTATTTTTTATAGTTTATGTGGCCAATGGCATTCAGACACCTTCTATGGAACCGGTAGTAGGGAACATGATGAATGGCTCACCGGCTATCAATGCTCAGATGGAGCTTAATGACCGTATCGTATCGATTAACGGAAAGCCTGTAAATGAATGGACGGATATTTCAAAAACACTACAGGGAACGGCTAATACGATTGTGCCGATTGTAGTAAACCGTAATGGTGTCAATCAAGAATTGACGGCTATTCCGGAAGCGGTTGGTGATGACGGGCGTGCCGTCATTGGTATTAATCCGGTTATGCACTCCCAGCCGTTAAGTCTTGGTGAGTCTGCTATACAGGCTGTTCATACAACCGGTTTTGTTTTAGTTAGTATGGTGGATGGCATTTGGTCCATGATTACAGGTCATGCCAATGCGGAACTTGCCGGACCTATCGGGGTAGCCCAAATGGCCGGTCAAGTGGCTGAAAGCGGTTTTTGGAACTTGCTTCAATTCACCGCCTTGTTAAGTTTGAATTTAGGCGTCATCAACTTATTGCCGATTCCGGCATTGGATGGTGGTCACCTAATTGTTTTAATCATTGAAGGAATTACGAGACGACGTTTGCCGGCGAAAGCATTGTATTATATACAAATGACGGGGGTTTTCATTTTATTGGCTCTCTTTGTATATGCTACGACTCATGACATTAGCCGTCTGTAATATAGGAGTTACCTATGATTAACAGAAAAGAAACAACTCGAATTAAAGTGGGTAATGTACCAATCGGTCATTTTGCACCGGTTAGTGTTCAATCCATGATAACTACGAATCCGGTAGAAACGGAGAAGGCCATTGCCGAAATTAATCTCCTCGCTGAAGCGGGCTGTGATTTAGTACGCCTCGCTGTGCCTGATATGGCAGCCGCTAAGGCTATCAAAGCTGTTAAAGCGGGTGCTCAAATCCCATTGATTGCGGATATCCATTTTGACTATACCTTGGCGCTTGAAGCTATCGACAGCGGTGTTGACGGCTTGCGTATCAATCCGGGGAATATCGGCGGCATCGACAATGTGGTGGCCGTTATTAAAAAAGCTAAACCAAAACAGATTCCTATTCGTATCGGCGTTAATGCCGGTTCGTTGCCGGCTCACATTTTGGAAGCCTATGGTGGTCATCCTTGTGCGGATGGCATGGTAGAAGCGGCTTTGGAACATGTGCGCATTTTAGAGTCTTTGGATTACCGCGAAATGAAGTTATCCATTAAAGCGACTGATGTGCCGCTCATGATTGAAGCCTATCAGAAGCTATCTGCCAAAGTTCCGTACCCCCTCCATTTAGGCGTTACGGAAGCCGGTACAATTACGCAGGGAACGGTTAAATCTTCCATCGGTATCGGTGCTTTGTTAGCGCAAGGTATCGGTGATACCTTACGAGTTTCCTTGACAGGGGATCCGATTCATGAAGTGGAAGTGGGTAAAACAATTTTAAGCTCCTTGGGCCTTCGTACCTATGGGGCGACCATGATTTCCTGTCCGACTTGTGGACGTTGCCGCGTTGATTTATTCAGCATGGCAGAAACAGTGGAAGCACGCCTTAAGAGTATTAAAGAGCCGATTCGCGTAGCCGTTATGGGCTGTGTGGTAAATGGTCCCGGCGAAGCGCGTGAAGCTGATTTCGGGATTGCCGGCGGTGATGGCCGCGGTATTGTTTTCCGCAAGGGAGAGGTCATTAAAACCGTTGACGAAAGTGAATTAGTGGATGCTTTATTCCATGAAATAGAAATGTATTTAGAGTCAAAAGCAAAGGAGTCGTAATTCAATGTTAGCCAGTAAATTATATGCCCCTACATTACGGGAAACACCTGCCGATGCAGATGTAGTCAGTCAACAGTATATGTTGCGTGCCGGTATGATTCGCAAGATGGCCGGGGGGATTTATTCCTATTTACCGTTAGCTTGGAAAAGTATTCGTAAAATTGAAGCTATTATTCACGAAGAAATGGCCAATATCGGTGCTCAGGAAATTATGATGCCGATTATTCAACCTGCTGAAATTTGGCAGGAGTCGGGCCGTTGGAATGTATATGGTGCGGAAATGATTCGCTTTAACGACCGTCATGATCGCTCCTATTGCTTAGGACCAACTCACGAAGAAATGATTACGACCCTAGTAAAAGATGAAGTAAAATCCTATCGTCAGTTGCCTTTGACTCTATATCAAATTCAAAATAAATATCGTGATGAACGTCGTCCCCGTTACGGTTTAATGCGTAGCCGCGAATTCATCATGAAAGATGCGTACTCTTTCGACCTTGATGAAGCTGGTCTCGATAAATCCTATTGGGATATGTATCATGCTTATGAAAATGTATTCAGCCGTTGTGGTTTATATTTCAAACCGGTAGAAGCCGACTCCGGTGCTATTGGTGGCAGCAATAGTCATGAATTTATGGCGTTAGCCGATTCCGGCGAAGCTGATGTAATTCACTGTGAGAACTGTGATTATGCGGCTAATATTGAAATTGGTAAACCGGGTGTCATGAAACAGACGGAAGAACCTTTATTGGAACTTACGGAAGTAGCTACACCGGATGCTAAAACAATTGAAGCTGTAGCTGAGCAGTTATCATTGCCTTTGGATAAAACCATGAAAGCCGTTGTATTGTCCATTGATGGAGTGGTAGTATTAGCTATGGTTCGCGGTGACCATGAAGTGAATGAAATTGCCGTGCAACACGCTGTTGATGGCGGTATTGAGCCTGAAATGGCCAGCGAAGAAGAACTCTTGGCTGCCGGTTTAACCGGTGGCTTTATCAGTCCGGTAGGCTTAAAACAAACGGAAACATTCAAAATTGTTGTTGATGAATCCGTTATGGAAATGTTTAATGCTTGCGGCGGTGCCAATAAAAAGGATGCTCATTATATTAATATCAACCCAAAACGTGATTTTAATTTGGAAGATATCATTGTAGCGCCAATTCGCTTGATTACCACTGATGATGTATGTCCAAACTGTGGCGGTCACTTAGGTATCGCTAAGGGGATTGAAGTAGGTCAAGTATTCAAACTGGGCACTAAATACAGTGAATCCTTAAACGGTACTTATCTCGATCAGAATGGTCGCCCTAATCCATATATTATGGGGTCCTATGGTATTGGTGTTTCCCGCACTTTAGCCGCGGCAATTGAGCAATTCCATGATGAAAATGGTATTATTTGGCCACGCGCCATTGCTCCATTTGAAGTGGTAGTCGTACCAATTAATGCTAAAGATGATGCACTTATGGAAGCAAGTACTAAGATTTATGATGAACTTAAAGCGGCCGGTGTGGATGTATTGCTTGACGATCGTAAAGATCGTGCCGGTGTTAAGTTTAAAGATGCTGATTTAATTGGTTATCCTTTACGTATTACGGTAAGTAAAAATACCTTGGAATCAGGTGCTGTAGAATTAAAAACTCGTAAAACCGGTGAAGCTGTGGAAGTAGCTATTACTGATGTAAAAACAGCTGTAATCGATACGTTAAATACCTTATAATCTATGGCAGTCGATGGGATTCTATCGACTGCCTTTGCTGTCATTAATTCTGATTCGGTGTCAATTAAGGAGGTAATTATCATGTTAGTAGATTTTCATATGCATAGTACGGCGTCTGACGGTGTAATGCGTCCTTTGGATTTACGGGCGGCTAACAAGGCGGCGGGGATTAAAATGATGTCACTTACCGACCATGATACGATTGATGGTTTTATGACTATGTTGAAAGAGCCTGATTTAGATATTGCCGTTATTCCGGGCTGTGAGTTCAGCTCTACTTACAAAGACAAAGACGTTCATATCCTCGGTTATGCTTTTGACTACACGAATAAAGAATTGAATGATTATCTAACATTCTTCAAAGAATCACGTGAAAATCGTATTTTTAAAATGATTGATTTATTGGTTAAAGACGGTTACGATGTATCGGTAGAAGAATTTAAAGAAACATTTCCTAATGCCAGCTCCTTGGGACGTCCGCTGTTGGCACAACTTTTGATTAACAAAGGCTATTTAAAAACTGTTGATGAAGGGTTTGAAACTTTACTTCGAAGAGGAAGCCCTTACTATGTGCCTAAATTTAAGGCTGATCCGTTAGATGTAATTAATTTAATTCATGATGCCAATGGTTTAGCCGTTATGGCACATCCGAAATTAATTAAAAACGATGACTATGTTCAAGAACTGCTTCAATTACCATTTGATGGTATCGAAGTGTATCATATTATTCATAAAAAAGAAGATGAAGCTCGTTATCGTAAAATGGCTATTCTGCGTAAATTGTTAATTACGGGCGGTTCTGATTTCCACGGCATTGAAACGAAATTACCGAAAGCCATCGGTGATTATTTGATTCAGAGCGAAAGCGTAGCTGACTTTTTACATGTGCTGCAAGCACATTAAGCTAAGTTAACCGCCATTGGCCGTTGGTGAATTTAAAATTCAAAGTGAGAATATAGCAGAATTTTTAAAAGTTTTAGAATCACGTTAAGTACTGAGAAATCGGAGACAGCTATGGAAGTTATTGCTTTTGTAGGCCCAAGCGGTACAGGCAAAAGTCATCGTGCCCTTGTGGTTGCTCATGAAAATAATGCAGAATGCATCATTGATGATGGTATTTTGATTCACAACAATAAAATTGTAGCCGGCTTTTCCGCCAAAAAAGAAGCCAGTCGTCTAAAAGCGGTTCGTCGCGCTATTTTTCAGGACCCGGAACAAATTCGTTCGGTTAAGGAACAATTGGATATAATAAAACCGGCTCGTATTCTTATTTTGGGGACGTCCGAAAACATGGTTAGTAAAATTTCTACCGCCTTAGGTATCGGTAAGCCGTCCCGTTATATTCATATTGAAGACGTGGCATCTACCCGCGAGATTGAAAAAGCGCAAAATGCACGCCTGAAAGAAGGCAAGCATATTATTCCGGTACCGACGATGGAACTGAAACCTCATTTTAAAGGCTATTTGATTGACCCGATTAAATCTATTCTGCGCCGCACTCGTACGAATAAACCGAATGGCACCGGTGCGGAAGATTTTGAAAAATCAGTCATTCGTCCGGTATTCAGTTATTATGGTCGCTTAACTTTTTCAGACCAAGTCATTGAATCATTGATTAAAAACAGTCTCATCAAAGTGCCGGGCATTGCGGGCTGCGAAGATATTAAAATCAAAAAGACGACGAAGGGGACTAATGCGCTGAAACTTGAAATGGGCGTATCTATTTATCGCGGTCGTCCGGTGAAAAAAATAATGAGTGAAATGCACAAAGCTATCAGCAATGAAATTGAATACATTACAGGCATGTCGGTGGAGCGACTGGCCATTGTAGTGGATAATATGGTAGATCCTAAACGAGCCTAATACGTATAAAAGGTTTGAAATAATTTTACTAAATGTATATACGTAGTAAGATAAGTTAAGCAGTATAAGCTGTAAAGCAGTAGAAGAAGTAAGAAGTAAAAAGTAAAGAAATACAAGAAAGACATCTAAGGAGACGATATGAAGCAGTATTATATATTTACCTATGGTTGCCAAATGAACGAAAGTGATTCGGAGCGTTTGGCCCATCAGTTAGAAACAGCCGGTTATACAAATACAGAAAATTTTAAAGAAGCGGATTTGATTATTTTAAATACTTGTTGTGTACGTGAAACGGCAGAACATAAGATTTATGGTCGTATCGGTGAACTCAAGCATTTAAAAGAGAAGAATAAAAATTTAATCATCGCTATTACCGGTTGTATGGCTCAGAAAAACCAGGCGGATATGTTTAAACGAGCACCTCATATCGATATCGTATTGGGGACTCATAACTTGCGTCATATCAATGAAATGGTTGAAGAAGTACAACGCACGCATAAACATCAGATTAATATCGAAATGGATAATTCCGTGCTTCATGAATTGGAAGCGAAACCAATGGGGACATTCTCCGCTTGGGTGCCAATCATGAACGGTTGTAACAAGTTCTGTACCTATTGCATCGTACCTCATGTGCGCGGTCGCGAAATCAGCCGTCCCATCGCAGCGATTGTGGAAGATGTTAAAAAACTCGGCGCCAGCGGTCATAAGGAGATTACCTTGCTTGGCCAAAACGTTAACTCTTACGGCTTAGACTTCAAAGACGGGACGCATTTTGGCGACTTAATCGACGCCCTTGACGGGATTCCGGGGATTGAACGCATTCGGTACATGACGAGTCATCCGCAGGATATGAATAAAGAAATGATTGATGCACTCGGTCGTTCCTCGAACGTAGTTACGCAGCTTCATTTGCCGATTCAATCCGGCTCTAATCGCATTTTGCAGAAGATGAATCGCCGTTATACGGTTGAACATTATAAAGCGTTAATTGATTATTGTCGTGAAAAAATCGACGGTCTTACTTTGACAACAGACTTAATTGTTGGGTTCCCGGGGGAAACGGAAGAAGATTTTCAGGCAACTTTGCAATTATTAAAAGACATTCGCTATGACATGGCCTATACATTTATTTTCTCCAAACGCTCCGGCACGCCGGCAGCTACCATGGAAGACCAAGTTCCTGAAGAAGTAAAACGCGTACGTTTACAAGCTTTGATGGACGTGCAAAATGAAATCTCCTTGGAACTTAATAAGGAAATGGAAGGCAAAACCTATGAAATTATCGTGGAAGGCCCAAGCCGTAACGATGAGGACGTTTGGTTCGGCCGTACGTCCGGCAACAAGATGATTTTATTTCCTAAGGATGAATCCCTAGAGATTGGCCAAACCGTAAATGCGCGTGTTGACCGTGCGCAAACTTGGATTTTATACGGCACTATCATATAATTAAATTCTGACATAAATTATCATTAAATTTTGATATGAATTATCATTAAATTAATCAGACCTAAACAGCTTACTGTGTAAAGTTTTAGGGTCTGATTAATGACTTACTATACAGTGTTTTTAGAAAAGTGGAGGCGTCTATGAGCAAAAAACAAACGCCCATGATGGATCAGTATTTTTCCATAAAAGATAAATACAAAGAAGAGTTGCTGTTTTTCCGTCTCGGTGACTTTTATGAGCTCTTTTATGACGATGCTCTAACAGCCTCGCGAGAACTCAACATTACCCTTACCGGACGTAATTCCGGCGAAGCGGAGAAAGCGCCCATGTGTGGCGTGCCGTATCATGCAGCGGAAAGCTATATTGAAAAGTTAATAAAAAAAGGCTATAAGGTAGCGATTTGCGAGCAGGTGGAAGACCCCAAAGAAGCGAAGGGCATCGTTAAACGCGATGTAATTCGTGTGATTACGCCGGGCACGGTACTTACGGAAAACGGCACGGAAGCGCGTGAAAACAACTTCCTGGCGCTCTTCTACCGCACCGATGAGGCGTTAATTCAGATTTTTTGCGATGTTTCCACCGGTGAAGTGATATGGGATAGAATCAGTCATGGTCAGCGTCAAAACGCCATTCAGGATGCTTTGTCCATGTATCGTCCTTCGGAAATTGTTACCGTCGGCAGCCTGCCTTTGGGCAAAGAGTTACAGGATTTTATCGATGTTCAATTAGACAATGTAGCCTTATCGCCGTTTATGCCGAACTTACCGGTAGCTGATGTGCGCGAGCAGGGCATGATTCACTTTGCCGACGCCGGTTTATTGGAAGAAGATGTATTGGAAGGTTTGGGGTATTTATTGACCTATCTTTCCACCGTAATTAAAACTGATATTTCTCATATCAACTATATCCATCCGCTCCATATCGGCGATCGTATGGTGCTTGATACATCGAGCCTTCGTCATTTGGAAGTAACTCATAATCTTCGCGATGGCGGTGTTAAAGGTACCCTCTTACAGGTATTAGATAAAACCTTGACGCCGATGGGCGCTCGTCTTTTGAAACAATGGGTGGAAAGTCCGCTCATGGATATTCATCATATCGAACGACGTCAGCGTGCCATTACGGAATTGATTGCTAAACCTACGGAACAGGGACGCTTACGGGAATTGTTAAAACTGATTTTTGACTTTGAACGTATTTTGGCTCGTGTAGAGACCGGCTCCGTATCACCCCGTGATTTCACATCACTTCGTGAATCACTCCGTATTTTGCCTGACTTAGTACATATTGCCGGTGCTTTTGAAAGCACTTTACTGCAAGAAGTGGTGAGCCAGATAGACTGTCATGCCGATGTGTATGATTTATTAAATCGTGCTATTGCGGAACAACCGGCCCTTACTTTAAAAGACGGTCGCGTTATTCGCGATGGTTTTAATCAGGAATTGGATGATCTTCGCTCTATGGCGACAAATAGTCAGGAATGGCTACATCGCTTGGAAGAAGAAGCCCGTTCCAAAACCGGCATCCGCCTAAAAACCGGCTACAATAAAGTGTTTGGCTATTATTTTGAAGTATCTCATGCTAATGCAGCCGATGTACCGGATTATTTTATTCGTAAACAAACGTTGGCCAATGCGGAACGCTATATCACACCGGAACTTAAAGAGTTTGAAGTTAATATATTAAGCGCTAAGGACAAGATTATTTCCTTAGAGCAAAAGCTATATCAAGAACTTCGTGAAGCCGTTAAAGAAGCGGTAAAACCGATTCAGGCAACGGCTAGGGCTCTAGCTAATCTTGATGTTTTATCCGGTCTGGCTCAAGTGGCTTATGAAGAGAATTACATTTGCCCGACTATGACCATGAACGGCCAAATCACAATTCGTGACGGTCGTCATCCGGTTATTGAAAAATACTTGAAACGGGAAGTGTTTGTGCCGAATGATGTAACGCTAAATCACAGCGGCGAAGAATTCTTGCTCATTACAGGGCCTAACATGGCCGGTAAGTCCACGTATATGCGCCAGGTGGCGGTACTCATGATTATGGCGCAAATCGGTTCTTTCATTCCCGCTCGTGAAGCCGTTATTTCACCGGTTGATCGTATTTTTACCCGTGTGGGTGCCAGCGATGATATATCTACCGGTCAAAGTACATTCATGGTAGAAATGAAGGAAGTTGCGTATATTCTTAACAATGCAACATCCAATAGTTTGCTCATTCTTGATGAAATCGGTCGCGGTACCAGTACCTTTGACGGTCTCAGCATTGCGCAAGCCGTGGTGGAACATATTTGTAAACATATTCACGGTAAAACCTTGTTTGCAACGCACTATCATGAGCTTATTTGTTTGGAAGAACAGTATGAAAAACTTAAAAACTATACGGTAGCCGTTAAAGAAAAGGGGAAAGATGTTGTCTTCCTCCGTCGTATTGTACGGGGCGGTGCGGACCGCAGCTACGGTATTCATGTTGCCAAATTGGCAGGTCTGCCAAATTCCGTATTAAAACGGGCAGAAGTTATATTAGCTGCCTTAGAAGGCTCGGCCGTTGAAGAAGCCGCCACATCACGTGGTAACAGCGGTGCCGTGCGGGAAGCTCGCATGAGTACTTCCGGTGGTTCGCAAGAGGCTATGCCGTTGAACGGTGCAGGCGCTTCGGCTAACGCCGGTGCTGATAGTTTCGTCAATGAAAGTGGCAAGGGGAATGGAGCTAATGATACAACCTTTGCCATGCCGACTAATGCCAATTTATTCACTACGTCCGTATTGGATGATTTACTGGCGGTCGACGTAATGAGTTTGACGCCGATTGAAGCACTTAACGTACTCTATAAATTACAGGAAGAGGCCCGCAAGGGAGGTGGCCGTTAATGGCTCTGATTCATGTTCTTGATGAAGTTACAATCAACAAAATAGCGGCCGGAGAAGTAGTTGAAAGACCGGCTTCAGTTATTAAAGAGTTATTGGAAAACTCCCTCGATGCCGGCGCCACTTCCATTGAAGTCGAAATCGCCAACGGCGGGACTACGTATATGCGTGTTACCGATAACGGTTCAGGCATGACCGAAGAAGATGCGCGCTTGGCGGTTTTACGTCATGCTACCAGCAAGATTCGTTCGGTGGATGATTTATTTGATATTGCGTCCTTAGGCTTTCGCGGTGAAGCCTTGGCCAGTATTGCCTCCGTGTCACATTTCAGTTTAATCACCCGTAAAGTTGATCAGGAATTGGGCACACGCATCCTGATTGATGGCGGTAAATTTACCGATTGCCTGCCTTTTGGAGCGCAACCGGGCACGACCATTGAAGTGCGTGATTTATTTTACAATACACCGGCACGTCGTAAGTTTTTAAAAACGGATCGTACGGAAGCGGCTAAGATTCAGGATATCGTCGGCAAATTGGCCCTTAGCAATCCCCATGTGGCCTTTAAATTGATTAATAATGATACTGTGAGTATCGTCGTGCCGGGGAATAGTAATCTCGTCGATACAGTATCCGCTTTATACGGTTATAAAGTGAGTGATGATATTTTCCCCATTGCTTATGAATCGGAAGGCATTACGATTCATGGTGTGGTAAGTAAGCCGACCTTATTAAAAAGTAGTCGTATTTGGCAGACTGTAGTGGTTAATAATCGTGTTATCGGCGATAAAGCCATCACGAAAGCCATCGACAATGCGTATCATGCGTTGTTACCAAAGGGCGGCTATCCTTTGGTGTTGCTAACGATTACGGTACCACCGGGCACTGTTGATATTAATGTGCATCCGCGTAAGAGCGAAGTTAAATTCGAAGATGATAAGCCTGTATTTAAGGCCGTGTATCATGCGATTTTGCAAGCTTTACAAAATCCGATGCAGCAGATGGCCGGCCGTGATAATTCCGGCATGGACGGTTTAGAAGGTTTTGGTGGCGGCGATGACAGTATTACTACCGCCGTTAATTATGAAAAAGCCTTTACCAATCATGATTTGGCAAAAATCAATGATATTGACATCACTTCCGATGGTGGTTCGGCCATTAATCTTGAGTTTGATACGGTCGGTTTTAATGATGCCACAGCTAATCGAAGTAGTACCGGTCAAATAGGTAGTGTCAATTCCACCGGTTCGGCAGCTTATCCGTTCGCGGAAGTTTCTCAGCAGGCTCGTGAAAAAACAAATGAATTTGTGAATCGAATTCGCCGTGAAGGTTTTGAAGCGCCAACGCGGGCGACCTATGAACAAAGTTCTTGGATTGAGTCGGGCGATTTTAACGATGCTGTTGTGCCAAAAAGCTATACGGAAGAAGATAAAGAGAAATTCCGGCAGTTAGCTTCATCCCTACGGGGAAACGCCGGCTATGGTTCCGATGGCACAGGCGGTTACGGCGCTAATGGTGGCGTCGGTTATGCGTCCGATGGTGCAGTCGGATCGGGTTCCAATGATTCCGGTACAGCAGAAATGCCTTCAGGGGTAGATACTGCACTTGGAAGTACAGCAAATGGCAATAGTTTCAACGTCAATACGACCGGGCTCTTGCCATTGGGTCAGGTTGCGGCTTGTTATATTTTGGCAAAAAAAGGCGATAATCTGTATATCATTGACCAACATGCGGCGCATGAACGGATTCGTTATGACCAACTTTGTAAATCCGCTGAGGCTATTCCGATGCAGGAACTTTTGATTCCACAATATATTGAAGCCAATGAGGAAGAGTTAATTATTGCGGAAGAACAAAATAACACCCTTCTTAACTTAGGTTTCCAAGTTGTGCAAGGCGGACCTACTCAGTTAAAAATTGAAGGACTGCCTATCGATCTGGTGGAAAGCAAGGGCGAAGAAATCTTGCGCTATGTTTTTTCATTGTTAAAAGATTATCAGACGCCCACAAAAGCGCAACTTCGTCATGAAATGCTCGCTTATGCATCGTGCCGGGGGGCTATCAAAGCGGGTCATACCTTGAATACCTATCAGATGTCCGTTTTGATTGAGGAATTATTCCATACGGATAAACCGTATGTTTGCCCGCACGGTCGTCCGACGATTATAAAATTTACGCCGGAAGAATTGGGCAAATTATTCTTACGGAGTTAATGATGATTAGTGAAACATTGAATTGCGGAGCCATTGTGACGACGTCGCAAAAAGGTAAGGGTGATTTGATTCCCCGAGCTAAAGGGGCCGCCAAACTGCTTAGGATTCCTTATGTAGAGCGGAAGCGCTTGTCCTTGGCTAATTTACAAGCTAATCATAAAAATAAAGATATTTTAATCTTCAGTCAAAAGGGGCCGCAGCTTTTTACGGGCGAAGGTAAGGCTCATGAATTCCACCTATCTATGGCGCAACTTCGCCTCATCGCTTATGACAGAGGCGAAACCGATCATTTGGTGGAAGCTCTCGGCCCCGAAGCGATATCATCGTTTTTAGATTGTACGGCCGGTCTTGGCAGTGATAGTTTGGTGGTAGCCTATGCTAAACGGTCATGTAAAAAGATGGTAGCGCTTGAAGGTAATCCTTTACTGGCGTATATTACAAATTACGGCTTACGTCATTTTGTCCACGAAAATGACACTGTAACGGCAGCGCTGCGGCGTATTCAAGTTTGCGCCGTGCGATTTGAAACCTTTTTACAAAGGGCCAAAGACGATAGCTTTGATGTTGTCTATTTTGATCCTATGTTTGAAGTGCCCGTTACGGAAAGCCCACAGTTTTTAAGCTTGCGCGGCCATTTAGTGGAAAGCGTTTTTACCGAAGCAATATTACGCGAAGCGAAACGTGTAGCCAAAGAAAGAGTTATTGTAAAAGAACGACCATTCAGTTCGATTTTTCAAACTATGGAGCCTGATGAACTGTTAGGCGGTAAATATAGCCGCGTAGCCTATGGCGTCTATAAAGTAAAAGGGTAGCCGTGATTCGGTTTATATAATAAAACAGCTTGAATCTTACAAGATGGCTTACCAATAGTTTTCATAGGAAGGAGGTATCGTATGGAACAATTGATTACTATTTTAGGGCCTACGGCTGTGGGCAAAACCGATTTAACGTTGCGACTCGCAGAGAAACTTAATGGAATAGTTATTTCCGGCGATGCCTACCAAATTTATAAAGGCCTTGATATTGGTACAGCGAAACCGTCTCGTGAAGAACTCGAAGCGGTGCCGCATCGTTTGATTGATATTCGGTCTGCCGATGAATCGTATAGTGCCGCCGATTTTCAGGAAGAAGCACGTCGGGAAATTACAAAAGCTCATACAGAAGGCCATATGCCGATTCTGTCAGGTGGTACCGGTTTTTATGTACAATCCTTGTTGGAAGGCTTTGATTTTTCAGTGGAAGGACCGAATACAGGCATTCGTGAACGGCTCGATGAATTATGGCAAACAAAGGGCGATGAAGGTCTTTTGGTCTATGCCGAAGAATTAGCCAAAAAAGGCGGTATTGAGCTTCGCTTCACCGATAAACACCGCTTATTCCGTGCCATTGAATTGATGGAGCAGGGTAACTATGAGGCCTTGACTAATCAGACGAAAGCAGGCTTATCCTTTGAAGGTCCGGTTATCGGTTTGCGCCGTAATCGTGAGGAACTGTATGAACGAATTAATTTACGGGTCAACATCATGGTAGAGCAGGGCCTTTTTGAAGAAGTGGAAAGGCTCGTGGCGGCCGGTGTATCGCCTGATTGTCAGGCGTTTAAAGGCATCGGCTACAAAGAAGTGGTGGCATATTTTAACGGTGAATGCACCAAAGCCGAAGCCATCGCTGCCATACAGCAAAATACGCGCCGTTTTGCCAAACGTCAAATTACTTGGTATAAACGTATGCCTTATATAGTTTGGATTGATTGCGATAATGGTCGCAGCGGTGATTCGATTTTTGAAGAAGCGATGAGTTTAATTCAAAAATCGGGCATCATAGTATAAGTTGAATTTAATTTTTAAGTTAGGATGTTTTGAGATAATGAATTTAGATAGTATACGGGACGAAGCTTTGCGTATGGCAGAGCCTCAATTTAAACAGTTTGAACCAATTGCCTTGCACAATACTAAGAAGGTGTTGGAAGCCTTTAAAGAATGTCAGCTCAGTGATTATCACTTCAACGGCTCCAGCGGTTACGGTTATAATGACAGTGGTCGTGAAAAGTTGGACGAAGTGTTCGCACATGTGTTTAAAGCGGAAAAGGCCTTAGTACGTGCCCATTTCGTGTCGGGCACGCATGCTTTGGCAACGACGTTAATCGCATTGCTCGGCAGCGGTAAGCAAGGTAAAGAGTTTGTGTATGCTGTAGGCGCCCCGTATGATACGATGCAGTCTGTCATCGGTGTACCCCATCCTGTGCGCAATTCTTTAGTGGAACGGGGCTTTATTTATAAAGAAGTACCGCTAAAAGACAATACCTATGATTTGGACGGTATTGCCGAAGCCGTAACCGAAAATACCCGGGTAGTCGTAATTCAACGCTCGCGCGGTTACAGTACCCGTGAACCACTTTCCGTTACGGATATTGAAAAAATCTGTAAAGTAGTTAAAGCCAAGAATCCCGAAACAATTTGTTTCGTAGATAATTGTTATGGCGAATTTACCGAAATGTCGGAACCGCTTGAACACGGTGCCGATATCATGGCCGGTTCTCTAATTAAAAATGCCGGCGGCGGTATTGCTCCGACCGGTGGTTATGTAGCCGGTAAAGAATCGTTGGTTGAAGACGTGGCTTATGAATTGACCGCACCGGGCTTAGGTGACCACATGGGTTCCTATTCGCCGGGCTATCGCTTGTTCTTCCAAGGCTTATTCTTGGCACCTCATGTTGTGTTGCAGGCCTTGAAGGGGGCTGTATATACAGCAGCGGTGGGTACACTTCTTGGCTATGAAGTATTCCCTAAAGTGGATTCCCCTCGATTTGATTTAATTCAGGCAATTAATTTGCATAATGCGGATGAAATGGAGCAATTCTGCCGCGGTATGCAAGCTTACTCGCCGGTAGATGCTCATGTGCGTCCCGTACCGGGTGATATGCCGGGCTATACGGATCAAATTATCATGGCCGGCGGCACCTTTGTACAGGGTTCATCCATCGAACTCAGTGCGGACGGTCCGGTTCGTCCACCGTATACTATCTTCATGCAGGGCGGCCTTGTATTTGAACATTCAATGCTCGGTATTTTGGGCGCTGCGGAAGAAATCTTAGCTAATCGTAAAGCCGAGTAAGCTTTCAGAGCCTGTGAGGGTTATCCTTAAGTTTTAGTATAATTGTAAATTTAAGACGTAAAATAAGGCGTAATATAGGATGTAATGTGATTCCAAAAATCATAAGATTAAGATATCTCTATATATTACGCCTGTTTTATGGTATACTAACTGTTGCTTTAGTATAGTGATACTGCTAATTTTTATAATTGTGAGCTTCGGTTTTTATATGAATTAGCAATCATTTTAAAGCATTTGTGTATTTTATATTTTTATTGTCGGTATATACATATTCGGACTTTCACTCTGTATGATGTATTATTGAGTTTACCAGGTCAAGCGACCACAGAAGGAGAAAGCATGGAAAACGTTGTAGCAGTTGCAATGAGTGGGGGCGTAGACAGCTCCTTAACAGCGTCGATGCTGTTAGAACAAGGGTATAAGGTATTTGGGATTACCTTGCGTTTATGGGTAAGTGACACGGATCCTGATGATGTGCCACTCGCCGTAACGGACGCTAAGAAAATGTGTGATTTTCTTGGCATTGAGCATCATGTAGTCGATGCTCGAGATGTTTTTTACGATAATGTCGTAGATTATTTTGTTAATGAGTATGCCGCCGGGCGCACACCGAATCCTTGTGTATTCTGTAATAAAAATATAAAATTTGATTTGTTATTAAATCGTGCTCTTGAATTGGGCGCATCCCATATGGTAACCGGTCACTATGCACAAGTGCGTTATAATGAAGCAACGAAGCTCTATGAACTTCACAAAGGTGCGGATCCGTCCAAGGATCAGAGTTATGTATTGTATACCTTAAATCAGCACATTTTGAGCCATTTGATGTTCCCATTAGGTGCGCAGAAGAAGACATTGACTCGCGCCATGGCTAATGACCGTGATTTACCGGTAGCGAATAAGCCGGACAGCGAAGATATTTGTTTCTTGCCTAACCATAATTATCAGGGCTTTATTCAGAAGCAGTTATCTGAACCTGCTAAATCGGGCAATATTGTTCATGAAAATGGTGAGATTTTAGGCCGTCACAACGGTTTATTCAACTATACCATCGGCCAGCGTAAAGGTCTCGGTGTTGCCTATAAATATCCACTTTATGTAGTTCGTCTTGATGGTGAAAAGAATGAAGTCATTGTAGGACCGGACGAAAGTTTGTTTACAAACCGTATGATTTGTAAACATTACAATTTCTTATCCGGCATGATTCCTCAGGAATTACATGCATCCGGTAAGATTCGCTATGCAGCCGAACCTTCGCCATGTGTAGCCCGTATTCTTGATGATGAAACAATGGAAGTTATTTTTGAAAAGCCGCAACGCGCGATCACACCGGGCCAATCGGTAGCCTTCTATGAAGGAACTCAATTACTTGGCGGCGGTGTTATTGAAACTGTTTGCTAGTTTAAGCTAAAGCGGTAACTTAAGAAGCTGCTAACTAGTCAAGAAGCCTGTAACCGAGAGGGGTTACAGGCTTTCTCATTGCACTAATAGACGATATGCCATAGTAATGTTATAATATTATGATAGATTATATTATATGTATATAGTAAGCACACTTAAACTAGAATTATTCAATAATTTTAGTTCTTTTATATTGGTTTAGATTTATTGATTGCTCAACCGTTGCTCATCCTAAATTATTGAGAATGACGTGGTTAAGCTAACTATGAGGAGAATGGAACATGGTAACTGAACATATTCGCAATTTCTGCATTATTGCCCATATAGACCACGGGAAATCCACCTTGGCTGACCGTTTAATAGAAGCAACGGGAACGCTCACAAAGCGTGAAATGGAAGCTCAGGTGCTTGACTCCATGGACTTGGAAAGAGAACGTGGGATTACAATCAAAGCGCAATCCGTTCGTTTATTGCATACAGCTAAAGACGGCAAGCAGTACACCTTAAATTTAATTGACACTCCGGGTCATGTTGACTTCAGCTATGAAGTATCCCGTTCCTTGGCTGCCTGTGAAGGGGCTTTGCTTGTTGTGGATGCCGCGCAAGGCGTAGAAGCGCAAACCTTGGCTAATGTATATTTGGCATTGGAACATGACTTGGAAATTATTCCGGTTATTAACAAAATCGACTTACCGAGTGCCGACGTAGATCGAGTAAAAAAAGAAATTGAAGATATTATCGGTCTCGATGCATCCGATGCTATTTTGGCCAGTGCCAAGTCCGGTATTGGTATTCAAGATATCTTGGAAGCCATCGTAGAACGCATTCCGGCTCCGGAAGATAAATCCGATCAGCCGACCAGAGCCCTTATTTTTGACTCCCGCTTTGACTCTTACAAAGGTGCTATTGCCTATGTACGAGTTAAAGAAGGGTCCCTCAAAAAACGTGACATTATTCGCATGATGCACGATCAAAAAGACTTTGAAGTGACTGAACTCGGTGTTTTCACACCGAACTTGTTGCCGGTGGATGAATTAACTTGTGGCAGCGTAGGTTGCGTGGCCGCAAGCATTAAGAACGTAGGCGATTGTCATGTAGGCGATACCATTACGAAAGCGGATGATCCGGCGGCGGAACCGTTACCGGGCTATCGTAAAGCCGTATCCATGGTGTATTGTGGTCTCTATCCGACTGACAGTAAAGATTATGACAACCTCCGTGATGCCCTTGAAAAGCTGAATTTGAACGACGCGGCTCTCGAGTACGAACCGGAAACATCTATTGCCTTGGGCTTCGGTTTCCGTTGCGGCTTCCTCGGCCTCTTGCACATGGACGTTATTCAGGAACGTTTGGAACGGGAATACAATTTAACGTTAATTACGACGGCACCGAGCGTAAACTACAAAGTGCATAAAACAAACGGTGAGATTTTGGAAATCGACAATCCGTCCAAATTGCCGCCACCAACAGAAATTGACTTTATCGAAGAACCGTATGTTAAGGCTACGACCATCGTACCTAAGGACTTCGTCGGGGCCATTATGGAATTGTCCCAGGATAAACGCGGTGAATACCAATCCATGGAATATTTGGATGAAACTCGTGTTTCTATCGTATATCATTTGCCATTGGGCGAAATCATTTACGATTACTTCGATAAATTGAAATCCGCCACTAAGGGTTATGCATCCTTAGACTATGAACTCATCGGTTATCAGGCATCTCCGATGGTTAAAATGGATATTCTCTTGAATGGTGAACCGGTGGATGCGTTGAGTATCATCGTTCATAAAGATAGAGCGGCTACCCGCGGTCGTGCGTTGGCTGAAAAGCTTAAAGAATTGATTCCGCGTCAAATGTTTGAAATTCCGATTCAGGCAGCTGTCGGTAATAAAATCGTAGCTCGTGAAACGGTTAAAGCATGGCGTAAAGACGTTTTGGCTAAATGTTACGGCGGTGATATCAGTCGTAAACGTAAATTGTTGGAAAAACAAAAAGAAGGTAAGAAGCGTATGAAGGCAGTAGGTAGCGTAGAAATTCCGCAGGAAGCGTTCATGGCTATTCTTAAAGTTGATGACAAGTAAGGCAGTAAATGAGTTGGCAAGCCTAGATGGATTTTTAAGAATACAGGTTATACTGACTCTGCTGTTTGACTGATTTATATTAAAAAGATAAAGGAGATTGTGTATGGATTCCACATTCACACCCTCTTTTGCGACGTCTCGGGATATGGGGGTGTACCTTCATATCCCGTTTTGTCGTAAAAAATGTTCCTATTGTGACTTTGCCTCTTACGAAGGGTTAGAGGCGTATTACGATGATTATGTTGATGCCTTGTGCGATGAAATTAAACTATGGGCTTCGACGTATCCGGAAAGTGCCAAGATACCGGTGAATACCATCTACTTCGGTGGGGGTACGCCTACACAGTTATCCCTCAGTCAATTGGAGCAGATTTTAAATACCCTATATACCTATTATCCTTGTGATTCGGTGCGCGAATTATCCATGGAAGCTAATCCCGGTGAAATCGACATTGAATATTTAAAAGGGCTGAAATCTTTAGGCGTTACTCGTCTGAGCTACGGCGTACAGACCTTTGACGATAATTTGTTGCAGCTACTGAGACGTGGTCATAATGCGCATATGGCCAAACAAGCGATTACCGATGCACTGTCGGTAGGTTTTCAGTCGGTAAGCGGTGATTTGATTTATGCCTTACCGGGACAGACGTTAAAAGACATAAAGACCAATGTAGCAACATTGCTTAATTTAGGTGTCAGTCATATATCTATTTACGGCTTACAGTTGGAAGAGGGGACCAACCTTCATAAACAGGTGGAACTTGGTCAGCTCGATTTGCCATCGGATGATGAAAATGAAGCTATGTACGATTGTATGCTTGATGAATTGAAGGTTCATGGCTTCGAACGGTATGAAATTTCCAATTTTACCAACAATGGATCTTATAGCTATCATAATCTACGCTATTGGCAGTATAAAGAGTACTTGGCTTTTGGTGCCGGTGCCTATTCTTTTTATAAAGATGTACGGCGCAATAATGAACCGTATGTGGTGCCTTATATTAATCGGCTGCGCCAGAATTTATTGCCCATTGTATTCGAAGCGACTATCAGTGAAAACCGTGCGGTAGAGGACTTTTGTTTCTTAGCATTGCGGACCAAGTGGGGCCTTTCTGAAAAAGCTTTTAAAGAACGATTTAATGAGTCTGTTCAAGATATTTTCGGCGATGAAATAGTGCACTTAATAAAGCAAAGGTTATTGGTAGAAACCGAAGAAGGCTGGCGACTCACGCGTGACGGCGCTAAACACGGTAATTATGTGTTCAGTCAATTTATACGCTAAGTAAAAGGTGTAAAGGCTCTTAGAAGTTTTACGAAACTCAAGACTTTTAAGAGTCTTACATTCAGTATATGATTCTTAAATTGCAATATGAAATTTAAAATTTATATTGACAAACAGGTGAGAGTTTTAGTATTATGTAATCTGTAATGCACGGGGGTATAGCTCAGCTGGGAGAGCGCTTGAATGGCATTCAAGAGGTCAGCGGTTCGATCCCGCTTATCTCCACCACATTAGAAACCGCACAGAGGTGCGGTTTTTTTATTTTCATCTTTGCAGTTCAGATATTATTAAATTATTGATTAATATGATAAAATAATGAAAATGATTTTATATCATTATTTTTTATATTATTGTTTTAGCTGGGAGGTTGGAGAATGAAAAAGTTAGTGTTACTGTTAGTGGTTTTAGTGTTTGGCATCATTGTGGGTGGCTGTAGTAATTCGATAGATAGCTTAATCGGTGGGGACAAGAATGCCAATGTATTTACCGATCAGGGTTTAGCCAATAAGATTATGGATGACCTGAAGAATAGGCCGGAGTTGAAGGGCCATGATTTGAAAGCAATGGACGATATTTATCTGATGTATCATAAGGAAACCGGCATGACCGGCAGAATTGATGTGCAAAAACCGGGCACAACAGATCAGGTTGTTCGTTATGATTATAAGGACGGAAAATGGTCTGATCCGAAACCGCTCGAATTAATCGGTCCCGGTAAATTAGAAGAAAATCTGGGAGATTTAAACAGTATTGATTTTAATAAAGTAACAGATATCTATAAAGTCGCCGAAGAAAAAGCTAAGAGCATTGAAGGCGGTAAAGTAGAAGACGTTATATGGTACGATTATCGTATTAATCGGGGCGTTTTTGAAGCCACTATAAAAATAAACGGCACCAAGGAAAGATATGCATTAAGATTTGATGCGCAAGGCAATTTTATAAAGGAAATTAAAGAGTAAATTGCGGAGAGTAGTAGCCTCAGAGCTGCTACTCTTTTTCTGTAATATAATGGTTAAGGCGCGCATAATAGAGAGAAACAAATAATTAAATCATTAGAGTCGTTGCCGTAACTGACTTATTTATAGTTTTCATTGGTAATCTAACTTAACTTGTCATAGATATACATTCGTGGTATGCTTTTACTGTTATAAAATATGTTAAACTTATAAGGTTAGGAAGATAAAGTATGAAAGATTATGTAAATTTTGGCTGGCGAGCCTGCTTTGCCGGCATTATTTTTGATTTGTTAAGTTTATGTGCCGTATTCTTAGTGAGTAAAGGTATTTACGGATATGTAACGGGTGACAGATTCTACCTCGTTTCCGGTGTCGTATTGTTTGCGGTTATTACTATTGCAGGGCTCTTATGCCGCAATTTATATACTAAAGGACTGACAAAACGTTTTCCCGACACCAATGTATCCAACAGTGCCTTTCTTTTTGTTTTGTATGGTGTAGCTTTGACGATAGCCATTGTGTTGGGGATTATAGCCATGCTCATTATGGTTCTTTTGATGCAGGAAATGCAGTCGGGGCAGTTGGCCGACACCTATAACGGCATTAACATTTACGTTCTTTATATGGGGGCTTCCGCAGCTACATATTTTTATTTCCTTCTTTATACAACAGCCAGCGTCGAATATGTGTGGCGCCGCTTTTTACAAAAGAATCTCGCCTTATTGCAAACGGAAGCAGCCAAAGATACGGTGGATGCTTCCGATGTGGTAACGGCCATTATTGAGGCCGGTGAATCAGGTTTAGATAACAGTGGTCTAAAGAAACTGGGCGATGTGGATGATTTTAAAGAAAAAGTCCAAAGCGCCACCGGTAAAAAGGTTTATAACGCTGATTCCGATGTACATACTGCAGATGACGAAGCCATGGAAGTGGAAGGCTCTAAGAGCTCGATTTAATGCTTTTTTACGATTTAATCCCGGTTTAATTGAACCGGGATTTTTTTTAAAATTTTTTAGTCAGTTTAATCATAACTTTTAGTTATTTTGTGATATATGTCACAACTCGATAAAATAATAATATGATACAAATATAATAGTGAATTATAGGTAACGGCATACGATGTAAGGCTTGCCGATACAGTATCCGTTTGTATCGAATCGAGATACAACAATATACGTTTATTGTTAATCAAATGACTAAGGAGTACACATGAAAACATCCGTTATTTTACATTCTTTATTCAGTGAGTTTTCACGCGTCCAATTACATGCCATTATTGATTTGGCTGATAAATATAAGGGGAATTTCCGCATCGTAGCTACAGGCATTCAGATTTATGACATTACCAAGGAAGATAAGGCAGCTATTTTAGAACAATTGCCGGAAGGGGTTCAACAAGTTAAGCATGCGGCGGTTAATTCGGTGACCGCTTGTCGCGGTACGGACGGTTGTTCCCACGCCTTTATGCAGACGATTCCGGTAGCTAAATATATTGATGAACATCATTTCGGTGAAGATATGCCTAATAAACTTCGCATCGGTATCAGCGGTTGTCCCCGTTGTTGCGCCGAACCGATGATTAAAGATATCGGTTTATACGGCTTGCCGGACGGCTATGTGCTGGTGGCCGGCGGTAAAAGCGGTAATCGGCCTAAAGGCGGCGAAGTATTTGCCAAAAAACTAACGCCTGAAGAAGCACAAGACAAAATCGAGTTTTTATTACAATGGTACAAAGATAACGCTATGCCGAAAGAAAAATTCGATCATATGTTGGCCCGTTTGGGTAATCCCTTTGAAAACGCTGAAGTTGCGCCGCAGGTAGATGCTGAATAAAAGCAAACCGGTCTTTGAAATACACATGATTTAAAGTTATATAGCAATAAATTTATGAACTCTTTTAAGGTGGAATTACATTTCCCTTAAAAGAGTTTTTCTTTTTCCAAGACGATTGATGTATAATATGGATATGAAAAATAGCGTTTTTGGCTATTACTGTTTTACATGCATTAAGACGACTATATAGTGATATTATGGGGTTAAAGCAGAGTATCATTCTACATAGCCGGTGATTCGAGGACATTATGATATTAGGACCGAATTTTACACGTCGACCGTTAACGTGGCAAGAAAAAGTCAGGAATTCGCTGATGACGAATCCGCAACGCTTATTAGCTTTAAGCTTCGCCGTACTTATGTTGTTTGGAGGATATTTGCTGACTTTGCCATGGGCTACCCTTGACGGTAGCCGAACACCGTTTATTGATGCTCTTTTTGTGGCCGTATCCTGCGTGTCTGTAACGGGGCTTACGACGGTAGATACGTTTCACCATTGGAGTATTTTCGGACAGACTATAATGATTTTGCTGATTCAAATCGGCGGTTTGGGGACGATGACCTTTACAACGTTTATCTTTATAGTACTGAGACGCCGTGTAGGGCTGGAGAATAAATTATTACTTCAAGAAGATATTGGGCAAGATAATATTTCGGTGCAAACTGTGCTTAAACAAATTGCCATTCTCACATTTGGCTTTGAATTTATCGGCGGGGTAGCCTATACGTTAGATTTATATCCTTATTTAGGGTATAGCGCTATATATTACGGCTTTTACCAGGCTATTTCTACATTTTGTAACGCCGGCTTTGTGTTTTTTGACAATGATTTGCCTTATAAAATGGTAGGTGATTGGGGCTTTACGCTGATAACTTGCAGCCTTATCCTTATTGGCGGCTTTGGTTACATGGCGTCCTTCGATATTTGGAACAATCGCCAACGGGGATTCGCTCAATTAACATTGCATACGAAAGTGATGCTTGTTGGTGAATTGATTCTCGTTGTAGCCGGTACACTTAGTATTCTTGGCTTGGAATGGACGCAAACATTAGCCGGATTACCGTTCACAACTAAAATTCAAGGCGCTTTGTTTCAAGCCATAACGCCGCGCACGGCCGGTATTCCGACGTTGAATTACGCGGATTTGCATCCCATTACGGTTTTTATTACGGTGGTACTCATGTTTATCGGGGCCGGGCCAAACTCGACCGGTGGCGGTATAAAAATCAGTACCATGGCTGTATTATGGGCCACATCACGTTCGTTGTTCACTAATACACGACGTGTCGAAATCTTTGAGCGAAGCTTAAGTCAGAGCGTTATTTATAAGGCCGTGGGCATTGTATTCTTTTCATCCATGCTCGTTGTGCTGGCTACTTTTGTCTTGGCCGGTGTAGAATCATTTCCGTTCTTGGATTTATTATTTGAAGTGACCTCCGCTTTTGCTACGGTAGGCCTTACCATAGGGATTACGCCGGAGCTGTCAACCATCAGTAAGCTAACGTTGATTATCGTGATGTATACAGGCCGTATCGGTGTGCTTACTTTGATTGGCGCCTTTTTCTTAAAACGTCGTGCCACGACTACGGCATACTATCCGGAAGATAATGTGTTGCTATAGTTTAGCTGGTTATTATTGATGGAAGATGTAGCTTTTTATTTTTTCATAAAACAGAGGTAATAATATGAAGCGTAAAACAATCGGTATTATAGGTCTTGGCCGTTTTGGCGGCACTTTGGCAAAACAGGTAGCGGCTATGGGGCATGAAGTAGTAGGTATTGATATTGAAGAGGGGTTGGTACAAAAACTGGCGCCCTATTTGACGCACAGTATCGTAGCCGATTTCAGTGATGAAGATACGATTCGTCAGTTAAATTTACAGGAATTGGACGTAGTTGTTATTGCCATTGGAGATAATTTAAAAGCTAAATTATTGTCCGCCATGGTACTCAAGGAATTACATGCGCCGTACATCGTGGCGAAAGCATCTACCGAAATGGAAAGTAAATTACTGGAGAAGGTAGGGGCCGATTTGATCATTTTCCCGGAAATGGATATGGCCGAACGAGTGGCTCAAATGTTGACTCGTGAAAATATTGTAGACTATTTCCAGCTATCCCAGGACATCGGCTTGGTGGAAATGGGGATTCCTTCATTCATGATTGGTCACACTTTGACTGAATTGGATATTCGTAAGAAATATAATGTAAATATTGTGGCCGTAAAACGTGATAAAAATGTCATTGCACCGCCAAACCCGAATAATCCGTTACAAGATGAGGATATGTTGATTGTTATCGGTCGTAATGAAGATATTACTAAGCTTAGTCAATAATTTTTGGCGGTTGTTTTACGGGGTATTTGAAGTATATTGGATTTTCTCAAAAATAATCTGAAAATGAGATATGACTAAAGTTAGTAATGCATTCTTTTTGAAGGGGCAATATACTGATTATGCATGCTATGTACACTACTCGTTGACAAAGAGTAACATTAAACATATAATTCAAGTAGAGAAAAAAGGGGCATCCACGGTGTGGAGAGCCCCTTTAGTTGTGTAATAGCGAAAGAGAAAAGTTTTTATGTAGTGGACTTGATAAGAATCAGTTCGGAGCAGGTGGGATTCTTGGTTGATTGTAGGCAGCTAACGAAATTTCCTTAGGTAAATCTTTTAATTATCTTTATTTTTTCACTTTTGTATTTCTGTTTTATTTATCTAAGGAGATGATTTTATGGCATCAAATGAGCATCACAATGAGGTTCGTCCGATTATGGATCCAACCAAAAATTATGAGGAAATTAACAGTTATGTTATTTTCTGGGGGCTCTTCTTTGCCGCGTTATTTGCCTTGGCCGTTGGCTATTTATGCTTAAAAATCGGCCAGACCGTAGATGCGTTTGCACCGGTATCAATTCTATCCATGGGGATGGCGGTTTTATTCAAACGTAAAAATGCTTTCCCGGAAACCGTTCATATTCAGGCCATTGCCAGCTCCGGTACTAACGTACTGGCAGGGGTAATGTTCATTTTACCGGCTCTTTTTATTCTTGATATTCATACTGTATCGGTTTTCCAAATGATTGTGCCTATCGTGTTAGGCGGTTTATTGGGGGTATTCCTTTGCGTATTCTTCCGTCAGTATTTCTGTGAAGAAATGCATCATGCCTATCCGTTCCCAAGTGGCCGTGCCGCTGCCGAAGTATTGAGCAGTAATGATGGCGGTAAGGCTAAACTCATGGCGCTTAGCGGTTTATTGGGTTTAGGCTATGATTTCGTATTAAACTCCCTTGGTTGGTGGCGTGAAGTTTTCTCCACTACCACATTCCGTTGGGGCCAAGTATTCCAGCAGAACAGTAAAATGCACTTATCTTTAGACAGTGACATTGCTTTATTAGGTTTAGGTTATTTTACCGGTATCCGTTATGGTTCTATTATTGCCGCCGGGTCTTTCTTTGCCTGGTTCGTAATGGTTCCATTGTTCTTCTTCATCGGTGGCGATCACATCATGATGGTAGGGGGCAAAGAAATCTTACTTGCCGATGCTTCCACCGGTGATGTATTTAAGACTTATGTGCGCCATATCGGTATTGGTATGCTTGCCATGGCCGGTGTTATCGGCTTATTGACCATGTCCAATGTAGTAAGCAAAATTATGAAACGCGCCATCGTTGATATGTTCAGCCGTGGTAAAACTACGACAGTTAACGTATTGCGTACGCAGATTGATTTGCCTTCTTCCGTATTGGGCTTAGGTATTGTATTAACAACAGTTTTATTCTCTATTTTCTTCCATATTTATTATGCTGATACATTCCTACAAACAGTGTTGGCATTCTTCATCGTTTTGATTTTATCTTTCTTATTGTCTGTAGTAGGTATCAGTTCTATCGCCTTTACCGGTAATGAACCGGTATCGGGCATGACAATTTTCATGATTTTAATTAGTGCCGTTATCATGACCAGTGTTGGTATGGGCGGTACAACCGGTATCATTGCTATCTTGATGATGGCTGCGTTCTTAGCAACAACTATCGGTGTAGCGGGTAACTTCATGTCTGAATTGAAAGTTGCACACTTAACCGGTGCTACACCTGCCAAAATGCAATTATGGCAATTAGTCGGCGTTGTAATCGCCGGTATTGTATGCGTAGGCGTTTTAATCTTGCTTAACAATGCATACGGTTTCGTAGGCGACGGTGCTTTAAATGCGCCACAAGCTAATGCTATGGCCGCTATTGTTGAACCGTTGATGACCGGCGGCAGTGCTCAATGGGAATTATATATTCTTGGCGCTATTTTTGCCGTATTACTTTGGATGATTGGTGTTCCGCCATTGGCCTTTGCCCTCGGTGCATACTTACCAATGGAAATCAATACGCCAATCTTAGTGGGCGGTTTCATTTCTTATTTGGTTAAACGCAGCAGCAAAGATGAAGCTGAAAGTGAAGCACGCGTAGCTGAAGGCGGTACCGTAGCTTCCGGTTTCGTAGCCGGTGGTGCCATTGGTTCCTTAATCAGTGCGGTTCTTAAAATCGCCGGTGTTGATTGGTTCTTGGATGCGTGGGAAAAAACACCGGAAGCAACATACCTTGGTATTGTGATTTATCTTGCTTTGTGCGTAATGATTTATAAAATTGCTACCCGTAAACGCGCTGCTAACTAATTACGGCGATGTAACGGTTGATGAGTCATCGTAATCGAGTAGCCAACTAATTGCTGCCGATGTGACCGGTGATGAGTCATTTTGTAAAATGACCGGTGATTTATAAGTTAATTTAAAAAGTTTTACATAAGGGCTTTTAAAGGTCAATGATCTTTAAAGGCCCTTTGATTTTTTGACTAAACAGTAAATAAGCGAGTTTTTACGAAATCTGTATGAAATATTTGCTTGACATTTTGACGTTTTATGATAACATTATAGCTGTGATTAGCACTCGATGTTAATGAGTGCTAACAATGAGGTGTGAATATGGATGAACGTAAACAGCGCATCTTACACGCTATCATACAGGACTACATAAAGTCGGCTGAACCGGTCGGTTCGAGGACTCTGGCGAAGAATTATAATTTGGGCGTCAGCCCGGCCACGGTCCGCAATGAAATGGCCGATTTGGAAGACCTGGGCTTTTTGGAACAACCGCATACATCAGCGGGTCGTATTCCATCAGCCAAGGGTTACCGCTTTTATGTAGACGCTATGTTGCATTCGAACGGCACAGAGCGCGAAGATGCAGAAAAAATCAATAAAATATGGCAAGAAAAACCGGCTAACTTTGAAGATTTCTTCTTAAATGTAGCCAAACTGATTTCACAAATCAGTCATAACATGAGTTTATTCCTAGCGCCGGCTCATGACACGTCGGTGTTGAAATTTATTCATGTCTTACCGATTGGTGAAAACAGAGCTATCATGGTTGTTGTAACCGACCAAGGTGCTTTGGATAATGAGCCGATGTATTTCAAAGAGGCTGTGGCCGATGATGTTTTGGCAAGTATGGCAATTCGCATGACAAATGCGTTAAAGGATGTTCGCTTGTCGAGCATGACCTTACAGAACTTGGAGGCAACAGTTCAGCTTATTGAAGGGCCGCGAGCGGTATTACTTATACTGGCAGAGGCTTTGTATCGCGCCATTGCCAAACGTAAACTGTTCTACTCGGTTGGTACGACCGAGCTGTTGGAACAACCGGAATTCAAGGACATCAAGAAGGTTCAACCGATTCTGTCGATGTTGGAAGAACAAGATCAACTGAATCAGCTCTTGGCGGCGTCTAAGAAGAACGGTATCGGCATTACCATCGGCAGTGAAAATCAGGCGGAACCGCTTAAAGATTTAAGCGTTATTCAAGCTGATTTCGGTGATAAAGATGAGCGTATCGGTACGTTGGCTATATTAGGACCTACTCGTATGGAGTATGGCCGAATCATTGGTATTTTATCGTATATGCAAGATTTTATGCGTGCATTAGCGGAAAATAACAATAGAAAGTAATGAGGTGATACTCACGATGGGAGCAGACGAGATGAAACAGACTGAAGACTTTACACAGGATACAGTAACTGATGAAATGAACGTTGCCGGCGAACCTGACGTGACGGTAGAAAGCGCTGAAGACGTAGCTGCTACTGAAGCAAAAGCGGCAGGTGAGACAGTAACAGCCGAAGCTGATGCCGTGAAAGATGCATTGGCGGAAGCGGAAAAAAGATTTGTTCGTTTGCAAGCCGACTTTGATAATTTCAAGCGACGCACATTGCAGGAAAAAGATCAATTGGCAGGTTTTGTAAAAGCGGATGTAATGAAAGATTTATTCTCCGTGCTGGATAATTTTGAACGAGCTTTACAGGCACCGACTAATGCCGAAACAAAAGCATTCCTTGACGGTTTCGTAATGATTCATCAGAACTTAATGGCTATGCTTAGCAAACACGGCTTAGCGGTAATTGATGCTGTAGGCAAACCGTTCGATCCGAATTATCATCAAGCAATCATGCGTGTGCCGTCTGATGAATATGAAGACGACACAGTTTGCGAAGTATTGCAAACCGGTTATACCGTAGATGGTAAGACGGTGCGTCCGGCCATGGTTAAAGTAGTACATAATGATTAATTTCGCCTAAGGCGTGCGATAGCGGAGGCATTCCAAGTGAGTGATCCGAGTCGCAGCTTACATTTGAAATTAACATGACAATAGATGGCATAAGATAAAAATAGGAGGTCATTTAAAATGGCAAAAGTAATTGGTATTGACTTAGGTACAACAAACTCTGTAGTCGCTGTAATGGAAGGCGGCGAACCGGTCGTTGTTACAAATCAGGAAGGTTCCCGTTTAACACCTTCCGTAGTAGGTTTTGCAAAAAATGGTGAACGTTTGGTAGGTCAGTTGGCAAAACGTCAGGCTGTATCCAATCCTGAAAAAACGATTTCTTCCATTAAACGTCACATGGGTAGTGACTACAAAGTAAAAATTGACGACAAACAATACACGCCGCAAGAAATTTCTGCCATGATTCTTCAGAAATTGAAAGCCGATGCAGAAGCCTATCTTGGTGAAACAGTAACTCAGGCCGTAATTACGGTACCTGCTTACTTCACCGACAGCCAACGTCAGGCTACTAAAGATGCGGGCGCTATTGCAGGCCTTGATGTTCTTCGTATCATCAACGAACCGACAGCAGCTGCTTTGGCTTACGGTGTAGATAAAGACGAAGAAGGTAAAGTACTCGTATTCGACCTTGGCGGTGGTACTTTCGACGTATCCATCCTTGAACTTGGCGACGGCGTATTTGAAGTAAAAGCTACCAGCGGTAACAACCACTTGGGCGGTGATGACTTCGACCAACGCATCATGGACTGGATGATTGCAGAATTCAAAAAAGATACGGGCATTGATTTGTCTCAGGACAAAATGGCGGATCAGCGTTTAAAAGAAGCTGCCGAAAAAGCTAAAATTGAATTGTCCGGCGTTATGAGCACGAACATTAACTTACCATTTATCACAGCTGATGCTACCGGTCCTAAACACTTGGACTTGACTTTGACTCGTGCCAAATTCGAAGAATTAACTCACGACTTAGTTGAAGCAACTATTGAACCTACTCGCAAAGCGTTGGCTGATTCCGGTCTCAGCGTAGGCGAAATCGATAAAATCTTACTCGTTGGTGGTTCTTCCCGTATTCCGGCTGTTCAAGAAGCTATCAAACGCGTTCTTGGCAAAGAACCTACCAAAAACGTTAACCCTGACGAATGTGTAGCCGTTGGTGCTGCTATCCAGGGCGGTGTACTTGTTGGTGAAGTTAAAGACGTATTACTTCTCGACGTAACTCCATTGTCCCTCGGTATCGAAACTTTGGGTGGTGTTTTCACACGCATTATCGATCGTAACACTACGATCCCTACATCCAAGAGCCAGGTATTCTCCACGGCAGCCGATAACCAACCGGCAGTAGATATTCACGTATTACAAGGTGAACGTGATTTTGCTGCTGACAACAAAACACTTGGTCGTTTTGAATTGACCGGTATTCCGGCAGCTCCACGTGGGGTACCTAAAATCGAAGTTACATTCAACATCGATGCTAACGGTATCGTTAACGTAAAAGCTAAAGATATGGGCACCGGCAAAGAACAAGCTATTACCATTACTTCTTCCGGCGGTTTACAACAGGACGAAATCGACCGCATGGTTAAAGAAGCAGAAGCACATGCAGCTGAAGATAAAGCTAAAAAAGAAGAAATCGAAGTTAAAAACAATGCCGATTCCTTAGTATACCAAGCTGAAAAAGCTGTTAAAGACTTCGAAGGTAAAGCCGATGCAGCAACTCTTGAACAAGTTACTAAAGCTAAAGATGCTTTGAAAGCCGCTATCGAATCCGGCAATGTAGAAGACATCAAAGCTAAGAGCGAAGAATTGACTAAACCATTGTACGAATTGTCCACTAAGATGTATGAACAAGCTCAGGCTGCTCAGCAGACTGCCGGTGATGCTCAGGGCGCGCAAGGTGCTCAAGGCGGCGCACAGCAGAATGATGATGTAGTTGATGCTGAATACACTGAAGTAAAAGACGATAAAAAAGACTAAGAGGACGGTAAGTAACTGATGGCGAAGGATTATTATGACGTCTTAGGGGTCGACAAAAACGCCTCTCAAGACGAAATAAAAAAAGCGTTTAGAAAAAAAGCGCGCCAATACCATCCTGACGTAAACCGCGACAATCCGAAAGAGGCGGAAGAAAAGTTTAAAGAAGCTAACGAAGCCTATGAAGTATTGTCTGATGAAACCAAACGTGCCCAATATGACCAGTACGGTCACGACGCCTTCACCCAAGGTGGCGGCGCCGGGGCCGGTGGTTTCGGCGGCTTTGGCGGTCAAGGCGGTTTTGGTGGGTTTGGCGGCCAGGCCGGCGGCTTTGGAGATATTTTTGACATGTTCTTCGGCGGTGGCGGTCAACAAAATAACGGTCCGCAAAAAGGTGACGATCTTCGTCATGATGTGGAAATCAGTTTTGAGGATGCCGCTTTCGGTCGTAAAATGACCATTGATGTACAGCGTCATGAAGAATGTAATCACTGTCACGGCACCGGCGGTGAACCGGGCAGTAAGGTAGAAACTTGTCCGCGTTGTCACGGCAGCGGTCAGGAAACAGTGGTACAAAATACACCATTCGGTCAGATGCGTTCCGCTCGTACATGCTCCGTTTGTCACGGTTCCGGTAAAAAGATTGAAAAACCTTGTAAGGTATGTCACGGCAGTGGTGAAACCGTGGGCCGTAAGAAGATTGAAATCAAAATTCCGGCCGGCGTTGACAGCGGCTCCCGTTTGCGCGTAGCCAATGAAGGCGAACCTGGCATTAAAGGCGGTCCTAAAGGTGACTTGTACGTATACATTTACGTAAGACCAAGTCGTGAGTTCGAACGTCAAGGCAACGAAGTAGTAAGCGAAGCTAAGATTTCGTTTGCCCAAGCTGCAATCGGTGCGACTATTATGGTCAACACCTTGGACGGCAAAGTTGAACTTAAAATTCCTGAAGGAACCCAGACCGGCACAATCTTCCGTTTGAAAGGCAAGGGGATTCCGTACTTACGTAACCCGAGCCAGCGCGGTGACCAACATGTTCGCGTAACGGTTGTAACACCTAAGAAGTTAAACCAGAAACAACGTGAACTCTTGGTACAATTTGCCAAAGAAGGCAAAGAAGATGTAACCGTGTTAAAAGAGAGCAAGAGCATTTTGGAAAAAATCGGTGATAAATTCAAAGATGCCTTATGTGGTGATTGAAAAGCTCGCCTGAACTTCTTGTTCGGGACCGGAGGTATATAATGAAATGGATAGAAATATCCGTTGCCATCGAAAGAGTAGTCATTGAAGAGGTGACTACTCTTTTTGATACATATAGCAGCAACGGCTTTATAGAAGAAGATATTCCGAATGAACCTGCTTGGGTGCAACTTACCTTGTATGGTGATGCTGAGAAAACGCCTAAAGAGTGGGAAGAATTAATTGCAGGGGCTCTAAAAACGGCTCAATTCACTTACAAGCACCTGTATGCCAAAGAAGTAACCGATACGGATTGGTATAACAATTGGCAACAGTATATTGAGCCGACTGAAATTTTACCGAATGTAGTAATCCATCCGGCGTGGAAAGAATATACACCAAAAGGCAATGAGACAGTGCTGACCATTGATTCTGATTTATCTTTTGGTACCGGTGCTCATGAAACAACTAAAGCTTGTGCCGAATTAATGGCTAAATACGGTCAAAGTAAACAGACCTGTCTTGATATCGGTACCGGCACGGGGATTTTACTCCTCGTTGCTCATACCTTGGGAATTCCTAATCTGATTGGTATTGATATTGATGAAAATGCGGCTGAACAGGCTAAGCTTAATTGTGAAACGAATAAGGTAGCGGCCAAGATAATCTGTGGAGATTTAGCTAAGGATTTTGACGGTAAAGCGGATTTAATCATGGCCAACCTTACGGTAGATCCTTTAAAGATTCTATTGCCTACTATAAGCACCAAATTAGCCTCTGACGGCATTTTAATTATCAGCGGTATCATCGATGACCGTTACAATGAAATCATGCCGTATATCAAAGAACATTGGCAGATAGTGGAAGAAGTTGTCAAAGGGTCATGGCATACTTTGGCACTAAGACAATAAAGTAATGACGCAATGACGTTTTTGTGTAAAGTATCGTATGCAATCTCATTATCTTTCTTCGTAATGAATACTATAAAATTATAAGAATACAATTAAGCATCAAAACGCATTAAGAGTAATTTCTCGGTAATTCATGGTTAGGCTATGAATTCGCCGAGGGATTACTCTTTTTATGATATAATAATACATAGAATTATTTAGAAATAAGAGTTGAATTGTCGAGTTCCTTGATATATGATAATAAGGTTGATTCCGATAATTTAACGTATTTAACCTGTCATAGATTACTCACGAAAGGCTCAGATAATGAAAAAGATATTTATCGATGCTCCTTTAGATACAATGATAACGATACCGAAAGATACAACTCACCATCTCTTAACCGTGTTCCGACATAAGATGGAAAAGCCGGTTTTGGTTGGCGGCAGTGACGGTCGAACCGGTGTGTACCAAATACAGGACGTCGTAGACGGAGAAGCTTCCGCTAAGCTGGTAGGCGATATTCAGGACGAAAGTGTCAGCGAAGTTGAAGTGGTATTGGTACAGGGCTTTTTGAAAGCTGATAAATTGGAATGGGTTTTGCAAAAAACAACCGAACTCAATGTTCATTCCGTGTATGCTGTGCCCATGAAAAATTGTGTAGTACAATATAAAATGGACAAACTACCTCAAAAAGTTCAACGCTGGGAGAAAATCATGAAAGAGGCGGCCCAACAATGCGGTCGTTCTAAATTACCGGAATTCACGGCTGATATTACCTTAGCCGATGTTTTAGCGAGAGAACAAGCTAATGGCAGTCTTTTGTTGGTAGCTTATGAAAATGAGCATAGTTTGACCTTAAAAGCAGCTTTGGAACAAGCGGAATCGGAAGATGTGATTCAGCGTGTTGTTATTTTTATCGGGCCGGAAGGCGGTTTGAGCAACGATGAACTGACGCAATTTGAAGCAGCCGATGCCCGTGTGGTAACGTTAGGACAGACTATTTTGCGTGCCGAAACGGCTGCTGTAGGCGCTGTAAGTATGTTGCAATATGCACTAAATATGGACTAAATAGATTCTAAATTGGAACTGAATATGCTCTGAATTAGAACTAAATATGTTCAAAGTATGGACTAATATATTTTAATTTTTACTAGAGATGTTCTTAGTATGGACTTTTTTAGCATAATAGATAGGAGAATGAGCAAAAAGATATGAAAACAGTAGCATTCACTACCTTAGGCTGCCGTGTTAATCAGTATGACACGGATGCCATGCGTGGTTTATTTATACAAGGTGGCTATACGCCGGTAGATTTTGATGAAAAAGCGGATATTTACGTTATTAATACTTGTTCCGTTACGAACATGGGGGAACGAAAATCCCGCCAGTTGATTCGGAAAGCCAAGCGTACCAATGAAGATGCGTATATTATTGTTACCGGCTGCTATGCACAGCTTGCACCGGAAGCCATTGCCGCCATTGACGGTGTTAATCTCGTTATCGGTACGAATAACCGTCATCGCGTAGTAGAGTTGGTAGAACAGCTCGAATCTACAGAAAAACAAATCAGTATCGTGCGTAACATCATGGAACAGGCCACCTTTGAAGAAATGCCGCTTTACGGTAATGAAATCGACAAGGCGCGTGCTTTTATGAAAATCCAGGAAGGCTGTAACAACTACTGTACTTTTTGTATCATTCCGTACACCCGCGGTAAATTGAAATCCCGCCGCGTGGAAGATATTGTAAAAGAAGCTAAACGATTGGTAGAACATGGTTACCATGAAATTGTGTTGACTGGGATTCATCTCGGCAATTACGGCATCGAATTACCTGAAAAGCCTAATTTAGCCGGCGTTGTGAAAGCTTTGCTGGAGATTCCGGGCTTAGAACGTATTCGTTTGGGATCCATTGAATCGGTGGAAGTATCGGAAGAGTTGGTTGACTTAATGGCAAACGAACCGCGCTTCTGCACGCATTTGCATTTGCCGCTCCAAGCCGGTTCCGATCATATTTTAAAACTCATGAACCGTCATTATAATCTTCAGGAATTTAAAGATTTAATTGCCCGTTTACGCAGTCGTATTCCGGGCCTTGCCATTACGACCGATATAATTGCGGGCTTCCCGGGTGAAACGGACGAAGACTTCGAAGAAACGATGAAAACCGTGGAAGAAATAGGCTTCACCCATATTCATGCATTCCCGTATTCGAAGCGTGAAGGTACGCCGGCTGCTGCCATGGAAGATCAAGTTCCTGAAGCTGTTAAAAAGACGCGAGTGGCTCTTTTGAATAGTCTTGGACAAAAAGGTTTACAAAACTTTGCGGAACAAATGATTGGTAAACCGGCCGAAATCCTCATCGAACGTGAAGAGGACGGTTATTATCTGGGCTTTACGAATGAATATATTCACGGTAAAATAAAGAAAGGGACAACTGCACACGACGTAGGGACAATCATAGGCGGTACGGTTACTGCTTTTGACGGTGAAACCTTGATTATTGAATAATCGATTTTAGCATGTATACTATGATTATTGATGGTCATAATTATGATTGAACCGGCGAAGTTTTAGTGTAGGCAGTTATCAAATTTCAATCCGTGTTCTATAAAAGGAGCGATGACGCATGAGCGACGAATGTATTTTTTGTAAAATTATCAAAGGTGAAATTCCTTGCAACAAAGTATTGGAAAACGATAAATTTTTAGCTTTTCACGATATTAACCCGGTAACCAAGGTACATATTCTTGTGATTCCTAAAAATCACGTAGCCAACATCGCTCATTTGACTGATGAAAAAGCAGCTTATGTGGAAGGTATTTTGCCATTCATCAAAGAAGTAGCTAAAGAAGCGGGTCTTTCTGCCGATGGCTATCGTGTTGTATTCAATACCGGAGCTAAAGCAGGGCAGTCCGTATTCCACTTGCATGCTCACATTTTAGGTGGTCAGGAATTAGGTTGGCCTGAAATTTAACGAATAACAATCAAACTTGTAACCGGTATATGAATTTCAGACTTACATATCATGATTTTTTATACCGATTTATTGTAAAAAAGTTGCATAAATACAGTGCATAATGATGTTCAAATATTGACAAACATAGTGTCAAACATTATAATATCTTTATGTGCGTATAGTAAATACCTGCACTTCCATCGAATAATTGGAGGGAGGGATATAGATGTCTGAAATTAAAGTCGGTAAAAACGAAACGCTTGAAAGTGCTCTTCGCCGTTTTAAACGCTCCTGCCAAAAAGCGGGTGTTTTATCTGAAGTAAGAAAACGCGAACACTACGAAAAACCAAGCGTAAAAAGAAAGAAAAAATCTGAGGCTGCACGTAAGCGCAAATTCAGAGCGTAAGATTTATCTTGGAGGCACGGTATGTCCTTAAAAGAACAGTTAAAGGCGGACATGAAAGAAGCTATGAAAGCTCGCGAAGCGGGTAAAGTGGCCTTATCGGTAATCCGCATGGTTAACGGTGCAATTAAAAATACAGAAATTAACGAAAAGCGTGAGCTTAGCGATACAGATATACTGGGAATTTTGGCCAAAGAAATGAAAATGCGTCAAGATTCACTGGCTGAGTTTGAAAAAGGTCAGCGTGACGATCTCGTGGCCCAGACTAAAGAAGAAATGGAAATATTGAAGAAATATTTGCCGGCTCAACTGAGTGAAAGCGAGATTCGAACTATCGTAGTCAATGCTATCAGCAGCTTAACGGCACCTGTGAAAATGGGTGACGTAATGGGGAAGGTAATGCCTGAAACCAAAGGTAAAGCGGATGGCAAATTAGTTAATACGATTGTACGAGAAGAAATTGCAAAGGTTAACGGTTAACCTTTTGTTGACATACTAAAGTGAGTATGTTAATATACCCTTAAAGATAATATTAGGTCAATGAAGACCCCTTGAACATTGTTGTATGACAGTGTCGAGGGGTCTTTTTGCGTTTTTAGAAGGAGGAATTCTTATGGTAAACGAATTGTTGTATTACATCCCCGCAGGTCAGTATGGTAAAGAAGGGGTGCTTGCCCTATTGGAACAGCATCCGGAAATTAAATTCGTGTCCTTGGTAGGCGTAGATTTAGCCGGTAATGATACGGATGAAAAAATTCCTATCGCTATGTTCTTCGATGATTATGAATCATTCTTTGAAGGCCGTGCCGTACAGACTGACGGTTCCTCCGTTGTGTTGACCGGTATTGCTACCTTGAATAACGCCCGCGTAGATATTTGGGGCGATCCAAGCGTTAACTGGTTCATCGATTACAACTATGAAAACATCGACCCGGCTACAGGTTTACCAACCGGTACCCTTCGTATTCCGGCTTTCTTGATGCACAATGAACGTTATGTAGATTCCCGTTCTATTTTGAAAGAAACCTTGGACTTTGTTAAAGCTGAAGTGATGGCTCTTTTGAAAAACAACAAAGTTAAAGGCATGGAACATGTGAATGTGGATGACATTGCGGACTTAGTTTTCACAACCGCTACAGAATTGGAATTCTGGGTAAAAACACCATCCAAAGTAGTTAGCACCAAAGAATTATCCACCTCTCAAAAATTACAGGAACAATATTGGCAGCGTACTCACGGCACCGTTCGTACCGCTATGGAACAGGCCGTTGAAATGCTTGAGGCGTATGGCTTAAACGCTGAAATGGGGCATAAAGAAGTAGGCGGCGTTAAAGGTAAAATCGACGATGAAGGCCATATGGATCATGTTTTGGAACAGCTTGAAATCGACTGGAAATACACCGGCAATCCATTACAGACTGCCGATAACGAATTACAAGCGCGTATCATCGTGCGTGAAGTATTCCGTGAAAACGGCCTTGACGTAACCTTCCAGGCAAAACCTATTATCGGCGTAGCCGGTTCCGGGGAACATACTCATTTCGGCTTGATGGCTAAAATGAAAAACGGCAAAATGGTTAACTTGTTCTCCCCTGAAGATATGAAAAAAGCCTTCTTGAGCCCACTCGGTATCGGCGCTATTATGGGCCTTCTTAAAAACTATGAAGTTATTAACCCATTTATCTCTTCCACAACCGACTCCTTAAATCGTTTAAAACCGGGCTTCGAAGCACCGATTTGTATCGTTACATCTTTAGGTAATCAGCCGGACGAACCAAGCCGTAACCGTACTATTCTCTGCGGTTTGATTCGCGATATCGGGAACCCTATGGCCACTCGTTTCGAACTTCGTTCGCCAAACCCTTACACCAACACCTATACAGCTATTGCGTTGATTTACTCCGCTGTGCTTGACGGTTTGCGCTATGTAATTACCTCCGGTAAAACTCCGGATGAATTATTGGCTGAATTGTCCAAGAATCCGGAAGATCCGGCAGATTACTTAGAAACAGGTCGTGCCTATCGTTCTGAAAAGAATGTATTTGAAGATTACACCGAAGAAGAACGTAACAGTCGCTACGGCATGCCACCGGCTACTGTTTGGGAAAACATCTTAGGCTTCAAAAACAATCCTGCAAAAGTGGAAGCTTTGGTTAACGGCGGTGCTTTTGCCAAAGACCTTATGGAATCTTTCATTGCCGGTATCTTGAACCGTTGGAAATTGGAATTAATCAATCGTTTGATTCCGGCCAACATCAACACTATCCGCGCTATGAAACCAATCCATGATGATGACGGTTTGGATATTTCCCGTTGGGAAGCTATTAACGAAATGCGTTACTATTTAGCGAAAGACACCGGTTCCAATACATCTTTATTCACTCGCATCGGTCACGCTATCGCTGAAGGTGACTATGATACAGCTTCTAAATTGCAGATGGAAATGAATGAAAAAATGCTTGATTTAGAAGCAAAATATGCGGAATATACACGTAATGTATTATAATATTCTTTTGCCGGCGCTGGGTTCGTATCCCTTAGGGCGTTAGCAAGAAGTATGTTAGTCGTTTGTTGCGACTTTCTATGAGAATCAACAATATATAGGAAAGCAATACAGGTCCTCTCGCAGTTCCGAGTTCTTACGAACAAAGTCGCTGCTTTGAGGACCTGTATTGTTTTCCTTAATAATAGTGCATCACCTTCAGTGAAAGTCGCAACTTTCTAAAATATCTCCTTGCAACACGCCCTAAGTTCTTGCGAACAAGGCGCCGGTCAGAAAGTATATGGGGACTGAGGGGGAGGACCTGTTTTGTTTCATTGTTCATAGTGCTTTTAACCTTATTAAAAGCGCAACAGAGCAATATCGATAGCGCTTTACGGATTCAAAAGAACAAGGCGCCGGTCAGAAAGAATATCGGGGCTGAGGGGGAGGACCTGTATTGTTTTCCTTAATAATAGTGCATCAACTTCAGTGAAAGTCGCAACATTCTAAAATATTTTCTTGCGATGCGCCCTAAGTTCTTGCGAACAAGGCGCCGGTCAGAAAGAATATCGAGGCTGAGGGAGAGGCGTTGGGCAAATAAAGGTTGCGGTGAAGTAGCATGATAAGCATTAGTAAAAGCAATATGGGGTCGGAGATAAATTGTTTTGAATTATTTTTCTGAATAACGTAAAATAGTAGTAAGTATTGGGTTGTACCGTATTCGTATTTGGCTCGGGATTAAGGAGAGTTCCGGGCTCACGTAATTGGAGGACAACATGAATAAAAATAGCTTTCCAACAGCTTTAACGATTGCCGGCACGGATCCGTCCGGTGGTGCCGGTATTATGGCGGATTTAAAGTCGTTTCAGGCCCGTCAGGTCTATGGCATGGCGGCTGTAACGAGTGTGGTGGCGCAGAATACAAAGGGCGTTCGCCTCATTCAAAATGTGGATTTGGAGATGCTTGAGGCACAATTGGCTTGTGTATTTGAAGATATTCCGCCATTGGCTTTAAAAACGGGCATGATTCCGAATGTAGATATGATGCGCATCATTCGTAAATATGTGGACGGCTCTGTGCCATATGTAATGGATCCGGTTATGGTGGCGACCAGCGGCGATCATCTCATCGATGCGCAGGCACGAGACCAATTTAAAGCGGAATTAATGCCGGTAGCCACATTGGTGACGCCTAATTTGTCGGAAACAGAATATTTGGTAGGTTTTGCCATTGAAAGCGAGTCTGATGTTAAAAAAGCAGCTCAGTTTGTTTTAAATGAAATGGGCCCTAAAGCCGTTATTATCAAAGGCGGCCATTTCGGCGAAACAGCGAAGGATTATCTGTATATTAAAGGTGAAAAACTCGTTACCTTTGAAAGTCCACGCTATGATACGCCAAACACCCATGGCACGGGTTGCACGTTCTCCGCTGTCATCACGGCGGAACTTGCTAAAGGTAAATCTTTGGTAGAGGCCGTTGGCATCGGCAAGGATTTTATCAGTAAAGCCATCAAAGAAAATCCGGGACTCGGCAAAGGTCACGGCCCGGTAAATCACATGGTCATCGTGTGAGATGAAGCTGATTTTAAGATTGAATAATAAATAGGAATGAAGAGTTATGTCATATATAAAATTATTACGGGAGCAAAATCCCCTCGTAATTTGTTTAACCAACGATGTGGTAAAAAACTTTACCGCCAACGGTTTGTTGGCGGTTGGTGCGTCACCGGCCATGAGTTCCTGCATCGAGGATTTGGAAGACTTATTGCCATACGCCAAGGCATTATTGGTAAATATTGGGACCGTAAATCCGGAGTTAGCGGCTTTTTACAAAAAAGCTGTAGCATTGGCCAATAAGCTAAATGTGCCGGTTGTGCTGGATCCGGTAGCCTGCAGCGCCGGTGCATTTCGGAAGCAGATTGCTATGGACTTATTGGAACAGCATACAATTATTTTATTGCGCGGTAATGCCGGTGAGATTGCCGCCTTGGTTAGTGAAAAGTTTAGTAAATTAAAAACTGATAATCCGGCAACGGGTGACGGTTTGGAAGCGCAAACGGTAGCAACTAAAGGCGTCGACAGTGAAGGCGTAGCTAATCCGGGTAAGTTAGCTGAACAATGCGCTAAGTTATTTGGCGTCACAAGCATTGCCACGGGGCCGGTTGACGGTATTTCGAACGGCAATAGGACGGTAGAATTTGAACACGGCTCATCCATGATGCCGCTCATTGTCGGCACAGGCTGCTTATTGGGCGGATTTTTAGGCGCCTTTATCGGTTCTACACAACTACAAGACGATGAAATCTTTAATTCTGCCTTATGGGGGCTCAAAGCCTATTCCATAGCCGGTGAAATGGCGGAGACAGAATGTCAACACCTATATAACAAGGTTGAACCAGGTAGTTTTCAAATTGAATTCTTGAATGCTTTATATCGGATTCAGGATTCGGACGTGGAGGCGTAAACTGATGAAAAATAGTTTTAAAGCCGAAGAGTTAAAGGTATACTTTATTTGCGGTACACAAGATTTTAAGTCCGCAAACAATCCGCTTACAGCTGCACTCACTTGTATTGAGACCGCTTTAAAGGCCGGCATTACTATGTTTCAATTCCGTGAAAAAGGTCATGGCTCTTTAACCGGTGAAGCTAAATTGGATTTTGCCAAACAGGCGCAAGCCTTATGCAAAGAATATAAGGTGCCATTTATCATGAATGACGATATGGACTTGGCAGAAGCATTAGACGTGGATGGCGTTCATATCGGTCAAGACGATGATCCGATTGAAGACGTGCGCCGTCGTTTTCCACATAAAATTATTGGTTTATCCATTCACTCACCGGAAGAATATGCGGCTTCCCGTGTTGATTTAGCTGATTATATCGGAATCGGACCTATTTACGGTACCCAATCAAAAGACGACGCAAAAGCGCCTATTGGCCTTGACGGTGTAGAAGAACTTCGCAAGGTGGCAGGAAGCTTGCCGATTGTTGCCATTGGCGGTATTACGGTCGATAACGCGGCGGATATTGTTAAAAGCGGCGCCGACGGAGTATCGGTTATATCGGCGATTACGCAAGCTGCGGATGTAACGGAAGCTGTGCGAAAATTAAAACTGTAGAATAAACATGAAAAAATTTCATTGTTTATTATATTTAAGAAATTCGATAAAAAAGGTATAATTGTCTTGTAAGGCAATTATACCTTTTTTACTTTGAAATACGTTATCTCTTGAAAGGAGATTAATTATGAAATGTAAACACGCTACTCGTGAAATTCCAACAGATCCACATGGTAAAGCTCGTTATGAACGTGCGATGCGTCACATGGAATTGGCAAAAGAACAGGGGATGTCCAGTGAAGAAATACATGCTTTATTTAAGCTCATCATGGATTTTGATCCTAAAAAAGATTTGGACAAAGTTCCTAATGATGATGCTCATAAAAAATTCCGTCAAGCCTTATCCCATGCTAACCGTGCCGTAGAAGAAGGTGAATCCGACGAAGAAGCCCATGAAATCTTCCGTCGCATTATGCATGGTGAAACAGCGGGTAAGTGCAAACATCGTAAGGAAGAGGCTTAATATATAGGCGTTTACCGGCGAAGGGAAGGCAATCAGGTTTATTTCTGTATAATTATAGAATTCGCTATGCGAGGTCTTTATAGGAGAGTGGCGATTGATGTCGCCACTTTTTTCGTTGTCAAAATACATTTTAATTTGATAAAAATAATCCTATTATTAACATGATTTTCATTAATTTTACACATTTTTTAATATGTAAAATTTGTTGATTATTAAGATGCTATGTGGCATATATCATATTAATAAGGGTTTTATTTATGTGCTACATGATGGGCTCATTTATGTCATACTGTGTAGTAAGATATGAATGAGGAGTTTGATAATATGGACGAACAAAAGAACAGTTTATTTAAGTGTATTGGCGCCAAAGTTACATATTACCGTACCCTGCGTGGCTTGACGCAACGCGAACTGGCCGAAAAAATAGGCATTAGTCCCAGCACTTTAAATAAAGTGGAACGCGGTGCCTATAATCAGAATGTATCGATTGCTATGTTACTGGACATTGCTGAAGGGCTGGACGTAGACGTAACATATTTTCTGACTATAACCGAAGCAGATAAAAAGGTATTGTTCTAACAGTACTATTTTGCGGTAACATATTGACTAAGCTAAGACCGTATTATTGCGAGTTTGCCTGTTATGGTTAAGTAATTTTGCACATTTTTGGCTTGAAATAGCTTGTAATAACTTGTTATTTCGCATAACCCGTTAACAACGTATGGAAAGTAGGTTACTTATGGCAGATGTTATTGATTTTGAAAAGGCTTCACAGCGTAAGAAGCAAAAGTTGATTACTAAGCTGGATGATATTTTAAAACATAAATAAGAAATTTTAGACAGGTCAACATTAGTGAAAGATTTGACCTGTTTTTTATTGGGCCACCCCTATGTCCGGGTACTATGTTATATTAACCATGTAACCGGATGTAGGGGTGATTTTATATGCTCAAAAGTAGCCCATGGCACTGCGACGTGAATCCTCAAAATCCGTAACAGTATTGATACACTAATTCTTTTGAGTAAGGTAACGTAGGGGGTAGAAAGTATGGAACGTATTAAGTATTTATTTTTCCTAAATGACAATAAGCCATTAAAAGAGCGGTTTATTGACCGGTCCGAGTCTAAAATATTTATGTTTCTGTCGTTTTTCTTTGTATTGTTGCTACCGATAGCTGCTATATTCCATAAAGTAGTTGGCGTAGGGATGCCCCTGTTTGACGCTTTTATTGTTGTCATCGGAGCGTGGGTTTTGAACACGGTTTGGATGCTGGTTAGTAATCGTGGGGAAACTCAAAAAGCTCGATTTTTCGTAAATATTTTATTTTGTTTGGGCAGTATACCGATTTTAGGTTCCTTTTTATATACGCCGCCTTACTATTCACTGCCGATCTTAATAGTTGCGCTCTTATGGCTTGGCATTTTAACAGTAATAAGAGACTCCATGCAGACATATTGGGATACACTTATCAAAATGCGTTGGTTCTTTTTAGGACTGATGATTTTATGCTATGGTACGGTAATTTATTATGAAACCGGTTACCGTGACTTGCCACCGACCATAGTTAAGCCGATTATTTATGCACTGGAGTTCTATGTTGTAAGTTGTTTTACAATGCTGCAATTAGTGTATCTGAAAAAGGACATTGCCGGTTTTTATGACGAAAAGAAGATTACGGAATGTTACAATTGCGGCAACGTATCCGATATCTGGGATCAACCAGGCGGTAAGTTCTATGTGTTAAAATCCGTTGTCGGTATTGTTATCAACTTTATGATGCTATTAATCGTTTGCATCAAGATTGGGCTCTATATATTGATACATTATATTTGGTAAATAATTTCTTAACACTAATGTTGAGATAGGGCAAGAAAGAGTAAGTTAATTCCCTTAGCTTAGTCAGTAGTTGCTTTACTTGACGCTTATATGTTAATGCGTTAAGATATATATAAGACGAGCCGTCATAGTGTGTAGCAACGCTAGGCTCATCTCCAGTAAAACTAGTAAAATGAGAAATGGCCTAGTCGTTACTTTTAGCGATTTAGGTCATTTTTCATTTAAGAATCAAGACCACTAGAGTAGCAAAAGCTATCATCAGGGATAACGCTTCGAATACACTCATGATCTCACCTCCTTAAAGGAGATGACCTAGTCACACTACAACGGCTCTTGATTATTAGTATACTCCTTTGTTGTTCATAATTAAAGATTATTTCGAAAATATGTTCTTGAGGAAAGTTGAAAGAATATGGAAAATAAAAACCGGCAATGTTCTTACACTGCCGGTTCTACTATAAAAGTATATTATTCTTTGAATAAGTCTTTATAACTTCAATAAAGTTACTTTACGACCAAAACACATCCCCGTCAAACATCTTTTCACCAATCCTCAGTGAATCGGTATATTGCCACATGTGAGCCGATGGTAGATCGCAGCTGCTATTATACTGGGCGCACCATTTAGGGCACATGAGCTGGGTACCGTCGATGTGATGGGTCCACCAATCAAAATTGGCGTACACCCCGGCATAGGCGTAGCCGGCTTGCCAGGCTGTATTGATGAAGGCACTGCAACGATTGGTGATTTGTTGTGTGTCCCAGTAGGGGGCTTCTTCCGCATCATACCAAAGGCCCATAGTCAGTCTTGCCGGGACGAGACCGCAGTCATTTAAGATATGGGTAGCAAAAGCAGCTTCTTCGATGGCATCATTGCAGTTTTGCGCATAGGAATAATAGTATACGCCAATGCTTATGCCCGCATTCAAGGCACCGTTTACATTGTGATAAAATTGACTATCCAAATGCCCGCGACCATAGCCAAGGCGTATGATGGCAAATTCGATGCCTGCATCACGTACCTCTTGCCAATTTACAATGCCATTATGTTCGCTTACATCAACTCCGTAGTGTTTATTTAACTGATTCATTTTCATAGTATCTTTTGCAACTCCTCACTGACGTACTTATAACTATTATTGTTATTTCTTGTTATTCATTGCTATTCATGGGTATTTATTGCTATTCATAGTTATTGATTCAGTTCATCGTTAAAAAATACGGTCAATGCAGCTAACGCTCGATGTTTATGTTGCTGCATGGCCTGGCGGCTGATGCCGTGTTGTTTGGCCAGTTGAGCCAGGGGAATGTTCTCAATATAATAAGCATAGAGTAGTTTTTGTTGCTGTGGCATGAGTCGCTTGAAGGCTCGTGCTACGGCTTTTTTATTTGCATTAGCTAAAGCCGTTGTTTCGGCACTGTCGGAAGGAGCTAAGATATCCTCAAACGTCATGGTTTTATTGTCACCGTCAGTAGCCTGATCCATAATAAATGTTTCCCGCTGCCATTGTTTTCTAAGTTTTCTAAACGCATTGTATTGACCGTATTTAATCCGACTTTTGACAAAACCGGAGAAGGGGACGTCGCCGTTAATGTCGTATTCTTTGACAGCCCTAATGAACACTTCCCACAGTAAGCTTTCTATATCATTGGCTTCGCATTGCACGGCGCTTACATGAGCGTACTTGTGAATAAGACCCTCGTATTTGTGACATAATGCTTTGAGAGCGGCCTCATTATTTTGCTGCGCTGCGTTAATAGTTGCCATTAATTGATTATCGCTCCATGCTACATTAGGAGTCATAGTAAAAACCTCTTTTCCTTATACGTTTAAATTAAAGAATTCCTCGAGGATGTTTCATTTTTAAGTTTTTCAGCCTGCTGTTACAAACTGATTTGTTATACTGTTACGAACTGATTTGTTTTACTGTTACGAACTGAGTTATTCGCCGGTAACAAACAGAGTCGTTCTGATATTACAGATTAATTTGTTGAAACGTGTATTGCAATCACTAGTCTTAGTATAGTAAAGCGGCGGTTTTCAGGCAAATCCGGAGAAAACTCGAAAAAGTTTACCACTTATGAATCTTGATTTATTGCGTGCCAAGGTATAGAGTAGAGCATGTCGGTAATATGTCTGATTTTTTCATGATTGCAGTTTCATAATGACTAATAAATGATGATATTAGTACGCTATTTTTTGGGAAATATATCGGATATGGAGAGCCGGTAGTTGGGGGTAAGCAAATCCATTGGAACAGCTTAGTAACGCATGTATTAAGTGTAGCGAATTTCAAATGGGTACGATGATTCGGAAGAAGGCGGCTAAGTATTTTAACAAAAACGAGGTCAGTTGACAGGTTCTAGTCTTGTTTATGACTAAGAGTATGCATTATTGCGTTGGTAAGAATCTTCTGAATTTAAATTAATTGACCGCGGGGATTTATCGTTATAGGGGAGTGTTGTATATATGGCGGAAAATGACACGTATACTTCGATTGAGCGAACGTATTGTATTGATGCCGGTAAAGATTTTATAATTCCACAGTATCTTAATTTCTTCCTGTGTATTTTGGAGGAGCGGCTGCAGGAGTCGTTGCTCGATACTGCGCCTATAGAGTCTGTAATGAAGCCTTTTAATGAAGGATACATGCTCTTAGTGGAGTATTTGAAATTAAATATTTTTTCCAGGCGGCATGCGGATAAAATCGTGGATATGTTCAACGATGGTTATATGAAAGCCATGGATCCTGAATTGCTTTGGGAGCGAGAAGAATACGCAGCTTATGTCGAGGATGCCCATATCATTATTTCTAAAATATGTCACTTAGTGCATTATGAGCAGCGTTATACCTGTCTTACTCATAATCGGTACTCCATGTTAGCCCCATTTTCACTGCATGATTTAATCGATGCTACCAGGCTAAGCAATAAAGAAATGACTTGTAAATCTCAAGAGAGACGGGAGTTTACGTATGGTCGCATTTATCTCAAGGGATGCCGGCGTATCATACGCGATATCAATGTAGCTTTAGTTAATTTTGGTTATAAAGAATTGCCCTCGCCGTTCCAAATTTTATTATGCCGAACTATGGATTTGTATGACATAGTAGAGCGTTTGAAGAACATGGTAAGCTACATTGAAGTTTCGAAAAAGATTCCACGGCCTTATATACGCCGTGAAATAGAATCGGTCCATCAGTCTTTTCATGCCTTTGAAGCCGCCTTTTTGAATGCGTTTTCACAACAAGCGACCAAGAACGATGTACCGGCGGGTACTAATAATCAGTCACATCAAGGCGGACCGAAGTTTCTTAATTCACAGCCTCATAAAGAAAAAGTGGCACGCGTTTTGAAAAGTTTAGCCGTCAATTTAGCTTCGCTCCGTTGGGGCCTATATTTTCTCACACTTAGTTACGGCAGCGGTTATATTAACCAATTTGGCGAACTGGCAATCAAAAAAGGAAATGTGAAAAATAGAGCCGCCGGTAGAAGACAAAAACGGATAGTGCAAACCTCTTGCACTATCAGCTAAATGATAGTATAATCAACTATAGAAAAGATGCTCGATTTGATACTAATTAGATTCGGAAGAGTCATCTTAAATAATTATATATAGATAGTCTTTGAGGCAAGGTGCGGAATGTAAGCATTCCAATTCCTGACCGGCGGTCATAGTCCGCAAACTCTGAAATGGGTTGACTCGGTGCGATTCCGAGACCGACAGTATAGTCTGGATGGGAAAAGACACGCTATACGTTTGCGTTTTAATTAAGCTGTTAGGATTCAAGGCGTTTGCCTTTTGATTTGCTGTGAATCAATTAGAGGTAATTGAAGGCTTTCAGCAATTGTAAACAATAAACGATATATAACGTAAATAACTCAGGGACTATAGATACTATAGTTCCTTTTTTGTTAGGAGTTGAGTTCATAATATGAGAGATGAACAATATACGGGGAAGCCGCAGACAGCTGAATATGAACAAGATAAGCAGTATATGTTGCGGGCATTAACGTTGGCCAAGCGGGCGACCGGATTTACCCATCCCAATCCAATGGTGGGTGCCGTTGTTGTGAAAAACGGTGAAATCATCGGCGAAGGGTATCATCAAAAAGCCGGCGAGGCTCATGCCGAGGTACATGCTCTAAAGGCAGCCGGTGAAAATGCCAAAGGGGCGACACTTTATGTAACGCTCGAACCTTGTGCGCATTACGGCAAAACACCGCCTTGTGCGAAACGAGTTATCGAAGCGGGCATTAAACGTGTTGTAGTTGGTTTAATCGATCCGAATCCGTTGGTTGCCGGTAAAGGTATTCAGATGATTCGCGAGGCGGGGATTGAAGTGACTACCGGCATTTTGGAAAAGGAATGTGCCAAACTGGTGGAAGGTTTTCTGACGTTTATAAAAACGGGCAAGCCCTTTGTTACCTTGAAGTCGGCTATGTCGCTGGACGGTAAGATTGCCACGCGGACCGGTCATTCGCAGTGGATTACGAATGAAACGGCACGCAGGGACGGGCATAAACTTCGAGCCCTTCATGATGCGATTTTAACCGGTATCGGCACGGTATTGAGCGATAATCCGAGTCTTAATTGCCGTTGGCAACCGGAGGATGTCAATGAGTATGCGGTGCATCAGCCGGACGTAATTGTTCTCGATAGTATGGGCCGTACACCAACGGATGCCAATATATTTAAGCAGGATCATCGCAAAGTATATATCTTTGTAAGTTCTGCGTGTGAAACTTCACGTATAAAAGTTCTTGAAGATGTGGGGGCGCAAGTGATTATCTTGGATGATAGGACTAATGTGACTAATACGACCGATACGACTAATACGACTAATACGACTAATACGACTGTCGCGACTGACACAGGCGATGCTACAGCGATAAAACAATCCGGAGCGACGAAAGGGCAACTGCCGATTGAACAGATTTTAACAAAAATGGCTGAACTTGGTTTTACTTCGGTCCTTGTAGAAGGGGGCAGTCAGGTTATTGCCTCATTTGTGGAAGCACGAGCTTTTGACAAAATCGTAACTTATATCGGTAACACCATAATCGGCGGTCAAGCCGCTTTAGGTGCCATCAGCGGTACCGGCATTGATCAGTTGGCCGACGGTGTTGATTTAGTCTTTGAATCGGTTGAAATTTTAGCTAATAATATACGAATAGAAACCTATTTAGCAGGAAGGAGCGGTGCCTATGTTCACGGGAATCATTGAAGAAGTGGGTCATGTGGTCAGCGCTCAACGGAATGCGCAGGCCATGCGGCTCACCATTGCGGGTGACGTGATTTTTTCAGATATGAAAATCGGGGATTCCATTGCGGTTAACGGTGTTTGCCTTACCGTAACATCTTTTGCGGGCAAACAGTTCGTGGCTGATGTCATGCCTGAATCGGTGAATATGACGACGTTTTCTAAATTTACATCCGGCCAGCCGGTTAATTTGGAACGAGCTATGGCGTCAAACGGGCGCTTCGGTGGTCATATGGTAGCCGGTCACGTAGACGGGCAAGGACGAATTCGTCAAATCCGCAAGTTGGATAATTCGGTAGTGTTCACCATTGAAACAACGCCGGATGTACTTGATTACATCATTTACAAAGGCTCTATCGCCGTTGACGGAGCGAGTCTTACTGTTTCTAAACGAGAGCGCACGTATTTTGAAATTTCTATCATTCCTCACACCATCGCCAATACTGTATTGGCTAATGCCAAGGTTGGTACGGTGGTGAATTTAGAAACCGATATAGCCGGTCGCTATATCCGTCATTTTATGACGCTCGACAAAGAACCTAGTTCGGGTTCCGAAGCAGGCAATGCTTCGAGGGCAACCGGTGAGGCCAAGCAGGAGTCAAAGAGTTTTTCAAAAGACTGGCTCATGAGCAAAGGTTTTATCTGATAAGTAGCAATACATAATTAACAAGCAATAACAAACTCATAACAGTTTATTTTTATAGATTTACAATTCATGTTTTAAGGAGATGCTAGTATGGCAAAAACATTGAACACCATTGAAGAAGTATTAGAAGATATTAAGGTTGGCAAACCGGTTATTATCGTGGATGACGAGAAGCGTGAAAACGAAGGCGATCTCATGGTTGCCGCTGAATTTGCCACTATGGAGAATATCAATTTCATGGTGAAAGAAGCGCGTGGTATCGTTTGTACGCCTATGAAAAAAGAGGATTTGGACGCCCTTCAAATCGGTCAAATGGTGACGAAAAATACAGATAATCACGAAACGGCTTTTACCGTAAGTGTTGACCATGTGGATACAACTACCGGTGTGTCGCCATACGAACGTGCGTTGACGATTCGTGCCTTGGTTGACGGCAAAGCTCGTCCGGAAGATTTCCGTCGCCCGGGCCATGTATTCCCATTGCAGTATAAAGAAGGGGGCGTGTTGGTTCGTCAGGGTCATACGGAAGCATCTATCGATTTATGCCGTTTGGCAGGCCTTAAGGAAGCATCCGTAATCTGCGAAATTACCAAAGATGACGGCAATATGGCTCGTCTCGATGATTTGTTGGCTTTTGCCGAAAAACATGATTTAAAAATTGCGTCCGTAGCCGAACTTATCGAATACCGTAAATTGCACGAACCAATCATTACCTTGGCAGCTGAATCTAATTTGCCGACTGAATTCGGCGATTTCAAGATTTTCGTTTTCAAAAACTACTTGGATCACAAAGAACATTTAGCTATCGTTAAAGGCGATGTGAAAGACCTTGAAAATGTACTCGTTCGTGTTCACTCCGAATGTCTCACCGGTGATGTGTTCGGCTCCAAACGTTGCGATTGCGGCGAACAGCTTCACAATGCCTTACGCACCATTGAAAAAGAAGGTAAGGGCGTTGTTGTGTACATGCGCCAGGAAGGTCGCGGTATCGGCTTAACCAATAAGATTAAAGCCTACGCCTTGCAGGAAAAAGGCCTCGATACGGTGGAAGCGAATGTGGAATTAGGTTTCCCGCCTGATATGCGTGAATACTCGTTGGCAGCGCAAATTATTCGTTTCTTGGGCATTAAGAGTGTAAATCTTATCACCAATAATCCAATTAAGAAAAACAGCTTGGAACACTGGGGTATCAAAGTAAATAAACGGGTTCCGGTGATTGTAAAAGCTAATAACATCAATGCCGGTTATTTACAGACAAAAAAAGAAAAAATGGGTCATTTACTATAATAAGATGAGCCAATTATTATATTTTAGAAGAAGTTGAAGCTTTAATTTTTAGAAAATCCCTTAGACTATTAGGAGGCTATTATGATGGTTACAGAAGGTAAATTATTAGGCACAGGTAAACGCTTTGCTATTATCGGTTCTCGTTTTAATGAATTCATTACATCTAAATTAATCGGCGGTGCTATGGATGCATTGTTACGTCATGATGTAGCGGAAGAAAATATTAACACAATTTGGGTACCGGGCGCGTTTGAAATTCCAATAGTTGCCAAAAAAGCAGCTCTCAGTGGCAAATACGATGCCATTATCTGTGTCGGTGCTGTAATTCGCGGATCCACGACTCATTATGATTATGTATGCAGCGAAGTGTCCAAAGGTATCGCTCATATCAGCCTTGAAACAGGCGTTCCTGTTATGTTCGGCGTTCTTACGACTGAAAATATCGAACAGGCTATTGAACGTGCAGGCACTAAAGCAGGCAACAAAGGTTTCGATTGTGCTATGGGCGCTATTGAAATGGTTAACTTGTTGGAACAAATCTAAGAGTTTTATAGTAAGTGAGTATCAGTGCCAATTATTGGAAGTATAATTGGCACTGTTTACTTATTGACGTTTAATATTTGAGTTTAATATTTGAGTTTAATATTCTAGTTTAGTTTTTAAATCGAATTTTAAAGTGAATGCTAGAATTAAATTTTATGTTGAATTTTATATTTAATTTTAAGTTGAATTTTTAAGTTATACGTATATTTTTAAGTTATACGTATCAGAAAGGAAAATAGATATGGATTTTATTCGTCGTTATACGACTAAAGAAGGTGTACGTATGGCCTTTGCCGTAACGACTGACACTGTAGAAGAAGCAAGAGTGCGTCACGATTTGAGCCCTGTAGCTACGGCGGCTCTCGGCCGTACCATGACAGGGGCCCTTTTAATGGCAGGGGATTTTAAAAACGAAGAAAATGTAAGCTTACGCTTGAACGGTAAAGGCCCGTTAGGCGTTGTTCATGTGGACGCTTTCAGCGACAACACAGTGCGCGGTTATGTGGATAACCCGCATGTGGAAGTGCCTTTAAAATATGCAGGCAAACTCGATGTAGGCGCTGCTGTCGGTCATGACGGTGAAGTACAGGTAACTCGTTTTACCAAACTTCGTCAAGATTACACGTCCCAAAGCCCTATGCAGACCGGTGAAGTGGCTGAAGATTTGGCCTATTATTTATATACATCGGAACAGATTCCGGCCACTATCAGCTTGGGGGTTCTGGTAAATACGGACAGAACGACTAAGGCTGCGGGCGGTTTTCTCGTACAGGCTTTGCCGGATGCAACTGATGAAGCATTGGCACAAGTAGAAGCTAATATTAATGAATTGGGACCAATTTCTCATTATTTAGAAGCCCATCCTAATGGCGAAGGGTTAGTGGAAAAAGTATTGGCCGGTTTGACGTGTGAACAGGTATATGAAGGAGATGTCGCCTTTAAATGTACTTGCAGCCGTGAACGGTTTGAACAAATTTTGGCTACCTTACAACCTGCCGACAAGGAAGAGCTTCTAGAAGATGAAACGACTGAGCTTGTTTGTCATTATTGCAATGAAAAATATCAGTTCAGCCGTGATGAATTGAAACAGATTTTTGCGGAAGCGTCCCGTAACGATGGGGCAGCTCATTAATCAGATTTTTTGATAAACATGTTTTGACCTTCAAAAACAAATGATTAACGCAATCAGTTAGATTGTGGTACAATAGAATAGACGAGCCTTAGGGCAGTAACTAAGGTATGGAATCTCCGGGGCTCAGGCTCCGGAGGTTTATTTTTTTAGTAAAAAGCTAATTGTAAAGAAAGATAAGACGAGGTGACTATAATGGGTGTAATCGCAGTTATTGGCGGTACCGGTGTGTACGATCCATCTATGTTTGAAAATATTGAAGAAAAGACTATGCAAACGCCATATGGTGAAATTGCTTATACCAGCGGCAGCTATAAGGGTAAACAGCTTATATTCCTGGCCCGTCACGGTAAAGGTCATTCCATTCCGCCTCATTTGATTAACTATCGCGCCAATATTTGGGGCCTCAAAAAATTGGGCGTAACCATGATTGTATCCACTACGGCGGTAGGTTCTTTAAATACGGATTTTGCTCCGGGCCATTTCGTTTTGGTTGATCAATTTCTTGATTTTACAAAATCTCGTGTATCTACTTTCTTTGACGGCAACGGTAAAAAAGTTGTTCATCTAGGCGTTGGTAATCCTTATTCACCGGCTCTTCGCAAGGTGATTATGGAAGCAGCGTCGGAACTCAATATCGACGCTCATAACGGTGGTACTTATGTATGCACGGAAGGTCCTCGTTTTGAAACGCCGGCTGAAATTAAGATGTTCAAAATGCTGGGCGCCGATACGGTGGGCATGACGAATGTTCCGGAAGTGGTATTAGCGGGCGAAGCGGAAATTGCTTATGCTACGATTTCTATGGTAACCAACTTTGCCGCCGGTATTTCGCCGACTGAACTAACGCATCAGGAAGTACTCGATATCATGGCGGAAATGTCCGATAAATTTAAAGCCTTGATTTTGCGCACGATTGAAAAACTTAATCCGGATCAGGATTTACCATGTCATCATCGTTTGGCCGAATACGGCGGTTTTAAAGCGGCCTTAGGTAAAGAGGGCGAATTACTATGAGTTTAGAAGAAGCAGTTCATACATTGGATACCTTAAAAAGTGAATCTATGAAGAGCATTACTTGGAATGGTAATTCTTTGATTTTATTAGACCAAACGAAATTACCGAACCGGGAAGAATATATCGATTGTACCGACTGGCGTCAGGTGGCAGAAGCCATTAAAAAATTACGTGTCCGCGGGGCACCGGCCATCGGGGTGGCCGCCGGTTACGGTCTTATTTTGGCTGCCCGTGAGGCCATTGAATCGGCACCTGATGAAGTAACGCAGCGAGCTAATTTCTTGACGTTTGCCAATACGTTAAAAGAGACACGCCCTACCGCCATTAATTTGGCTTGGGCCATTGACCGTATTGTAACAAATATCGTATTCCCTTGCGACACCATGATTAACGCGTTGCCGTTAATCGAAGCGGAAGCAAAAGCTATTGATTTGGAAGACCAAGGTTTAAACGCGGCTATGGCTAAAGCGGGGGCCACTCTTTTCGAAGGAAAAAAAGGCATACGCATTTTAACGCATTGTAATGCCGGTGCTTTGGCGACAGCCGGTTTTGGTACCGCTCTTGGCGTGGTTCGTGAACTTCATGCTAACGGTCAATTAGAACGGGTATACGCGGATGAAACGAGACCACTTTTGCAGGGCGCTCGCTTAACGGCTTTTGAGCTTCACCATGACGGTATTCCTGTTACTTTGTTAACCGATAACATGGCTGCTTATGCTATGCAACAGGGGCTTATTGATGCTGTTATCGTCGGTGCCGACCGCATCACTACGGAAGGGGATGTGGCCAATAAAATCGGTACTTACGGCGTAGCCTTGGCGGCGAAAGCCCATAATATTCCGTTTTATGTAGCCGCACCGTACAGCACTTTTGATTTTACCTTGGCTAAAGGCAGTGACATCCCAATCGAAATGCGCAGTGCTGATGAAGTTAAATGCTTTGCCGGTATCCCGACCGCACCGGACGGAATCGACGTTTTGAACCCTGCTTTTGACGTAACACCGCATGAACTTGTAAGTGCTATTATTACCGAAGAAGGCGTTTTAAAAGCACCTTACAATAAAGCGATTGAAGATTTACAAAAGAAGCTTGTACGCTAACGCGTTCTATATTAATCAATTGATGGATTTCAAATAATATAGTTGAGTCTAAAACAGGCCTACCTATGTTTACATACTCATTACTACAAAATCTACTTATATCGGTTTTACTATAGATGTTTTTCAAGAAAGAAGAGGTTATCATGGAATCATTAATCAGAGACATTAAATTGGCACCGGAAGGACGCAAGAAGATTGAATGGGTGTCCAATTTTATGCCTGCTCTTAACAGCTTGCGCGAAGAATTCAAAGCCAGTCATAAATTTGAAGGCAAAACCGTCGTAGTAAGCGTTCATTTGGAAGCTAAAACGGCGTACTTGTCTACTATTTTAAAAGAAGCGGGCGCTGATGTTATCGTAACCGGTTCCAATCCATTGTCCACTCAAGATGATGTAGCGGCAGCCCTCGTTGATATGGGTCTCACCGTATATGCTTGGCATGACTGCACCGAAGAAGAATACTTCATGTTCTTAAATAAAGCCTTGGACCATAAACCGCATATTATCATCGATGACGGTGGGGATTTGGTAAGCTTGTTGCACACCACCCGTACGGACGCTAAAGAACGTCTAATCGGCGGTTCCGAAGAAACAACGACGGGCGTGCATCGTCTCCATGCGTTGGCTAACGAAAATAAATTGACTTTCCCAATGATTGCTGTTAACGATTCTTATTGTAAATACCTCTTCGACAATCGTTACGGCACGGGCCAATCCGTATGGGACGGCATCATGCGTACCACTAACTTGACCGTTACCGGTAAAAATGTAGTCGTAGCCGGCTATGGCTGGTGCGGTAAAGGCGTGGCTATGCGTGCTAAAGGACTTGGCGCTCATGTTATCGTTACCGAAGTGGATCCGATTAAAGCCATCGAAGCCGTATTTGACGGTTTTAAAGTAATGCCTATGATTGAAGCAGCCCCAATCGGCGATATTTTCATCACCGTAACCGGCTGTAAAGACGTAATCCGCAAACAACACTTTGAAGTGATGAAAGATAAAGCCATTATGTGTAATGCCGGTCATTTCGACTGCGAAGTAAACGGTGTGGAACTTGCCGAAGTGGCTGTGTCTCATAAAAATGTTCGTAAAAATATCGAAGGTTATAGCTTAGCTGATGGTCGTACGCTTTATTTATTAGCCGGTGGGCGTCTTGTTAACCTCGCCGCCGGAGATGGTCATCCTGCGGAAATCATGGACTTGTCCTTTGCTATGCAGGCATTGGCTGCGGAATACTTGCTTGACCATGGTAAAGATATGGAAGCAACGGTTCATATTTTGCCGCATGAACTGGATGTTCGTATTGCTAAAGTTAAATTGCAGAACATGGGCTACGATTTAGATGCCTTGACTCAAGAACAATACGATTATTTGCATAAAGTTCAATAAGAGACGGCGCTCTGGGGTTATAGGCACAAACGATTGTGTCGTGTAATACGAATAGAGTACGTTGGTAGCGGTTCAACTAAAGGAGATATAAATGGCTGATATTGTAATTCGCAATATTGATTGCATTACCGGGGAAAGTGCCGAATCCGGCAAAGACATGTTGCGTAACGTAACTTTGATTATTAAAGATGGGTATATCGATAAAATTTTGACCGAAGAAGAAAGTCAGACGCCATTCGGTCAAGAATTAATTACTAAAGAATGCGGCAATGCGGCGTTCATTTTAGACGGTCACGGTCGTGTAGCCGCACCGGGGCTTGTCAATACTCATACCCACATCGCTATGGGCTTATTCCGTAACTATGCGGATGATTTGGAACTCATGGATTGGCTGGAAAGGGCCATTTGGCCGGCCGAAGCTAAGTTAACCAATGAATTGGTAGAAGTTGGTACACGCTTAGGTATCGCTGAAATGTTCCGTTCCGGCACCACTTGTTTCAGCGATATGTATTTCTTCATGAACGATACGGCCAAGGTGGTAAAAGAAACCGGCATTCGTGCCGTTTTATCACGCGGTATGGCCGGGGTAGCACCTACAGCCGAACAAGCCTTGGTGGATAGCCGTCATTTATTCAATGATTGGCACGGTTTTGACAATGACCGTATCAAAGTAATGCTTGGGCCACATGCGCCATATACTTGTCCCGATGAATATATGAAAAAAGTCATGGACCTCAGCCATGACTTGGGGGCGCAAATTCACATCCACTTATGTGAAACTAAAGGGGAAGTGGAGAATGTAATTAAAGCGACCGGCAAAACTCCGATTGCTCACTTCAATGATTTAGGCGTCTTTGATACGGGCTGTGTGGCGGCTCACGGCGTTCATTTAACGGATGAAGACCTTGATATCATGAAAGCCAAAAACGTGCGTGTCGCTCACAATCCGCAGTCCAATCTTAAATTAGCCAGCGGCATTGCCGATGTGCCGGCTATGCTCGCAAAAGGTATTACCGTAGGTCTCGGTACCGACGGTTCCGCCAGCAACAATAATGCCGATATGCTTGAAGAAGTGCGCTTAGCGGCAACCCTCCATAAAGCAACTCACTTTGATCCAAAAGCCATTCCGGCCCATCAAGCCTTACAATTAGGCACCGTTGAAGGGGCCAAAGTACTTGATTATAACGATTTGGGGCTCATTAAAGAAGGCTATCGCGCCGATCTTTGTTTATACGATGTAACGGGCATGCATTGGTTACCACGTTACAATGATGTAGCCTCTTTGGTTTATGCGGCTAATTCGTCTGATGTTCAGACAACGATTGTAGCGGGCAAAGTAGTCATGAAAGACCGCGAATTACTTACCATCGATGAAGAAAAATTACGTCATGATGTGATGAGTAAGACGGAGATATTTAAACAATAATATTGTATAATTTACATATAAAAACGGTTTCTCAGCCAACCAAAATGAGAGCTAAAAATGAAGGGGCTGTAACGAAATACACCCCTAAAAACAAGAATGCGGTTTGAAGATACGAAAGTGTCTTCAAGCCGCATTCTTGCTATATTTGTATAAGAAAAAAGGCCCCGAAGGGCCTTCTTTGTTGGTATAATTAATTTATGAACAGAAACCATATCCAACAAGGCAATTATACTAAACTTTCTGGCTTTCGCCAAGTAGTTTTATCATTGGATTATGGCTTTCAGATCGGACCAAAAGAACCGGTGAGATTACTGGATGCTGTATTGGAGGAACTGGACTATACAAGGTTGCAGCATTTATATTCTTCAAAAGGAAGAAAATCTTTAGTACCTCCCCATCTTTTGTTTAAAGTCTATGTGTTAGCTATGACCGAAGGCATTGTATCTGTTCGCAAAATTGCTGAGCAATGCACTAAAAATATCCATTACATGTGGCTCTTACAGGGCTATCCGACTCCGTCTCATATGGTATTTCATCGATTCTTTCAACGCTTAACTGTTGATGTACTTAGAGATTTGTTATCTCAATTTATTCAAGCATTAAGTGAATTTGACAGCTTAGATTTTTCTGAAGTATTCATCGACGGAACTAAATGGGAAGCCTATGCAAATAAATACACCTTTGTGTGGAAAAAGGCAATTCTTAAGCACTATGCTAAGTTACCGGATAAATTGTTAGTTCTTCAATATGAAATACAAAATCTTTTGGACATAGACGTCTCAGATATGACTGAAGATGAACTATTGGTTTTGCTGGAGCAATCCATACGCGAAAAGCAAATTGAGTTTGTACACGGTACCGGTAAACGAAAACATCCATTGCA
>NZ_JALKIG010000003.1 GCF_023051165.1 Veillonella sp. KGMB01456
CAGTATCTATCTAGGTTTACAGCACTTTTTACACACACTTTTTGTCCTATAACTCAAAATTTAATACATTTTGCCGAACAACCGGCAAATAGCTAAAAAAATAGCCTGCATCTGGGGTGATGTACACCTCGGATGTAGGCTTTTTTGCATTTTCATTGACAATAGTTCATCTGAGAATTACAAAAACTCAATTTTTACATAAACTTTACAAATGAAAAGTGTAATGTTGTTAACCACGATTGCCAATTCGTGTTATACTAAGAGTAAAGGCTTTGTAAATTATCAAGATAGTGTAAAATGTATTTGTGTGGAGGAGTCGAACATGTCCTTACAAGAAGTCTCAGAACGACCTTTGGTACTCGGCGTTTTGACCGTATCGGATACCCGTACACCGGAAACCGATAAGGGCGGCGACACGGTTGTTCAACTAATCGAGGAAGGAGGCCATATTGTAAAAGTCAGGACGATTGTACCTGATGATTTTACAAGAATTTCCGAAGTATTGCAACGTTGGATTGCAATCGAAAGTCTGGATGCTGTTATTTTAACAGGCGGTACAGGCATAGCCAAGCGTGATGTATCGATTGAAGCAGTGGAGTCACTGTGCACTAAAATAATCCCGGGATTTGGCGAATTATTCAGATATTTAAGCTTCACCGAAGATATCGGTACGAGAGCCATTGCGTCGCGAGCAACGGCCGGTGTAAGTTCCGATGTATTGCTTATTTCATTGCCCGGATCGGTTGGCGCCGTTACACTCGGCATGACCAAATTAGTATTGCCTGAAATTCGTCACTTAGTTTTTGAAATCAATAAATAGCAAGTACCACAATCATATGTTATGGAGGATATTATGGCTTTTCATTTAAAAGGCAAGGAAGAAAAATTTTTCAACATTTTAAATAATCATGTTTCACTATGCCATGACGCATCCGTTGTTATGGAGCAGGCATTTAAAAATGAATTACCTAAAGAAGAAGCACTCCGCGTAATCGACCAGAAAGAAAAAGAAGCCGATCAATTGGTAAACCAAACGATTGAACAGTTGCGGTCCACCTTTATTACCCCAATGGATCGTGAAGACATTCAACAACTCATTGAACAGTTGGATATTACTTTGGATAGTATGAAAGACATTATGGATAAAATGTGTATGTATAACGTAGGTCAACCTACCAAAGGTGCTATCCGTTTAATTGAAATTGTGCAGAAATGCTTAAAACATATTACAAAATCCATTTCTTATATGAATAGCCTTAAGAAGAATCATGTTCGTGTAGAAGGCCGCGTGCTTGAAGTACTTCGTCTGGAAGAAGAAGCTGACGCCGTATATCATGAAGAAATGGCCATTTTATTCCGCGATTGTAAAGATCCGATTGAAATCATCAAATGGAAGGAAATCCTTAGCTCCATGGAAGAAGTCATTGACGGTTGCGAGGATTTGGTCGGTACATTCCGCCGGGTTGTGTTGAAGTATGCTTGATCATTGGTTTGTATGGCTGGTGGTACTCTTAGCATTGGCTTTTGATTATATTAACGGGTTCCATGATACGGCCAACGCCATTGCTACATCCGTATCGACGCGAGCCATTTCACCTAAAAAAGCGGTTATGATGACGGCGGTCCTCAATTTCGTGGGGGCCCTCGTAAGTACCGGTGTAGCTAAGACCATCGGCGGTGATTTAGTTATGTCCGCCAATTTAATTAATGCGGAAGTTATCAGTGCGGCCCTCTTGGGAGCTATCATTTGGAACTTGGTCACCTGGTGGTACGGAATTCCGAGTTCTTCGTCACACGCCCTTATCGGCGGTGTTATCGGGGCGGTTATGGTAGCTGTCGGTCATGAAGCCCTTAACTTTAACGGCATCGGTAAAATTTTCTTATCACTCGTGTTATCGCCGATTATTGCCATGATTTTAGGTTATATTATCATGCACATCTTATTGTTCCTGTTCGGTAGTTTCTCGCCGATTGCTTTGAATGACAGATTCCGCAATATGCAGTTATTATCCGCGACCTTAATGGCGTTTTCCCACGGTTCCAACGATGCGCAGAAGGCAATGGGGATTATTACCTTAACCTTACTCAGCGGCGGTTATATCGATACTTTAGATGTACCGACTTGGGTAAAAGTAGCCTGTGCGTCCGCTATGGCCTTAGGTACGGCAGCCGGCGGTTGGCGTATTATCAGCACCATGGGTACTAAGATTTTTAAACTAGAAAGCATCAACGGCTTTGCGGCCGATTTGAACTCTGCCATTACGATTTTTACCGCTACTTTCTTACACTTACCGGTATCGACCACACACGTTGTGAGCGGCTCGATTATGGGGGTAGGGACGGCTAAACGTGTTAAGGCCGTAAACTGGGGTGTAGCGCGCTCCATGGTATTAGCTTGGTTTGTGACCATTCCGTTAAGTGCCATTATGTCAGGCATAGCCTATTTAGCAATCGATATGATTCGCGAAATTTTATAAAAATTCGCTGAATATCTTGTAAAATTGAATAGATGTGTTATTGCAATTACACACTGTATTGTCTATAATGTAAGTAATAGAAAAAATGCTCGAGATTTGAGCATTTTTTTGTGAACTCAATGTATACTAAGATTGTATTGTTCAATCTTACAAAAGGGAAAGCAAATTATTGGGATAATGATTCGAATTAGGATTTAGGGGGTCACAATGAAACTTAACCAAGCAACAGATTATGCATTCCGTATGGTTTTGCATATGTCGCTCCTGCCGAATGGGACTAAAATTACCGGCGGGGAGCTCGCCAAAGCGCAGAAAATTCCGGATCGATTTCTTCTCAAAATTATGAGAAATTTAATATCAGGCAATATTATGCAATCGTTCCGCGGTGTAGATGGCGGTTTTGCCTTAGCACGTAAACCTAAAGAAATCACTTTATTAGATGTTATAGAAGCTGTAGAAGGGGCAACCTATTTGCAGCGGTGTTTGTATGATAGTGAAACTTGTTCCCGTGGTTGTCACGGTAATTGTTCGGTACAAGAGCAATTTTGTCAAATTCAAAGCCATTTAGTTAAGGAACTACAAGCTGTGGATTTTGAAACCTTGGCGAAACGTGAGCGAGAAATACATTTACAGAGAGTTTGTCCATCGAAGGCGCAAGCGCGCGATTTATAAGTGAGGAGGTTTTACGTATGATGGAAGCATTACTGTTAGCTCGATGGCAATTTGCCTTGACATCGATCTATCACTGGCTGTTCGTTCCTGTTACACTAGGGATGACAGTAGTCGTTGCATGTTTAGAAATTACTTATGTATCGACAAACAATGAAGTGTACAAAAAAATGGCAAAGTTCTGGGGGAAATTATTTTTAATCAATTTTGCCATGGGTGTTGTAACCGGTATCGTGCAGGAGTTCCACTTCGGTATGAACTGGGCTGAATATTCCCGTTTCATGGGTGATATCTTCGGCGCACCTCTTGCCTTGGAAGCTTTAACAGCTTTCTTCCTTGAATCCACTTTTATGGGGGCTTGGATTTTTGGCTGGGACAAATTGTCCGCTAAAGCTCATGCGGTTGTAGCCGTATTGGTAGCTATCGGTACCAACTTATCCGCTTTCTGGATTTTGGTGGCCAGCTCCTTTATGCAGCATCCGGTTGGTTATGTGATTCGTAATGGCCGTGCAGAAATGCAGGACTTCGGCGTTATTTTGAGCAACGGTTATGTACCGGGCCAATTCAGCCATATTTTCTTTGCCGGTCTTATGACTGCAGGCGTTATCATCGCATCTATCAGTGCTTGGCACATTCTCCGCAATAATGCGGTAGATTTCTACAAACGCTCTATTAAATGGGGCTTAGTTTTCACAATTATCGGTGGTGTTTTGGTTGCCGGTGCCGGTCACTTACATGGCCAGTATGTAACTAAAGTACAACCTATGAAAATTGCATCCGTTGAAGGTCTTTGGGACACAACTAAAGGTGCATCTTTCAGTTTAGTTGCTTCGATTGATGAAAAAAATCAGGTAACTAACAGTGCTATCGAAATTCCTGGTTTACTCAGCTTCATCGCTACTGATGACTTCAACGGTGAAATGAAAGGTATGAAAGACCTTCAGAATGCTGATGTACAAAAATATGGTCCTGGGGACTATATCCCACATGTAACGTCCATGTACTGGACATTCCGTGCTATGATTTTCTCCGGCTCTTTGGTATTGTTGGTAGCTATCATTGCTTTCGCAATGAACCGTGCCGGCAAATTGGAACAATCACGCGGTATGTTACAACTCGTATTCTGGATGTTACCATTCCCTTACATTGCTAACGCAACCGGTTGGTATGTTGCTGAAATGGGTCGTCAGCCATGGCTTGTTTACGGCTTACAGAAAACAGCTGACGGTGTATCCAGCACTGTAACGGCTGCTGAAGTTTGGACTACCATTATTGGTTTCTCCGCTGTTTACATTTTGGCAGCGATTGCAGCACTTTATTTAGCGGTTAAACACATTAAAAAAGGTCCTGAAGGCAATCCGTCTCATGATATCGAAGGAGAGGAGGCAGCATTATGGAAGTAATTTTACAGAACTTAGACGTAGTGTGGTTCATCCTCGTTTGCGTATTATTCGCCGGGTTCTTCACACTTGAAGGCTTTGACTATGGTGTAGGCATTTTGCTTCCATTCTTAGGTAAAACTGATGTGGAACGTCGTCAAATGATCAATACCGTTGGTCCTGTATGGGACGGCAACCAGGTATGGATGATTACGGCCGGTGGTGCAACATTTGCATCCTTCCCACATGTTTATGCTACTTTGTTCAGTGGTTTTTACTTGGCTTTATTCTTGATGTTAGCTGCTTTAATTGCTCGCGGCGTAGCATTCGAATTCCGTAGTAAAGACAAATCCATTGCATGGCGTAAAACTTTCGATTATTGCATTTTCTTCGGTTCTTTAATTCCGGCTCTTCTTTGGGGCGTTACTGTTGGTAACTTGATTCAAGGTACTCCGATTGATGCTCAGATGAACTTCGTAGGCGGCTTCTTCGATTTACTTAGCCCTTACACAATCCTTTGTGGTTTGGCATTCATCTTGGTATTCGTTTATCATGGTGCTTTGTATACGGCTATTAAAACAACCGGTCCTATCTCTGAACGTGCACGTGCTACCGCTTTGGTAGAAGGCGTGATTACTGCAGTAGGCGCTCTCGTATTAGTAGGGGCTACTTACTACTTCACTGATTTGTTCAACAGCATGATTGCAACAGTTGCGTTTGCTCTTTGCATCGTATTCTTCTTGATTTCTTGGGGCTTCACCCGCGTACGTCGTCCGGGCGTTGGCTTCACTTTCAGCTGCTTGAGCATTATTTCGGTAACAGCCGCTTACTTTGCAGGTTTGTTCCCACGTATCATGGTTTCCAGCTTAAATCCGGCTTGGAGCTTAACGATTAAAAATGCTTCGTCTTCCGAATATACGTTGACGTTGATGACGATTGTAGCACTTATCTTTGTGCCAATCGTATTAATCTACCAAGGTTGGACTTACTGGACATTCCGTCATCGTGTAAGCCCTGACGATTTACACTATTAATTAAATACTGACTCATTAGAGCCTTCGATTGGATTATAATGAGATTTTGAAAAGCGTGCCGCAAGGTGCGCTTTTCTTTTTGTATGGCGGTGCTTTTCCTTTAATATTCAGCCGTAGCTCTTTATATATTTATTCGTATTCGATATATCAAAAGACCGTTTAAATTATATTATGAGATTACAGATGTCCCCGGAGTGTGGTAAGATAAAGGTAGCAGTTGAAAAATACTCGTAATTAAGACATTAGGGAGGCGTGGTTTACATGAGTACATATAAGAGTGTTGCATTTGCCAACGATAATCGTGAAAAATTTATAGCTATGCGGCGTGATTTGCATCAACATCCGGAACCGGGTTGGTTGGAATATCGGACGGCCGCTATGGCAGCTGATCGCTTGACTGAATTAGGTTATGATTTAAAAGTCGGCAAAGAGGTTGTTAAGGCCGAATCGCGTATGGGTGTGCCTGAAGACGCCGTTATGAAAGCGGCCATGGACCGAGCCCTTCAAGAAGGGGCTAATCCAAAGTGGGTAGAAGCCATGGGATATGGTTTTACCGGCATGGTGGCGACCTTGCATTTCGATGACGAGGGGCCTACGGTAGCTTTCCGTGCCGACATCGACTCCAATGATGTTATGGAATCCACGGCAGACGATCATTTACCGGTTAAAGAAGGGTTTGTATCGAAGCATGAAAAAGCCATGCATGCTTGCGGTCATGATGCCCATTTAACAATGGCCCTAGGCTTGGCCGAATATATAACGACTCATAAAGAAGGGCTCCACGGCACCTTTAAATTGATTTTACAGCCTGCTGAAGAGGGGGTTCGTGGTGCGAAATCCATGGTTGATGCCGGTGTTGTTGATGATGTAGATATCTTCTTCGGCATGCATATCGGGATTAATAAGAATATTGCCGGTTGCCTTGCTTGTTTAAATAACGGCTTCTTGGCTACGACTAAATTAGACGTAACCTTTAAAGGCTACTCCTCTCATGCAGGCGGGTCGCCGGAGCTTGGCAAAAACTCCTTATTGGCAGCTTGTACGGCGGCTTTAAACTTGCAAGCCATTTCTCGTCACTCCAAAGGTAACTCCTGTATTAACGTAGGCGTTTTAGAGTCCGGCACAGGTCGTAACGTTATTCCGGACAGAGCCTATTTACAGATAGAAACGCGCGGTGCTACCGGTGAAGTTAATGATTATATCTGCAAACGAGCCTATGAAGTGTTAAAAGGTGCGGCCGCTATGTATGAAAATGAAGTGGACATCAAAGAAATGGGCAGTGCGCCGGCCTGCATTAACTCAGAAGATTTGGCTAAAGAAGTACAGGTTATTGCCAAAGATTTAGGTATCTTTAAAGATGTACCGTTAGCCAATGAAGGGGGCGGCAGTGAAGACTGCGCTTACTTCTTGGAACGGGTAATCGGCAATGGCGGACGCGGTACCTATATGATTTTAGGTTCCGATATTGCGGCACCGCATCATAATCCTAAGTTCAATATTGACGAAAAGGATATGATTAATGGCATTGCTTTTACGGGCGCTTTAATTGAATCTTATTTGAAAGAAAAATAAGCACAATAAACTTAAGGAAAATAAGCACAATAAACTTAAGGTAGAATAAGCGCACTAACGTTATGGTGCAAAATAAAATAGCGTCCGGAGTTTGCAGTAAATTTTTATAGTACATAACTAAAAGCGCCTCAGCCAATTTTGGCTGAGGCGCTTTATTTTCTATTTTAAATTATAAGTGGTAGCTCAATTTGTCTAAACTAATCTTAGTTTTTATGTATTTATGATTTTAAACTTTTTGTGTTGGATATACCAGACGCGCCATGTGAAGAGGGTGGCGGCGATGGCTGTACTGCCTAAGAGGCCAATCCAAATGGCGTATGGCCCGTAGTTTAGTACGAAGGTAAAGAAGGCAGCAATGGGAATGCTGGTACCACAGAAGCTGCTTATGGCGATAATCGAGATGATGCGCACATCTTTATAGCCGCGTAGAATACCTTGAATTGGTGTTCCTAAAGCGTCAATAACCGTGAAAAATACGGCGTAACTAAGGAAGCTGCCGATTAATCCTACCATACTCGGATCATTGGTATAGTAACCGGCGATGCGCGGTAAATTTGTAAAGGTATAGAGGCAAATACTTAATGCTAATACTACAGCTGTACCACGGGCGATATAAGAATAGGTTTTGGCAGCTAGTAAGTTTTTGGCGCCTACTGCATAACCTACCGTGATAGTGGCGGCAATACCGATGCTTAAAGGCACACCATAGAATAACGATGTAAAGCTGATAGCAGCCTGATGGGCGGCAATAATTTTAGTACCGTAAACGGTGGCGGCAATGCCAGCGAGGCTGAAAATACTGCTTTCTGCAAAAATGGCAAGCCCGATGGGGATACCTAAACGTAATTGTTCTCGAATGTAGGTAAAATCAAAAGTGAAGCCTTTACGGAATAATCGGTAATTTTTAAAAGTTTTGCCAAAGAGTAATAAAGTTACGAAGGCTAAGAAATTAAACCAGTAAGCTACAGTAGTAGCAATGCCGGCACCAAGCGCTCCTAAGGCAGGAAAGCCGAAATAACCGAGTATAAGAGCGTAATCAAGGAAAATATGAACACCCAGGCCACAGAGGATAATATACATGGTGTAGCGTGTATAACCATGACAATCGACGGTATTACGCAAGACACAGGTTAAAATAAGTGGCAACAGGCCCCAAGCAATGGCCTTTAAATAGAGCCAACAAATTTCGTAGGCGGCCGGCTCCAAATTCAAACTTAATAATAATGGGTCAAGGACAGTTACGCCTAAGAAAATTAAGAGTAAAAAGAAACAGACACTTAAAATAAGCCCGTGATATATAATTGTAGGGATATTATCTTTATGATTCGCGCCTAAGAGCTGTGCAATGATAGGGGAGATACCCAGATGAATCCCCAATATGCCGAAATAACAGGCTGTCCATAGATTAAAGCCTACAGACATGCCGGCTAAATCCACCGTGCTGAATTGGCCCGTAAGGACTACTGATACGAAGGATCCGCCGGTTATAGCGAATTGCGTCAAAATAATGGGGATTGTTAACGCGACAAAGTGTTTTATTTTATCAAATAGTGTTGTTGAAATTGGTTGTTCCATACGTTTGCTACCTCAAAAAAAAACACACCAAAGTATCTATCTTCTAAGACCTACGATAGACGCATTGATGCATTAATGCCGCTTACCCGCATCCGGTGACACAAGGTAAGACTGTGTATTACTAAATTTTAAAACTAAAAGCTTTTATCTGTCTGTTATTCTAACATAGAATATATGAAAAGTCCATAGTCATGACTAATAGACGAATGTCCACTATTTTGATGAGTGGGTGATGTCATAATAATAGATAAATGACAATAAAAAATAATAACGAAAACGCCCCGTTCTTAAGGAACGGGGCGTTTTCGTTATACAGATTTAATGTTACTATTTAGCTGCTTCCACAATAATTTGTAAAGCTAAGCGGGCGGAATTATATAAATCTTCTTCCTTAATGCATTCTTCTTTCGTATGCACATTGGTCATACCAACACCGAGAACGGCTGTCGGTACACCATAGGCATTGAAGAAGCTGGCATCACTGCCGCCGCCGGATTCAACTACATTAACGGTGAAGCCCAATTCTTCGGCCGCTTTGGAAGCGAGGCGAATTGTTTCGGAATCTACCGGCACATCGAACGGATCGTAAGCCGGTAATACTTCTACTTTAATGGACGTATTAGTGTCTTTAGCGCCCTGTTCGAAAATAGCTACCACTTCGTCGGTTAATTTAGCTAATTTTGCTTTATTACGGCTGCGGGTTTCCATAAAGATAACCGCTTCTTCCGCTACGATATTGGTAGCACGACCACCACTGATGGTACCGATGTTGCAAGTCGTTTCTTCGTCGATACGGCCTTGCGGTAGTTTTATTAAAATATGACCGGCCGCAACGATGGCGTTAATGCCTTTTTCCGGAGCGTTGCCGGCATGAGCCGCTTTACCGGTGATGGTGGCACGTACTTTGTTCTGGCCCGGTGCTTTATGTACGATACGGCCCGGTGCACCGGAGGTATCAAAAGTATAACCCAATTTAGCTTTAAGTAAGGACGAATCCATATTCTTAGAGCCGTTTACACCGCCTTCTTCAGCGATAGTAAAGACAACCTGTATATCGCCATGAGGGAGATTGTCTTCTTTAACAACACGCAAGGCTTCTAGGATAGCTACCACACCGGCTTTGTCGTCACCCCCGAGGATTGTAGTGCCGTCCGAAGTAATGAGGCCGTCTTTAATTTGTGGTTTAATATTGGCGCAAGGTTCTACGCAGTCCATGTGAGCGGTGAGCATAATCATAGGGGCGGAAGGAACATTTCCTTTAAGAGTTGCCACTAAGTTACCTGCATTGCCACCCAATTTTTCACCGGCATTATCTTCTTCAACGGTAAAACCGAAAGCTTCTAAACGCTTGGTCAATAAGTCGGCGATTTCACGTTCTTTAAGGGTGGAGCAAGGAATTTGAATCAATTCTAAGAATTCATCAAGGATACGCTTTTCTTGGATCATGAGAACCTCCTAAACATAATGTGAGAGAATAAAATAAAGAAATTGTATAATGTGAGAGTTTTCAGTTATAAATAATTAATAGTACCGGTTAATATAGTAATGAATAGGGGATGCAAATTTCAACTTAGAATAAAATAAGGAATGTAATAACGCCAACCAACATTGGCACGATATTACGTTTGGCAAGCTCCATAGGACCTACATTGGCGAGGGATGCACAAATAATGGCCGCACCCGCTACCGGTGAAGTAGAACGACCGATAGCCCCTGAAATCTGTGCCAAGGAGCCAAGGTCGACCATGTTCATGCCGAAGCTGGCTGCATGCGGTGTGATGGCACCGTTGAAGGCAAGCGCTGCTGCGTCGCCGGAACCGCTTAAGATAGCGATAATGAACGGACCGAAGCTGCCGGCAATTTTAGCGATGGATTGAGAATCCTTCATATACGTTAATAACGCATCGGTAAGGCCCATGGCCTGCATGCCTTTGGTGAAAACCGCAGCGGCGATGATAAGACCGATGATGCTGCCGTAGGCATCGCCCATGCCCTTGAAGAAGTCTTTCGTTACTTCTTGCGGATTGGCGCGGGCAATAATGAGAGCTACTACACAGCCGATAATCATAGCGGCCGGTACGCTTACTTTAGCAATCCCCATATCTTTGAGCGCAGCAATGTTTAAGTTGGTTACAACTAAAATAACGAGCGGCACAATCGGTGCCATAGCTTTAAGACCGTTAACTTTGAATTTACTTACGATAGAAGCGGTACCTTGTTCTGCTAACGCTTCTTGGCGAGCCTTGCTTGGGCCTTCCTTGCGAAATGCCGTTACTAAGGTAAGTGATACGGCTACTACTAAGGATGCGATGATGGCCGGTAAGGCAGTTTCAAGGACAACGAACATAACATCTACATTGGCCATCTTGGAAATGAAGGCCACATGCGTATTGCCGGGGCTGATGGCACTGCCCCAAGTGCCGGCTAAGATAGCGGCACCGGCCATGGCCGGATGTACGCCGGCCGCAATTAAAGCGGGAATCAAGATACTGCCGATAGCCGCAGCGGCACCGGCTGCACTGGTAACGGCGATGTTGAGCCACCAGGTTACGAGCATGGCAAGCGGAATGATAATGGCATGGCTTTTAGAAATAAGGCCTGATAATGCATGCACTAAATGTTGGTCACATTCCGTATGCTTCATAACGAAAGCAAAGCCCATTACGGTACAAATAGTTGGGACTAAGGAACCGTGAATCATGGTTTTGACAAACGAATCCATGAATTGGCCCATTACGCCGCCGATGAAACACATAAGTGCGCCGGCTACAAGTAGAACGGTGCGGGTTTCATACTTTCTAATGATGGCGGCAAATGCGATGATTACGATAATACCACCTGTCAGTTGCATCATAGGTAACACCTCCGTAAGAAATACCCCCTACTATATAACATGGTATAATACTACTATAGGCTAAATTAGAAAAAAATGCCACATTTAAATGATAAAATATAATTTTGATTATGTTAATTTTGCATACATTATGAGTGTTTTCAATGGCGTATATGATTTGAGTATTTGCAATTATGTTTAAAATATGCTACTTTACGGTGGAGGTAGACGTATGACAACCGGCAGAGAATGTGCGTGGGCTAAACGCAGCTTGGAAGAGCAAGTATATCATGATACCGAGTGGGGCGTGCCAACCCATGAGGATTCCGTTTTGTTTGAGTTTTTAGTACTGGAAACTATGCAGGCCGGACTCAGTTGGACGTTAGTACTAAAACGTCGCGAAGCCATGCGTGAAGCATTTGATGGTTTCGATATAAATAAAGTGGCGGCCTATACGCCGGACAAAGAGTCTCAATTATTGGAGAATCCGAATATTATTCGGAATCGACTTAAGATTGCTTCACTTCGTAAAAATGCCTTGGCATTTAAGAAAATTCAGGCCGAGTTCGGATCTTTTGATGCGTATATCTGGGCGTTTACGAACGGCGAAAGTTTAGTTGGTCACTGGCAAACAGAAGCGGACGTGCCGGCTATAACACCGTTGGCGGAGCAAATCAGTAAGGATTTGAAGAAACGCGGTTTTACCTTTGTGGGACCTACGATTGTATATTCTTTTTTACAGGCTATCGGCATGGTAAACGACCATATTGTGAGTTGCCCTTGTTATGAACGTTTAACAAAGTAGGAGGAATCATGCAATTTTATAATTTTTTATACCAACATGGACATATAGCCTTCAGCCAATATATTTATCGGATTGGCACGTATCATTATAATTGGCATCCGGAGATTGAAGTGCTCTTAGTACTGCAGGGAGCGGTCGAGGTATGTCATGACAATGAGTACACCAATTTGGGCCCCGATGATTTTATTATCTTGCCGCCGCAGTGTGGGCATGCTACGTTGGCTTTGGAGCCGGATACGATAGCTATGGTGTTACATTTACATCCGCAAATGCTGGCGCAATATGACAAGGAATTTAGGCAATCCAGTTTCTTTTTGGCCACCGATGAAATGACTCGATACGATTCAGGGTATGACAAGTTGCGGACACAACTTAGTGAATTGATGCGGCAGTTGGCTAAACATAAAGTTGATGAGGTTACGACCATTAATGTGGTAGAAGAACCGGATATTGCAATAGAAAGGGAATTTTTAGGTATTCTCCATTGTTTAATCGATTTGTTAAAGCCTGTTTCCTATATGCCTCAGGGAAATCCGGTGGCCTTGCAACAGGCGGCTACCTTTGAAAAAATGATTACTTACATTGATCAACATTATAAAGAACCGTTGACTTTGGGGGAGATAGCCGATATTGGCGGCTATACCGAAAGTTATGCGTCGCAATTTTTTAAACGGCAGTTGGGCATTTCGTTTAAGGCCTATGTACTGCGCATGCGCTTAAGAGAGGCAGCGGTACAGTTAGTTAATACGAAGCAGCAAATCGTAGACATTGCCAATGAATGTGGCTTTTCTGATGTGAAAGCCTTTAATACGGCCTTTCGCAAGCATTTTCATACGACGCCGACGGAATATCGTCAGGTAGCCGGCAAGGTAGAGCGTCATACGATGATGGATAATTGGAAGGAATATATTGCCGTCGATGATGCGGGGATTAATGAGCGGTTAGAGACTTATAGAAAAAAAACGACTGAAAATGAGGCGACCCCGACTGATAAAGGCGCGCATCCTATGAGTGAGTCAAGCAGCGCTGATGCTGAATTGGTGGCCGCTCGTGAACAATTACGTCTCGCATTAGCTACTTTGGATGAAATTTTAGATAAATAAATACGGCTATCTAAAAAAAGTGGAAGTTGGCATTTTTTTATATTATTTGAAATAAGAATACGGTCATATGATAAGTAGGGAGTGATGATAATAGCCGGTTTTTAAAAATAAAAGCCGGTTGTTTTTTTATATCATTTGCATTAAAAGTATATAACAAATCGCATAATAAAGAGTAATTGATAATAATTTTCATAGCGTAATTTGGATAGCTGAATTATGGTATATGCGTATAATGAAAGTATCGAATGCATTCACAGTATCACCAATACAATTAGTGTACGAGAGGAGACAAAGATGGATGGTGTTATTGTAACCCTAGTTCTTTTAGTTTTTGCCATTATCATGTTCGTTTGGGAGAAAATCCCCTTGTCCATAACCGCTATGACGGTAGCCGTTTGCTTGACCTTGACCGGTGTGCTCACACCGAAAGAAGCATTCTTAGGCTTTGTGGATTCCAATGTATTGCTCTTTATGGCCATGTTCATTGTAGGGGCCGCCTTTTTCGATACCGGCGTGGCTCATGCGGTGGGCGGTTTAATCAATCGTTTTGCCAAAACGGAACGTCAGTTAATTATTGCCGTAATGTGTATCACGGGTCTTATGTCTACATTCTTATCCAATACGGGTACAACCGCCGTATTGATTCCACTGGCCATGGATCTTGTGCAGCGCACCGGCATTAAGGCAACGAAACTGTTAATGCCTTTAGCTATTGCCGCATCTGCCGGTGGTAATGTGAGTCTCATCGGTTCACCGGGCAACATGATTGCTCAATCCGGTTTGGCACAGCAGAATTTGGCCTTCGCCTTCTTCGACTATGCCTTGGTAGGTTTGCCGGTATTGCTCGTAGGTATTGCGTACTTCGCTTTAATCGGTCATAAGTTATTGCCGGAAGAGCCAACTCACACACCGGCTACGGAGTATACGACTGACGCCGATTACAGTAAAGTGGCCATGTGGCGCAAAGTATTTGCTGCCGGTACCTTGGTTGCGACCGTACTGGGGATGATTTTTGAATCACAATTGGGCATTAAATTACACGTTATTGCCTGGATTGGGGCTTTATTCCTCGTAGCGACGCGCACGATTTCTGAAAAAGTAGCCGTTAATGCTATTGATATGAAAACGATTTTACTCTTTGTAGGTTCCTTGGCCTTAGCTCAGGCTCTTGTGAAAACCGGCGCCGGTGCTATGATTGCGGATACGATTATTCAGAGCCTCGGTGATAATCCGTCGCCGTTTATGTTATTGGCCGTTGTATTCTGTATCGCTGCTATTTTGACTCAGTTCATGTCCAATACAGCGACGACTGCTTTATTGGTGCCAATCAGCTTGGCCTTGGCACAGCAGGTTGGGGCCGACCCGAAAGCGGTACTTATGGCGACCGTTATAGGCGGTTCCGTAGCCTTTGCTACACCAATCGGTTGTCCGCCGAATACGATGGTATATAACGTAGCAGGCTATAGTTTTATGGACTATGTCAAAGTAGGTGGTCCTTACATAATCTTAGCAATGATCACTTCACTCATTTTATTACCGATTTTCTTCCCGTTTTACCCTTGATTTTAAGCGGCAAAACATTTTTGATAAAAATTTTTCTAGGTTTTTCTATATGTACAGATTGTAATTTGGGATCGGTACATCCCATAAGTTAAAGGAGGATATGTATGGATAAGGAAAAAATGAGTCAACGAATGACTCAAATTCTTGCGGATTTTGTAGGCTATTTTTCTAAAGTATTGCCGGATGATGTTGACGCTAAATTAAAAGAATTGGCAGCGGACGAAAAGAATCCGTTGGCAAAAACGATTTATGACACAATGCACAAGAATATGGAATTGGCTAAAGAATTGAGCCGTCCATCCTGTCAGGATACAGGCGTATTGCAGTATTGGGTAAAATGTGGTGCCAACTTCCCGTTAATCGGCGAATTGGAAACTATTTTGCGCGATGCTACCTATCAGGCTACGCAGGAAACTCCATTGCGTCATAACTGTGTAGAAACATTTGACGAATTCAACACGAAGAAAAACATCGGCTTAACGGCTCCATACATTCTTTGGGACATTGTTCCTGACCGTGACGATGTAGAAATTTACCCTTACATGGCCGGCGGCGGTTGCTCCTTGCCGGGCAGCGGTAAAACTTTAATGCCGGGCGAAGGTTACGAAGGGGTTGCCAAATTCGTACTCGATTTGATGACGTCTTACGGCTTAAATGCATGCCCACCGTTATTGGTAGGCGTAGGTATTGCTACCTCCATTGACACCGCAGCTTTATACTCCAAAAAAGCGATCATGCGTCCGGTAGGTTCTCATAATCCTAATAAAAACGCAGCGTATATGGAACAATTGTTGGAAGATGGCATCAATGCCCTTCATTTAGGACCGCAAGGTATGGGCGGCGACAAATCCGTTATGGGTGTTAATATCGAAAACGGTACCCGTCATCCTTCCGTTTTGAGCGTAGCTGTTAACGTTGGTTGCTGGAATCACCGTCGTGGTCACTTAGTGTTTACTAAAGATGGTCAGTGTACTGTTTTATCGCATAGTGGGGTGAAATACTAATGGAAAAGAAAATCTTAACAACACCGATTTCCGCAGAAGATTTAGAAGGCATTAAAGCCGGTGATATTGTATATTTAACGGGCCACATTACAACTTGCCGTGACGTAGCTCATCGCCGTTTGATTGAATACGGTCGTGAACTGCCGGTTGACGTTCGCAACGGTGCTATTTTGCACGCCGGTCCGATTGTAAAAACTATCGATGAAGCTAACGGTAAATACGAAATGATTTCCGTAGGTCCTACGACCAGTATGCGTATGGAAAAATTCGAATACGATTTCGTAAAACATACCGGTGTTCGCCTCATCGTCGGTAAAGGCGGTATGGGCCCGGGCACTCAAAAAGCTTGTCAGGAATTCAAAGCGTTGCACTTGGTATTCCCGGCCGGTAATGCCGTATTGGCCGCTACAGAAGTAGAAGAAATCGAACAAGCTAACTGGAAAGAGTTAGGCATGCCGGAAACATTGTGGACTTGCCGTGTTAAAGAATTCGGTCCATTGATCGTGTCCATCGACACCTATGGCAACAACTGGTTCGAACAGAAAAAAGTGGAATACAACGAAACGAAAGAAAAAGTGCTTGCTGAAATTAACAAACACGTAAGCTTCATTAAATAAGAATTCGTTTATACCTAATTATTTATTAACCCGTTCATGGTGTTAACCATATACATCGTTTACTGCTAATTGCGATGCATAAGGGAGAGCCATACGAGGTTACAATTTTATACTCGCTGCAAAGGTCGTCCCGCAAGGGGCGGCTTTTTGCATTTTAATAATAATTTTCAGCAAGGCCTCTTGAAATGTAGTATACTGTTTTTAGAATATAATGTAATAGTCAAATCGCCGGTTGAGATTGCCATAGTGGATGGCTGGAATTAGTTGCAGTATTTGGCCGGTAGGGGATTACATTAAACGTATTAATGGTGATTAGGTATAGCTACAGGAGGTTTCATTATGAATATAGAAGTGGGATTAAAGGGTGAGGCAACAGTGGTTGTTAATGAGCACAATATTGCCAAAACGATGAAAAGCGGTGCTCTTGAAGTATTCGCTACGCCTGCAATGTGTGCCCTTATGGAAGAAGCGGCGGTAGCCGCTTTGGCCGGTAGATTACCGGATGGTGACGGTACGGTGGGTATTTCCCTCAGTATTTCCCACGATAAGGCATCGGCTATGGGTGCTCAGATTCGTGCGGAAGCGAAGGTATCAGCTGTGGATGGCCGTAAAATCAGCTATGAAGTGGCTGCTTATGAAGGCGATACTTGTATTGGGAAGGGAACGCACGAACGATTTGTCATCAACAACGAAAAGTTCATGAGTAAGTTAAAATAGGAAGTTTAATGGTGATGTGCCGGAAACATAATGACGTCGAGCCGGAAACATAATGGCGCCGTGCCGGAAACATTATGGAGCTAGTGTTGGAAACATAATGGCGCTAGTGTTGGAAACGAAACATAATTTCTGTAATATTGAATTATTTTCTCAATAAAAATGTCCGGATGGAGCTGGAATGTAGCTGTGGCTACCGTTTTAAAAGAGGATGAGGTATACAATAAAGATACCCCATCCTCTTTGTTTTACAAAGGTTGTAGACTTTTAGTGCACATCGATAACTATCGTTTAAGTGAAAGCTATAGGTTCTTTGCTTAAATTTCATAATTGAAAATAACTGTCAATTATATTGACAGAACAGCGCTTTGATTGTATGATGAATTAAGAAGATAGTTAGCTTAATTATTTTAAAACCAAGTCATAGTAGCTTGGTAAAAGCTACTATTCATAAATCCGGATTTACTAGTATGACAGCCTTGAGAGCAAGTGTTCTCCTGAAAACATTGAGAGGCAGGGTGAACTATGGTAAGCGAAATAGATTCTATTATCGGTTATCATTGTGCGCCGGCAATACGGGGAATCAAGGTGGCGAATCTTGTGGCCATTCCACGAGATATGGATTTGCATTTGACAACGGCTTTGTCGGCGTATAATGAGAAATTTAATGATCGCGGCTTGTTCTTTTATGAACTGTGTCATTGCGATCGGCGAAGATTATTGTTGGTGTTCCGCAAACGAATGTTAGAGGAATATTTACGTCGTCCCGAACATGCTGCGTTTTTAAAACTCTACGGCTATTTGCCGACGGAATCTTTGGAAACGTGGTTTGAGCGCTTAAAAGGTCGTTTGGAAGAACGGATGGACTTTCCTCATGAAATCGGTCTGTTCTTGGGCTATCCACTCCACGATGTACGCTCTTTTATTCGTATGAAAGGCGCGGGCTATAAGCTTTGCGGCGAATGGAAAGTCTATGGCAATCCTATGTCCGCCATGCATTCGTTTCACTGTTTTCGGGCATGCAGAAATTACTGTCATACCCAGCTTTTAAATGGTAAACAATTAGAGTCTTTGGTAGCCGTAACGGCATGCTAGTAGGAGGTAATCACATGATTGGTGTAATTTATTGGTCTGGTACAGGTAACACACAAGCAATGGCAGAAGCAATCGGTAAAGGTATTGCCGGTGCAGGTCAAGAAGTAGTCGTTAAATCCGTGTCTGAAATTTCCGCTGATGAAGCAGCTGCTTTTGACAAATTAGCTTTAGGTTGTGCTGATATGGGTGCTGAACAGTTGGAAGAAATGGAATTCGAACCATTCTACACAGCTTTGGAACCTAAATTATCCGGCAAAAAAGTAATTCTTTTCGGCTCCTATGGTTGGGGCGGTACTTGGCTCGAAGATTGGGCTGAACGCGTAAAAGCAACCGGTGCTGAAATCGTAGCTGATAACTTGCCTGTTTTCGGTGCTCCTGATGATGCTGCTTTGGCAGACTGCGAAGCACGCGGTAAAGCATTGGCTGACGCATAAAATTAGAATAAGCAATAACTTAAAATAGTACATAGCAAAGTTTTGTTGTGTAAATATATTAGGGGGCTGTAATTGTAAGATTACAGCCTCTAAGCATATATAGGTAAGAGGATACTAATCTGCTGGATACGGTGCAGAATTTGAAAGCTGAAAATGAGGCGTTAAAAGAGCGAGATAATGCGCAAGATAGTATTATTGCTCAGCTACGCCAAGAATTGGATGCCCTCAAGGATAGTTTGAATAAATAAAATAAATATGGAAGGATATATAATACAATTTTAAAATGGGGTTGTGATAAAATATATCCTCAGACATAAAAATGCGGTTTGAAGACAAGTTGCTTCCAACCGCATTTTTAATTTATTTTTATTTTTTCAAACCGTTAATGAATCGTTCAATTCGGTTCAACGCTTCCTGAATGGTTTCGCGAGATGATGCGTAGGAGCAGCGGATGCGTCCTTTACCGCATTCGCCGAAAGCGGAGCCAGGTACTACGGCTACGTGTTCCTGTTGTAACAACTGAACGGCGAAATCAAAGTCACTTAAGCCGCAACTTGAAATATCAGGGAATACATAGAAGGCACCTTCCGGAACCGCGATGGGAAGCCCCATCTTTTGGAAGCCTGCAACAATTAAATCGCGCCGTGCTTCGTATTCTTCACGCATAGCAACTACGCTGTCGTCGCATTCGTTGAGTGCCACGATGGCGGCATGTTGAATCGGGGTAGCCGGTGCAACAATGCTGTACTGGTGAATTTTGATAGCCTGTTCAATAATTTCCGCAGGAGCCAAGAGGAAGCCGATACGTAAACCGGTCATAGCGTAAGCTTTGGAGAAACCGTTTAAAATAAGGGTGCGTTCTTTCATGCCCGGTAAGGCGGCAATGCTCGTATGAGTGCGACCATAGGTTAATTCGGAATAAATCTCATCACTTACAACGATGAGGTCATGTTTTTTTACAACCTCCGCAATGCCTTCCAGTTCTTCCCGTGTTAAAATGGCGCCGGTCGGATTACTTGGGTACCCCATGAGTAACACTTTAGTTTTAGGAGTAACCGCTTTTTCAATGGCAGTCGGTGTAATTTTGAAGCCTTCTTCCAAATGAGTCGGCACCATGACAGCCACGCCTTTATTTAGTTTGACTTCCGCTGCATAGGCCACATAGGATGGATCCGGAATGAGGACTTCGTCCCCTTCATCTAGCAATACACGCATAGCTAAATCGATGGCTTCGCTGGCGCCGACGGTGAGCATCATTTCGTTTTCGGTATAGTCAACGCCATAGCGCTTGCCGTACCATTTTCGAATGGCCGTGAGAAGCGGTAATAAGCCGGCGTTACTGGTATAACTTGTTTCTTTATTTTCAAGGCTTTTGATAGCGGCGTCCAGTACTTTCTGCGGTGGTGCATAGTCCGGTTCGCCAACGCCTAATGACAGCACATTATCCATGGATAAGGCCATCTCCCAAATTTTACGAATGCCTGAAGCAGGCAATTCTTGTGCTGTTTTTGAGATGTAATTGTTCCAATTCATAGTATGTTCCTCCTTAAATACGACTCAACATGATAGGCAAATCTTCTGTATCACATTGAGGCTCTCTTTTCTCTTTTTATAGTTTATCATAAAATACTTATAACAAGTAGTAATTTGTTGAAGGATTAGCCATATTGAAAGGCTGTATATAGAAATTTATTGAATTATTATCTATAATAAATGGTCGATTTATTGTAAAATAATACATTAGAGATGTATGTAAAAAGGAGGCAAAAATGGAGACCTTGTGTAATGAGCGGTTTGTGGTGACCTATCAGATAGAAGCGCCGAGCTATGAAGAGGCGAAAGCCGTTGCTTGGGGTGTACAAGTGGAACAAACCATTGAATTTCCTTATGATTTTGTAACGAATGAAGATATTAAACGCGATATAGTAGGGCGCCTTGAATCGTTGGAACCTACCGGTGACGGCAAATATTATTTGGCTCGCATTTCCTATGGTGTGGAATGCAGTGCTTTTGAAGCTACGCAATTTTTGAATGTGGTGTTTGGTAATTCGTCTTTGCAGCCTCATATTTGGGTGGTGGATATTGACCTTGCGCCATCGCTGATTGATTGCTTTAAAGGACCACGATTTGGTTTAAACGGTATCCGTGAATTGGTGAAAACACCAAAGCGCGCTATGATACAAGCGGTTATTAAGCCGATGGGAATATCACCGGCTCAATTGGCGGACATGTGTAAAGCCTATGTGCAGGGTGGAGCCGATGTGATTAAAGATGATCACGGCATTACGAATCAACCGTTCTGTACGTTTGAAGAACGAATTAAACGTTGTGCGGCCGCTGTAGCTGAAACAAATGCGCAAACCGGGCAGCATACGCTGTATGCCGCCAATGTATCGGCCGACGGTGAAGCGGTGTTGGAGCGAGCTCATTATGCTAAAGCCATGGGCGCTACGGCGTTAATGGTGGCACCGGCTTTAGTTGGTTACGGGTGGCTCCATCGTTTGGCTACGGATGATGAATTAGGCTTGCCGATTATTACGCATCCGGCCATGATGGGCGGGTTTGTATTACCGGGGATTTCCGGTATTGCCGACTACTTATGGATGGGCTTATTGCCGCGTTTGTTTGGTTCCGATATGTCGATTTTTGTGTCCTATGGCGGCCGTTTTACCTTTACGGCGCAGCAATGCCAACGTATTTCCGCCTACTGTACGAATCCGATTGAAGGTTTGAAAGCTACGTGTCCTTCACCGGGCGGTGGTGTTACGGAAAAACGTTTGCCGGAGTTACTGGATATTTACGGTCCGGATACGATGTTCTTGGTCGGTGGCGATATGTTCCGTCGCGGTCCCGATTTGGCGGCCAATATGAAGGCTTTTGTTGAGTTATTAGCTCAGCACAGTTAAATTTACAGGCGGTGGCAGAATCTTAGTTTGAACTGTGTGAGAACAGTTTGTTTATGACGTGCACCAACTGTTTTATACAAAGAGAAAGAGAGACAAAAAATGAGTTCAAGTGAGTTGAATACTGAATTGCAGACTAAACTGTCTGCCTTGGAAGCTGCTTTACAGCGTATGGGGAGCGCTGTAGTGGCGTTTTCCGGCGGTGTAGACAGTACCTTTTTAGCGGCGGTGGCCCATAAAGTATTGGGCGATAACGCACAGGCGTTTACAGTGAGTTCGCCAACCTTACCGGAGGAAGAAATTGAAGATGCCAAACGCTTTGCCAAGGCTATAGGTATCAAGCATACGGTAGTGGAAATTAACGAATTGGAGATGCCCGATTTTACGCGCAACGATCCGGACCGTTGTTATTATTGCAAAAAAAATCGTTTTCAGAAGTTAATCGACTGGGCTAAAGAACAGGGGATTAACGGCGTGCTTGACGGTGGTAATTTGGATGATAAAAAAGACTATCGCCCCGGTATGCGCGTTTTGGAAGAGCTTGGCACCGTTCGCAGTCCTTTGTTGGAAAACGGCTTTACCAAGGATGATATTCGCGCCGTAGCGAAGGCTTGGGGCTTAGAAGTATGGGATAAACCAAGTTCGCCATGCTTGGCTACGCGTATTCCTTACAATCATGAGATTACCGGCGAAGCGTTGACGATGATTGAAAAAGGCGAAAAGTATTTGCATCAATTCATTGACGGTCCTTTGCGGGTGCGATACCATGAAGGTATGGCACGCATTGAAGTAAGTCGTGAAGATTTTCAGATTTTTGCCGATGATGAACGGCGTGAAGCGATTCGTAAAGCGTTTGAAGAATTCGGCTTCACCTATGTGAGTGTCGATTTACAAAGCTTCAAGAGCGGTAATTTGAATCGTGAAGTGAAACAGTAATACCGACAAAGCAACAAAGCGAAAGTAAGGGAATTAAGATATAAAATAAGGAAAAGTAAGAAGTAAGAAGTAAGAAGTAAGAAGGAGTTATTTTGGAAGACAAAGAAGTGACAAATTTAATGACGGATCGAGCCCGTGCTATAGCGGCGGCTTACGAAACTTTAGAGTCTTCGGAAGCTCCGTTTGCCGTACATGTGTTGGCCAGTGGCAGTCAAGGTAATGCAACGCTAATAACCTACAAAAATACCACAATTTTGGTAGATGCCGGCATCAGTGCCCGGCGTATCACCAACGGCCTTAAAGCGGTAGGTTTAGGTCTCGATAAATTAAGTGCTATCTGCATTACTCATGAGCACACCGACCATATGGCGGGACTGCCGCAATTACTCAAACAGTGCAATGTGCCTGTCTATACCAGAGCGGGTACGATGCGTGAACTCGTAAATCGTAAGAACCTTGACACCAAGGCCTTTTGCGTTTTGACGAAGAATAATTTCACCATCGGTGATTTACAAATAGAAACGTTCCGTACCAGTCATGATGCGGCGGATCCTATGGGGCTCAGTTGTTATAACGGTAAGCATAAATTGACCTTTATGACCGATACGGGGCTGGTGGATGACACTATGTTAAAAAACATGGATGAAAGTGATTTGTTGGTTTTAGAAGCAAATTACGATCCGCAAATGCTCAAGTACGGCCCGTATCCTTTTGATTTGAAAAAACGTGTAGCCGGTCCTTACGGCCATTTAAGTAATGAACACGCGGCGCAAGCATTACTCATGATGAAGCGTCCCGAACATTTGCAAGTAGTTATGGCTCATCGCTCCGAAAAGAATAATGAACAAGCTGTAGTAACCGACACGGTGACCACGGCATTAACGGCGGAAGGGCTTATAATGAAGCAGGATATAACAATTTTTCACGGTCAACCGAAAGAAATGGTAACGATCCGTGCGTAGCTGATTCTTAAGTCAGGAGGTTTATTATGGATAACAAAAGAAGAGGCTTATTTATTCTGTTAGCTGTAGTGCTCATTATTGCGGGTACTGTAGGCGGTTATTTGACGGGTAATTTTTTTGGTAACACTAAGAGTATCACCCAGGAAACTACGGCGGTCAATGCCGATGGTACTAAAAAATCGGTACCCCTTTCCGATAACCGCAATACGGCGATAGTGTCGGCGGTTAAGAAGGCAGGACCGGCTGTGGTAGGCATTACCACTAAAGTGTATGATCGTAATATTTTTGACCAACAAGTATTGGTTGGTGAAGGCGTAGGCTCCGGGGTTATTATCGATAAAGCGGGCTACATCGTAACTAATTATCACGTAGTGGCGCAGGCGAATAATCGCAAGGTTACTGTGTCCTTAAGTGATGGTTCTTCACAACCCGGTACCATTGTGGGTGTCGATCCGTTGACCGACTTAGCGGTTGTTAAAATTGACCCGACCGAAAATATGCCGGTAGCTACTTTGGGTGATTCTGACCAATTGCAGGTTGGTGAACCGGCTATCGCCATCGGTAATCCGTTAGGCTTAGAATTCCAAGGAACTGTTACGGCCGGTGTTATCAGTGCTTTGCATCGGACAATCAATATGGAATCGCAACGATTCCCGCTTATTCAAACGGATGCGGCGATTAATCCGGGGAATTCCGGCGGTGTGCTCGTTAATGCAGATGGCGACGTTGTGGGCATTAACAGTGCTAAAATTTCGCAGACCGGTATTGAAGGCATGGGTTTCTCTATTCCTATCAATGAAGTAAAACCGATTGTTAAAGAACTGATTGAAAAAGGTAAAGTAGTTCGTGCGTATTTGGGGTTAGGCCTTTTGGATAAACAAAATGCGGCGAAATACGGCTTACAACTTAAAACAGACGGTTTATTGGTAGCGCGCGTTTATAGCGACGGACCGGCCGCTAACAGCGATATCAATGAAGGTGATATCATCACAGCGGTAGGTGAGAAATCTATTACCAACTTAATGCAGTTGAAACAAATTTTAGATAATCATAAACCGGGCGAATCGTTGGATCTTACGGTGCTCAGCAATGGTGCTGAACACACGGTGTCCATTACTCTTGGCACATTGCCGGATTCAACGAATTAATAAAATTACGGGGAGGCAGGTGGAATCTGAGTTATGAAATTTACCGTATTAGCCGTAGGCAAGCTTAAAACCGCTTATCTGCGCGATGGGGTGGCCGAATTTGTGAAACGCCTTACGGTATATGGCGGTGTGACAATTACGGAATTGAACGAGAGTAAATTGCCCAGTGCCGATGATAGCAAACGTCAGGCTATTGTGGCGGAGGAAGGGGAACGATTGCTCAAACAAATAGACCCGAAGAGCTTTGTCGTTTTACTGGACGTGAAGGGCAAAACCATGTCGTCGGAGGCCTTGGCAGAAAAGATTGCCGACTTGGAAGTGCAAGGTATCAGTGAGATGACTTTTATCATCGGTGGTGCCTTTGGGGTGTCGGAAGGGCTTAGGTCGCGAGCCGATTTAAGATTATCTTTCAGCCCCATGACCTTCACCCATCAAATGGTGCGGCTCTTATTGGTAGAACAGATTTACCGCGCTTGTAAAATTAATCGTCATGAACCTTATCATTGGTAAGGGAGCAGATGGAGGTAATAGAGTGACAGATAAAGTAGATACAACGAATAATGAAGCAAATGCCAATTTCAGTGGCATGCCGAGTCTGGAAACGCTCTGGCAGGTGCAACAGAACGAGGGCAGTGACGGATTTTATAGAACCTATATTGAGGCCGCTAAGACGGCGCAGACAATCATTCACAATAATTTGGCCTTATTGCAGCAACAGGCCGCTGTATTGGCCGAAGCTGTAGCCGCTCTTGATATGCAGGTAGCGGTTGCGGCGGAGCTGAAAGAACGGAATGATTTTTTGCAAAAAACGTTGGAAGAGGTTGCAAATACAACCCGCATAGTGAATTCAACCTTAGGGGCCTACGCTGATGCGGCTATGTCCATTCAAAAGTTGGAAAAAGGCAATTTTACACCGCAATACATTATGCATCGCAAAGAAGAGTTGGGCATGCAAAGCGGCGATTTGACGAAGTTATTGGTCGAGTTCAGTCGCTATGCACAGACCTTTTTGGACGCCTTGGCAAATGAAAGCAAAACGGCGAGCCTCATCAAAACAGAAGGTACGGCGGGCGATGCAAATCATAAGGTATTGAAGGTAGCTTATCAGTCATGGCTCCAACGATCCTTTGATGTAAATAAAATTCTGGAAGGGCGTCTCGTATTCATCAGCGGCCTTTTGGAGTCTTTGAAAAAGGATCTTACCACACTTCAAGTAAGTCAGATGGAACTTGATGTGCAGGAGCGTGCCAGGCAGGTTGCGGCGCGACGCTATAAGAAACAGGTGGAAGATGTAAGAGACTATGACGACTTGGAAGGGCAGTACCGCAATCGTTATGATGAGGACGGCAATTTAATCGGCGTCGACGAAGGCGGTGAGGGTGGCAATCGTCGCGGCTGGCAGGTTGTCATTGTATTTGCCGTTATTGTGTTGGCAGTGATTGCTTATTTTGTACTAAAATAAAGAGTTGTTTTGTACTAAAATAAAGAATTGTTTTGCACTAAATAAAGATAAAAATAAATTATAAAGCAGGATTTTACGAGTATATTGTCAAAGATATATATAAGTTGTAATTGCGATTAGTGCAGAATTAAGAATTATGGAATAAATGATTTAAAGTTTTTACAATCAGCCTTAGAATTCGATGTTTTTACATTCAGCACTAATAGTAAATTTTATAGTGAGGGAGGTAATCCTATGTTAATCGCTGAAGCTATGAACAAATATCCCGCAACAATCAGTAAAGAGTTGTCAATCAATGAAGCAGCTAAGTTGCTTGTTAAATATCAGGTAGCCGCTTTGACCGTAGTGGATGAAGATAATAAATTAATCGGCATCATCACAGAAGGGGATTTACTTTATAAAAAGATTCGCCCTCATGCACCGCACTATGTCAATGTTTTGGGCGCCAGCATCTATTACAGTGGCATTGGCGAATACAATGCACAGTTCAAGAAACTCTTGGCCGCTCATGTAGAAGAATTAATGACTACCGAAGTTATTACGTGCTCGCCAAAAGATGAAGTGGAAGGTGTAGTGGCCACTATGCTGGAAAAACATTTGAAGACCGTGCCCGTAGTTGATGAAACTAACACGGTAGTGGGCGTATTCAGTCGTCGCGATGTAATGGAATTGATTGCGAAAGAAAATTAAAATAAAATCGCTACTTTTATCACATAAAATTGCATACATTCAAATTTTATGATAAGATAAGGAATGCAATATTATAAAACAGAAATTTTGGGCATTTAGCCCTCAAGGAGGACATATTTTCATGAATGCAACTGTAACCCCTGTTGATCAACATAAGGTAACCTTAACAATCGAAGTACCTGCTAAAGACGTAACCAAAGGTATTCAGCAAGCTGTAAAACGCATTGCCGGCCAGGTAAATATTCCGGGCTTCCGTAAAGGTAAAGCACCTCGCCGTATTTTAGAAATGAACTTCGGCAAAGAAGCTATTTTGGAAGAAGCTTTTGACGTAATTGCCGGTCGCGCTTACCAAGAAGCTTTGACTGCTAATGAAATCATTCCTGTAAGTGAACCTGAAATCGAACGCGTAACGTTTGAAGAAGGTAAAGATTTAGTATTCAAAGCAACTCTTACTAAACGCCCTGAAGTTACTCTTGGCGAATACAAAGGCCTTGAAGCTGAAAAACAGGATGCTACGGTAACTGATGAACAGATTCAGGAACAGTTAGATAATATCCGCAACCAGCAAGCTAAAATGGTAGTAGCTGATGCAGATGCTAAATTACAGAAAGATGACTTTGCTGTTATCGACTTTGCCGGTTCTATCGACGGCAAACCTTTTGACGGTGGCGAAGGTAAATCCTACCCGCTTCAAATCGGTTCCGGCAGCTTCATCCCGGGTTTTGAAGACCAATTGATCGGTCACGCAGCCGGCGATGATGTAGAAGTTAAGGTAACCTTCCCTGAAGATTACTTTGTAAAAGAATTGGCTAACAAAGAAGCTGTATTCAAAGTTCATGTTCACGATATTAAACGCAAAGAATTACCTGAATTGAACGACGAATTTGCTAAAGAAGCCAGCTCTTATGAAACTATGGAAGAATTAAAAGCGGATCTTCGCAAAAACATGGAAGAAGACGCTGCACATCGTGCTATCGATGCTTACAATGCTGCTATTATTGAACAAGCAGTTAAAAACGCATCCGTAGATATTCCTGAAATCATGGTTGACGATCGCGTTGAACAGATGATTCAAGAAATGGCTATGAATTTGGAAAGCCGTGGCTTGAAATTGGAAGACTACTTGAAATTCTCCAACAAAACTATGGAAAGCCTTCGCGAAGAATACAAAGCTAATGCAGCTGAAAACGTTCGCGCCGATTTAGTATTGGAAGCCATTGCTAAAGCTGAAAATGTAGAAGTAAAACCAGAAGATATGAACATGGAAATCTACATGATGGCTCAACAATTCGGGGCAGATCCTAAAGAAGTTATGAATATTATTGTTAAAGAAGGCCGTGTAGCTATGTTGAGAAATTCTGTAGCTCGTAAAAAAGCCGCTCGTTTAATTATCGAACAGGCTAAAGGCGCAGAATCCGAGGAAAAATAATCCACGGGCTATATAGGTACATGGACCCATGAGGTAAAATTTTATGTATGTACCAATCGTTGTAGAACAAAGCGGACGTGGCGAACGTTCCTATGATATTTATTCTCGCTTGTTAAAAGACAGAATTGTCTTCTTGGGCGGCCCTATCAATGATGATGTGGCTAACCTTGTCATTGCACAATTACTGTTCTTGGAAGCGGAAGACCCTGATAAAGACATTCATTTGTACATTAACAGCCCCGGTGGTGTAGTAACTGCCGGCATGGCGATTTATGATACAATGCAGTATATTAAGCCGGATGTATCTACCATTTGTGTAGGTTCCGCAGCCAGCATGGGTGCTGTATTATTGACAGCCGGTGCTAAAGCTAAGCGTTATGCATTGCCACATGCCCGCGTGATGATTCACCAACCGCTTGGCGGCGTACAAGGTCAGGCTTCTGAAATTGAAATTCATGCTCGTGAAATTTTGCGTATGCGTGAAGAATTGAATGGCTTATTGGCATCTCACAGTGGGCAGCCGATTGATGTTATCGCCCGTGATACGGATCGCGACAACTTCATGAGTGCCGAAGATGCTGTGAAATACGGTTTAATTGATGAGGTATTGACTCGTCCTGTAGCAACAGACAAGTAATTAGGAGGACTCAGCTTGAAAAAAGACGAAAAAGAAACGTTGCGTTGTAGCTTCTGCGGGCGCACCGGCGACGAAGTTCGTAAATTAGTGGCAGGTCCTAATGTATATATTTGTGACGAATGCGTAGAAGTTTGTCAGAATATTATTGATGAGGAACTTGGTCATAGTGATGAAGCAGGGTTTTCATTAAAGCATGTACCTACGCCTCATGAAATTAAGGCTTATTTGGATGAATATGTAATTGGTCAGGAGGCTGCTAAAGTCTCCTTGGCCGTTGCTGTTTATAATCACTATAAACGGTTGCAGGTAAATAATACCGTGGATGATGTAGAATTACAGAAAGCCAACGTGTTGTTTATCGGACCAACCGGTAGCGGTAAGACGTTATTGGCACAGACTTTGGCAAAAATGCTGGAAGTTCCGTTTGCCATTGCTGACGCTACCAGCTTAACCGAAGCCGGTTATGTAGGTGAAGATGTAGAGAACATTTTGCTCAAACTCATTCAGGCCGCTGATTATGATGTGGCCAAAGCAGAGCGCGGCATTGTGTATATCGATGAGATTGACAAGATTGCTCGTAAATCTGAAAATCCGTCCATCACCCGCGATGTATCCGGTGAAGGTGTGCAGCAGGCATTGCTAAAAATATTGGAAGGTACGGTTGCATCTGTGCCACCGCAAGGTGGGCGTAAACATCCGCACCAGGAATTAATCCAAATTGACACCACGAATATATTGTTCATTTGCGGCGGTGCATTTGATGGCCTGGAAAAGGTTATTTCTAAACGCACGGCTAAGAAGACATTAGGATTTGGTGCCGATATTCAAAAACAGGAAGAAAAAGACGTATCTGCTATTTTGAAGGAAGTTGTTCCGGAAGATTTGCAGAAATTTGGTCTGATTCCTGAATTTATCGGACGTTTGCCTGTTATGGTAACGCTCGATCCTTTAGATAAGGAAGGCTTAATTCGCATTTTAACAGAGCCTCGCAATGCATTAACGAAACAATACGAAAAGATGCTCTCTTTGGAAGATGTATCCTTAACGTTTGAGAAAGATGCTTTAGAGGAAATTGCGGCTGAAGCAATGAAGCGTAATACGGGAGCTCGTGGATTACGATCCATCATTGAGAAAGTAATGAAGCAAGTTATGTATGATATTCCTTCGCAAAAGGGTGTTACCGATTGTATCATTACCCGTGATGCTGTGAAAGGCACAGCTGAACCTATACTCAAGAATGAGTCTGCCGTAAAGGGCATGAATTAATTGTAAGTCTAAGAAACTCATTTCCTTTGGAATGAGTTTCTTTTTGTAAATATAAACTTGAAAAGGAGCCTATATGAGTGAGACGAATTTTTCGCTGCCTTTAGTACCGTTACGCGGTATGGTAGTGTTCCCAAAAGTAGAAGTTCGACTGGACATCGGTCGTGACAAATCCATTCGGGCCGTTGAAGAAGCCATGGCTAATGAGCGTTTGCTCGCCGTATCCGCTCAATTAGATGACGAAGTGGAGAACCCGACACAAAAGGATATTGCCGAAGTAGGGACCATCGTCAAAATCAAACAAATGCTACGCTTGCCGGGGGGCTTGGTTCGCATTTTAGTTGAAGGTATTGCCCGCGCTAAAGTGGTTGATATAGATGAAAGTGGCGTATATTATCGCGCCACTATGGAAACATTGGTTTCCCAGTATGACGATCATGTAGAAATTGAAGCTTATCGTCGTCTGGCTCAGTCCAATTTCTTGAAATGGGCCGAAGAAACCAAACTTGTTACGGAAGATGAAATTCGTCGTGTTATGGAGCGCACCGACGCATCCGAAACGGCTGACCAAATTGTACAATTCTTACAGACGGAACTCGTTACGCGTCAAAGCTTTTTGAGCGAACTCAATGTGTTACGTCGTTTAAATATGGTTGTAGGCGCCTTAAATATGGAACTTCAAATCTCTGATTTGGAAAACTCCATTAATAACCAAGTGCGTCAACAGATGGAAAAAGCGCAGAAAGAATATTTCTTGCGTGAAAAAATCCGCGTAATTCACAATGAATTGGGTGATAAATCCGATCCTGATGAAGAAGCGGAAGAATTGCGTGAACAGCTTAAGAAAATCAATGTGTCCGACGAAGTGCGTGAACGTATTGAAAAAGAAATCAGTCGTTACAGCCGCATGCCATCCATGATGCCGGAAGCGAATATTTTGCGCAATTACCTCGATTGGGTATTGTCCCTACCTTGGGATAAAGTAAGCGAAGACCGTCTCGATATCGGCGAAGCGGCTAAAATTTTAGACCATGATCACTATGGCCTCAAAAAGGTCAAGGAACGTATCTTGGAATTCTTGGCGGTTCGTAAATTATCCGATTCCTTGAGTGGCTCTATTCTTTGCTTGGTAGGACCTCCGGGAGTTGGTAAAACATCCTTGGCTACATCTATTGCTAAAGCTATGAATCGTAAATTTATCCGCGCTTCCTTAGGCGGCGTTCGTGACGAAGCGGAAATCCGCGGTCATCGTCGTACCTACATCGGCGCGTTACCGGGCCGTATGATTCAGGGCCTTAAGAATGCCGGTACAAGAAATCCTGTATTCTTGTTGGATGAAATTGATAAATTGGCATCCGACTACAAAGGCGATCCTTCGTCCGCATTATTGGAAGTGCTCGATCCTGAGCAGAACAAGACGTTCAGCGATCATTTTATTGAAATTCCGTTTGACTTCTCCGATGTATTCTGGATTACGACGGCCAATGTACCGGGCAATATTCCGGCACCTTTGATGGACCGCATGGAAGTGATTGAATTATCCAGCTACATGGAAGATGAAAAATTGGAAATCGCTAAACGTTATTTGGTACCGAAACAAATTAAGAAAAACGGTTTAAGCGGTCATAATGTGAAATTATCCGATGCGGTACTTCGTAAAGTAATTTCCGAATATACTCGCGAAGCCGGTGTTCGTACTTTGGAAAAAACGATTGCCAAGATTTTCCGCAAATTGGCTTTTGAAATTATCAACGGTTCGGAAGCAACGCCGCGTGTAACTGTTAAAAACTTGTCCAACTATTTGGGTGCGCCAATCTATTTGGAACAGGAACGGGAGAAGAATGCTCAAGTAGGTCTCGTTTGCGGCCTTGCTTGGACATCCGTGGGCGGTGTAGTACTTCCTTGTGAAGCGACTACGATGCCCGGCAGCGGCAAGTTGTCCTTAACCGGCAGCCTCGGCAAAGTCATGCAGGAATCCGGTCAAGCCGCCTTATCCTACATTCGTCATAATGCTAAGGAGTTAGATATTCCGGCAGACTTCCATAAAACTATGGATTTACATGTACATTTACCGGAAGGGGCCACCCCTAAAGACGGTCCGTCGGCCGGTATTACCATGACATTGGCTATTGTATCGGCTTTAACAAACCGTAAAGTTCGTTCCGATTTAGCTATGACCGGCGAAATTACTTTGCGCGGTCGCGTCTTGCCGATTGGCGGTTTGAAAGAAAAATTACTGGCAGCTTTACGCTACGGTATTAAAGAAGTATTGATTCCGCAAGGCAATATTAAGGACCTTGAAGAGATGCCGACATCTGTTATTGAAGGCCTTAAAATTACGCCGGTAAAAACAATGGATGAAGTGTTAGCAAGAGCATTTGTAAAATGATGAAGCAGAAGAAAAACACACCAAGACAACCAAAACCTGTATATACCCGTAAAGAGCCGCAAGGACCTCGTATTATTGCGTCCAAATATGTGGCTTCTGCCGTACGCCCCGACCAATATCCGGAAGGGGATACGGTGGAAGTGGCCTTCTTGGGGCGCTCCAATGTGGGCAAATCTTCTTTGATTAACTCGCTGTGCAATCACCGAGGCCTTGCCTTGGTGAGCGGCCAGCCCGGTAAAACGAAGACGATAAATTTTTTCACAATTACGTCCAAAGAGGATATCAGTGAAACCGAAGAACGCCGTTATGAGTGGTTCTTGGTGGATTTGCCGGGTTATGGGTACGCAAAAACTGATAAGAGTAATCGAAATATATGGTCTTCCTTTATTGCCGATTATATTTTACAATCAGAACGACTGATGTTGCTCTGTTTGTTGGTAGACGGCCGTCATCCGGAATTACCAATCGATCAAGAAGCCTTCAATTGGCTTCGTGAGGCGGGGGTACCGTTACAAATTGTGGTGACGAAGGTTGATAAATTAAACAGTAAGGAACGACAACAAAACATGCGCTTTATTAAGGAGAATTTCCCTTGTGAAGCACCGGCTATTCCGTACAGCTCGCTTAAGCATACGGGCCGTGAATTGTTGTTAAAGCGTATTAATCAAGTGATTGTGGGGGTCGACGAATGAGTTTGGAAAAAGAACTGGCATTAATTGAACAAGTAAAAGCAGACCTCGTAAAAGTGGAAGCCTATTTGGCGGAGTCCTTGCAAACCGGTTCTGAAGATTTTAACCGCTTAATTCGCCCCATTTCGGCGGCCGGCGGTAAACGCTTAAGGGCTCGGTTATGTCTGCTTATAGCCGGTGCCGGTAAAGCATCGGAAGCGGATCGTGTCCGTATTGCCGCAGCTGTAGAAATGCTGCATTTAGCCACATTGATTCATGATGATGTACTCGATCAGGCTGCCGTGCGCCGTGGCGCCACAGCCATTCATTGCAGTAAGGGCAATAAGGTAGCCATTTTAAGCGGTGACTACTTATTTGCCAAAGCGTTTGACGTGGTGGCACAAATTGGTTCGGTAGCATGTTTGCATGTTTTTTCGTTTATTATTTCCGCCTTGGTGGAAGGGGAATTCATGCAGATGGAAGATGTGTATCGTCTCGATCAGGGCATTGAACGTTATTTGACGAAGACCCAAAAGAAAACGGCTGATTTTATAGAAGCTTGTTTGGAATTGGGCGGCATTCTCGGTAAATGGTCGGAAACCGACATTCGTTTATTAAAACAATACGGTCATGGCCTGGGGATGGCATTCCAGATTACCGACGATATCATGGATTATGCTGCTACCGCTGAAACAACGGGCAAACCTGTAGGCAAAGACTTACGTGAAGGTCTCATTACCTATCCGTTATTATCTGTCATTAACGAGGCCAATAAAGCGGAAGTCACTAAAGCCGTGCAAGCTATTGCCGACGGTCAGGCGCCGGATGAACTGATTGCTTATGTGGCGGCTCAAGGCGGGGTGGCCAATGCAGAAGCATTGGAAGCCGATTATCGTCGTGATGCTCACGAAGCATTAGAGGCTTTGCCTGATTTTGCCGGTAAAGCTGTCCTTTATGAAGTATTGGATTCATTGGCTGATAGAAAGGTGTAATATATGGAATCGTTTCAGGTACGTGATTTTAATGACCCGAAACGAAAGCCTTCCTTGAATAGTGTTTTGGCGCAAAAAGAACGCCTAAAGGCAGCCGAACGAATTCGCCGCGGTGAAGTAAATGACGAAACATCGGCTGAGGAGTTGAAGGCTGTATCCGGTGATGTAGCGACTGTTGATCTTGCTGCGACTGAGTCGCAGTATACACCGCTGGAAGAGCAGATTATGGCTGAAAATAAAGCCATGTCCTTAGTAGGTCACCTGGGTGAACTGCGTAAGCGGATAATTATTTCGGTCCTCGCTATTTTGGTGGGCTTTTGTGTCGCCTATTATTATGTAGATGATATATTGGCCATGATTGTGGCGCCGGCCGGTAAGTTGTACTATATGCGCCCGACGGAAGCTTTTTTTACCTATATGAAAGTAGCTTTTGTGGCCGGCGTTATTGCAGCCTCACCGGTGTGGCTCTATGAAATATGGGTCTTTGTTATTCCGGCACTAACACAACAAGAGAAAAAGTTAACCAATTGGTTCTTACCGTTTGCGATTATGCTGTTTGCTATTGGCATCGTGTTTTCTTATGCTTTGGTATTACCGGTGGCCATTAAATTTTTCATTGGTTTTGCCACCGATGAATTGCAGCCCCTATTTTCTATCGGGCAATACTTAGATTTTGTCATAGCATTTGTGCTACCTTTCGGATTCATATTCGAATTGCCCATTGTTATGATTATTTTGGCCAAACTGAATCTGATTACGTCGGATTTTTTGCGCTCCAAACGAAAAATCTTTATCTTCCTGTCCTTTGTTATAGGGGGCTTCATATCGCCGACACCGGATATGTTTTCGCAGACTATGATTGCCATGCCGATGATTATTCTTTATGAACTAAGTCTTTGGATGGTAGCCAAGGTGATGAAACGGTAAGTAAAAATTGACAGGTTGGACATTTTTAGATATTATGAGTATAGATACAGTTGTTTAAATTCTCGTATATCAGGTAGGGCCTGATTACCGTATGATTACAGCCGTATTAATTGATATTTGTATAACAAAGCTGAGATAAGGAAAAATCTTCTCATAGCGTGGCAGAGAGCGTTGGTAAGGTGCGAGCAACGTACGTGAAAGGAAGAGGGTAGCCTTTGAGCTGACTTGATGAAGCAATCTTTGGATTGTGTGTAGTTTTGTCCGGTTAACCCCGTTAGAGGTAATGAGTGATTGCAACGGCAATAATCTAGGTGGTACCGCGGAAGTTAAGCCCTTTCGTCCTAATGGACGAGAGGGCTTTTTTTATATCATAGAGGAGGAACTTGAGATGAGTGAGTTCAAGAATTTAACAACCTATAATCCGGGGGAAATTGAGCAGAATTGGTATGAATTTTGGGAAAAACAGGGATACTTCCACGAAGAAGTAGATGAAAGTAAAAAGCCGTTCAGTATCGTATTGCCACCGCCTAATGTAACGGGGCAACTTCATATGGGGCATGCGCTCGACAATACCTTGCAGGATATTCTGATTCGCTTCAAACGTATGCAGGGCTACAATGTGCTTTGGATGCCGGGTACCGACCATGCCGGTATTGCTACGCAGGTAAAAGTAGAACAGAACCTCAAAGAAACAGAAGGCAAGTCTCGTTATGATCTTGGCCGTGAAGAGTTCGTTAAACGTGTTTGGCAATGGAAAGAAGAATATGGCAGCACTATTGTTAAACAGATTCGCAGCTTAGGCGCTTCCTGTGACTGGACCCGTGAACGCTTTACCTTGGACGAAGGCTACTACAAAGCTGTTCGCGAAGTATTCGTAAGCTTATATGAAAAAGGTCTTATTTATCGCGGTGAACGCATTGCCAACTGGTGTCCTAGTTGTCATACCGTTCTTAGTGACATTGAAGTTGAGCACAGTGATGAAGCAGGCCATTTATGGTTCATCAAATATCCTGTAGTCGGTGAAGAAGGTCGCTTCGTAACGGTTGCTACAACCCGTCCGGAAACTATGTTCGGTGACGTGGCCGTAGCCGTTAACCCTGAAGATGATCGTTATAAAGATATTATCGGTAAAACATTGTTATTGCCATTCGTAAATCGTGAAATTCCGGTAATTGCCGATGATTATGTAGATCCAGGCTTTGGTACGGGCTGTGTAAAAATTACACCGGCTCATGACCCTAACGACTTTGAAATGGGTCAACGTCATAACCTCGAATCTATCGTAGTTATGAATCTTGATGCGACGATGAACAGCGAAGCCGGTCATTTTGAAGACATGACCCGTGAAGCCGCTCGTAAACAAGTAGTAGCCGAACTTAAAGAACAGGGCCTCCTTGCCAAAATCGAAGACCATGAACACAGTGTAGGTCATTGCTCCCGTTGTAATACCATCGTAGAACCGCTCGTATCGAAACAGTGGTTTGTAAAAATGGCACCCCTTGCCGAACCTGCTTTAAAAGTTGTTAAAGATAAAGACATCGAATTCGTACCGGAACGTTTCACCAAAACGTACACTAATTGGTTAGAAAACATCCGTGACTGGTGTATTTCTCGTCAGTTATGGTGGGGTCACCGCATTCCTGCTTGGTATTGCGATGATTGCGGTGAAGTGATTGTATCCAAAGATGACGTTACGGAATGTCCTAAATGTGGCGGTCATGTTCATCAGGAAGAAGACGTACTGGATACTTGGTTCAGCTCCGCTTTATGGCCGTTTGCGACTATGGGCTGGCCGGAACAGACCAAGGAATTGGCTCATTGGTATCCGACTAGTGTAATGGTAACCGGTTATGACATTATTTTCTTCTGGGTAGCCCGCATGATTTTCATGGGTCTTGAATTTGAAAAAGAAATTCCGTTTAAACATGTATTCATTCATGGTCTCGTACGCGACAGCCAAGGTCGTAAAATGAGTAAATCTTTAGGCAACGGTATTAATCCGCTTGATGTAATCAACGAATACGGCGCCGATGCACTTCGCTTTACGTTGGTAACCGGCAATACACCGGGGAATGATATGCGTTTTTACATGGAACGCGTAGAAGCTAATCGAAATTTTGCAAATAAGATTTGGAATGCCGCAAAATTTGTTATAATGAACTTAGATAATTACGATCCTGAGTTTGTTCCTAGTGAAGAAGACTTTACGTTGGCAGATCGCTGGATTATTGATACCTACAATAATGCTGTGGCCACCATCACCAATAATTTCGATAAATTTGAGTTAGGTGAAGCAGCTGCCGGTGTTTATGACTTTATTTGGAACAGCTATTGCGATTGGTTTATCGAATTGGCTAAGCCGCGTCTTTATAATAAAGAAGGCGGTCGTGACCGTGCGGTAGTTCAATACTTATTGGTAACTATTTTGCGTCATATGCTCGAATTGTTGCATCCGTTTATGCCATTTGTTACAGAACACATCTGGCAACATCTCCCTCATGAAGGGGGAAGCATCGTAGTGGCTCCATGGCCAACGGCTTTACCGTTCGCTGATCAGAGCACCGCTGCTGCGCAAATGAACATCATGATGGATGCCATTAAAGGGATTCGTAACATGCGCGCCGAAATGAATGTACCGATGGGTAAACGCAGCGCTGTTATTTTAGCTGTCACTGATGAATCGCTCCGCACCATGGTAAGCGAACATCAAGATTACTTTAAGACTTTGGGCTGGGCTGAATCGGTAACTATTTTGGGTGCCGATGATGCGAAACCTGAAAATGCTACCGTAACGGTAGTTAACGGTCTTGAAGTATATCTCTTACTCAAAGACTTAATCGACGTAACCAAAGAACGGGAACGTTTGACAAAAGAAAAAGAAACACTTAAGAAGGAAATTGCTCGTTTAGAAGGTAAATTAGGTAATCCGGGCTTCGTGGCCAAGGCTCCGGCAGATGTAGTTGCAAAAGAACAAGCCAAATTGGCTGAATATCAGCAAAAACAACAAGCTGTTATTGAACGTGAAGAATTTCTTAAAACCTTATAGGAGGTAATCATGACGTACGCAGAGGCAGTGGCCTATTTAGACAGTTGTGCATCCTTTGGCATCAAACCCGGTTTGGAACGCATTCATGCGTTATTGGACGAATTGGGGCATCCTGAACGGGCCTACAAAACCGTCCATGTGACGGGGACCAACGGTAAAGGTTCCGTTACGGTGTATATCGATTCGGTACTCACCACCAGCGGACACCGTTCCGGTCGTTTCACATCACCCCATTTAATCAGTTATACGGAACGCATTGCGGTAAATGGTCGCAATATTACCGAAGAAGCGTTTGGTGAATTGATTGCAAAAGTAAAAGACGCTGTAGCTAAAATTGAAGCGAAAGGATCGGAATCACCGACTCAGTTTGAAGTATTGACGGCAGCTGCTTTCTTGTTCTTCATGGAACAGCAGGTTAACTATGCAGTCATCGAAGTAGGCCTCGGCGGTTTATTGGATTCAACGAATGTGATTTTCCCCGAAGTATCCGTAATCACCAATGTATCCATGGACCATCAGGCGTATTGCGGTAACACCCTCCGTGAAATTGCTACCCATAAAGCGGGCATTATTAAACCGGGAATTCCCGTAGTGACGGCGGCTCAAGGGGAAGCCTTGGCTGTTATTAAGGATAAAGCCAAAGAATTGAATTCTAAAGCGTATGTGTTTAACGAAGATTTTTCAATCAGCAGTCGCACTGTCACTGAAGATGGTCAGATGATTACCTTGGAAGATAAGAGTGGTCATAAAGATATGCTGTTTACCAAAATGGTAGGCGTTCATCAAGCTGTTAATATGGCCTGTGCCTTTCGTGCCGTTCGCGTTTTAATGGAACGTGATGAAGTAATCAGCGAGGAAACGTTGCGCGAAGGCTTGGCTCGGGCTCATTGGGCCGGCCGTTTTGAAATCATCAAAAAACTAGACCGTACCTTTATTTTTGATGGTGCCCATAATGCGGGCGGTGCCGAAGCATTCCGCTTAACGTATGAAGAAGTATTTAAAGACAGACAGAAAACGGTAGTGTTGTCCGTCTTAAAAGATAAAGAAGTCAAAACAGTTGTAGAGGATTTGGTAAACCCTTACGATACTGTAATTACGGTGCCGGCTCCGACGCCGCGCACATCCACACCGGAAGAATTGGCTGAATTTGTGCCGGGTGTAGCTCAGACGGCTCAAACTGTCAGTGAAGGCATGCAAAAAGCCATGGCCGCTACCCAGGCCGGCGATATTATTGTAGTAGCCGGTTCCTTGTATATTTTAGGTGAAGCAGAAGAGTGGTTAAAAGCTCAGTAAAGGATGAAGTAATGACAGGTGCAGTATCTATTGACGGGGGCCGTCCGTTGCAACATTATATTACACGACTCCTGTATGCCGTGGTGTTGGTTATGCCTTTACATCCGTGGCTCGGGGATGCACTGGTCATTATTGCTCTTTTGCTCAGCGTTTGGGATACCTTGCGTTACAGACCATTGTCAAAACCCGCATCGTGGCTTCAGTGGTGCGTGTTGGGCTTTATGGGGTGGAGTTTATTATCAGCCCTCGGATCAGCTCGGCCGATGTGGACAACGGCCAGCTGGCTTTATAATGTAGGCATGTACGGCGGTATTTATTTCCTCACCTATCGCTATTTGCGCGAGCCCGAGCAGTGGCGTGTTTTCTTGCGTATTTTCATGTGGTCGGCCTTCATTGTTTGTTTGGTTGGCGTCTATCAATATATGACGACGTCCATGGAATTATTAAAACAGTGGGTGGATGCGGCGCATTTTCCGCTCTTGAAGCGGCGAATGTTTGCTACATTGCAAAATCCGAATTTATTCGGTGAATATTTATTAATTGTATTGTCCATGGTAGGAACGGGAATTTTTCAAGGCCTTAAAGAAAAGCGTTGGCGCTTATTGGCCTGGATGGTGCTGATGGCATTGTTTTTCCTGATTTGTATGACCCTAACCTATTCGCGGGGCATATGGCTTAGCTTTGCCTGTGTTGTGGTGTATTGGGGGCTGACTATCGATCGGCGCTTGCTTTTATCGTTATTAATAATCCCTATTGTTCTTTTTGGCTACCATGGGGAAGTGGCATCAAGGCTTTGGTCCCTGTTCGACGGTAACGATACATCCGCTGTGTTGCGCTGGGCTTTATGGGACAGTACAACCTATATGATTGCGGATTATCCGATTCTGGGGATCGGTTGGGATGCCTTCTGGTTTGAATATCCACATTATAATTACTACATTCAGGCCCCTGATGTGATAATTTATCATGCCCATAACATGTTTTTAAATATGTTGGCAGAAATAGGAATTCCCGGCGCACTCTTCTATTTTGTCGCAATATATGGCCATGCTGTGTATGCTTTGCGTTTGCCGAAAGCAACTATAAGTAACATCGTGAAGTATGGTATCGGTGCCGTTGTAGTAGGCATAACGGTTAGCGGCTTGTTTGACCATGATTTGTTTAGTCATCAGGTATCGGTAATTTTTTGGCAACTCTTAGGTTGGGCTTCATCCGTTTTATATACTTATAAAAAACGGGGGAACAAACCACTTGAGAATGAACTGACAACAGATATAAAAAATTAATATATTCGATTAGCAAGTTAATTCGTGTACTTACTAAAGTCGCTGTAATTAATAGACAAACATTGATATATTGGATTGAAATATTCTGATGTAAATGATTAAAAAAATTGATAATCTAATTTATTGATAACCGATAATTTTAGATATTTGGTTAACAATAAACCTGAAAAAGTATAGGTATGATGAGATTAATTCATCATACCTATACTTTTTTGTATATGAAATATCATTTATGCATATTGGTTGACAAAGGAAAATAATTCTTCTAAACTTAGCCATAGTTTAAAGTATAATTCTTTAAACAACATCTAATTATGTCGATGAAAGAGAAGATTTTCGATACGGTAAACTGTGAATAAAAATAAAAAAATATTCACAAAAAAAGAGGATATTTTAAACTTTTGTCGAATATGTATTAGTGTTGGAATGCGGAAGTACAATTTAATGTCATTCAAACTTTTTAAAGGAGATGGTAGTGATGATTAACATCCTCGATCGCGTACAAGGCAGTGCTCTTCAAGCTAAAATCGTTACAGCTGAAGAAGCAGCTTTGTTGATCAACCCGGGCGACCATGTGGGTATTAGTGGTTTTACCCCATCCGGTTATCCGAAAGCAGTTCCTTTGGCCTTAGCTAAACGAATGGAAAGCGATCCATTTCAAATTGACTTGTGGACAGGCGCTTCAGTTGGTGATGAAGCTGACGGTGCTTTAGTTCGAGTTAATGGGATTGCCCGTCGTTTCCCTTACCAGACAAATGGTGATATGCGTAAAGCATTGAACGCTGCGAAAGTACGTTATAATGATATGCATCTCAGCCATGTAGCTCAGAATGTTCGCTATGGTTTCTTCGGCGACTGCGATGTAGCCATCGTAGAAGCTGTATGCATCCGTGAAGACGGTGGTATTATTCCTTCCACATCGGTTGGTAACACACCTACCTACATTCATAAAGCTAAGAAAGTTATTGTTGAAGTCAATGTATCGCAACCTATGAGTTTAGTAGGTATGCATGATATCTACGAACCATTGGATCCTCCATATCGTCAACCATTGCCTATTACAGGCCCTGGTAACCGTGTGGGTACTCCTTATATCCCATGTGATCCTGAAAAAATCGTAGCTATCGTACCTTGCGATATTACCGATAAAACTCGTCCTTTGGCAGCTATTGATGATGATGCTAAAGCAATGAGCCAACATTTAATCGAATTCTTCCAGAATGAAATTAAACATGGCCGTTTACCTAAGAATTTATTGCCGTTACAATCCGGTGTAGGTTCGGTAGCAAATGCTGTTATCAGTGGTTTGGCACAAGGTCCGTTCACTAACCTTTCAATCTTTACCGAAGTAATTCAAGATGGCATGTTTGACCTTATTGATGCCGGTAAAGTTGAAGTATGTTCCGGTACGGCATTATCGCCATCTCCGGACGGCTTAAAACGTTTCTATGACAACGTTGATTTGTACTCGAAGAAAATTATTCTTCGTCCGCAAGAACTTTCCAATAGTCCTGAATTAGCTCGACGCCTCGGCGTTATTGCTATGAATACAGCTATTGAATTTGATATTTTTGGTAATGTAAACTCCACTCATATCATGGGTAGCAAGATGATGAACGGTATCGGCGGTTCCGGCGACTTCGCTCGTAACGCATATATCTCCATCTTCTGTACTAATTCGGTAGCGAAAGATGGTGCTATCAGCTCCGTTGTTCCAATGTGCTCGCACATTGACCATACAGAACACGATGTAATGGTATTCTGTACTGAACAAGGTGTGGCTGACTGCCGTGGTTTGTCACCTGAAGAACGTGCTCGCTTAATCATTAAAAACTGTGCACATCCGGATTACAAACCAATGTTAGAAGATTACCTCGAAAGAGCCATTGTAGCGACAAAACACGCCCATACACCGATTTTGCTCGACGAAGCTCTTTCTTGGCATAAACGTTTCCAAGAAACTGGAAGCATGAAGAAGTAAAGGTATATTTAGGAGGATGATGAAAATTATGGCTAACGAAGCTCTAAAAGCTAATCTCGCCAAATACGAGGCAGAAGTTGCAGAAAAGATTGCTAAATTCCCAGAACGTAAAAACTTGAAGTACAATCGTTTATACACTCCACTTGACATCGAAGGTTTCGACTACGAAAGAGATTTAGGATTCCCTGGTGAATATCCTTACACTCGTGGTGTACAACCTACAATGTACCGTGGCCGTTTCTGGACAATGCGTATGTATGCCGGTTTCGCAACTGCTGAAGAATCTAACAAACGTTATCGTTACCTTATCGAATCCGGTGCTACCGGCCTTAGCTGTGCATTTGACTTGCCAACTCAGATCGGTTATGACTCCGATGACGCTATGGCTGAAGGCGAAGTTGGTAAAGTAGGGGTAGCAATTGACTCCTTGAAAGATATGGAAATCTTGTTCGACGGCATTGACCTCGGTAAAGTTTCCACTTCCATGACAATCAATGCTCCTGCATCCGTTCTTCTTGCTATGTACATTGCAGTAGCTGAAAAACAGGGCGTACCTGCATCCGCTTTGATGGGTACTATCCAGAACGATATTCTTAAAGAATATGCCGCTCGTGGTACTTACATTTTCCCACCAAAACCATCCATGCGCTTGATTACCAATATTTTCGAATATTGCTCTCAGAATGTACCAAAATGGAACACAATCTCCATTTCCGGTTACCATATTCGTGAAGCCGGTTCCACTGCTGCACAGGAAATCGCATTCACAATCGCTGACGGTATTGCTTACGTAGAAGCTGCTTTGAAAGCCGGCTTAGACGTTGATGCTTTCGCTGGTCGTTTATCCTTCTTCTGGAATGCTCATAACAACGTACTTGAAGAAGTTGCTAAATTCCGTGCGTCCCGTCGTTTATGGGCTCACATCATGAAAGAACGTTTTGGCGCTAAAAAAGCTAAATCCATGATGCTTCGTGTACATACTCAGACTGCCGGTTCCATGTTGACTGCACAACAAGTTGATAACAACATCGTTCGTGTAGCTTTACAGACTGCCGCTGCTGTAATGGGTGGTACTCAGTCCTTACATACTAACTCCCGTGACGAAGCTTTGGCTCTTCCTACAGAAGCTTCCGTACAGGTTGCTCTTCGTACTCAACAGATCGTTGCTTATGAATCCGGCTTAGCTGACGTAATTGACCCATTGGGCGGTTCCTACTATGTAGAAGCTATGACTAATGCAATTTATGATGAAGCTGCTGAATACATTAAGAAAATCGACGAAATGGGCGGCGCTGTAGTTGCTATTGAAAAAGGTTACATCCAGAAAGAAATTCAGGAATCCGCTTACAAATGGCAGATGGAAGTTGAATCCGGTCTCCGCACTATCGTAGGCGTTAACAAATTCCAGGTTGAAGAAAAACCTGTTGAAGGTCTTCTTCGCGTAGACGCTTCCGTAGGTGTTAACCAGGCTAAGAAAACTCAGCAAGTTCGTGCAGAACGCGACAACGCTGCAGTTGAAAAAGCATTGACAGCACTTAAAGAAGGGGCAAAAGATGAAAATGTTAACCTTATGCCATTAATTCTTGATGCAGTTCGTACTTATGCAACATTAGGCGAAATTTGTAACGTATTACGTGAAGTATTCGGCGAATACCAAGCTCACTCCACGTTATAATTCTCAAGTATAATTAGCGTAACGATTAGTTCGGAGGTAATCTATCATGGCAGAAAAACGTATTCGTGTATTAGTAGCAAAACCAGGTCTTGACGGTCATGACCGTGGTGCTAAAGTTGTAGCTCGCGCACTTCGCGATGCTGGTTTTGAAGTAATTTATACTGGTCTTCGTCAGACGCCGGAACAAATTGTTGCAGCAGCTGAACAGGAAGATGTTAATGTTGTTGCATTGAGCCTTCTTTCCGGTGCTCACAACACATTATTCCCTAAAATCGTTGAAATGTTAAAAGAAAAAGGTATGGGCGACGTTCTTGTAGTAGGCGGCGGCGTAATTCCTGATGCTGATATCCCTGGTCTTAAAGAAGCAGGCGTTGCAGCAGTATTTACTCCTGGCACTCCTACAGGCGACGTAATCGAATTTATCAAAGCTAACGTAAAATAAGATGTTTTTTAGTAACAGGCTCGGATTTTTACAAGTCTGGGCCTGTCACTATATAAGAAGGCGGTGCAACCAATGGATTTAGTCAAAGAACTATTAAACGGTTCCCGACTGGCCTTGGCGAGAGCCATCACTGCAGTCGAAAGTGAATATGATGAAGCAATCGACATTATGAAAGCGATTTATCCTAAAACGGGTCATGCTCGTATTTTAGGTGTTACCGGGGCTCCCGGCGCCGGTAAGAGTACCTTGACTGATAAAATTGTTAAACAATACTTACAGCAAGGTAAAAAAATCGGTATCGTTGCGGTGGATCCGACCAGTCCGTTCTCCGGTGGTGCCATCTTGGGTGACCGTATTCGAATGAATGATTTGACGTTAAACGAAAATGTATTCATTCGCAGTATGGGTACTCGTGGCAGCTTAGGCGGATTATCTAAGAAAACATCTGATGCAGTTAAGCTGATGGATGCGTTCGGTATGGATCTTGTTATTATTGAAACCGTAGGTGTTGGTCAATCAGAAGTCGATATCGTCAAAAATGCCGATAGCGTTTTGGTTGTACTTGTACCGGGTCTCGGTGATGATATCCAAGCTATTAAGGCCGGTATTTTGGAAATCGGCGATGTATTCGCCATTAACAAAGCTGACCGCGATGGCTGTGATAAACTGAACGTTGAAATTGAAATGATGCTCGACTTAGACTCCCGTGAGGTTAAATGGCGTCCTCCTATTAAACGTACCATTGCGAGCAAAGACGAAGGTGTTGATGAATTAGTCGAAGCGTTGGATGAACATTTTGAATTCTTGGAAGACAGCGACGAATTAACTGTTCGCCGTCAGGATAGAACAAGAAATGAAATTATCGCGATGATTAATGAACAAATCGGACGTCGTGTTGCCGATGTAGTGGTAGCGAGTGACGACTTTAATAGCCAAGTTGACGCTGTTAACCAGCGTCAAAATGACCCATATACAGTGGTCAACAAAGTCTTGGCAGATGTTTTAAAAATTTAATGATACCAGCCTTCTAAGGCCTATCAAATGCAAAGGAGATTTTAACCATGGCATTTAAAGTATTAAACGTAGATCACATCGGTATTGGTGTTAGTGATTTAGCAGCAACTAAAGAATTCTACAAAAACACATTAGGTATTGAACATCTTCCTGAAGATGAAGTAGTAGAAGAACAAAAAGTAAAAGTAAGCTTCTTCCCATGTGGCGACGCTGAATTGGAATTCTTGGAATCCACTACTCCTGATGGCCCTATTGGCAAATTTATCGAAAAAAATGGTGGCCGTAACGGTATCCAACACGTTGCTTTACGTGTAGACAACATCGAAGCTGCAATCGCTGATTTAATGGAAAAAGGCGTTCGCATGATCGACGAAAAACCTCGCTACGGTGCAGGCGGATCTGCTATTGCTTTCATTCATCCAAAAGCAACTGGTGGCGTTCTTCTTGAACTTTGCCAGAGAATGAAGTAATATAAGATATATAATTTATTTATATAAAACTCTATGGAGGTGTAGTGATGGCAACAGTCCAAGAAAAGATTGAGTTGTTACACAAAAAGTTAGAAGTTGTGAAACTTGGCGGCGGGGAAAAACGTATTGAATCCCAGCACAACAAAGGCAAAATGACTGCCCGCGAACGTATCGCTAAGTTATTTGACGAAGGTAGCTTCGTTGAATTGGATCAATTTGTTAAACATCGTTGTGTAAACTTCGGTCAAGACAAAAAAGAATTACCTGGTGAAGGTGTAGTAACCGGTTGGGGTACTATCGACGGTCGTTTAGTGTATGCTTTCGCTCAAGACTTCACAGTAGAAGGTGGCTCCTTAGGTGAAATGCATGCTGCTAAAATCGTTAAAGTACAACGTTTAGCCATGAAAATGGGCGCTCCTATTATCGGTATTAACGATTCCGGCGGAGCTCGTATTCAGGAAGCTGTTGACGCATTGGCAGGCTATGGTAAAATCTTCTTCGAAAATACCAACGCATCCGGTGTTATCCCTCAGATTTCCGTAATCATGGGACCATGCGCAGGCGGTGCAGTTTATTCTCCTGCATTGACTGACTTCATCTACATGGTTAAGAACACTTCCCAAATGTTCATCACCGGCCCGGCTGTAATTAAATCGGTAACGGCTGAAGATGTAACGGCAGAAGCACTTGGTGGTGCTATGGCACACAACAGTGTATCCGGTGTTGCTCACTTTGCTGCTGAAGACGAAGATGATTGCATCCAACAGATTCGTTACTTGTTAAGCTTCTTACCAAGCAACAATATGGAAGATGTACCGCTCGTTGATACCGGCGATGATCCAAACCGTATTTCTGAAGAACTTAACACATTATTGCCAGACAACAGCAATATGCCTTATAATATGTTAGACGTAATCTCTGCTGTTGTAGATAATGGTGAATACTATGAAGTTCAACCTTTCTATGCAACTAATATTATTACATGCTTCGCTCGTTTCAACGGCCAAAGCGTAGGTATTATTGCTAACCAGCCAAAAGTAATGGCAGGTTGTCTCGATATTAATGCATCCGATAAATCTTCTCGCTTTATCCGCTTCTGTGATGCATTCAATATTCCAATCGTTAACTTCGTAGACGTTCCTGGTTTCTTGCCTGGTACTAACCAAGAATGGGGCGGTATCATTCGTCATGGTGCGAAAATGTTATACGCTTATTCCGAAGCTACAGTACCTAAGATTACAGTTATTACTCGAAAAGCATACGGTGGTTCTTATCTCGCTATGTGTTCTCAAGACCTCGGTGCCGATCAAGTATATGCATGGCCTACATCTGAAATCGCAGTTATGGGTCCTGCAGGTGCAGCTAATATCATCTTCCGTAAAGATGCAGACAAAGATGAAAAAACTGCCAAATATGTTGAAGAATTTGCTACACCATACAAAGCAGCTGAACGCGGTTTCGTTGACGCTGTAATCGAACCTAAGGTTACTCGTCCTGCAATTATTAATGCACTCGCTATGCTTGCAAGTAAGAGCGAATCTCGCGCAGCTAAAAAACATGGTAACATTCCATTGTAATTTTTAGAATGTAAAACTTAGTTTTGATTTGGAGTATCAAAATTCTTATTCTTTATTGTTAGATAGAAAGAGGAATTTATTATGGGAGGAAACGAAAGTGCTATGAACCCGTGGCTATTTATGGCAATCAATATGACTGTCGTATTTGCCGTGTTGGTTGTATTAGGTGCAATCATGGTCATTACTCATAAACTTGACCCTACAAAAAAAAAGCCTAGTGAACCGGCCAAAAGCGTAGCGCCAGCAGCTGCTCCTGTGACTGCAGCAGCGCCAGTGGTAGCTAATGATGAACCTGTAGTAGCCGCTATTACGGGAGCCATCGTGGCTATGGGTTACTCGTCAGATCAAATTGCATCAATTCGTCCGGCTACAACCAGCCGTAACTGGACACTAGATGGCAGACTAAGTGGTAGATACTAGTCAAACGTAATCTAGGAGGTGTAAACATGAGCAAGACGGAATCTAAAACCGGTAGCAACAAAGTCAATGATGAAGTAGTTGCAGTAATTGCCAGCGCTATTAGTGCTATGGGTTACTCGGTTAATCAGATTGCCAGTATTCGTCCAAGTGTAAATATTTATAATTGGAAATTGGACGGACGTTTGCGCATGAGTCGTTAATTGTAATATTGTGATGAAGAATTAGCAATTAGCATTGAAGTTTATATGTTTGGAGGATAACAAAATGAAAAAATTTAGCGTAACTGTAAATGGTACTGTATATGATGTTGAAGTTAATGAAGTAAAAGCTGGCGGCGCAGCTCCAGCTCCAGCAGCAGCTCCTGCACCTAAAGCAGCTCCGGCTCCAGCACCTGCAGCAGCTCCAGCTCCTAAAGCAGCAGCTCCTGTAGCAGCTGGTGCAACTACAGTTAAAGCTCCAATGCCTGGTAAAATTTTATCTGTTGCCGTTTCAGCTGGCCAAGCAGTTAAAAAAGGCGACCTTTTATTAGTTCTTGAAGCTATGAAAATGCAGAACGAAATCTACGCTCCACAGGACGCTACTGTATCTGAAGTTCGCGTATCCGCTAACCAGACTGTAGCTACCGGCGAAGACATGGTAGTTTTAGGCTAATAAAATATTTGTAGTGAATTGTTGATTATATCAGTAATTAAGTTCTCTGAGAAAGGAGATCACACATGGATGCATTTATCGTAGCGGTCTCTTCAGTTTGGACAGACAGTGGGTTCGTCAACTTCAACTGGGGTAATGCTGTTATGATTTTAGTAGGTTTACTATTATTATACATGGCATTTGCTAAAGAATTTGAACCATTATTGCTCTCGCCAATCGCATTTGGTTGTATACTCGCCAACATTCCTCGCAATGGTTTTGAAGAAGGGGTTATGGCCCTTATCAGCGCCGGGGTTGCTAATGAAATCTTCCCTCCACTTATCTTCTTAGGTGTAGGTGCGATGACTGACTTCGGTCCTTTAATTGCTAACCCTAAAACATTGTTCTTAGGGGCAGCAGCTCAAATCGGTGTTTTCGTTGCGTTAGCCGGTGCTATGGTGATTGGTTTCACTGCACCACAGGCAGCTGCAATTGGTATTATTGGTGGTGCTGATGGTCCTACATCCATTTACTTGGCTACTAAATTGGCACCAGAATTACTCGGTGCTATCGCCGTAGCGGCCTATTCTTATATGTCCTTAGTACCATTAATCCAACCACCGGTAATGAAGTTGTTAACAACGCAGAAGGAACGTGAAGTTGTTATGGAACAGCTTCGTGAAGTTTCTCGTTTTGAAAGAATTGCATTCCCAATCCTTTCCACTATCTTCATTTCCTTGTTATTACCATCCATCACTTCCTTGTTAGGTATGTTGATGTTAGGTAACTTGTTCCGTGAATCCGGTGTAACTGAACGTTTATCCGATACTTCTCAAAACGCTTTGATCAATACCGTTACCATCTTCTTGGCAACAGGTACCGGTCTTACTATGAATGCTGAACACTTCTTAACAATTGAAACCATTAAGATTATCATCTTAGGTTTAGTTGCGTTCATCTTCGGTACAGCCGGTGGCGTATTGTTCGGTAAAATCATGTACATGTTGGATGGCGGTAAAACAAACCCACTCATTGGTTCCGCCGGTGTATCCGCGGTTCCAATGGCAGCTCGTGTATCTCAGGTAGTAGGTGCTAAAGCAAACCCTGCCAACTTCTTGTTGATGCATGCTATGGGTCCTAACGTAGCCGGCGTTATCGGTACTGCAGTTGCAGCCGGTACTATGCTTGCCATGTTGGGTGCTAAGTAATTAAATATTGAAATGCTGGCTTGGGGGGATTCTCCCCCCCAAGGTTAGCTTTTTACTTGTCGATTTACAGTAATGTGAAGAGATACTTTGACAATAGGTTCTGCTCGAAGTATTCTTTGGGGATATTACAGATTAGTATCGATAAATCGTATTGCATTTATAATTTAATGTAGAGGTGATTTAGACTTGTTCTCCATAGAATTGAAAATTTTAATTTCTTTCGCGTGGGCACTTATTGTCTTTTTAGTTGTAGCCTTAATTATCGGACCTGAGCGTAAAGCTCAATGGTTCCAACGTCGTAAAAAGTATTCCTTCTTTAATCGACGGGGTGTTATTAGTGAACTCTTATTTTTTGGCTATCCCAATACTAAGGAGGGCATTTTTATAACAACAGGCATGGCTGTTGCCATCGGGGCGGTTGTCTTTGGTCTGTATCATTTATAGTCCTTAGTATGAGGTAGGATATTCTGATTATATGTAATCGGATAGTTGAAAAGATATAATTGAATAATCGAAGTTCACTTCCTGAAATAAGGGTCCTATTAATACGTTTAGTGAATATTGATGTATTAAAAGGAGATGACTTTACATGGATGCTGCAGTACAAACGTTGATCGTACTCGCTGTTATGGCGGTTTTCTTTGTAACTGAAATTATCCCACTTGCTATTACCTCCTTGGGTGGTGCCATTGCTTTAGCATTGATGGGTATCATTAGTAGTAAAGAAGCTTTTTCCGGCTTATCCGATAGTACAGTAGTATTATTCGCCGGTATGTTCGTTGTAGGCGGTGCTTTATTCTACACCGGTTTAGCCCAGAAAATTGGGGAAACCGTAGTATCCAAAGCCGGTACCAGTGAAAACGGCTTGATGTTCGCAATCATGGCTGTTACAGCCGTCATGTCCGCATTCTTGTCTAACACCGGTACAGCTGCTGCTTTATTACCGGTAGTAGTTGGTATCTGTGCGGTTGCTAAAATTCCTGCCAGCCGTCAGTTAATGCCATTAGCATTCGCTGCCGGTATCGGTGGTATTATCACAATGGTTGGTACACCTCCAAACATTATCGTTAACGGTGCCTTATCCAAAGCCGGTATTGAACCATTCGGTTTCTTTGAATTTGCTTGGATTGGTATTCCTTTGACTGTTGCCACTATCGCTTTCATGATGTTCATCGGTAAACACTTCTTACCTAAACATCAGATTACCGATGTTGGTGATGTTGAACAAGAAGTAGCTGCTGAAGATATTTCTAACGATCCTAAGAAACAATTATACTCCGGTTTAATTCTTTTAACAGTTATCGTATTGATGATCTTAGGCGATCCATTGAAATCCATTGGTATTAACTTACCATTGAGCTTGGTAGCCGTTATGGGCGCTTTAGCTTGTGTACTTACCGGTTGCTTGGAAGAAAAACAAGCTTACACTTCGATTGACTGGGTAACCATCTTCTTGTTCGCAGGTATGATGCCTGTAGCAGGTGCTATGGATAAATCCGGTGCCGGTCAATTAATCGCTGACTCAGTACTTGGCGTTATGGGTTCCGATCCTAGCCCTTACTTCGCAACAGCAGTATTGTTCTTATTATCTTGCGTTATGACTCAGTTCATGTCCAATACCGCATCTTGTGCATTGCTTGGTCCTATCGGCATCGCAATTGCAAAAGGTATGGGTGCTGACCCTCATGCCGTATTAATGGCTATCGGCGTTGCTGCATCTTGTGCTTTTGGTACACCTGTTGGTACGCCTCCAAACACATTGGTACTTGGCCCTGGTCAATACAAATTCATGGACTATGTTAAAGCCGGTGTTCCATTGATCGTTGTATGCTTCATCGTAAGTATCTTGATCATTCCAATGGTATGGCCTTTCTTCCCTGGTAAATAATTACCGGTCAGAAAGTAACTTTAGTTGAGATAATACTAAAAAATACTTTATAATTAATGTTGAGGCGGTGCGCTTTACGTGCTGCTTCAACATTTTTTATTTTATTGAACGGTATTTTTATGGGAGTTTATGATTATGAAGATTTTTGGAAAGGCTGAATCAAAACGTAGTATAACGGCTGCTTTTGTTATAGCCTTCTTCTGTATTTTATTATTGATTGCTATGGGCTGGACCATATCCAGAAGTATTGCCAAGGGCATTATTATCTTAGATGAATTATTTGTTGAAGTGGTGGCTTTATTTGTCATTTTAAAGTCCGCTGTTGCACAATATACATATCTATTAACTGGAGATAAATTGGTTATTGTCGAGAAAATCCTGTTTTACACTAAAAAGATGGAAATTCCGTACAATATGATCGATGGGGTGTATGCTCATAAGACCGAATTCATCAGCAAATTCCGTTTGCGTTATAAATATCGGAAATGTTCAACGGTAGATAATCGTCCTATTTGGGCGTTAATATATTCCATTGTTAACGGTAAGAAGATTAAAAATGGTCGTGTATTGTTAAAAGCCGATCCGGCTTTTTTTGAGGCATTCGATCGCTTTGTGCCGAATAGAATCTGTGCACCGCAAGCCGATGTCATGTTATATTCTTATGCAAGACGTGATGCTGTAATGCATGATGAGTCGGTAGAAGAATATTTTAAGAAACTATCAGGCGCGTCTGAAGAGTCGACTGATACAGCACATACGGAAGAGGAGGGCAGTCGCTAAGATGAATCATGAAGAATTAACCAAAAGACGTAAGGAACTGATTGATGAACGAGCCGCCCGTTTAGAGGAATGGCGTAAGCTAATTCAATTGGAGGATCGGCCTCCGCTGGCTATCTCCCTCATTGGTTTTATTTTAATTGCTGCCGGTACCGTCATGGTATATTTGGTGGAACATCCAAGTATTTATGAACCGATGTTTTTAGGTGGCTTAGCATTAATGCTCATAGGGGCGGCTGTTTTTTATAATAGTAAAATTACAGTAGATGGTCGATTTAAACGTAAACAAAGATTGCGTACCATTGTGGAAGAGCTGAATGAACAAATTCGTGATGCTTCACAAGAATTAGGGTTGCCGAATCCTAAAATTAAATTCCCTAAAGATCACAGTAAACGCAAAAAGTAATTGATAATGCTAGTCATTTGAAATTGAGCATGGTTCACATCTTAAATGAGAATGCACTGTGGGCCTATGGTTGGACAAAAACTTAAAAATGTATATTGAAAATGTCTATCAATAACCCGTAAAGTGGCATTCCTACTATGTAAATAAGTCAATTTAACTTGCGTAAAAATAATAAGAAATCATTCTCCATAAGTTTGACAAGAAGGAAAAATCGTGCCATAATGAGAATATAAAGTTAAGGTAAGTTCCTTAAAGAAATGATAATTCAGAAATTATCCGGTATATTATGTGGAGGTGTCCAACTATGAGATTGATCGGTGACGAATGTATTAAATGTGGTTCTTGTGCTTCTGTATGCCCAGTAGGCGCTATCAGCGAAGGCGAACTCAAATACGAAATCAATGAAACTTGCATCGACTGCGGTTCTTGCGAATCCGTATGCCCTGTAGGCACTATTCATCCAGCTGAATAATCTTGGATGCTCAAAGCCCTCTAGATAGAGGGCTTTTTTTCTTGCCCTTTTTTATATAGAGTAGACCAAACCGAGCGTTTTATGTCATAATACATAGTAAAGGAAATGCCCTAATGATATGGAATACAGGCATTTTAGAATAAACTGGCTAGACTATAAACTGATAAAGGATGGATAGAGTGTATATTATAATTGGTATTGCATGGTTCGTATTAGATCAATTGACAAAGCAATGGGTGCAGGCATCGTTCTTGCTGGGGGAATCCCTACCGGTCATACCTAATGTCTTTCATTTGACATATATTTTAAATAAAGGCGCAGCCTTTGGCATATTGGCGAATCAGCGACTTTTTTTCTTGGCTATAGTCGTTGTCTTACTCGGTGCGTTATGGTATTTTCGCCGATATATTTTAAACGGCGATGTTTTTACAAAACTGGGGACCGCCTTATTGGTTAGCGGTGCTCTGGGCAATGGCTGGGACCGATATCACTTGGGCGCCGTAGTGGACTTCTTTGATTTTCGTATATGGCCCATTTTTAATGTAGCCGATATCGGGATTTGTGTCGGTGTGGTGCTATTGGCAATTCATGTTTGGCGAACACCGCATGAAGGAGGTAAGTAATGAAATCAGATACTTTACATACTATGGATGAATCTTTGCAATATATGGATGAATCTTTGGATACGATGGAAGCAGTGGACGGTAATGCAGGAATTGATAAGACGATTACCTTAACCGTTCCGGACGATAAAGAAGGGGAACGACTAGATGTATATTTAACATCGATTATGGAAGGGTCTCGCAGTTATGTACAACAATTGATTAAAAGCGGGGCTGTCACGGTTAATCAAAAAGCGGCCAAAAGTAATTTAAAGCTTACGGCCGGTTCAAAGATTTTTGTGGCCGTGCCGAAGCCGCAAGCGGTTGAAGTAAAACCGGAAGATATTCCTCTCGACATCCTCTATGAAGATCACGATATTATTATCATCAATAAACCGCGTGGTATGGTAGTGCATCCGGCGGTAGGTAATTATACGGGCACACTGGTAAATGCTTTATTATTCCATTGTAAGGATTTATCGGGAATTAATGGTGAAATTCGTCCGGGCATCGTTCATCGACTCGATAAAGATACATCGGGCGTCATGATGGCAGCGAAGAATGATTTGGCTCACATCGGTTTGGCTGAACAGGTAAAAGCCCATTCGGCAACGCGTACCTATTATGCATTGGTACACGGCAATATTGTGGAAGAACGAGGCACGATTAAGGCGCCTATCGGACGTCATCCGAAAGACAGAATGAAAATGGCCGTTGTGTTTGAAAACAGTAAGGAAGCGATTACACATTTCACGGTTGTAGAACGATTCGGCAAACATACCTTGGTTCAATGTGTACTGGAAACAGGCCGGACACATCAGATTCGTGTTCATTTTGCTCATATCGGCCATCCGGTGGTCAACGATCCGTTCTACGGCTATCGTAAGATGGATTTTCCTATTGAAGGGCAAGCCTTACATTCCTTCAGTTTAGCCTTGAAACACCCTATTTCGGGACAGGATATGTATTTTGAAGCGCCGTTACCGGAGGACTTTTTAGCTTGCTTAGACTATGCTAAAACTCATAATGTATAAGGAGTCAGCTATGCAGGAAAAACGAATTCTAATGGATGAACAGGCTATGATGCGGGCCATTCGCCGCATTAGCCATGAAATTTTAGAACGTAATAAAGGCCTGGAACATGCACTCATTTTAGGCATTGAACGGCGCGGCATTTATTTAGCGGAGCGTTTACAAGCTCAGATTGAAGCTATCGAAGGCGTGCATATTGATGTGGCAACTATCAACGTGGCTATGTACCGTGATGACAGAACGACCAAGGGCAAAGAAGGGCCGCCGTTCACGTTAGATACGACGGGGAAACTGGTTATTTTGGTAGATGATGTTCTCTATACGGGGCGAACCATTCGTTCCGCCCTTAATGCCTTAATGGAAGTGGGCAGACCGCGGGCTATTCAATTAGCCGTACTCGTTGACCGAGGACACCGCGAATTGCCGATTCGCGCCGATTATGTGGGGAAAAATATTCCTACATCTCATATGGAAACCGTGCGCGTAAATGTTAAAGAGCAGGACGGGGAAGATAGCGTTACTATTTCGTAAGATTGAAAATATGATAATAGCAGGAAGCTTCGGTTGATGGCAAATAAAAGGACATTGCCTTATTTTGGCAATGTCCTTTTGGTATGTATATTTCTTAACGTCATAGCAGCAATATAGAACTATGAAACACTTATTTTTTTATATACCAAGGCGTAAAGTAGAAATCTTCGCCGCCTTGTCGTTTGATTGGATTGGTTAGGCACAGCTTTTGAATATCTGTAGCTCGTTGGTCCAGTGCAGCTAATTCAGCGGTGAGGCCGGAGGCCGTATTTATAAAAGGAGCCCACTTCTGGATGAGGGGCACCGTAAACTCTTTACGTTGCAGCCAAGGTCTGGCTTCATCGGTAAAACCAAGGAGGCGTGCATATTGCGGCCCTTCTGTGTGAGCTTCATTTTGTAATTCCCTAGTAATGCCAAGGACCGTATAAGAAGCCATGCGATCAAGGCGGGCATAGGAATAACGCTTCGATTTTAATTGCTCACGCGCTTCCGGCCAAGATGCTTTTTGACTGACCGAAGTCCAAATTTGGTGGAGACCTTCTTTAAAATCGGCTAATGCCTCTAATTGAGCGGCCCCTTGTTTTCGGCTTTCATAGAGCACGAGGTCATAGTATCTGGCTAAATCAGAATAAGCGCCCGATTCGACAGACTCTTTATATTCGCCTTGTAAATTAGCTGAAATATAGGGGGATACGTTATCCGTTGAAGGAAAATCGGTGAGCGCGTCGAGATTTCTGATTTGGCGGCGCAAGGCTGTGCCGGATGGCCAGTTACTTGCGAGTTTGTCACTATGATGTTCACCTTCCCGCAAAATGGGGATGATATTCATCGCTAAGCCATATTGATGAATGGCTTTGGTATATTCGAGACCAAGCAAGGCGTTTGGTTGATTGACGATAGCCGCCGCATCCGGACATTCAGTAATAATAGCTTGGCGTAAAGCGGTACCGTAAAATTCACCCTTTTTCAGCGCTTCACGGCAGGCCGTTTGTACGGTACTGCTCAGGCTAAGGCGGGCGATTTTTTGTAATAAAGAGGCATCTTCCGTTTCGGTGCCGAAAGCGAGGGCGCGAGCTCCTAATCGGTGCAATAATCTGACCCCGCCGGCGGCAAACCGTTCGGCGTTGGCCGTAGCGTACACCGTAGGAAGTTCGATGACAGCGTGAGCGCCGTTTAATAGAGCCCAACGGGCCCTGGTGAATTTATCAAAAAGAGCCGGTTCGCCGCGTTGCACGAAGGAACCGCTCATAACAACAAGACGCAGTGCATCGGGATAGCGTTTTGCCAATTCTTTCAGTTGATGTTCGTGCCCTTTGTGAAAGGGGTTATATTCGGCAATGATTCCGATACAATTCATAATGTTACTCCTTTGAAAATTTACGTGTTATTTATTTCATTATAGCACAGAATGAGAGGGCGTATTTTCAGTTGTAGAGAGGCAATTTTTTTGAAAAAACTTAATTTTTACAATAAAATTACAGTAAATATACATATGAATAAAAATAATAGTGAATATGTCTAAAAAGAGGCGTGCAAGTAATTGCAAAGAATGGTATAATTTAAACGTACGCTTTACTTGTACAGACGTTTTGAATCGAGGGATATTATGAAGAAATGGTTCACTGTTTTTTGCATGGCTTTGCTGATGCTTGCGATTAGCGGCTGTGGCAGTGATAATGCATTGGATTCTTATAGTTTCGGTCATAAAGTAATTAAGAGCGGCAACTCGGAAATTACCGTTGCCTTGCCTTACGATATAGGTGTTCAGCCTAATACGACCAAAAATGCGTTGGGGTATCCTGTAACGACGTATTTAGGGGCCGATAAAAACTTCCTGGTTTCCATTGAAGCCATCTCCCCGAAAGCGGGTCAACCTTTGCCGACAGCAGCGGCTTATGGTGCTGAATCTAAAGCTTTTTATGAAAAAAGCTTCGGCAACAATTTGACATGGTCGGATGAGATGAAAACGGTAGACGGTGTTCAAGCCTTTATCTCGTCAGCTACACTGGTAGCTAACAAAATCCAAATTCGTTTCTTTCAATACACATTTGCCGATAAAGGTGTATTGTGGAATATAACCTATCAGTATCCTGTTGACAGCACAATGGGAGCTCAGATTTCTGACCTTGTGGTAGGAAAAATTCAAATTACTAAGAAAGAGGGATAAGTAATGAATGTTTTAGTAGTAAACTGTGGTAGTTCTTCTTTAAAATACCAACTCATTGACATGGACAATGAAGCGGTATTAGCTAAAGGACAATTTGAAAAAATCGGTGCGGAAGATGCTATCTTCACTCACAAACGTCCGGATGCTGAAAAGTTGGAACGCGTAGAACCAATTTTGGACCACAAACAAGCGCTTAAAATTTTGCTCGACATCTTGATTGATGCAGAATTCGGCGTAATTTCTTCCATGGATGAAATTGATGCAGTTGGTCATCGTGTGGTTCATGGTGCTGAAAAGTTTGCTGACTCCGTGTTGATTACACCGGCCGTTATGGAAGCTTTAGAAGAATGTGCTAAAATTGCACCGCTTCATAACCCACCAAACATCCAAGGTATCGAAGCTTGCGAAGCTATCATGCCAAAAGTACCTCAGGTAGCTGTATTTGATACGGCTTTCCATCAGACTATGCCTGCTGAAGCATTCCTTTACGGTTTGCCATACGAAGCATACACTGAACTCGGTGTTCGTCGTTACGGCTTCCACGGCACCAGCCATAAATACGTGGCTCAGCGCGTAGCTGAATTAATGGGCAAACACATGAGTGATTTGCGCATCATTTCTTGTCACCTTGGTAACGGTTCCAGTGTGGCTGCTATTAAAGCCGGTCGTTCCATCGATACTTCCATGGGCTTCACGCCATTGTCCGGTTTGATTATGGGTACTCGTTGCGGCGATATCGACCCTGCTATCGTTCCTTTCTTGATGGATAAATGGGATATGACATACCATGAAATCGACGCCATCATGAACAAGAAATCCGGTGTATTCGGTATTTCCGGTGTGTCCAACGACTTCCGCGTAATCGAAGAAGCGGCTGAAGAAGGCAACAAACGTGCTCAGTTGGCACTTGATATGTTCCACTACAAAGTTCGCTCCACAATCGGTGCTTATGCAGCTGTTATGGGCGGCGTAGACGTAATCGTATTCACAGCCGGTATCGGTGAAAACGGTATTGGTAACCGTGACGCTATTTGTAACGGTCTTGAATACCTCGGAACTCGTCTTGATCGTGAACGCAACAACGTACGCGGTAAAGAAACTGAAATCAGCGTAGAAGGTTCCAAAGTTAAAATCTTCGTAGTTCCTACTAACGAAGAAATCATGATTGCTCGTGATACTAAACGTATTACTGCAAGTCTTGTGATGAAAAACTGGTAATATAATAGTCTGATTGACGATTGTAAAATCTAATGATGATATGCTCGCGCAGTACCTTTCGAGGTACTGCGCGTTGTAGTTTACGGCATATTCGGGGGTAAACATAACTGATGAAAATATATTTGGCATCGGCGTCGCCGCGGCGCCGTGATTTATTGGAACAATTACACATTGAATTTGAAGTTGTGACGAGCACCTATGAAGAGCATAATGAGGAGTTTGAGAGTCCCTATGAATTGGTGGAAGCGCAGGCTTTGGGGAAGGCCTTGGCGGCGTTGGTTCCGGAGACCGGGGTCGATAAAACTTATGTGGTTATTGGTTCCGATACGATTGTGGCTCATAAGGGCCATGTGTTGGGCAAACCGGCTAATGAAAAAGAGGCCGTTCAGATGCTCCGTGAATTGTCTGGTGATACACACGAAGTGGTGACCGGGGTGGCGCTTTGTTATTACGATGGAGACAAGGAGTTAATTAAGCAAGAGGTGTTTCACGTCGTAACAAAGGTTCTTTTTTACTCGCTTAGTGATGCGGAAATAAAAGCGTATGTGGCTACCGGTGAACCACTCGATAAAGCCGGTGCTTATGGCATACAGGGGAAGGGGGCTTATTTAGTAGAGCGCATTGAAGGTTCTTATACGAATGTGGTTGGCCTTCCGGTGGAAGTGGTAGCGCGATATTTACGGCGCATGGGGGCGCCGGACTAACAGCGTGAATTAGGTTAGTGAATTAGCTTGGTAATTTAGGTTAGTGAGTTGGGTTAGTGATTTAGGGGGACATATGATTAAGACATATACAGGCGTTGTCAGAGAATGGCAGCCATGGCAGAAACCACGTGAAAAATTTTTAACTTTGGGAGCCGCCGGCGTAAGCACGGTTGAGTTATTGGCGATTTTACTCAGAACGGGACGACAGGGGTCATCCGTATTGGATTTGGCCAAAGAAGTCCTTGATACAGTAAGTCATGGCGCGTATGGACTGAATGATACGACCGTAGGTGCTTTACAAAAGATTAAGGGCATCGGTCGCGATAAGGCGGTTACCGTTTGTGCGGCCATTGAATTGGGGCGTCGTCTCGGTCAGCTGCGAGTGAAGGAGCATTTTGAAGATTTCAGTAGCCCTAAAGCGGTGGCATCCTATATTATGGAGCGCTTGCGTTATGAAAAAGAAGAGCATTTCTGTGCCGCCTTTTTAACTTGTAAAAATAAATTAATTGATGTGGAAACCATCTCAATCGGCGGTTTAACCGGTAGTTTGGCAGAGCAGCGTACCGTGTTTCGTCAAGCTATGCAGGCCAATGCGGCGAGCCTCATTTTAATTCATAACCATCCATCCGGTGATCCGGAACCCAGTTCTGAAGATATCGGTATTACGAAACTGTTTATTAAAGCGGGCAAGCTGATGGGCATTCCCGTGCTGGATCATGTAGTTATCGGTGATGGCCGCTATACCAGTCTCTGTGAGAAGGGACTATTATAGGTTACAGAAGGCTTTGCGAAAATGGCTGATGAAAATTGCTGCATTCTTTGCTAAAAAGCTCTTTTATAGAAAAAATTGTCTAAACGAATTCACGGTAAATGCTATAATAAAGGGACAGGCTGAGTATAAAAAGGAAGATTTGAAAATGAATTTTTGGCGATGAGATTTATGTTTGCCGGGCCTGTTTTTACAAAAATACAGCAGTATGAATAGGGCGTGATAATTAGAGAACAAGCGCCGATTTGGTTGATTTATCCTTACTGCCGATAGTATAATATAGGGATGAGTAAAGTAAGGAGACTAAACATATGATTCGTATTTTTTCGTCCTTAGGACGAGATTTAGGCATAGATATTGGAACCGTGAATACCCATGTACATGTGCAGGGGCGCGGGGTCGTATTGTCCGAACCGTCACTGGTGGCTACCGATACGAAACAGGAAGGTATCGTAGCTGTTGGTGCCGATGCGGAACGACTTTTGCTTAGAACCCCTGACATGCTGGATGAACTTCGCCCGTTGCGCGACGGTTTTATTGTAGATTATCGTGTTATGCTCACTATGTTGCGCCACTTCATGAGTAAGGCGTCTCGTACCGTAGGTCGTACGCGTGTTATTATGGCCGTGCCTTGCGGTATTACAGATGTGGAAAAACGAGCCATGACGGACGCTATTATTCAGGCCGGAGCGCGCGAAGCGTACTTGGTGGAAGCACCGGTGGCGGCTGCTTTAGGCTGTAATTTGCCGGTATTTGAAGCATGTGGCAGTATGGCTGTAGATATTGGCGGCGGTACCACTGATATCGGCGTTATGTCCTTAGGGGGCAAGGTTATTGCTCACTCCGCACGTATTGGCGGTCATGATTTTAATGAAGCTATATTACAATATATTAAAAATACCTATTCCGTAATGGTCGCTGTAGAAACGGTGGAAGGTATTAAAATGGAACTGGGAACGGCCTTGCCGCCACAGGAAGAATTGGAAGTTTCTTTCATGGGGCGCGATATTGCCAATGGTCTGATGAAACGAATTATTATTCGTAAATCGGAAGTTTACCAGGTTATGCAGGACACATTACAACGGATTGTAGATGAAATTAAATCCGTTGTGGAACAGACGCCACCTGAATTGGCAGCGGATATTATGGAGCGCGGTATGACTTTAACCGGTGCTACGGCACTTATGGAAGGCCTTGGTCAGCGCATTAGTGAAGAATTGGGGATTCCTGTGCAGGTACCGCCGGAACCGGGGTATGCGGTGGCGGTTGGTTTGGGCCAAGCGTCCAAAGAATTTGCACGGATGGATCGTTTTATTATTGCATCGAAAAATCGGAAAGGAAGGGCGTAATGTTTTCATCAGAACGACGGTTAATAGTCGTAGTAGGATTATGCTGCGTATTTTTAGCGCTCTTAGGCTATGCGTGGAAACAACGAACTGCTATTCCGTATGTAACGGTACCGTTGGAGCGAGTAACAACACCGTTTACTTATGGCGCTTCGCGATTTTTAGGATCCATTCATACCGGCATTGCCGTTATTGATACAGCTATTAATGGTACTAAAGAAATAGACGCTATTCGTGAAGAAAATGCACAATTACTGCAACGCGTAACAAACTATGATGAAGTAGTAGCTGAAAACATGCGTTTACGTCAGTTATTGTCTTTTCAGAACAATCATCCTCAATTTGATATGATGGCGGCGACTGTGGTGACCCGCGATGTGGGGACTTGGACCAATACCTTTACTATTGATCGCGGTAGTGAAGACGGTTTGGAACCGAATATGCCAGTTGTGATTCCCGGTGGGGTAGTTGGTTTTATCAGCGACGTATATACTCATTCAGCTCGCGTACAGACCATACTTGATCCGCGTACGGCTATCGGCGTTATCGTACAGCGTCCAGAATCGCGTGTAGCGTCAATTGTTAAAGGTAACGGTAGCAATCCGGATGAGCCTTTATTGGTTAACGTGGCTCGCGATGGCGACGTATTGAATGGCGATACCTTGATTACCTCCGGCTACGGCGGGATTTACCCGAAAGGTCTCTTGGTTGGTCATGTAACGCGAATTGATAATGATTCGGAAGGTTTTGTTAAAAACGCGGTCGTACAATTATCGGCCGATTTACGCAATGTAGAAGAAGTATTCGTTATTATGCGCTCTCGCGAAGGCGAATTGGATAAGCCAAGCTTAACTCCAAAATTGGTACCGCAAACACAGCGTGACCAAGTTGAAGGGGTAAAAGGAGCGACGCAGCAATGAGAACTCTAATATACATACTCATGGGTATATTTACCTTTTTGATTCAAGCCGATGTATTGCCCATGCTCTTTAGGCAAGGGTGGATACCGAATTTGATTCTGGTTTGGGTTATTGTATTATCTTTGCTCAAAGGCCGTCGTATCGGCCTTATGGCCGCTATTACAGGCGGTTTAGTCCATGATATTTTGATCTCGAATTCTTTTGGACTTCACTTATTCCCATATATCGCCGTTGCTTACATTGTGAGCATCTGGTCATTCAGCGTATACGAAGAGCAGTGGTATATTACCTTTGCGTGGGTTTCCGTAGGTACTTTGGCGGATATTATTTTCCGCATTGGTATGCTCTGGTTGGGGCGTGAAGATATTCTCGTAGGTTCGTATTTATGGCATCATATTTGGCCTGTTTGGTGGCTCAACGGGCTCTTGGGCATTATGATTCATGAAATTTTATGGAACATGGAGGAGAAAGACGAATATATTTGGTAGTCAATTAAGGAGGCATCGGCGTGCTTGAAGCATTATATAAAAAGAATAAAAAAGGCCGTTTTGATGCCTTAATGTATATAGTCAGCGCTATATTTGTTATTCTTATTATTCGCTTATTTTATCTGCAGATTATGGATGGCGAATATTACCACACCAAGGCGGAAGGCAATCGCCTGCGCATGGTGTCGGTAACGGCGGCGCGCGGGGTCATGTATGATCGTAACGGTCAGATTGTAGCCGGTTCACGGCCAGCTTATACGGTATCCATTGTACCAACCGGGCAGGATATCGATCCGGGCGAACTCAACCGTTTGGCCACAATGCTTAATATTAAGCCGGACGTGATTCAAAGTAAAATTGCAGCCCATAAGGGCGGCTATGAGCCGATTCGCTTGGCCACGGACATTACGATGGACCGCGTAACTATGATTGAAGAACATCGCCATGAATTGCCGGGCGTAACCATTGATGTAGAGCCATTGAGATACTATCCATATGATTCTTTGGCATCACAACTCTTCGGTTATGTAGGTGAAGTCAGCGAAGATGAATTGAATGAGCTTAAAGCGGAAAATCCAGAAACACCGGTAGGACCGGGCACTATTTTAGGACGCTCCGGTCTTGAAAAAATGTATGATGATGTATTGCGTGGCATCGACGGCGGTAAGCAGGTAGAAGTAGATGCTACCGGTCGCCCCGTGGCGGAAGTGGGCCGTAAGGACACTATTCCGGGGCGAGACATTCATTTGACCATTGATTTACCGTTACAAAAAGCGGCTGAAAAAGCGGTAGCCGATCAATTGGCGTCACTCCGTTCTCAAGGCATTCCGGCCCAAGGTGCGGCGGTTGTAGCTATGGACCCGAATACGGGGGCTATTCTCGCCATGGTAAGTGCACCGGGTTTCAATCCGAACTGGTTTGCCCGTGGTATTACATCGGCACAATGGAATCAACTTAATAACGACCCAAATCATCCGTTTGATAATAAAGTTATTTCCGGTGAATATCCACCGGGCTCACCATTTAAAATTATTACCGGTGCAGCTGCATTGGAACTAAAAAAAGTAACGCCTAACGAGATGATATTCGATAGTGGTCGTCACTGGTTAATCGACAAGCGAAATGCCGAAGGTGAAGCTTTAGGCTGGCTTGATTTTAATACAGCCTTGGCCAAATCGGATAACGTTTATTTCTATGAAATGGGTAATCGTGTAGGCATTGAAGAACTGGACCGTTTTGCGAAGTTGTTTGGGTTGGGTGAAAAAACGGGCATTAAGCTCTATGGTGAATCCAGCGGTAACTTGGCAAGTCCGGAATACAAGCGTAAAGTATTTGATCAAGACTGGTATTTAGGGGAAACCTTCGATGCGGCCATCGGTCAGTCCTTTACCTTGGTAACGCCAATTCAGATGGCTATGATGATGTCGGAAGTAGCTAATGGTGGTATTCGTTACCAACCATATGTAGTAAGTCGTATCGATAATAGCGACGGTACACCGGCAGAAATTTTCGGACCTAAAAAAATGGGCGTATTACAAGTTTCAAAAACAGTTATGGATTTAATCCGTAATGCATTGCGCGACGTAACAGCCGAAGGCGGTACAGCAGGTGCGCTCTTTAAAGGGTGGCCTATTGAAATCGCCGGTAAAACCGGTACGGCGGAAAACTCCACCGGCCGTGACCATGGTTGGTTTGTAGCCTATGCACCATATGATAAACCGCGTATTGTTGTAGTTGCTTTGGTAGAACAAGGTAGTTTTGGTGCCGGCTCGGCCGGTCCGATTGTTAGAGACGTACTAGCTGAATATTTCCATATTAATGGTGCCGGTACTGATAATAAAAACGGTACTAATGGGAATGGTTCGTCAACCGGTGTCAATACTAATAGTGCAGCAAATAATAATTCTCTAGGAACTACTTCAACTAATACCGGTAATACAGCAAACGGTTCAACCGCTGCAGGCGGTGATAATTCATCGAATACAGCGGTAACAGGACCGCAACAACGTTAAAACATTGTTTAGTTATTCAAGTTTAACGGTTAAGTTTTAGTATCTGTTAAGTGTTAATAATTTTAGTATTTGTTATGTGTTTATTTTCTGAATTTTTTACTGCTATAGGTATGTTTGAGATTGATTGTGTAGTGGGTTATGGTAGTGAGAAAGGAAAGGAGTTGCTATGGGAAAGGTTATAGCTATTATGTCCGGTAAGGGCGGCGTTGGTAAAACTACAATGACAGCGTATATTGGTGCTGCTTTAAATCGTCGAGGTCATCGCGTGTTAATTACCGATGCCGATTTTGGGATGCGTGATTTAGACTTAGTCATTGGCAAAGAAAATGATATCTTTTTTGATGCTGTAGATATTTGGAAAGATAACTGCAATCAGGACAGTGCTATTATACCGTTAACGGACGATTTTGACTTTTTACCGGCAACTCAGACTCGCCGCTGGGAAGATGTGGGGCGCAAAGGTTATGCGAAACTTATAAAAAAACTGGCGGAAAGTTATGATTTCGTCATTATTGATGCGCCGGCCGGTATCGGTCGCGGCAATGAAGCCGTTTTCAAAGCCGCTGATCAATTATTGCTCGTAGCGGAACCTATGTGGGTATCGCTTCGTGCGGTGCAGCGCGTTATGCAGCTTTGTCACGAAGAACGTCAGTTCAACTATGCTTTAATTTTAAATAACGTAGGCCGCAGTGAAGTAGCCGTAGCCGTTGAAGAAGCTTTGGCGACGTTACAGGTAGAACAATTAGCAACCATTCTGCCTCACAGCATTAAGCTTATGAGCTGGGCACAGGATGGTACATTACATGAATTCTGTGATGATGCAGTGGATACCATGATGGTACCGCTCCTTGAATACATTGAAACATCCGAAGTTTGGCCGGAAGAAAAATTGCTGGACCGTTGGTATCAATTACAAGCGGCTGAGGAAATAGCAAAAGAAATAACGCCAACGGCCAATACGAAGGTTGAAGCAGCAGTGACTGCGGCCGTAGCCGAAGCCGCTACAGCTGAGCCTATGGTAGACAGAATTGTAGAAGGCGAACGCGTTGAAGTTGAGACTTTAGAAGTAAATCGAGACTCTGTGTCGGTCCATAGCGATGTGGCTACCCAAAATGAATTGGTTGGCAATGGCGCTAAAGTTGGTGCTGTTCCGGCTGTCAGCGATGTGGCAGATGAAGCCTCTGAGGACAGTGCGGTTGAAGCAAAATCCATGGTTGAGGCGGTTAAAACCGAGATGACCGCACCGGTAGCATCTTCGGCGAAAGTAGCTGTTGAAGCAGCCAAATCTACGGCTGAAACGGCAGCGGCTAAAGCGGAAGATATAGTTGATTCTGTAACCGACAAAGCTGAAGCAGTGACACATGCCGCATCAGACAAAGCTGAAGCAGTGGCAGATGCCGTATCAGATAAAGCTGAAGCAGTGGCAGATGCCGCAACCGACAAAGCTGAAGCGGTGGCAGAAAAAGCTGAGGACTTAGTAGAAGCTGTAACAGATAAAGTTGAAGAAGTAGTGGCAACTGTAGAAGATAAAACGGAAGAAGTAGTAGATAAAGCGAAAGAAGTTGCTGAGGAAACAGCTGCTGAAATTAAAGCAGTAACAGATGAATCGGCAGAAGAGAAAGAAGAACCGGCACAGCCTAAGAAAATGAGCTTGTTTGAAGTTTTTAAAAAGAAAATTTCAAGCCTATGGTCGTAGCCGTATGCGCTAGGAGGTATATATGTGGCATAGAATCTGGCGCGAATGGGACTGGACCGTCGTAATTTGTACGCTCCTGCTCATTAGCGTAGGTGTTGTCATCATTGGCAGTGCCACTCATGTAAATCGTGATGGTCTCGACATAAACGATTTAGTGAGTAAACAACTTATGTTTTTTGTAATTAACACAGTAGTTATTGTTATGATGCAATGGTTTGATTATCGTCGCCTTCGTTCGTGGGGACGGCCACTGTATTTTATTACCATATTACTGTTGGTAGCGGTTATGCTTATCGGTACATCCGCTTTAGGTGCGCAGCGTTGGATCCAAATCGGGCCAATCACCATTCAGCCGTCGGAATTCACGAAATTACTCATGATTATCAGTATGGCGCAAATGATGGAAAATCGAGTGAATAAACTGAACACCTTTCGCTCGCTGGTGCCGATAGTATTATATATAGGGATTCCGACCTTATTGGTATTTAAACAGCCTGACCTTGGTACATCCTTGGTATATCTGGCCATTTTGTGCGGCATGCTCTTCGTAGCAGGCATTCGGATGCGTTTGGTACAAATCATCGTAGGTGTTGCCGTTGTTTTGGCGCCGTTAGGTTGGTTCGTTTTGCAAGAATACCAGAAACAACGTATTTTAGTATTTTTAAACCCGAATATTGATCCCTTTGGGGCCGGGTATCACATTATTCAGTCGAAAATCGCCATCGGTTCCGGTATGATTCTCGGTAAGGGCCTTTTTGAAGGTACGCAAAGTCAGTTAAACTTCTTGCCGGAAAATCATACAGACTTTATTTTCTCCGTTATCGGGGAAGAATTAGGCTTTGTAGGCTGTGTAATCGTATTATTGTTATTGTTCCTTTTAATTTATCGCAGTATTATGATTGCCCGCAGTGCCAACGATACTTTCGGTACACTCTTAGCTACCGGTATCGGCTCCATGTTGGTATTCGAAGTGCTCGTTAACGTAGGTATGACGACCGGTATTATGCCGGTTACGGGGATTCCGTTGCCGTTTATCAGTTACGGTGTCAGTGCGTTGACCACGAATATGATTAGTGTCGGTTTATTGCTTAATATTGCAATGCATCGCAAGAAGTTAATGTTCTAAATTTAATTTTAGATTGATTGAAATTACGCCCAATAAATTAATAGCAGAGGCTATAAAAATAGCCTTAGAAGAAGTTTTAAAATGTTTTAATGAAAGTGAAAGGCAACTTCAGAAAGTTGTCATTATGATAGATTTTGAATCGGAGGTCCTATGGTTCAATTAGATGCGAGCTGGTTGCAGCATGTACAAAAGCCCGCGCGATATACAGGCGGCGAATGGAATAGCGTTGTGAAAGATCACAAAGATATGGATGTTACCATGTGTTTTGGTTTTCCTGACGTATACGAAGTGGCCATGAGTCACTTAGGTATTAAGATTTTATATTCCTTGCTCAATGAATTACCCTATGTGGCGGCAGAACGCGTATGCGCGCCGTGGCATGATATGGAAGAGGAAATGCGTAAACGCAACATTCCGTTGTATTCTTTGGAAACGAAGACACCGGTTAAAGATTTTGATTTCTTAGCGTTTACCTTACAATATGAAATGAGTTATACCAACATTTTAAACATGTTGGATATGGGCGGCATTCCGTTCTACAGTAAAGACCGAGACTTGTCCTTCCCACTCATTACGGCGGGTGGTCCTTGTGCATACAATGTGGAGCCGATTGCCGATTTTGTAGATATCGTAAACCTCGGTGAGTCGGAAGAGCACATCGTTGAAATGGTGGAACTCTACCGTCAGGAAAAAGCGGCCGGCTTCCCGGGCGGCAAAGAAGGGCTTTTGCGCAAAATGGCGCAGATTCCGGGTAACTATGTGCCGTCTTTATATGAACCGCAGTATACCGAAAAAGGTGATTTCAAAGGCATGAAAGTGCTGGCCGAAGAGGCACCGGCAGTAGTGCAGAAACGTATCATCGAAGACATGGACAACTGTTTCTATCCAACTAAACCGGTTGTACCGTATATCGATGTCGTTCATGACCGTGCCGTATTGGAATTGTTCCGCGGTTGTACCCGTGGCTGTCGTTTTTGCCAGGCCGGTATGTTATATCGTCCGGTGCGTGAACGTTCACCGGAAAAACTGGTTCAATTGGCGAAAGAAATCATTGCCAATACGGGCTATAACGAAATTTCCCTTATGTCCTTGAGCTCCGCCGACTACTCCCGTTTGCCGGAACTGGTTGACATGCTCATGGAAGAATTTAAGGACAAGCAGGTCAGCGTAAGCTTGCCTTCATTGCGTATCGATGCGTTCTCAATCGATATTGCCAAAAAAGTGCAGCAAGTTCGCAAGAGTGGTTTGACGTTTGCGCCGGAAGCGGGCTCCCAGCGTATGCGTGATGTTATCAATAAAGGGGTTAGCGAAGAAGACTTAATCGCCGCTTGTACCAATGCTTTTAAATCGGGCTGGAATACGGTTAAATTGTACTTCATGATGGGCTTGCCGACCGAAACGGATGAAGACGTAGCAGGCATTGCCGATTTGGCCTATAAAGTACTTGATTTACATCGTGAAATCACGGGCAAACGAAATGGCAAGGTAACGGTCAGCGTATCCTTCTTCGTGCCGAAGAGTCATTCTCCATACCAGTGGTACGGCCAGCAGTCGGTGGAAGAAATTCATCGTAAACAGCAATATTTAAAAACGCTCATCAATAACCGCAATATTTCCTATCATTATCATGACGGGGCTACCGGTTATATGGAAGCGGTGTTTGCCCGCGGCGACCGTCGTTTGGCGAAAACATTGATTGAAGCGTGGAAATTAGGCTGTAAGTTTGACGGGTGGACTGAATTCTTCTCCATTGATAAATGGATGCAGGCGTTCAAAAATACAGGCATCGATCCTGATTACTATGCCCGTCGCGACCGCGATTTTGATGAACCGTTGCCATGGGATCATCTAGATGATACTGTTTCCAAGAAATACTTAAAACAGGAATGGGACCGTGCCGTTGAGGCAACCTTGACCCGTGACTGCCGCCGCTTACCATGTAACGGCTGTAATGTGTGTCCGGAACTTAATACGGCGATTGTAGATTATCAGGAGGGTGGACGCGTTGAAAAAGTTACGTTTGGCCTTAAGTAAGGGCGAAGAAATGCGATTTTTATCGCACCTGGATTATGCACAGGCCGTGGAACGTATGATTCGTCGTGCTTTTATTAAAATGGCCTATTCGGAAGGTTTTAACCCGCATATGAAAATAAGCTTTTCCTCCGCTTTAGCCTTGGGTATTACGGCGGAAGTGGAATATCTTGATATGGATATTCTGGAAGATGAGGCCACCGTGGAATCCATTATGGAGCGCTTAAACCGGGTAGCACCGCCGGGACTCACCGTAATGTCCGGTCGTGAAATGCCGGATAAGGTAAAAAAACTCATGGCCATTTGTAACTATGCGGTCTATGAAGTATCCGGTCCGATAACGGCCGATGTCAATTGGGATGAACTTTTAAAAGAGTTCAATGAGGCTTCGGAAATCGCTTATGAAAAGGTGACACCGAAGAAAACCCGTACTATCGATGTGAAGCATTTTGTAAAAGAACCGATTACAGCGCGCCTTGACGGTGACCGCGTGACTCTAACCATGGGCATCGGCATATATCCGGAAGGTACCATGAAACCGGGGGATGTATGGCAACTTGGCCGTGAAAAATACGGCTGGCCTGTAACCGACGGTTACTCCATTCATCGCCATGAAATCATGGTGGAACGGGATGGGGAGTTATTGTCCCCGTTAGATGTAACGGTATAAGTATAAAGAAAGGAGTTTGCCATGAAACGAATCGTAGCCAATGTGATGGCTGAAGAAATTCGTATGGTTGTGTTGGATGAGCAGAATGAGCTGGTAGATACAGCCTTTTATCGTCCCACTCGTGACGAGACCATCAACCATATCTACAAGGGCATAGTGCGCAATGTACTGCCCGGCATGTCGGCGGCGTTCGTTGATATTGGTCTTAAGCAAAATGCGTACCTTAATTTGAAACAAGGTAAGCAGACTAAGGCTATGGGCAAACTCTTTGTAGGTCAAAATATACTCGTCCAGGTTGTGAAGGAAGAAATGCTCGGCAAAGGGGCGCGCGTCAGTGCCGACGTGAGCCTGGCCGGTCGTTTTATGGTGCTTTTGCCTTATTCGGAAGGGCTCCATATTTCCAAGCGTATTACCGATGACAATTTACGCGCTCAATTGGCTGATATGGCAGCGCCGTATTTAGCGAACGGTTGCGGTTTTATTCTGCGCACTGCGGCAGCGGAAGCTACGGCGGATGAGTTAAAGGGGGATATGGAATTCCTTTGGCGTACTTGGCAGCAATTGCAAAATCGCTACAAGGTGGCCAAGGGTGGCTCTGAGCTCTATAGTGATGCGGATTTTTGGTTCCGCGTTATCCGCGAATATTTAGGCCATGATGTTAATGAAATCATCGTAGATGACGGCGGGGCTTACGAACGGTTGCAGGAATTGTTGAGTATCACTAACATGACGGAGGCCGTTTCGCTGCAGCTCCATAATTCGGCGGAACCTATTTTTAAAGAGTGGCAGGTAGAGTCACAGCTTGATATATTGTTAAATGCTACCGTGGATTTACCGTCCGGCGGTTTTTTGAAAATCGATACGACGGAAGCTTTGACGGTAATAGATGTTAATTCCGGTCATTTTACGGGTCGTTCCGGCACCGCCGGGGAAGTAGCCATGGAAGTGAATCGTGAGGCCGCCAAGATGATTGCCAGACAGTTGCGCTTGCGCGATATCGGTGGTATCATCGTGTGTGACTTTATAGATTTGCCAAAGAAAGCACAACGGGATGAATTGGTGGCCTATTTGACACAACTGGTTCGTCAGGATCGGGTAAAAACCGTGGTGTGCGGCATTACCTCTTTAGGGCTCGTAGAAATTACCCGTAAACGGGAACGACAAGGCTTGCAGAGTATTTTATTTGATACTTGTTCCCAATGTGGCGGCACCGGTCAATTATTTTCGGCGGAAACCGTGTATTTACAGATTATTCGGCGCTTACGGGAATTATATCGAGGCGGCCGTTTGAAATCTAATGTACTCATTGAAGTCAATGAGGAGGTAAAACAATACTTCACAAAATCCGTTGTGGCTGATTTGGAAGCTGAATGCAAACGGACTATTAAGGTGGAAGTGCAACCGACTATGAGCCGGGAAGCGTACTCTTTGCTCGCCTTAGGGGATGAGTAAACCATTCGCACATTAAGCTTTGTGCGTCGAATGGACCTTTGGCGCTTGACTAATCGATTGTAAAATTTTTAAGACTTAGCTTGCTAAGTCTTATTTTTTTCGATATAATAGTTAGGTTATTGATTTACCTTTTAAGTGAGGTGCATGCTGTATGTCAATGTGGGAGCTCGTGTTAGTTGCCTTAAGTTTGGCCATGGATGCGTTTGCAGTGGCCGTAGCTAAGGGCCCTTGTCTCACGAGTCGGGACGATTTAAAGAGAGTAGGAATGCCTCTTTTGTTTGGTATATTCCAAATGGCTATGCCGCTTATTGGCTGGGTTATAGGTGCTCAATTGGCGGATAAAATCAATGATTACGATCATTGGATTATTTTCGGTTTACTGGCGTATTTGGGGATTAATATGATACGCAACAGTAAAAAGGCGGCCGAAGAAGAAGCTCATATTATATGCCAACTGGTAAGCTGGCGTGAAATTGTAGTATTGGCCTTTGCTACCAGTCTTGATGCCTTAGCCATCGGTTTGACGTTTGCCTTTATGGACATCAATGTGTGGGGGGCCAGCGGTTTAATCGGCGTGGTTGCGTTCCTTATCTCCTTGGTGGGGGTATTTTTGGGGCAACAATTAAAACGATTTTTGGGCGGCCGTGAAGAAGTACTGGGTGGTGTCGTGCTCATTTTAATCGGATTAAAAATTTTGTTGCAACATTTACAGATTATCTAGGGAGAGGGCGTAATAGGTTAGCTGTAGTGCTTTAATTGAATTTGAAGAATCCCTTTTAATTTTTAAGAAGTCGATGACAAACTATGAAGATAGGTCATTGACTTTTATTGTCTAATCATGTAAAATAAATTAGTCATAGTTTGGGTACGCCCAACTATTGCAGCCGCGTGGAGAGGTGTGTAAATTTCACTCATCCCGATTCCGGCATGAGAGAATACCGTATTCAGCGAGTTCGAAAACAAGGAGGTGTCACAATGTACGCAATTATTAAAACCGGTGGTAAACAATACCGCGTTGCCGAAGGCGATGTAATTACTATCGAAAAATTGGAAGCAGCTGCTGAAGAATCCGTAACGTTTGACGAAGTGTTAACTGTAGTTAACGACGGTGACGTTAAAGTAGGCGCTCCACTTGTGGACGGTGCAAAAGTAACAGGTAAAGTACTTGAACATGGTAAAGCGAAGAAGATTTTAGTTTTCAAATACAAAGCAAAATCCAACTATCGTCGTCGCCAAGGTCATCGTCAGCCGTTCACAAAAGTTCGCATTGAATCCATTCAGGCGTAAGTCATGATTAAGATTCATATTCGTCGTAATGAGGCACAACAAATTGTTGCTTGCTCCATTAACGGACATGCCGGCTATGACGAGCATGGCTATGATATCGTATGTGCCGCCGTTTCCGTACTGTCTTGTACCGCCATTTTGGGGTTACAATCAGTAGCTGAACAGCAAGGTATTTACGAGAACAGTTCCGGTGAATGTACCATTGAATTACAAGGGGCAATCACAGAAAAGGGACAGGCTATATTGGCAACCATGGTTCTTGGCTTCCAAGAAATTGCTCGCCAATATGATGATTTTGTATCACTTAGTGAAACATAGGAGGTGAACGGAATGTTTACTTTTGATTTGCAATTATTTGCACATAAGAAAGGTGTATCCAGTACACGTAACGGTCGCGATAGCGAATCCAAACGTCTTGGCGTTAAATGTCATGATGGTTCCGTAGTAAAAAGCGGTAACATCATCGTTCGTCAACGTGGTACTCATTTCCATCCCGGCACTAATGTAGGTATTGGTAAAGACGATACTTTATTCGCATTAGTTCCTGGTAAAGTTGCTTTCGAACGTGCTGGTCGCTATAACCGTAAAGTTAGCGTATACCCAGTAGAAGCGTAAGCTGAAACGAATATACAAGAGCCCCTGATTTATATCGGGGGCTTTTTTGCATGCCATTTTAAGACAGTACAGTTCTTTTTATGCGATATAAATGTAATGTCTGAAATGCCTATTTGTATGCGCTAAATAGGCATGGTAATGAGAAAATTCGATGAGCAACTAACATCAATCAAATAATGATAAAAACGGGCTTATTAGGTGGTGTTTTTATTTTCAAAAGTGGAGAAAAGGTGTATAATATAAGACATATTCAAGAGATTCAATATAGAAGAAGTGAAGTGCATAGTAAGTATGCTTGACCTGAATAGGCAGTCGAAGTGTGGACTGTCATTGAGCTCGTACTTGGGAAAGGACGAGGGCACAGGACTTCTCTATGGTATGAGTAAAGGAGACCAGTATGTACGATGTAAAATCTTCTAAAGCAGAAGAGTTTATTAACCACGAAGAGATTCTTGATACGTTGGCCTATGCGGAAGCGAATAAAGAAAATCGTGAAATTTTGGACCAAATTTTGGCAAAAGCGGCGACCATGAATGGCTTAAATCACCGCGAAGCGGCTGTTTTATTGGAATGCCCGTTGCCTGAATATAAAGATAAATTATTTGCTTTGGCTAAAGAAATTAAACGCAAAATTTACGGCGATCGCATTGTATTGTTCGCCCCTTTATACTTGTCCAACTACTGTGTAAATGGCTGCGTATATTGCCCGTATCATGCCAAAAACCGTCATATTACCCGTAAGAAGTTGACACAGGAACAGGTTCGTGAAGAAGTGTTGGCTTTGGAAGCAATGGGGCACAAACGTATCGTTATCGAATCCGGTGAAGACCCTGTAAACAATCCGTTGGAATACATTTTGGAATGTATCAAAACGATTTACAGCATTAAGAATAAAAACGGCGAAATTCGTCGTGTAAACGTAAATATTGCTGCTTGCGAAGTTGAAGATTACAAGAAACTTCACGAAGCGGGCATCGGTACTTACACTTTGTTCCAGGAAACATACAACAAAGAAAACTACGAAAACTTGCATCCCCATGGTCCTAAGAGTAACTATGCGTACCATACGGAAGCCATGGACCGTGCTATGAAAGGCGGCATTGATGACGTAGGTATCGGCGTTTTATACGGTCTTGAACATTACCGTTACGACTTCGTCGGCTTGTTGATGCATGCGGAACACTTGGAAGCCGTATTCGGCGTAGGCCCTCACACAATCAGCGTGCCGCGTATTTGCCCGGCTGATGACATCGATGTAGATGATTTCAGCAATGCTGTGCCGGATGATACGTTTGAAAAAATCGTAGCCCTTATTCGTGTATCTACACCATATACCGGTATGATTATGTCCACTCGTGAAAGTCAGCGCATGCGTGAACGCGGCTTGGCTCTCGGTATCTCGCAGATCAGCGGTGGTTCTCGTACCAGCGTAGGCGGCTACAAAGAAGAAGAATTACCGGAAGACAACTCGGCGCAGTTCGATACCAGCGACCGTCGCAGTCTCGATGAAATTGTTGACTGGTTGTTGGAACTCGGCTATGTGCCTAGTTTCTGTACTGCTTGCTATCGTGCGGGCCGTACGGGCGACCGCTTCATGGCCTTGGCGAAGAGCGGCCAGATTCATAACTGCTGTCAACCAAACGCGTTGATGACCCTCAACGAATACTTGCTTGACTATGCAACGGATGAAACGAAAGCTACCGGCGAAGCGGTTATTGAAAAACAGTTAGATCTTATCCGCAATGAAAAGGTTAAAGAAGCATCGGCCAACTACATCAAACAGATGGAACACGGCGAACGGGACTTCCGCTTCTAAGAATTACTTTCAACGCGATATAAACAATAAGAGATTCCGATTCTCCTATTAGTTGTTGAACATGTATGGCTCAGCCATCAATAATAAAAATATTTGAATAAGAATTTTGTCATTTAAAAGTTTATTTAACATGAGCTATTAACTGAAAATGATAAAGAAAGAGCGATTATATAATGATAATTGCTCTTTCTTTTTTTATAATATATAATCAAGAAAAATGAAAAAGAGGTTTAATTTAATAGGGTAATGGTGTATAATAAAATAAATTGAGAATGATAATACAGTATTTAATAGTAGGAAATCATAAATTGAGATTGATATTCGATTAAGTGATTTTATACATGCGCTAAACAGATAAATTGATGATAAGCAGATGATAAGTGAGACGACATATGAGACAGAGTAAAGCAAAACGATGGCGCATAGAGCCCGGTGATGAAACAATTGAACAAGAATTAGTGCGAGACCTTAAAGTATACCCGGTTGTAGCTAAATTATTGGTGAACCGCGGTATTACGACGGCAGAGGCGGGTCGTGATTTTTTATATGGCAATGTAGGGGATTTATTGGATCCTTACTTGTTAAAAGGCATGAAAGAAGCGGTGCCGCTTATTCAAGATGCGATTGCAACGCAGAAACGGATTGTTATTTACGGTGACTATGATGTGGATGGCATTACGGCTACCTCATTGATGTATCGTTTTTTGAAACGGTGCGGTGCCAATGTAAGTTATTACATTCCGGAGCGGCAAAGCGAAGGCTATGGCCTCAATGAGGAGGCTTTGGAGCATATCATTCAGCAGGGCACGGAGCTTGTCATTACGGTGGACTGCGGCATCAGCTCCTACGATATTGTGGAAGGTGTGCGGGACCGTTTGAACATGATTATTACGGACCATCATACGGCACCGCCCGATATACCGCGAGCGGCGGCCGTTATCAATCATAAGCAGCCCGACTGCCCGTATCCTGACAAGAACTTATCCGGCGTAGGCGTGGCGTTTAAAGTTTGCCAAGCCGTTTGGCAGGAACGAACCGGCGCAGAATATTTGGATGATATGGATATTGTGGCCTTGGGGACAGTGGCTGACGTGGTGCCGCTAGTCGGTGAAAACCGCATTATTGTTCGCGAAGGGCTTAAGAAGATGATGACCTCGCCCAATATGGGGATTGATGCCCTCGTAGCGGTAGCGGGCCTTCAAGGTCGTAAATTAACAACCGGTCACATCGGTTTTACCTTGGCACCGCGCCTCAATGCGGCAGGCCGTGTAACTCATGCGACGCGGGCGGTGGAATTATTGACCGCTGCCGATATGGCAACAGCCAATACCATTGCGGAAGAACTGCAAGAAACTAATTTGGAGCGCCAAACCATTGAGCGGGGCATTCACGAAGCGGCCCGGCAGGACGTAATCAATCAGGGGGAAGCGGCTCATAAGGTTATCGTCGTAGCCGGTGAAGGTTGGCATCCCGGCGTTATCGGTATCGTGGCGTCGCGCCTGGTGGAAGAATTTTATCGGCCATCTATGGTTATCAGTATTCATGACGGTGTGGGCAAAGGATCCTGCCGCAGTATAGATAATTGCAATATTTATGATGCTTTAAAATCGGCAGAAGATTTACTCTTGCAATTCGGCGGTCATAAACAGGCGGCCGGTTTCAGTATTGAAGCGGATAAAATCCCCGCTTTGCGGGAGCGCTTGGCCGCCTATTGCGAAGCGAATTTGACGGCGGAAGATTATGTGCCGATTATCGATATCGACTCGGAGTTGGAACCGGGTGAAGTAACGGTAGAATTGGTGGACCAGATTGAAACCTTAGAGCCCTACGGCATGGGGAACAGTACTCCGGTATTTGCCATCAATCCGATTGCCGTACAGGACGTGTACTTATTGGGGCAGCAGAAGAATCATTGTAAGATTATTTTGCAATCTCAAATAGGCCCGTTGGATGCGATTATTTGGCACGGCGCCGACTATCATCGGGAAGTATTTCCTGATGAACGGGTTAAAGTCGCGTTTTCTTTGCAAAAGAATGAGTGGCAAGGGCGCATTTCGCCACAATTGATGGTGCAGGATTTGGCGCTTTTGGATGAACAGCCCATCAAACTGACGGCAGAGGGCTTGCGCGAAATGTATGTCATCGTGCGCAGTATTTTCAGAAGTGCTACGGCGCCGCGTTATATTGTGGAATCGGAAGTATTGCACCGCCATCCGGACAATCAGACGAATAAGGAAGCTATGCTGTCCTTGGATGTTTTCAAAGAGCTTGGGATTTTGCAGGAAGAAGCCACGGATGACGGCATGGCGCTTTATCGTTGGTGCCATGTAAAAGAAAAATTAGAGTTAATTACATCACTGACATTTTTAAAATACAGTGCCTAAGGAGGTGGAAATTATGGCTGAAAATGAAGAAGGCAAGGTTATCGTCGATCAACCGGCTTTTAATAAAGAAGTGGAATTGGCACATCTGATGGAGATTGTTCACTCCTATTTGGATGATAAAGATTGTGACGACATTATGCGGGCTTTTAAAGTAGCGGATAAAGCTCACGCACCGCAAAAAAGAGCGTCCGGCGAACCGTACATCTTACATCCTTTAGCCGTAGCCACCATTTTGGCCAATTTACAAATCGATGCGACTACCGTTATTGCCGCACTGCTCCATGATGTTGTGGAGGATACGGAGTATACGTTGCCGCAGATTGAAGAGTTATTTGGGAAAGAAGTGGCTTTTTTAGTCGATGGTGTTACGAAATTAAATCAATTTCAGTATCATACCAAAGAAGATCAGCAGCTGGAGAACTATCGCAAGATGATTCTGGCTATGGCTAAGGACGTGCGCGTGGTGGTTATTAAATTAGGTGACCGCCTCCATAATATGCGTACCTTGAAGCATATGCGCAGCGATAAGCAAAAGCGCATTGCTCAGGAAACCTTGGAAATCTTTGCACCGTTGGCTCATCGGTTGGGGATTTTTAACATTAAATGGGAATTGGAAGACTTGTCCTTCCGTTATTTGGAACCGGACAAATACTACGACTTGGTAGAGCAAATGCGTGAAAAGCGCCATGTACGCGAAGAAATTGTTGACGATACCATGGAACAGCTGAAAAAGGCATTGGATGATGCTCATATTAAGGCGGATGTTAAAGGTCGACCAAAACATTTTTACAGTATTTATAAAAAAATGAAAAAGGACAATCGTGATTTGTCGCAGATTTACGACCTGTATGCAGTGCGCGTTATCGTGGATACGATTCCGGATTGTTATGCCGTACTGGGTATCGTTCATAATCTGTGGAAACCGTTGCCGTATCGTTTTAAAGATTATATTGCCATGCCGAAGTCGAATATGTATCAGTCCCTACATACCACGATCATCGGGACCATGGGGCATTCCGTAGAAATTCAGATTCGAACCTGGGAAATGCACCGCGTTTCCGAATACGGCGTAGCCGCTCATTGGCGCTACAAAGAAGGCAATAAGGGCGGCGATAAAGACTTTGACCAGAAGGTCGGTTGGCTTCGCCAAGTCCTTGAATGGCAGGATGCCAGCAATCCGAAGGAACTGGTTAATGCGTTAAAACTGGATGTGTTTTCCGGGGAAGTGTTCGTTTTCACGCCGCGCGGTGACGTATTGAAGCTCCCTAAAGGGGCAGTACCGCTTGATTTTGCGTATCGTATTCATACCGATGTAGGCCATCGTTGTGTAGGGGCTAAGGTAAACGGTAAAATCGTATCCCTTGATTACACCTTACAAAACGGCGATATCGTCGATATTATTACGTCGAAAACGGGCAAACCGAGCCTTGATTGGCTTAATATCGTAGGCTCTACGGAAAGCCGGAGTAAGATTCGCAACTGGTTTAAAAAGGAAAATAAAGAAGAAAACATCGTTAAAGGACGTGAACTTCTCGAAAAAGAAGCGAAACGACTCAATTATGATTGGAAAGAGCTCAATAAGCCGGGCCGCATGGAACAAATTGCGAAAGCTTTGAATGCAGGCAGTGAAACTGAACTCTTATCGGCTGTCGGTTACGGCGGCATTCCGGTCAATTCCGTATTGTTACGTTTTGTTGATTTATATAAACGTGATTTGGCAAAAGAAGACAATCGTCGCGATACGATGGCTCTGTTGGAAAAACTCAAAACCCACGAACCGGTGCATCGTAAGAGCAGTACGGGGATTCTTGTCAACGGCGAACCGGACGTAATGGTTCGTATGGCTCGTTGCTGTAATCCGGTACCGGGCGATGAAGTGGTAGGCTATATTACCCGCGGTCGCGGGGTATCCGTTCATCGGGCGGATTGTCCGAATATCGGTCATACGCCGGAAGACGTGGACCGCATGATTGAAGTATCGTGGGATGCAGGCACGTCGGAAAACTTCCACGTAGCCATTGAAATTACCGCCTACGATCGCGGTGGTTTACTCATGGAAATCATGGCCACGCTGTCGGAGATGAAAATTAACATTGTTAATATTAATGCCAAAGTAGACGATACGAAGAATGCGAACATCAACTTAGTTATTGAAATTCGCGACGTATCGGAACTTGATTTTGTTATGACTAAATTACGGCGTATTCGCGATGTGTATACCGTGCAACGCGCCAATGGAGGTAGTTGATGCGGGCAGTAGTGCAAAGAGTAAGCGAAGCAGCCGTAACCGTAGCCGGAGAAACAACCGGTGCCATTCCTAAGGGACTTGTAGTCCTCTTAGGTGTGGGCAAAGGTGACACGGATGCAGATGCCGTTTATTTGGCTGACAAGATTGTTAACTTACGCATCTTTGAAGATGCCGAGGAAAAGATGAATCTGTCCGTAGCCGATGTGAATGGTGAGATTTTGGCTGTGTCGCAGTTTACACTGTACGGTGATGTGCGTAAAGGCCGTCGCCCCGGTTTTGATCAAGCGGCACCGCCGGACGAAGCGGAGCGCTTATATGAAGTATTTATCAATCGCTGTCGCGAAGCGGGCGTTAATGTTGAAACCGGTCGTTTTAGAACGCACATGATGGTGAGCCTCACTAATGATGGGCCGGTGACCATCTTGTTAGACAGTCAGAAGCTATTTTGATGCCAGTGCTTTAGCAGTTAAGAATTTATAGAATGAATCCGGTAGCTAATGTTATCGGCAAGTTCGAATGATGACGTTTTAGTCTATTTCGCGTAATACATTGTGGAGAGTGATGCGTATGAAATTATATCGGATGCCCTTAGGGGCGTTGGGGACGAATTGTTACATCGTCGTTGATGAAAGCAATCAGCATTGTTTGGTCGTAGATCCGGGCGGTGAAGGCGAGCGTCTTGTTGCGCTTTTGAAAGAAAAAGGGCTGCAACCGGAAGCCGTTATTCTCACCCATGGTCACGGTGACCATATCGGTGGGGTACAGGCCGTGGTGGATGCATTCAAAGTGCCCGTTTACATCAATAAGGGCGATGAAGAATTTTTGACAAACAGCAATCTTAACTTGAGTGGTGCCATCGGTCAGCCCGTGAAGGTGACCGGCGATATTCATTTTATCAAAGAAGATGATGTGATTCATCTCGGTGAGTACTCCTTTAAGATTATTGAAACACCGGGGCATACGCCGGGCGGTGTTTGCTTCTACGGTGAAGGCATGGTTCTGGCAGGGGACAGCCTCTTTTTGGAATCCATCGGCCGTACCGATTTCCCGGGGAGCAGCTACGAAGATCTGATTGATTCAGTTCGCCATAAACTCTTTACTTTGCCGGAAGAAACTGTCGTTTATCCGGGCCATGGGCCGGAGACGACCATCGGTCATGAAAAGACTTATAATCCGTTTGTTCGTTAGGCGGTGACCGAATATGTTAAAAAAATCAACACAGTATTGGCTCAGAGTCGTGTTGATTGTGCTGGCCGTGATTTTTCTGTGGGCCATTATTCCGGTGCTCTGGCCGCTTATCGTATCGTTAATCTGTACGCTCATTTTGCTACCCGTAGTGAATGGCATCCAGGATTACATGCGGCATCGGGTGGGGCTTACGTGGTTCCCGCGCTGGCTGGCCATCATACCGGCATTTCTGTTGGTAGCACTCATTTTACTATTGGTAATTCAGTTTATTATCTTACCGTTTATTGCTGAATTTACCCGTTTGCTCAATAATTTACCGGTCTTGATGTCACAACTCATTGTGTTGTGGCAAGATATCACGTCCGGTGAATGGTTGAAGTTACCGCCACAGATTGATGCCATCGTCATGACTACTTTGGCCCGTATCAGTTCGTACGGCGTCGAGTTGGCGCAGCGCGGCATTTTCGCTATTTTTTCATTGGCAACGACTGTTTTGGAATGTTTACTCGTACCGATTATGACCTTCTATTTATTGAAGGACGGACGGCAAATTAAGGGCAAAGTCATTTCGATTTTCCAGCCGCCGCACAATCGGTATTTAATGGACGTGGTGAATCAGATTCACCGCACCATGGGGCGCTATTTGCGGGGACAGCTTCTTTTGGCAACCAATATGTTCTGCATAACGCTGGTCATAGCCTATTTTTTTGAATTGCCTTATCCCTTGGTATTGGCTTTGTTCGCGGCTATCGCGGAATGGGTTCCTATTATCGGACCTATTGTTGCAGCCATACCGGCTATTATATTGGCCTCCTTGGTGGGGCCTGCATTGGTAGTGAAAATTATCATTACCTATGCCATTATTCAGTTAATTGACGGGCAGATTGTGATGCCTAAAATCTTAGGTCACGTTATCAAGCTGCATCCGTTAGTTATATTAACCGTAATTTTTGTAGGCGGTTATTTCTATGGCATCATCGGTATGATGACGGCAGTGCCGATCACAGCGATGTTACAAATCGTGCTTACAAAACTTTGGTATTTTAACTCGTTTTACAAGAAGGATGGAACTGTATGAACACGACATTAGAAAAATTGAAAGAACGTATTAAAGACAAAAAGTATAAGTTGACGACGCAACGCCAGACAATTTTACAAGCGTTTATTGATGCGGAAGAAAAGCATCTCTGCGCTGAAGACGTATATGTATTGGTTAAAGCCGTAGCCCCTGATATCGGTTTGGCTACCATTTACCGTACCCTTGATTTATTCACTGAACTTGATTTATTAAAACGCCTTGACTTCGGTGACGGTCGTAATCGTTACGAATTAAATGATGAAGAATTTGCTCATTTCCATCATCATTTGATTTGTGTAAAATGCGGTTGCGTCAAAGAATTTGAAGACGATATGCTCGAAACTTTGGAGTCCATCATTGCCAAAAAACTTAACTTTAAGACAATTGACCATCAGTTGAAAGTCTATGGCTATTGCGGCGACTGTCAGGAAAAAATGAAAGCGGAAGAAGCGGAAGCAGCTGCTCAAAAGGGTGAGTAATTTGACCTATCGTTATACGGGACCGTTGCCTTTGGGCAGTGTGGTGGCGCATTATTGCGGCGCCGCCGGTCTTACGACGACTAAAGGGGCCCCGTTTGGCGCCTGGAAGGGCTGGGTGCTGAAGAGGGCTATACCTTGACGGTGTATCATAATGACGTGCCGGTAGCAGTGTTTAAAGGGGCTCTTTCCAATGAAGGACGCCTCGAGATAGGTGGGCAATTACTTAAATTAATTCGCACTACCCAGGGACGACCGGCTCTGGGTGAGTGGGGCACTTTGGTAGGTGTTCGGCCAACAAAAATGTTCCATAAATTATGGGACATTGACGAAAATAGCGATACACCACCAGCCGCTGAACCATCGAATCCCGATGAGCCCGGTACTGTCATAAACGGTTGTGACACGGCGGTACAAGTCTTGCGGAAACGTTTTGACGTCAGCGAGCCGAAGATTGAGCTGTTAAAAGCGGTAGCTACGCTGCAACGTCCTTTTGTGGCGCCTCATGAAACGGCGGATCGGGAAGTGAGCGTTTATGGGGGCATTCCGTTTTGCCAAACGCACTGCACGTATTGTTCGTTCCCGTACGGACTGATTCAGGATTACCGGCGCATTCCGGAGTTTTTGGGCGCTTTTGTAAACGATGCAACGCAGCTTAAGGGGCTTATTGAGACATATGGCTTACAAGTTGCCACGGTGTACATGGGTGGCGGCACACCGACGAGCTTAGGTGATGAGGATTTTGCCACAGCCTTGGCGGCCTTGGCCAAGCTTCATCGTGAAAACAGTGAATTTACGGTGGAAGCGGGGCGGCCTGATTCGGTGACGCCTCATAAACTTGCAACTATGGCTAAACTCGGGGTTAACCGAATCAGTATCAACCCGCAGAGTATGCACGATGATATTTTAAAAGCCGTCGGGCGCGGTCATACGGCTGCGGCTATTAAAGAATTATATGCCTATGTGCGTTCTTATACGAATTTTGCGGTGAATATGGACTTTATTGCAGGTTTACCGTATCAGACTCTTTCGCACATGGAAGAAAATCTAGATTATGTTTGTCAGGCACGGCCTGAAAATGTTACAATTCATACATTGGCATTGAAGCGGGGTAGTCCGCTTTATGACGGTGTAGGTCGCGAGGCCATGCCGGAAGCCGCAGCCGTGGAAGAAATGGTGGCGCGCAGTAAAGAGCGCCTTGAGGCGGCCGGTTATGTGCCTTATTATGTGTATCGTCAACAATATATGACGAGCCAGACTGAAAATATCGGCTATACTTTGCCGGGGTATATTTGTGAATATAATATTCGGATTATGGAAGAACGGCAGAGCATATTATCCGTTGGTCCGGGTAGCTCCTCTAAATGGATGCGCGCTCCGGAATATCGGCAATTACAACAGCATATGCCTAAAGATGTGTCCGTTTATATTGATACCTTATCAGCACTGCTTGAAAAGCGCAGTCGATTATGCAAAAAGTTTTGGGAGGGATAAAATATGGGAATTCAAAAGCCTAGAGGTACACAAGACTTATTACCTAATGTAATTGGTAATTGGCGCTATGTGGAAGACAAAATTCGCCGTATTTGCGCAGCGTATGGATTTGACGAGATTCGTACACCTATGTTTGAAGAAACAGGGTTGTTTTTGCGTGGTATCGGTGAAACAACCGACGTAGTACAGAAGGAAATGTACACATTCCCGACAGGCGACAAAAAAGAACAGACGTATACTTTGCGCCCTGAAAATACGGCATCCGCCGTACGTGCGTATTTAGAAAACAAAGTATACGGCCAGGAAAACTTGACGAAATGGTTCTACATCGGACCGATGTTCCGTCATGATAAACCACAGGCCGGTCGTTATCGCCAGTTCCACCAATTCGGTGTGGAAGTATTGGGTACGCAGGCTCCGGCAACTGACGCCGAAGTGATTTTGATGGTATTGCAATTATTTAACGACTTCGGCCTTAAGGACTTAAGCGTACAGGTTAACTCCGTAGGTTGCCCGAACTGTCGTCCGGCGTACCGTGAAAAATTAATTGCTTTCTTCGAACCTAAAAAAGATCAACTTTGCCCGGATTGCCAAGCTCGTTTATATAAGAACCCACTTCGCATTTTGGACTGCAAAGAAGAAACTTGTAAAGCTTTATCTGTCGGCGCCCCTGAAATTCATGAAAATCTTTGCCAGGAATGTTCCGACCACTTCGATCAGCTCCAGAAATTCTTGACCGCAGCGAATGTTAATTATGTAGTAAACCCTCGTTTGGTACGCGGTTTGGATTACTACACGAAGACAGCTTTCGAAGTACAGTACGCACCGCTTGGTTCTCAAAGTGCCGTAGCCGGTGGCGGTCGTTATGACGGCCTTGTAGAAGAATTGGATGGTCCGCATACGCCGGCCGTCGGTTTTGCCATGGGCATCGAACGTCTTTTGTTGGCCCTTGAAAAGCAAGGCTTATTACCGGAAGAAACGATTGATCCGTCCGTATTTGTAGTTGCTTTAGGCGAAGAAGCACAGGTTGCCGGTTTTAAATTGGTTAACGACCTTCATAAAGCCTATATTAAGGCGGCTATGGACGGCGAAGGTAAAAGTATGAAGAGCCAGTTAAAACATGCTAACAAAATTAATGCAAAATATGTTATTATAGTGGGTGATGATGAATTAGCTCGCGGCGAAGCAATTATTCGCGACATGGAAAGCAGCGAGCAGGAAACCGTAGCCTTTACGGATGTATTGGCACGAGTAACTTCACTAGTGAAAGGATGACAAGAATGGAAACAATGCAAGGATTGCACCGCACACATGGTTGCGGTACTATCAGCGAAGAACAAGTAGGTAAGGAGGTTGTCCTTTGCGGTTGGGTAGAACGCCGTCGTGACCATGGCGGATTGATTTTTATCGACCTTCGCGACCGCTCCGGCGTAGTTCAGGTCGTAGCATCCCCTGATCATAATTTAGAATCTTTCCACAAAGCGGAAGATGTACGTAGTGAATATGTACTTTGTGTTCGCGGTAAAATTACGGAACGTGATGCAGATGCCATCAACCCTAATTTGGCAACCGGTCGTTATGAAATGTACTGCGAAGAACTTCGCGTACTCAATGCGTCCAAAACACCACCGTTCTATATTCAAGACAATATCGACGTTGATGAAAACATCCGCTTAAAATATCGTTATTTGGATCTTCGCCGTCCTGAAATGCAACGTAACTTAATCCTTCGTCACCGCGTGACTAAGGCTATGCGTGACTTCTTGGATTCCCGCGATTTCCTCGAAATTGAAACACCAATGCTTACGAAGAGTACACCGGAAGGGGCTCGTGACTACTTGGTACCGTCCCGCGTGAACCCTGGTTCTTTCTATGCATTGCCACAGTCTCCTCAGATTTTTAAACAAATCTTGATGGTAGCGGGCTATGAAAAATACTTCCAAATCGTTCGTTGTTTCCGTGACGAAGACTTACGTGCCGACCGTCAGCCTGAATTTACCCAGCTCGACTTGGAAATGAGCTTCATTGACCAGGAACAGATTTTGGAAACCTTGGAAGGTTTGATTCACCACGTATTCAAAACAACGATGGACATTGATGTTCAGATTCCGATGGCGCGCATCACTTGGGATGAAGCCATGGATAAATACGGTTCCGACAAACCGGATCTTCGTTTCGGTATGGAATTCACCGATGTAACCGACTTGGTTCGCACAACTGAATTCAAAGTGTTCCGCTCCGTAATCGACAATGGCGGCATGGTTAAAGGTATCGTAGTACCTGGCGACGCCGGCATTCCGCGTCGTGAACTTGATGACCTCGTAAACTATGTTGGTCAATACGGTGCGAAAGGTCTTGCTTGGGCATGCTTCAACGAAGACGGCACTATCAAATCCCAGATTATGAAATTCTTGGGTGAAGATACTATCCGTGCCATCGGTGAAAAAATGCAGGCTAAACCTGGCGACTTGGTACTCATGATTGCGGACAAACCGGCTGTGGTAGCTAAAGCTTTGGGTGAACTTCGTCTTGAAATGGGTCGTCGTATGAACCTTATCGACGAAAACAAATTGGCCTTCACTTGGGTAACCGATTTCCCAATGTTCGAATACGATGAAGAAGAAAAACGTTATGTGGCTATGCACCATCCGTTCACTTCACCGCGTGCCGAAGATATGGATAAATTGGAATCCGATCCTGCATCCGTTAAAGCCATCGCCTATGACATGGTATTAAACGGCGTTGAAATCGGCGGCGGCAGTATCCGTATTTACCAATCCGATGTACAGGAAAAAGTATTCAAAGCTATCGGCCTTACGGAAGAAGAAAGCCGCAGCAAATTCGGCTTCATGTTGGATGCCTTCCAGTTCGGGGCACCTCCACACGGCGGCTGTGCCTTCGGTCTTGACCGTTTGGTAATGCTCATGGCTAAACGCCAATCCATCCGTGACGTAATTGCGTTCCCTAAGACACAGAGTGCGGCCGACCTCATGAGCCAGGCTCCGTCTACGGTAGCACCAAAACAGTTGCGTGAACTTCACATTAAAACCGATACGGAAAAAGAAAAGTTAGTGTAAAATCAAGTTTCTTGTTAAAAAAAGTATGACCGCTAGTACTTTTTGGTCTACTTCTGCTTGATATATGCTAAATCTATATCAGTCGTTTGTTTCAAGACCTTGAAATAAACGGCTGATTTTGTTAATATAATAGTAAAGAATCCCCCTGCTGTGTGCGTGTGGTATCGTAGTTTTGAGCCAACACTATTACATCGGGAGCCTGGACTCTTGTATTGGCACTATGCCTGATGAAGGACAGTAAGATTACGAGGAGGGCACCCACCTGCTATCGCAGGATCAAAACACGGTACATATACGGCATGGTGGGGCTCTTATAAGCCGCCTTAGGGCGGCTTATTTTTTTATCTTGAATTAGGTAATAGAGGACCTAGAGGACCGTTTTTGCGGCCGATAATTATAAATTTAAGGTCAAATAATCCTCAAATTAAGGCGAGATAATCCCAAATAAAAAGAGGATATAGGGTATAATAAATATAAGTGCAAAGTAAGACGTTACATATTGTCTTTACACTTTGAACGCGAGCTTTTAACGGTAAATTTAAATTAGCAGTTATAGATGGTAAGCCTTTAACGGTAAATTTGAATAGGCAGTTATAGAAGATAAGCCTTTAGCATATATTTTAGGAGAGAAATTTATGGACAGTTTATTTGCTGAATATGAACCGAAACGGTTTGAACCGTTGGCCGTGAGACTGCGTCCTACCTCATTGGATCACTTTTACGGACAGGAAAAAGCAGTGGGGAAGGACAGTTTTTTACGGGCTATGATAGAGCGCGATACAATTCCGTCTTTGTTGTTTTACGGGCCGTCCGGCACCGGTAAGACTACCTTGGCCGGTATTATAGCCGCTATGACCCATAGTCAATTTGTGGTTTTGAACGCTACCAATGCGGGCATTGGTGAACTGCGGGCTATTATTGAAAAAGCACGCAAAACGATTCAGAATTTGCAACAGCGTACGATTTTATTCCTCGATGAAATTCATCGTTTTAACAAGAGTCAACAGGATGTGCTTTTACCATGTGTGGAAGACGGGACTATTATATTAATCGGCGCTACCACGGAAAATCCTTTTTTTGAAGTAAACCGACCACTCTTATCGCGTTTGCGTTTGATTACCTTGGAAACATTGACGCCGGATGCGATTGTCAAAGTATTGCAACGGGCACTTACCGATGAAGATAAGGGGCTTGGTAAGCAACAACTTAAAGCAGAAGAATCTGTATTGCGCGAAGTGGGCATGTTTGTAAATGGTGATGCCCGTATGGCTCTTAATATTTTAGAACAGGCCTCCGCCATGGTTGAAAACGGCGGCGAATTGACCTTGGAAATTTTAGAGCGCGTAGTGGGTCGTCGCATTTACAGTTATGATAAAAAGGGTGATAACCACTATGATACGATTTCCGCTTTTATTAAAAGTATGCGTGGTTCCGACCCGCAGGCAGCGGTATATTATTTGGCGCGCATGATTGAAGCGGGGGAAGATCCTAATTTCATTGCCCGGCGCATTGTGATTTGTGCGGCCGAAGATGTAGGGCTCGCCGATCCGCAGGCCCTCGTAATAGCGAATGCAGCGGCTCAGGCGGCGCACTTAGTGGGCTTTCCGGAAGCACGTATCATTTTGTCCGAAGCTGTTTTATATGTAGCCTTAGCGCCTAAGAGCAATAGTGCGTATATGGCTGTTGATGCGGCTATTCAAGATGTACGTCATTACGAACATGGGGAAGTACCGGAGCATTTGCGGGACGCTCATTACAGCGGCGCGGCTAAATTAGGTCATGGCGTTTCCTATAAATATGCCCATAATTATCCGAACGGGTATGTGAAGCAGCAATACTTGCCGACCCCGTTGGTGGGACGCACCTATTATGAAGGCATTGAGCGCGGCAAAGAAAAAGAATTACTGACTCTTTGGAACGAACGTACAAGCGGTAAAACTTCTAAAAAGTAGTCAATCTGTGGTATAATAAAATGCTAACGAGTTTATAGTTTAATCGGATTGATATGTATAGAGGTGTGTAGATAGATTATGGCGGAACAAAAGAAGGAGCGAGCGAAGGCGGCGCCGCGTAAAACGGCAACAAAGCGCAAGACGACCACTTCCTCGCGGACTGTTAAAACGAATAAAAGCGATAAGGCCCCTAAAATTCGTAAAGAAGTGCGAGGCCTTTTTACCATGCTCTTTGCTGTGGTAGCTTTGCTGGGGATATTTAACATTACATCCGGTACGGTAGTTGATATAATAGCCGGTATTTTTAAATACGGTTTCGGTATTGGCGGTTTGATCCCTTGCCTCTATGTAGGTTATGTGGGCTGGCGTATTTTGTATGCCGACAAAGGGTTTTCAATCACCCGTCGGGGGCTTTTGTTGAGTTTGGTATACTTGTTTGCCATTACGCTCGTAACCCTTCTTATGGCCGGCAATGGGGAAGAATTAATGACCACTAAAGTTGCTGCTCAAGGCGGCGTTTTAGGTGGTATGATAGCCAGCCTGCTACGCAGTTTGCTTGGCAATGTGGGGGCCATCCTGGTGACTATCGTTGTGGAATTAGGTTTAATCCTATTGATTTATCAGATTTCCTTGCGTACCGGTCTTCATAAGGCAAAGGCTAAAACCGATGTAGGTTTGGAAAAAGCGCGCGTGCTTACGGAAGAAACCGTGCAGCATGCGAAAGAACGCTATGCGGATTGGAAAGAAGAACAAACTGAAAAACGCCGCATTTATAATCAAGAAAAAGATACGCGTTTTTCACCGAGTGCGGCCGTAGAAGTACTGACCAATGCAGCACAAGTATCGGCTGAAGCTAAGGCTAAAGCGCAGGAAGAAGCGGCCCGTATAGCGGCCGAAGAACAGCGGGTGGCAGCGGAGGCTGAGGCGAAGGCTAACCTTGTGGCAATGGGAGAACAAGTAGATCTTACTAAAGCCCAGGCTGAACGTATTGATGCGGCCCAAGCCGAAGCGGCTGAATTCTATGCCACTGTTGCTTCTGAGACAAGCAATACTACCGCAGCTACTAATTATAATGAGCCTGCTTCAAATGACGAAGATGATGAATTGGAAGTGCCGCCGTTTTTACGCGGTCGTGGCGCCGGCACAACGCCGACTACGACAATAACGAGTGGGGCTACAAGCACGGCAGTTGCTGCCGATACGGCTATGCCTATGGAGGCTAATCCGGCTACCGTTGGTGTAGCAACTGACGGTGATGACGCTTCCGGTACGGTAGCAACCGATTCAGTTGAAACGGAGGCCGTAGCTGCTGATGCAAGTACAATTAATAATACAGAATCTGAGACGGACGTAATTCCGGTAGCGGCCGACACGTTGGCTACCTCTAATATGCACCCCGTACCGACGTTAAAAGGTACGGAAGAAGATACGGCGGCGGTGGCCGTTACTGTTGACGGTAAACCGAAACCGCGCCGCATTGAATTACCGTATCATTTTCCGCCATTGGCGATGCTTGCCAAAGGCCAGCCTAATCAGGTGACCAGTCAAGAAGTTACTCATAATGTAACGGTATTGGAAGAAACATTAAAAAGCTTCGGCGTAATAGCCCATGTAGTAAATGCTACACAGGGACCAACGGTAACCCGCTATGAATTGGAACCGGCGCCGGGCACTAAAGTAAGCAAGATTTTGAACCTTACCGATGACCTTAAGATGGCATTGGCGGCTATTGATATTCGTATTGAAGCACCAATTCCGGGAAAATCGGCAGTGGGTATCGAAGTACCGAATAAAAATACCTCGGCCGTTCATTTGCGGGACGTATTGGAATCTGAGAAATTCCAAAAAGCACGGGGTGGTATTCCAGTAGGTCTCGGCAAAGACATTGCAGGCGAAGCGGTTATTACCGACCTTGCTAAAATGCCGCATTTACTCGTGGCCGGTTCTACCGGTTCCGGTAAGTCTGTGTGCGTAAATACGCTGATTTCCAGTATTTTGTTCAGTCGTAAACCGAGCGAAGTACAGTTAATCTTAGTGGATCCGAAGATGGTAGAATTATCTGTTTATAACGGTATTCCTCATTTAAAAGTACCGGTTGTAACGGATATGAAAAAAGCGGCTGCCGTGTTACGTTGGGCCGTTCGCGAAATGGAAGCCCGTTATCTCACCATGGCTACGTCCGGGGTGCGTAATATCAGCGGTTATAATGAACAATATCCGGAATCGGCTATGCCGCTTATTTTGATTATTATCGACGAATTGGCAGACCTTATGTTGGTGGCACCGGATGTGGAAGAATCCATTAACCGTTTGGCCGCTAAAGCGCGTGCTGCCGGCATCCATATGGTATTGGCAACGCAGCGTCCATCGGTTAACGTTATTACCGGTACCATTAAAGCCAATGTACCGAGTCGTATTTCCTTTGCCGTGGCAACGCAAATCGACTCCCGTACCATTCTGGATATGGCAGGGGCTGAAAAACTCCTCGGTAAAGGGGATATGCTCTTTAATCCAATCGGGGCTAGCAAGCCGATTCGTATTCAAGGGGCCTTCATTTCCGATGAAGAAGTGGAAGAATTGGTGGCCTTTGTTAAACAGCAGGGACGACCTGATTATGACGAATCCATAACGGAAGAAACGGAACAAGGCACTTCGGAAGAAGCGGCCGCGCCGGCGGAAGAGCGGGATGAACTCTTAGAACGGGCGATTGAGCGCGTTATGAGTGAAGGTCAGGCTTCTACGTCCATGTTGCAACGTCGCTTCCGAATCGGTTATTCCAGGGCGGCTCGCTTAGTGGATACGATGGAAGAAATGAAAATCATCGGGCCTGCTAACGGCAGTAAACCGCGCGATATTTTAATGACACCGGAAGAAGTGAAAACGCGTTATTTCTCATAGGATTTTATGAGTTAAAAACTAGAAGCATTGGTAGAATTAGAAAGTTAAAATGATGTTAGAATTTAAAGGAGGCCGAACTTGTCAACGATAGGCGAAGAATTACGTCGAGAACGTACACGGCGAGGTCTGACTATTAAAGATATTGAACAGGCTTTACACATCCGCTCCGCGTATTTGGAAGCGATTGAAGAGGACAATTATAAGATTATCCCCGGTGATGTGTATGTAAAAGGCTTTATCGGCAATTATGCGGATTTAATGGGCCTTGAACGACATCGCATGATTGATCGTTATAAAAGTTTAATCGGTGAGCCCTTGGGCGTACCTTTGCGGCGAGTAAAACCGCGTAAACTTGTTCATCATGAAGATGTTGAACGGGAAGTGGACATTGTAGTACCTCATTCCAAGCGCTTGAGCTATACGTCACGGCAGCAACGTCGTCAGAAGACGTTGGCTCAGGAGCGATTAGCCGTATCTGTTATTGTTATTTGTATAGTTGTATTTTTAGGCTGGTTATTTTTTGTGTAAATACAGTATAAATTAAGGAGATATGTGTAGTGAGCGACTTTTTAATTACGGAACGGGCGGAGATGGAAGCACGCGGTTGGGCTGAACTCGATTTCGTGTTGATTACCGGTGATGCCTATGTGGATCACCCCTCTTTTGCCGGTAGTGTGATTGGCCGACTGTTGGAGCACCACGGTTATCGGGTGGGGCTCATTGCACAGCCCGACTGGCAAGATGTAAATGCCTTTAAAGTGCTGGGCAAACCTCGATTGGCTTCGTTGGTAACAGCCGGTAATCTTGATTCTATGCTTAATAAATTTACGGCGGCTAAAAAATTCCGCCACAATGATGATTATTCACCGGGCGGTGAAAGCGGTCATCGGCCGGATCGGGCGACACTGGTATATGCGAACCGCATGCGTGAAGCATTCCGTGATGTGCCCGTAATCATCGGTGGGATTGAAGCGAGTTTGCGCCGTTTTGCCCATTATGATTACTGGTCCGATACGGTGCGCCGTTCGCTCTTGGTTGATAGTAAAGCAGACGTACTCATCTACGGTATGGGTGAAAAACAGATTTTAGAATTGGCGAAAGCCTTGGATGAAAATCGTCTGATCGAGCAATTGCCAACCATTAAAGGGATTTGCTACATGTCAAAGACTTTGCCGGAAGGAAAAATCAAGGAATGTCCGTCTTATGAAATAGTGAAAGAAGATAAGAAGCAATTTGCTGAAGCTTTTCGCATTCAATATTATGAACAAGATCCGTTTATCGGCAAAACCGTGGCTCAGCTTCACGGGGACCGTTATGTGATTCAAAACAGTCCCGCTTTGCCGCTCACGCAGGCTGAAATGGATGAAGTATACAGTTTGCCGTTCACGCGGCGTTGGCATCCTCGTTATGATGCGAAGGGCGGCGTGCCGGCACTTAGGGAAGTGCAGTTTAGTCTGGTAAGCCATCGCGGCTGTTTCGGCAGCTGCTCCTTCTGTGCCATTACGAGCCATCAGGGACGCATTATTCAGAACCGTAGTCATGAATCGCTCATCGCTGAAGCGGAACGTATGATAGCCATGCCTGATTTTAAGGGCTATATTCATGACGTAGGTGGTCCGACGGCAAATTTCCGCCACACGGCTTGTGAGAAACAGGGAACTAAAGGTGCGTGCCCCGGTAAGAACTGTGCGGCCCCTCATGCCTGTGAAAATCTCGACACCAGTCATGATGATTATTTAGCAATATTGCGTAAATTGCGTAAGCTCAAAGGCGTTAAGAAGGTCTTTGTGCGCTCCGGTTTACGCTATGACTATGTATTGGAAGATAATAACCGCGAATTTGTGAAAGAATTATGCGAACATCATGTAAGCGGTCAGCTGAAAGTGGCACCGGAACATGTGTCGGAAGCGGTTACGGAAATCACGGGGAAAGCGGACAAAACCGTTTTCCTCAAATTTAAAGATTGGTTTGAAACGGCTAATCGCCAATTAGGTAAGAAACAATTCTTAGTTCCTTACTTTATGAGTTCTCATCCCGGTTGTACCTTGGCTGACGCCGTTGAACTGGCGGAGTTTTTACGGGATCAGAAGATGACGCCGGAACAGGTGCAGGACTTTATTCCTACGCCGGGCAGTTTATCCACCGCCATGTATTATACGGGTATTAATCCGCTCACCGGCGAAGCCGTCTATGTGGCCAAAAAAGGGCGCGACAAAGCGATGCAGCGGGCACTTATGCAATATAAGAATCCCGATAACTATGACTTAGTCCGCGAAGCCTTGGTAAAGGCAGGGCGTACCGATTTAATCGGCTTCGGACCTTTGTGCTTAATTCCGCCTCGTCCAATCGGACGTAATAAGGCCGGTAATCAGCATAGAAAGCAGACCGGTAATCAGCCGCCAAATCGACGGACTCAAGGTGGTCGGTCCGGCTCCGGCAGAAGTCAGGGGTCAAAGTCGAACGACCGTGGCAAAATCAGTATAAGTAAACAGTCAAAACGAGGTGGTTTGGCTGGCAATAGACGACCTTAGTGTGTCATAATGGAGGCGGGCATGAGCATGAAACGATTTTGGCCTATCGCATTATTAATAGCCTTTGTTCTCGGCATGTTTGCAGCGGGAACATATTTTGAAAAAACTGAAGAAAAAGAGCGTACGGCCATTCCGGTTAAAGCGGAGCTGACGATTTATACGGACCTGCCTTCCAACTTGACCACTTTGTTGGCGCAACAGTATGAAATGCAGTACCATGTACGCCTCACCATGTTGCCGATTACGGAAGAACAGATGGCAACGCGTATGACCTTGCCCGCATCCGATCAAAAGGGCGATTTGGTCATCACGACCCGAGATAATTTAGACATCGGTGTTAAATATAATCAATTAAAACCGGTCCTTACCGAAGGGGTAGACGAAATATCCGATCGTTTTAAAAATAACGATGCCCTTTGGGTCGGCATTTGGTATGACCCGGTTGTATTTGCCCAGAGCGATGCCTTTTATAATCGCATGGGCCGCTATGTAACGGCCTGGCAATCATTAATTCTTCCCGGCGATTGGCGCATCATTATGACAGACTTTGTAGCTTCGCGCAGTGCGGCGAATATTTTATACAGCTTTGTCGAAATGAACGGGGAAGAACAGGGTTTGCATTATTTTGTGGAATTAAAACCGCATGTGGTGCAATACGCGAAATTTTTATCGACACCGATTCGCTTGGCCGCCTTGGGTGAAACTGATTTGGGTATCGGTAACTATTCTGACGGTCAGCAATATGTGAACCATAAATATCCGGTGAAAATTATTTTCCCCGCTGACGGTACACCGTATTACTTGACCGGTGTGGGTATGTTAAAAGGCACAACCCATGAAGAAGAGGCGACCCAAGTTATTAAATGGTTATTGTCAAAACAAGTGTCGCAATTTTTGCAAGACAATGGCTTTTATTATGTGTACACCAATCCGGAATTGCCAAATCCGGTGGATTCTTTAGGCCGTGAATTGGTTCTTTGGGATACCAAGGGTGGTTACACGGAAGACGGCAAAAAAGTATTGTTGGATAAATGGATTAGCCAAGTGCGCTTTAGAAAGGATATACAATGAGTAAAAAATTAGGCTATGTGAGTTTAGGCTGTGCCAAAAACCTGGTGGATACGGAGATTATGCTGGGGGCCCTCAAGGATAACGGCTATGAAATCACGGAAACCTTGGATGAAGCAGAAATTATCATCGTTAATACCTGTACGTTTATTGAAAAAGCTAAACAAGAATCGATTAATACGATTTTAGAAATGAGTGAATATAAGCAATTCGGCGCTTGTCGCGGCTTGATTGTGGCCGGTTGTTTAAGTCAGCAGTATCAGGAAGAGCTATTTGCGGAAATTCCTGAAATCGACGCCCTCATCGGTACCGGTTCATGGAATCGTATCATGGAAGCTATCGAAGCGATTGATGATGGCAAACGTATCTGCATTATGGACTCGATTACCAATATTTATAATGAACGCATGCCGCGTATGCAGACTACACCGACGTACAGTGCCTATGTAAAAATTGCCGAAGGTTGTGACAATGGTTGTACTTTCTGTATTATTCCAAAAGTACGTGGTGCTTACCGCAGCCGTACAATTGAATCCATCGTAGAAGAGGTGGAGCGTTTAGCCGCTATGGGCGTTAAAGAAATTAATCTCATTGCTCAGGATACAACGAGTTACGGCTCCGATCTTAACAATGGTAAACCGATGTTGGCGGAACTCTTAAAAGCCCTCGTAAAAGTGGAAGGTATAGAGTGGTACCGTTTATTGTACTTATATCCTAAATATTTCACCGATGAGCTTTTGGATCTTATTGTAGCGGAACCTAAGATTTGTAATTATATCGACTTGCCGTTGCAACATATTAATGACGATATTTTGCGTCGCATGAATCGTAAAGACCGTAAAGCGGATATTGTGAATTTATTGCAAAAAGTTCGCAGCAAAGCGAGTCACGTAACGCTTCGTACATCCCTTATTGTAGGTTTCCCCGGTGAAACGGACGAACAGTTTGAAGAACTTTGCGAATTTGTCAAAGACGTTTGCTTCGATAATATGGGCGTATTTACTTACTCTCAGGAAGACGGTACACCGGCAGGCGCTATGAATGACCAAGTTCCGGAAGAGGTCAAGGAAGAACGTTATCATGCGTTGATGGCCATTCAGGCGGCCATTTCAGAGGAAAATAACCGTGACTTAGAAGGCACGGAGCACGAAGCGATTATCGAAGAAATCAGCGAAGACGAACATGGTCATTTATTGGCTAAAGGCCGCTTGGAAACGCAGGCGCCTGATGTAGACGGCAATATGTACATTGAAGATGTGGCAGGCCTTGAAGTGGGGCAAATCGTGCCGGTTACAGTGGCCCAAGGCTTTGCTTATGACGTGGTAGCCGAAGTGCGCACTAAGTAATTTCTGAGAAGTAATTCCCAAGAAGTAATTCCCAAGAAGTAACGCGCTTTCAGGCGAACTGACGGAATTTGAAGTAACAAAGAAATCGGTATCCGTAATCCCGAATGGGAGAATTGAGGCAAATGATGATAGTAGAATTGATTTCAACAGGTTCAGAATTGTTATTAGGTGATACCATTAATACCAATGTGGCGTGGTTGGCGCGTGAGCTCAATAAGCTCGGTTATACCGTAGCGTTTCAAAGCACAATTGGCGATAATCCGACGCGAATGGAAGACTGTTTTAAATTGGCCGGCAGCCGTGCCGATTTAGTGGTTTGTACCGGTGGTTTGGGACCGACTCAGGGGGATATTACCCGTCCATCCTTGGCAAAAGCCATTGGTCTTGAATTGGAGCTCAATGCTGATGCAGAACGCATGGTAAAAGCCTTTTTTGCCAACAAAGGGCGGGAAATGCCGGATCCGAGCCGTCGGGAAATGATGTTGCCCGTTGGCAGCCAAGCGCTCATGAATAGTTGCGGCGTAGCGCCCGGCGTAGCCGTTCAAGCTGAAGGCACGACGTATATACTTTTGCCGGGACCGCCGGCAGAAATGAAAGCCGTATTTGATGAATCGGTGCGCCCGTATTTGATGGAACATTTTGGCGGTCAAGGTGTTGTTCAATCTCATCGCTATGCGGTGTATGGTATGCGCGAACTGGAGTTGGAATCAGCTCTCATGGATTTAGTCAAAGCACAGCAGAATCCGACCATTGCTTTTTTAATTAAAAACGGCTATATCGAATTACGGATTACGGCAAAAGCTATGACGCCGGAAGAGGCGGAAGCTTTATTGGCTCCATGGGATGCTATCTTGCGGGAACGCCTCGGCGATTCCTTAGGGCGCCGTTTAGAAAAATCCATGCTGGAACTGGTAACGGATGCCTTATTGGAGGCTGAAGCTACGGTGGCTACCGCCGAATCCTGTACAGGTGGCTTGGTGGGGAAAAAGCTCACTGAAATGCCGGGCAGCAGTGCTTATGTACAGGGCGGAGTCATTTCCTACTCCAATGAAGTAAAACACAAAGTACTCGGCGTGCCGCAAGAAGAATTGGATACTTATGGCGCTGTCAGTGAAGAAGTGGCCAAGTCCATGGCGGAAGGTACGCGTAAACTGTTAGGGACAACGTATGGCGTATCTACGACCGGTATTGCCGGACCGGGCGGCGGAACGGCAACAAAACCGGTAGGCCTTGTATATATCGGGGTTTCCGGGCCTAACGGTACGGTAGCCTATCGCAATGATTTTATCGGTGACCGTGAAAGTATTCGTCAGAGTACGGCGGAACGAGCCTTATATCTCTTGTATCAGGCTATAACCGGTAAACGATAAGGTGTTACTTATACTTTTAGAAGTTCTACGTTTACGTTGTGAGCGGAAGGCTTGTTGCAAAAGTATGCTTATCAATTTTAAAGATTAATATATTTATTAAGTCATGTATGATATGACAAAGAAAGGATTATATCATGGAAGGTAGAGAACAAGCCTTAGACAATGCGTTGAAGAAAATCGAGAAAGATTATGGTAAAGGTGCTATTATGCGCCTTGGCGATATTACGGACCGCATGAATATTGAAGTTATTTCCACCGGCTGTTTGGCTATTGACCTTGCTGTAGGTGTAGGTGGTTTTCCCCGCGGCCGTGTTATTGAAATTTATGGCCCTGAATCCTCCGGTAAAACAACCGTAGCTTTGCATGCTATTGCAGAAGCACAAAAGGGTGGCGGCATTGCGGCCTTTATTGATGCGGAACATGCGCTCGATCCTGTATATGCCCGTCATTTGGGTGTCGATATTAATAACTTATTAGTATCTCAGCCGGATAATGGTGAACAGGCTCTTGAAATTACAGAGTCCCTCGTTCGCAGTGGTGCTGTTGATATCATCGTTGTCGACTCCGTAGCAGCGTTGGTACCGAAAGCCGAAATCGAAGGTGAAATGGGCGATGCTCACGTAGGTTTGCAGGCTCGTTTAATGAGTAAAGCGCTTCGTAAATTAACAGGTATTATCAGCAAATCTCGTACGGTTGTAATTTTTATCAACCAGTTGCGTGAAAAAGTTGGCGTTATGTTCGGTAATCCGGAAACAACGACCGGTGGCCGTGCCTTAAAATTCTATTCCACCATTCGCCTCGATGTGCGTAAAGGGGAAGTTATTAAACAAAATAATGAAAACGTAGGTAACCGAACTAAAGTAAAAGTTGTTAAGAATAAAGTGGCACCGCCATTTAAAACTGCTGAATTTGATTTGATGTATGGCAGTGGCGTTTCCTATGAAGGTACTTTAATTGATATCGGTACCAACATGGAAATTATTAAAAAATCCGGTGCTTGGTACTCTTACAATGATGAACGTATGGGCCAAGGTAAGGAAGCGGCTAAAGAATACTTACGTTCTAATCCGGAAATCGCTCATGAAATCGATACTATCATTCGTGATACTTTGATGGCGGAACCGGAAACTTTTGATGTAGTCGGCGAAGAAACGACGGAAGAATAATTCGATGGCTTTGACCAAAGAATATACGCTTACAACGGCCATAGACCAGGCGATGCGCTTTTTGGCGCCTCGCTTCCTGAGCCGCTTGGAGCTGACGCAAAAACTTCAGCGTAAAGGCGTGCCGGCCGATTTAATACATCAAGTATTGGAGCGTCTGGAAGACCTTGATTACATCAACGACGAACGTTTAGCTCATGATGCATTACAATTATACATAAGTGAAGCTAAATACAGTGTTCAGTTCATTCGTAATAAGCTTTATCAACGAGGCTTGCCAATTGGGAATGAACTTTCGCAGTATGATGAAACTGAGCCGGCCCTTAAGTTGGTGGTTCGTCATTTTATCGGTGTTGATGCGGCAGCAGAGGCCGAGTGGTTTGATAACACTTGGCCTCTGGAGGCCCGCGTTGAATACAAGAAAGTTTTTAACTATTTGAAAAACCGTGGTTTTAGCGCCGGAACAATCCGGAATATCTGTGACCGGGTTGCTCGCTATGAGTAGTCTATATAGAGTTTACCTTGACAGGGGATTGATGACAGACTACAATTATAGTAGTCTCACAGTAGTGGGCAAATTTCAAATATGTATGAAACAGACGGCAATTTAGGAGAAGACGAAAGCGCTTCTTACTTTTATATGAGGAGGTGAACATTATTTTAGAGTATAGTATTATTGCCGTTGTAATGGTGCTTATCGGTCTTGGTGTAGGCTATATGATGCGTAAGAACATCGCTGAAGGGAAGCTTAACCGTGCTGAAACTGAAGCGGCTCGTATTGTAGCTGATGCTGAGCGATTGGCTGAGTCTAAGAAAAAAGAAGCCTTAGTAGAAGCTAAGGAAGAAATTCATAAACTTCGCAGTGAAGCGGATAAAGAAAACCGAGATCGACGCAATGAATTACAACGTTTAGAACGACGTATTCTTCAGAAAGAAGAACATCTCGACGGTAAATTGGAATCCTTAGAGAAAAAAGAAGATGCGTTGCATCGTAAAGAACAAGAAACAAAAACTTTAAAAGAACGTACAGAAGCTCTGTACGACCAACAAATGGCGGAATTAGAACGTATTTCCGGCATGACATTTGAGGAAGCGAAAGGAATTTTACTTTCCAATGTAGAACAAGAAATTCGTCACGAAACGGCGGTTCTTGTTAAAGATTTAGAGCAACAAGCCAAGGAAGAGGCTGAAAAGAACGCCCGAGAAATTATTGCATCCGCAATTCAACGTTGTGCTGCGGATCATGTTGCAGAGTCTACCGTATCGGTAGTAGCTCTTCCAAATGATGAAATGAAAGGGCGAATTATCGGTCGTGAAGGCCGAAACATTCGTGCCCTAGAAACCTTAACAGGTATAGATCTTATCATTGATGATACCCCTGAAGCAGTTATTCTCTCCGGCTTTGACCCGATTCGCCGTGAGGTAGCGCGTATTGCCCTTGAGAAATTGATTGTTGACGGCCGTATTCATCCGGCTCGCATCGAAGAAATGGTTGGTAAAGCTCGTAAAGAGGTTGACCAAGTTATTAAAGATGCGGGGGAACAGGCAACTTTTGAAGCCGATGTACATGGCTTACATCCTGAAATTATCCGTATTTTAGGTCGCTTAAAATATCGTACCAGCTACGGTCAAAATGTATTGAAACACTCCGTTGAAGTGGCTCATTTGGCCGGCATGATGGCAGCCGAATTAGGTTGTGACGTAACCCTTGCTAAACGCGGTGGTTTACTCCATGACTTAGGGAAAGCGCTTGACCACGATATGGAAGGCTCCCACGTACAGATTGGTGTGGATGTAGCTAAGAAATACCATGAAAGTGTATTGGTACAGAACTGTATCGGTGCTCATCATGGGGATGAAGAATTCAAATCGGTTGAAGCCGTATTGGTGGCAGCTGCTGACGCTATTTCGGCGGCTCGTCCGGGCGCACGTCGCGAAACCCTTGAAAACTACTTGAAACGTTTGACTAAGTTAGAGGAAATTGCCGAGTCCTTTGATGGCGTTGAAAAATGTTTCGCAATTCAAGCGGGTCGCGAAATTCGCGTTATGGTTAAACCTGAAAAGATTGACGAAGCGGAAGCAACCTTATTGGTACGCGAAATGGTTAAACGTATTGAGTCTGAATTGGAATATCCGGGTCAGATTAAAGTCGTTATCATTCGTGAAACCCGCGTTGTTGATTACGCTAAATAATTAAAGAGAACGGAAACGGACTCTTTATAAAAGATTAATAACCAAAAGACTATAATTACCACTCCCTTTGGCGGACGTCACGAGGGAGTGGACAATTATAGTCTTTTTTTCGTCTTGTTTTTAATTGAGAAAAGAAGTATAATAATAGTCCTTGTGAACAAAATAAATTATAATGGCTTATTTCATACCCTAAAAGCAATTGCATAAATTGCATAAAAATTTTGCAGATAAAAAATGAATATATTTAAAAAAATCTTCTTGACATAGAAGGAAAAACATTATCTTTTGTAGAAATATATATACAGTGAAGTTTATTAAGGGATGTGAGGAAATGAGTAGACACTTCGATGCTGAACTGATTGAACAGATAAAAGATGCAAATGACATTGTGTCAGTGATTTCTGAGCATATGACATTGAAGAAGAAGGGGAGGAATTACTGGGGCTGTTGTCCCTTTCATAATGAGAAAACGCCTTCATTCAGTGTAAACCCAGAAAAGGGCTTTTTTTATTGTTTCGGATGTCACGAATCAGGCAATGCGATTGGCTTTTTAATGAAATATGATGGACTGTCATTCCCCGAAGCCTTGGAAAGGTTGGCGAATCGTGCGGGCATTGCGTTACCTCAGCGCGATTTAACCAAAGAAGAATTACATCGGCAGGCACACAGGGAAAGTTTGTACAAGGTGAATGCCTTGGCGGCTACATTTTTTCATAATTGCCTGACGCAGACTGAAATGGGTAAAGCAGGGCTTGCTTATTTGGAGAAACGGGGTCTCACTAAAGACACCATTGAAAAATTCCAGCTTGGCTTTGCGCCCGACAATTGGGACAAACTATATCGCTCATTCAGAGAGCGAGGCATAGATGAACGCATATTAATTGAAACCGGTCTTTGCCGTAAAAGTAATGGTAAAACGTATGATTATTTTCGTAATCGTGTAATGTTTCCCATTATGGACGGAAAAGGGCGTGTGGTTGCGTTCGGTGGCCGTGTGCTGGATGACAGCAAGCCTAAATATTTAAACTCACCGGAATATGAATTATTCAATAAAGGCCATATGCTCTTTGCTTTTGACAAAGCATACCGAACTATTCGGGAGAAAAAACAGGTCATTTTAGTAGAAGGGTATATGGATGTTATAAGTGCTCATAATCGAGGGGTTACCAATGTAGTGGCCTCTTTAGGCACGGCTTATACCAAAGATCACGGGCGCTTATTAGTGCGTCAAGCTGATGAAGTCGTATTGGCCTATGATATGGACGGAGCCGGGCAACAAGCAGCGCGCAGGGCTATTGAGCTTTTACAAGATACGGAATTTAAAGTGCGCGTGGTAGCTATGCCGGACGGCAAAGATCCGGATGATTATGTGCGCAACCATGGGCCGGAAGCATTCTTAAAACTCGTAGATGAGGCCGTGCGGCCATTTGATTTTTACTTGAACAGTGCCATGATTCGGCACGACAGTAATACGATGGCCGGCAAACAGGCTATTTTAGAAGAAGTGTTTCCCCTCATAGGTGCTACAAGCAGTCAGATAGAGCGCGAAAATTATCTGAAAGCACTGGCATTGCCATTGTGGTTGGATAATAGTCAGATTTTTCGCATGTTTCGCCAATACTTGGCCAAAGGTGGGGTAGAATTACCAACCGATACGGCTAGTGCGGTTGTGCCGGAAAATGTGACGACCGAAGAAGACCGATTACTGGCCGCGGCCGTAGTTTGGCCGGCGGCTTGGGAACGGGTCCATCAATATTTACCGTTGGAGGATATAACCAATCCTTTGTACCGTGCTTTGTTTAACAAAGCCGGAGAACTTCTAAGTAAGACCGGTGCGCTTTCGACAGTGGCGCTGGAAGAAATGCTTACTGACGATGAAAAGACCGCTTATGGTCGCTTAATGGTGCTTGGTGAAGGCGAGTATAAGGAAGCACAAGTGGATGGCTATATACGAGCAGTGCGCTTGAAGTCATTACGAGAACAGTATAAACAACATAGTGTGTTAGCAGATCAACTGAACCGGGCAGGTAATCCTAAATTTATTGAGGAATTACGTATTTGCCAGGAATTACAAAAATTGATTAAGGAATGGTCTCGATAAACTATGAAAGAAAGGAAGAGCATTGTGGCTAAGAAGCAAACTAAATCACGGTTAGAAGAAATAATAGAACAATTACTGGCAAAAGGTCGTAAGGCAGGGGCATTAACGAGTAAAGAAATTACGGATGCTCTTCACGAAGAAGTAGAACTTACGGCTGAGCAGTTAGACGATATGTATGAAGTATTACAGAAAAGTAATATAGACGTTATCACCGATGATGCTGAAGTGGCAGCTGAAGAAGATGACATCATCGAAGATGAAGAAGAAAGCGACGAAGTTCGCGAAGCGAAAGAAGTAAGCCTTGACCTTAGTATTCCGGAAGGCGTTAACATTGACGATCCTGTTCGCATGTACTTAAAAGAAATCGGTCGCGTACCTTTGTTGTCCGCTGACGAAGAAATTCTTTTGGCTCAGCAGATTGAAGCGGGTGCCAAGGATGATGCGTCGTATAAAGAAATGAAAGCCGGCGAAAGAGCGAAACAGAAATTGATTGACGCCAACTTGCGTTTGGTAGTTAGTATCGCTAAACGTTACGTAGGTCGCGGCATGTTGTTCTTGGATCTAATTCAGGAAGGTAACTTGGGCCTCATTAAAGCGGTTGATAAATTCGACTATACGAAAGGTTATAAATTCTCCACTTATGCAACATGGTGGATTCGCCAGGCCATTACCCGTGCCATCGCCGACCAGGCACGTACCATTCGTATTCCGGTACATATGGTAGAAACAATTAATAAATTGATTCGTATTTCCCGTCAACTCTTGCAGGATAAAGGTCGCGAACCATTGCCTGAAGAAATTGCGGAAGGTATGGGCATCAGTGTAGAACGTGTTCGTGAGATCCAGAAAATCGCACAGGAACCGGTTTCTTTGGAAACGCCAATCGGGGAAGAAGAAGACTCCCATTTGGGCGATTTCATCGAAGATCAGGATGCTATTGCACCGGATGATGCAGCCAGCTACATCTTACTTAAAGAACAAATCGAAGATGTATTCTCTTGCTTAACCGATCGTGAACAGCAAGTCTTGGTATTGCGTTTCGGTTTGAAAGACGGCAAACCTCGTACCTTGGAAGAAGTAGGTCAGCACTTCAGCGTTACCCGTGAACGTATTCGTCAGATTGAAGGTAAAGCCTTGACGAAACTTCGTAATCGTGGCAAACGCGATAAGATCAAAGACTTCTTATAAGATTAAACATTGGTAGTGACGCACTCTGAAAATTTGAGATTAACGTTGACTATCGCTGGTGTATTGATGTGAATTACACTTTAAGTGTAGATTTTCGGCGTTATATTGACGTGAATCACACTTATTGTGTATAATATTTTGGTGGAATACTGCAGTATTCCCCTATGGGCCTATAGCTCAGGGGTAGAGCAACCGGCTCATAACCGGTCGGTCCCTGGTTCGAACCCAGGTGGGCCCACCATGATTTGAAAGAAAAACCGCTTGTATCAAATTGATGATACAAGCGGTTTTTTGTAGTTATAATGAGGTTCTTGTGCTATAAGACTAAATTAACCTGGCCGGTTTCTATGGCTAACTTAAGAGCATACATTGCTTCTGGATAGGCTGGATATTCCGGCCCCAGCACCACTTTTTTAGGATTCTTATAAATTGTTTTACTGACTACTTTACCATTTCTGCCATTAATCAAATATATCTGCTCTGTAGCTAATATAATTTTTTTAGTATTTAAGTCATAGTAATAATGGCACAGTAGTTCAGATACTGCATAACTGCGATGTGATGTCGAGATAACATATAGCTTCATTTTAATTTCTGGTGTTTCTGTTAATCCGTTTATTACTTCTATATTGTTATCGGCGTAGGTTGTCATGATCTCATCTTTTTCAATTACTGTATAATTCCCTATAGTGAGGTCATTTAAAGTAACAGCATGAGTTGTAGAAACAGGAAAGAACAACAAACCAATTAACATAACCCCTAAAATAAACTTTTTCACAATATCATTCCTTAACTTCAATGGCACATAATAAAAAATATATAATCGCATCAATTCTCTCCAGTGTTCTCTCTGTTACAGCAAAAACTTCCTGTTTAAATAAAGGCAGAATAAGATCCTTCATTATCGCACAACTTTGTATTATTACGGGTCGCTTTTACGGCAGCTCCTGAAAAATGACGCGTATTGGATTCGGTACCGACAATGATGATTAGTAGATTTATCTTACGAGTTCAACCGATTAATATACTCAATCTTTTCCGGTGTAAACACAATCCTTGTCACGCCGTTAGCGTAATAAGAGATTTCATACGGCTGATAGAGCATAGCGATTTTGCCCTCGCCGAGCAAAACATAGTTATTGTTACGAATCGGATTTTTTTTATCGAGAATTTGGAATTCATTGTACTGCAATTGATGTTCGCGAGAGCTGAAAACCGGCAGCATACCTTCCATAACTAATTTATACAATTGCTCATCGTCTTTGAGATGGACATAGTTGGTGGCCGGGATGAGATTTCCTGTATGCTTGTCAAAAACGAGACCTTGCGATGTGTAGTAGCCGTGCGCACTTTGACCGTTATACCAACCGCTTGTGATGATAAGCGATATATAATCATCATCTTCATAGGTGGTTTCGTAGTTTAAATTAACCGTGTACATTTTTTCTTTGTAATAGAGGTCGCGCATTTTATCCACATAAATGGCAATTTCAGTGTTAACTTTAGTTTGCGCTGCTTCATTGTACAGATAAACCAGCGGGTAGGTGAGGTTCATATTCACATCTGTTTGGTGCATTAGAACAGTATAGGCGTCGCTTGTAAATTGGGGACAACTAAGACAGGCCAGAAGACCGGATGAAATAAGAATTTTTTTCCACATACCATACCTCCGTTTACAATTAATATATTTAACACTAAACAGCTTACTTGTTGCTTCTTTCGACAGTGACATGAAAAACTCCTGCTATATCAAGTATTCAACTTATAAAAAGGATGTTTTATGATACAATAATAATAGAAATAAATATAATTACTAAGCACGGAGTTTGTTTATATTATTATATAGAAAGCATATTACAATAGATTTATAGAAAGATTGCGAGGAATGTGAGTGTGACAATGAAAAAGATGACCGATAGGTTAGAAGCGGTGTTTACCTTGATTCCCAAGGCTGAAGTCATTGCCGATATCGGTACCGATCACGGTTATTTGGCGGTAGAATTGGTGCGACGCGGACGTGCTGACAAAGCGATTGCCGGTGATGTAAATAAAGGCCCCTTAGCATCGGCCAAAGCCTATGTGGCGTCAACGGACGTGGCCCAATTTATCAATTGTCGTTTGGGCAATGGTTTGCAAGTGGTAAAAAAAGGCGAATTACAGGGCGCTGTCATTTGCGGTATGGGTGGTTTTTTAATGAGAGACATTATTGAAGCAGGTCCGGAATTATTGGACTTTTATGTACTCCAACCGCAGAATGGCCAAGCGGAACTGCGGCAGTATATGGTGCAACAGGGCTATCGCATTGTGCGCGAAGTGATTATGACGGACATGGGTAAACATTACCAAGCATTCTTAACCCTTAAAAAAGGCCGAGAATCGGTCTATGTTACGGCTGATGGACCGGTTACACAAGCAACAATTGATGCAAAAGACCCTTATGACGCTCTGCCGGATACATCCCTATTGTGGCTGATAGGAGCGCTGGTTCAACGCGAAAAGCCGCCTTTGTGGCAAGATCACATGGCGCATTTACTTCATATTCGTGAATCGGCCTTGGCAGGTATGACGGATGCTATGGCGCATACGGAAAAATATCAAGCGTTAGCAGCTGAAGTTAAAGAGTTAAAAGAATTAATATAAGCTGATTTGCTAGATGAGTCCAGACAAATGGGCCAATCAATCGATTAATGAATCGACTAATGAATCGGCTAATGAAAATGAATAACAACTTTTATAAAATAAAGGAGGCAACTATGGCAACAGTGCAGGATATCGCCAAAATCGTAGAAAAATTGGCACCAAAGCATTTAAAAGAAGATTGGGATAATGTAGGCCTTTTGGTAGGCGAACGCAACATGGAAGTCAAGGGTGTTTTGACAACCCTTGACGTGACGCCTGAAGTGGTTGCCGAAGCAGAAGCGAAAGGTTGCAACCTGATTGTGAGCCATCATCCGGTTATTTTTAAGGGGATGAAACAGATTACCGATGAGTCTGCCTTGGGCCGTTTGGTTATTGAATTAATCTCCAAGAAAATCGCCGTATACAGTGCCCATACGAATTTAGACATCGCACCGGGTGGCTTGAATGACTTGGCGGCGGCACAAATCGGCTTAGGTAATGTGAAAGGACTTGAGACTGTTCACGAACAAGGTTTTTGCAAAATTATTACCTTTGTACCGGCTACTCACCGTGATGCGGTAATGCAAGCCATGGGTGATGCGGGAGCCGGTCAAATTGGCAACTACAGTCATTGTGCTTTTTATACGGAAGGCACCGGAACCTTTAAGCCGTTGGACGGAGCTAATCCATATATCGGCGAAGTAGGGGAAGCAACTACGGTGCAAGAAAATCGCCTTGAAGCTATTGTGCCGCAGATTTTGGTAAGTGCCGTTATCGAAGCACTGAAAGCCGCGCACCCTTATGAAGTGCCGGCCTATGAAGTGCATCAATTGGTGACACCGAGTGAAGAAGCGACCATCGGCCGCATCGGTGAATTAGCTGATACGTTAGACACGGAAGGCTTTATAGAACTCATTAAAGCTTGTTTCCCACGGGGACGAGCGCGTTTTGGCGGGGCTAAAGTGGACGCTATTACTAAAGTGGCCCTTTGCACAGGCAGTGGCGCCGAATTTATTAAAGTGGCTGCTAAAATGGGGGCACAAGCCTATGTAACGGGTGACGTGAAGTATCACGATATGCAACTTGCCAAAGAACTGGGCATCTTGGTTGCTGATGTTGGTCATTTTGGTACTGAAATTGGTGCGGCTGCTTTATTGGCTGCTCATATCGGTATCCAATTACAAGAACAAAAAATGACTGACGTGCCGGTTGTTATCAGTGATGTACATGAAGATTTTTTCTTCGCGTAAACGAATTAGGCTAAAATAAATTAGGCTTAAATAAATATTGATTAGATAGTTTTTTAGGTAAATAGATTTTTTAAGTAACAAACTATGCTAATTTGATTAGAGTGGGATATCTGGCATAAACAGTGTTGAAGGTCAATCTCAATTAGATGGTTATAAGCTTATTCGATACCTTTAGATGTGCTGTTAGTTCATACAATTATTGAGAAAAAGATAATTGACCTACTTCGCTGTATCTGCTAGACTTTAAGTAGCAAGTATGAAAGGTGATTGCGAGCGTAAGTTCGAGGAAAGTCCGAGCTCCATAGGGCAGGATGCCGGATAACGTCCGGCGTGGGTGACCATAGGGAATAGTGCCACAGAAAAGTAAACCGCCGCTTATGCGGTAAGGGTGGAACGGTGTCGGTAAGAGCGCACCAGCAATATAGTAATATATTGGCTCGGTAAACCCCATCCGGAGCAAGGCCGAATAGGGAAGGGATAAGGGTGGCCCGCCTACCTTTCGGGTTGTGCCGCTTGAGCCTATAAGCAATTATAGGCCTAGAAAGATAATCACCGCTGTGCAAACAGAACAGAACTCGGCTTATTGATTGCTTGCTTAAAACCGCTCTTCGGGGCGGTTTTATTTTAGTCCAAAATTGATTGGCAGATGAGTATAATTAAAACTAGAATGTAGAAAAATATAATACATTTTTTGACTAAACATTGTCACCACATACGTATAATAAAACAATACTAAGAGGATTAGGTATTAAGGAGGGATTGTAATGTCTGTTACAAAAATTGAAAGCTTAGAAGCATTGGAAAAAGTAGTAAAAGAATCATCTAAAGTGGTAGTTGCCGATTTTTGGGCCACTTGGTGCAAACCTTGTGAATTAATGAATCCCGAAATGGAAACATTAGCTGAAGACATGAAAGATGACATTGAAGTAGTTACCATTGATGTGGAAGCCCTAAAAGATGTTGCCTTGAAATATGAAATCCAAGGTATTCCTACCCTTATTTGCTTCAAAAACGGCAAAGAAAAAGATCGCATTGCAGGTTACAAAACGGCAGCTGTTGTAGAAGGCTTAATTCGTTCTATTATTAAATAATGTGTATTAAGTTATAGTTAAGTTTTGCCTGTAATACAGCAATTTCATGTAATATTCTATAGAAAATCTGAATACAACATGATATACTTACTATAATAATTAATATAAAAATTTAGATATTTTCCAAAGGACAGTAAAGTTATTGCAAGCGAGGGGGGTCCACCTGTGAAAGAGAAGACAAACAGTCTGTGGAAATTATTCCAGGAACGTAAACTCAGCCGCCGCACATTTATGAAAACATGTGTGGCTTTGACCGCCATTTTAGGCATGCCACCGACCTTTTTAAATAAAGTGGTGGAAGCGGCCGATACAAAAGAATTACCAACCGTAATTTGGTTACATGGCCATGAATGTACGGGATGTGATGAATCCTTCATCCGTTCTACGTCACCATTCGCTTCCGATGTGGTATTAAACATGATTGCGTTGGAATACGATGATACCTTATCTGCAGCGGCAGGTGCTCCTTTTGAAGCTCACCTACATAAATTATTAAACGATAAAAAAGGGCAGTATGTATTAGCCGTTGAAGGCGGTGTACCGCTTGACGATAACGGTACATACTGTATGGTTGGCGGACGTCCGTTCGTTGACGTGCTTAAAGAATGTGCCGCCGGCGCCGCTTTTATCATTGAATACGGTTCCTGTGCCGCTTGGGGCGGTGTTCAAGCAGCGAACCCTAACCCTACCAATACTGTATCGGTTTCCGAAGTAGTATCGGGTAAGAAAATCATTAAAGTACCGGGTTGTCCACCGATTCCTGAAGTTATGACCGGCGTTATCATGCACTATGCCTTGTTTGGTGAAATTCCGCCTCTCGATGTGGAAGGTCGTCCAAAACAATTCTATGGCAACCGCATTCACGATACATGCTATCGTCGTCCGTTCTTTGACTCCGGACTTTTTGTTGAAAAATACGATGATGAAGGGGCTAAAGCCGGTTGGTGTCTTTATAAAATGGGTTGCCGTGGTCCGGTAACATATAACTCCTGCGGTAACTTACGTTGGTGGAATGGTTTATCCTATCCGATTCAGTCCGGTTCGGGCTGTATCGGTTGCAGTGAAAAAGGCTTCTGGGATAACGGTGTTTTCACACAACGCTTGCCGCAAGTACAAGTGGCCAATACCGTTACCACCGCTGATACCATCGGTACTATTGCCGGTCTTACCGCTTTCGGTGCCGTTGTAGCTCATGGTGGTGTAACGTTGGCTAAACATAAATATGATACAATTCAGCTGGAAAAGAAAATGATAGCTGAACAGGAAGCAAAAAAAGCAGCGTCTGAGCAGACGAATAACGAAGGAGGTAACCACTAATGAAACGTGTAGTAGTTGATCCGATTACTCGTATTGAAGGTCATTTGCGGGTTGAGGTGAATGTAGATGAAGCAACCGGTAAGGTAGAAGACGCGTTGTCCAGTGGTACTGCTTGGCGTGGTATTGAATTGGTAGCTAAAGGTCGCGATCCTCGTGATGTGTGGGCTTTTGTGCAGCGTATTTGCGGTGTTTGTACATCTACGCATGCCATTGCATCCTTGCGTTCCGTCGAAGATGCTTTAGGCATTCAAATTCCTAAAAATGCGAACTATATTCGTAACATCATGCATAGTTGTTTAGATGCGCATGACCATATCGTTCACTTTTATCATTTGCATGCTCTCGACTGGGTTAGTCCAATCGAAGCGTTAAAAGCCAATCCGGCGCAAACAGCAGCCCTTCAGGAAACCGTGCTTAAAAACTACAACTTGAGCGGTTTAGAACCGGCTGAAACACAAAGTACTTCATCGGCGTATCCGAAAGAATTCCCTAAAGGCAATGCAACTTACTATGCCGCTATTCAAGCGAAAGTTAAAAAGATCGTAGACAGCGGTCAATTGGGTATTTTTGCCGCTCAGTGGTGGGATCATCCTGATTATCAATTATTGCCGCCGGAAGTTCATTTGATGGGCGTAGCTCATTACCTCAATATTTTGGACCGTCAGCGTGATATTGTAACACCGCATGTTGTATTTGGCGGTAAAAACCCACATCCGCATTTCTGTATCGGCGGTATGCCTTGCTCCATCTCCATGGATGACATGAATGCACCGGTTAATGCGGCGCGCCTCGCAACAGTTGATGAATCCATTTCGTTGGCTAAGGATTTGGTAAATTACTTCTATGTACCTGACGTGTTGGCTATCGGTCAGATTTACGCCAAAGCGGGTATGGTTGATGGCGGCGGTTTATCCAAGAAACGCGCCATGGCTTACGGTGACTATCCGGATGAACCATACAGCGGTATTTCCAACGGCGATTATTTCAAAAAAATCTTAGTCCGTGCCAACGGTGTAGTTGAAGATTTCGGCCTCGGCGTAGATAAAGCTAAATTTATCCCAATGGATGGTCCTGATTTGATGAATCCTGACTTCTTATCAGAAGAAGTTGAACACTCTTGGTATGAATATCCAAACGGTACTAAGACAGCCCATCCGTCTGAAGGGATTACCAAACCTAACTATACCGGTCCTAAGACAGGTACTAAGGAACATTGGGAATTCCTCGATGAAACTAAGAAATATTCGTGGATTAAATCCCCAACATTTAAAGGCAAAGCCTGCGAAGTGGGTCCATTGGCAAAATATATCGTAGTGTATACGAAAGTTAAACAAGGCATCATCAGTAACCCATCTTGGGCAGAACAGATGATTGTAAAACAAATTGATACCGTTTCTTCCGTATTGGGCGTTCCGGCTCATGTATGGATGTGTAGTACGGTAGGCCGTACCGCTTGTCGTGCCCTCGATGCACAGGTTGCGGTTAATATGAGCCAATACATGTTCAATAAACTCGTAGCCAATATTAAAGGCGGCGACGAAGTAGTAGCCGATATGAGCAAATTCGATCCTAACTCTTGGCCAAAAGAAGCCAAAGGCGTTGGTGTTCTTGATGCGCCTCGTGGTGCCCTCGGTCACTGGAGCGTTATTAAAGATGCAAAAATCGACAACTATCAGTGTATCGTACCATCCACTTGGAATGCATGTCCTAAGACAATGGCCAATGAACATGGTGCTTACGAATCTAACATGATTGATACGCACGTTAAAATTGCGGATAAACCGCTCGAAATTTTGAAAGGGATTCACTCGTTTGACCCTTGCCTTGCTTGTGCAACCCACTTGTACAATAAGAAAGGTGAAAAAATCGTCTCTGTTAATACGGATGCTTTGTGCAAATAATAGGGGGGATTCATATGTTAGAACAACCGGAAAAAAAGCCGTATCGTGTATTTAGTCTGTGGTTGCGTATTTTTCACTGGACCATGGTGCTTTGCGTTACGTTCCTGTTCTGGACCGGTCTCTATATTGGTGCTCCCGGTTTCAGCATGTTCGTAGGAAAAGAACCGGCAGAAGCTATTAACAGCTGGTTTTCCATGGAAATGATTCGACGCGTTCATTTCGGATTTGCATTTATCCTCATTTTTGCCTTTATATTCCGCATTTATGGGGCTATTCGCTATCGCGGTGACCGTTTATTACCTAAGTTCCGTAAACGCTTATATTGGGACGGTTTAAAACAAACCACGTTACACTATTTGATGTTGCCACGTCAGGAAGAACACCGTGTGCTTCGTAACTCCTTAGCACGTACCAGTTATTTAATTGTGTATATTATGATGTTCTTCGAAATCTGCACGGGTCTGGCTATGTATTCGCAGATTCGTCCGGAAAGCTGGCTGGCCATTGTATTTAATCCGATTAATTTACTGTTCAATGAATATCAGATCCATATCATTCATCATTATATTGCTTGGTTCTTCTTGTTGTTCACGGTGGCCCATGTATACTTGGCTTTCCGCGAAGACGTAATGGAAGAATCCGGGGAAGTATCCAGTATGGTATCGGGGATGAAATTCTATCCGCAGGATCCGGAAGATATTGAGGATTTATATGGTAAACGAGAATAGTATTACCGTGTTGGGCGTAGGTAATATTTTGCTTACCGATGAAGGGTTGGGCGTACATGTCGTACATCAATTAGAAAAAGAGTACGAATTTAGCCCGGCCGTAAATATAATTGACGGCGGCACCATGGGGATGGAGCTCCTCAGCTATATGCGAGGCATGAAAAAACTGCTCTTGGTGGATGCTGTTAACGGTGGTGAAAAGCCCGGTACAATTTATGAGTTTCCCCATCAGGAAACAGAAAACTACTTCACCGGGAATATTTCGGTTCACGAAGTGGGCATGCAGGATATTTTGCGCATTCGTGCGTTGCAAGAAGATCCCCTGGAAGATGCTATGGTTATAGGCGTAGAGCCGGCCAGTCTTGAAGTAGGTTTTGAGCCTTCTGAAATTGTACAGGCGGCCTTGCCGGACGTGATACAGCGTGTTATTCGGCAACTAAACGCTTGGGGAATTGAGGTATGTAAGAAATGATAGAAAATTATGGCAATGTGCAGGCCATTTTAAGAGAATTGCAATTGGCGTTAAAACGACTTCGTGAAACGGGGGAGACTCATACAATCTATATTGAAAAAACGGGTCTTACCATGGAAGAACAAGTTGAAGTCATGGAAACGCTGGGGCGTGGTAACATTACCATTAATTTTACGGAAACCGATCAGCCCGTAGAGTGGTATGAAACACAATTCTCCGGTATTTGGCTCGGTACATTTCGCAATGCTCGTGATGAAGCCATTGTGTACACGCTTGAAGTAGGTCGTTATCCAAGCCTCTGTGGCGCTTTTGACGAAGATATTGAAGCTGCTGAAGAGGAACTTCAGACGTGGATTGACGCTGCCGATATGTAAAACAATAAGTAACTTACAACTAGTAAGTTACAGTAAGTAAGTTAATATGTTTTTGACACCTGTGAATCTTTAAAAAAGGTTTCACGGGTGTTTTTTTTATGTGATTGTCCATACAGAATATTATAAATTTAGCGATATTAACAAAAATGCTTGCCGATTTTGCTGATTTTATGGAGTTTTCTAAACGCTCCATGAAGGAAATCAAGGTGGTTCGGCCTTTTTGGAGTTATAGGACAAAAAGTGTGTGTAAAAAGTGCTGTAAACCTAGATAGATACTG
>NZ_JALKIG010000004.1 GCF_023051165.1 Veillonella sp. KGMB01456
TTTTTACCGACCCCCAGTTTAACTGGGGGTTTTGTCATGCCTATTCGGCGTACAATAAAACACAGTAGCCTCGAAAGACTACTGTGTTAATTATATTACTTATACGATTATACTACCGTTCGCATTATATAGCCACACTAATTTTATGTATTACCATTAATTAGCTTTAACGGCATTACGCATATCTTTTTTGTTGCTGCTCTTCCAAATAGCCCAAATAGAAGTAGCTACGCAAATGGAAGAGTACGCACCACTTACGAAACCGACAATCATACAGAGAGCGAAGTTTTTAGTTGTATCGCCACCGAAGAAGTAGAGTGAGCAACAAGCAAACAATACTGTTGTCAAAGTATAGCAACTGCGGTGAATACTTTGCGCAATACTTGCATTCGCCAAATCGGCAAATGTATCAGAACGTTTATGGGTATGCGTGTTTTCACGAATACGGTCGAAGATAACTACCGATTCATTCATGGAATAACCGATTACCGTCAAAATAGCGGCCAAGAAGGACGCATCGATTTCCAACTGGAAGAAGGAGAATACGCCAAGTACCATGATAAGGTCATGGAAAATAGCGGCTAATGACGAAAACGCGATACGGTATTCGAAACGGAAGGAAATATACGCTGCCAATACTAAGAAAGCAATGGCCAAGTTAATAAGCGCATGTTCCGTAACTTCCGAACCGATTACGGCCCCTACGGATTCCACACGTTTTACTTCATTTTGACCTACATTTTTATTTAAGCTTTCCACAACGGCTGCGCTTTCATTCGCATCGAGGTTACGGGTACGAATGATAACGTCCTTACCGGATGTTTCATTGCTTTCACCGGATAACTGAATGATAGCATTTTCCAAATTGAACTGTTTCAAATCTTCACGAACTTGCGCAACCTGTACAGGCTGATTAAATACTACTTCTACAATGGTACCACCGGTATAGTCGATACCGAAGTTAAAGCCGCGTACGAAGATAGACACAAGACTGGCAATAACCAAGAGAGAAGACAACGTGAACCACCAACGATGGTGTTTAATAACGTCAAAACGCATTATTTTTTGCCTCCTTTCTTGTAAAGCTCCATGGTCGCGGTTGGCGACACATTAGCACCATACCAGAATGGATGATTCGTCAAATTACATTCGATCAACATCCGCAATAAATAACGGCTTACAAATACGGCCGTAACCATACTGATAGCAACACCGAGACCGAGGGTGATAGCGAAACCGCGCACCGGACCGGAACCAAGCACAAACAAGATGGCTGCCGTAATCATAACGGACATGTTCGCATCCACGATAGTTGCAAGGGCACGCCGGAAACCGGATTCCATAGACATGCGCAAGGTTTTACCAACCTGAACTTCTTCTTTAAAGCGTTCGAAAATCAGGATATTCGCATCCACCGCGACGCCCATGGAGAGAATAATACCGGCGATCCCCGGCAGTGTTAAGGTAGCCTGCAAGAAATGCAATACGGCCAACAATAATAATACGTAAATGAGAAGCGCTGTAGTCGCTACGAAACCGGAGACACGGTACAATACCAACATAAACGCTACGATAAGACCGATACCTACGGCAAAGGCTGTTACCGACTTATCTTTGGAGTCCTGACCAAGTGTCGGACCTACGGTACGAACTTCCAATACATTAACTTTTACAGGCAACGCACCGGAACGAAGCAAAATCGCAAGGTTTTTAGCTTCATCTAAGGTCCTACTACCGGTGATTACGGCTTTACCGCCCGTAATCGGTTCGTTAACTACAGGGTTTGTTAATTGTTCTCCATCAAGATAAATCCCGATGTGACGACCCACATTCATAGTTGTCAAATCAGCGAATTTCTTAGCCCCTTCATCGGTAAACTCAATAGCTACCATGAATTGCTTATTCTGACCGATTTGTTCTTTCGCATCTTTTAAATCATTACCGGTTAAATGAACTGTGCCATTTTCATCCTTAAATTCCATAACCGCTGTTTTACCAATGGTTTTAATGGCTTGGTCCGGATCTTTAACACCCGGTAATTCGATAATGATACGTTTCTTACCTTCACGCTGAATTAATGGTTCAGCCAAACCCATTTCGTTGATACGACGTTCAAGAATCTGTCTGGCTCGTTCTACCGCATCATCAGTTACTTTGTTCTCGCCCGCATCTTCTGCTTCCAGAACGATGTGTGTACCACCTTGTAAGTCCAGACCTTGTTTAATCGATTGTGCCAAAGGCCCAATAAAATAAATAAAGGCTGCAAAGATCAAGGCAATAACTGCAAGAAATTTTGCCAGTGCCTTACCGTTCAAAAAAATTCCCCCTCCTTAAATCGCCAGGGCAGCCACTATTGCGCCAATAAATTGAAACGTAATAGCAGTGTAAAATGATTTCACATAATTAAGATACATAATTATTTAAATGTTAAAACGCGCTCGTCCGTAATTAACCCGGCGAGGCGTTTATCATGCGCTTCCATAGGAATCTCATCGGATACAACTTGGATGTCCCATGCAACGCCGATTAAGCGTTCTTTAGGGACTTTAGCCAAAAATCGGTCATAATAACCGGCCCCCATCCCCATACGGCCACCTTTGGTATCAAAAGCTACTCCGGGAACTAAAATTAAATCCAGTTCATTAGGCGCCGCCGTTTCATAAGGTTCATTAGGAATGCGTATATGAAGGACGCCTGTTTTCACATCATCAAGACGTGTTAACCGGGCTGCAATCATTTCGGTTTTAGATACGCAAACCGGCACAAAGACCGCTTTGCCCTCTGCCAAAGCCTGTGTAACCAGAGCATCGAGATTAGCCTCTTTCGGCATGGCCAAATAGGCCATTATGGAGTGAGCCTTTTTATATTCAGCTGATTCCATAATGTGTTTGCACAGTGCCTCGGCCCGCGTTTTGCATTCACTGTCAGACATGGCTTGGCGCCTTGCTTTAAAAGCAAGGCGCATTGTATGCTTATCCATATTATTTGTCATCTTTGCCAAGCACATGAGCTACGCTGGAACGAGCTAATTTGATTTCAACTTTTTCAGCGATTTGAAGCATAATTGCATCGTCAGTCAAAGCATTGATTGTACCGTAAATACCACCGATAGTCACAATTTTCTGACCTTTTTTCAAACTGTTCAAAAGTTCGTTACGAGCTTTCTGTTGCTTTTTCTGTGGACGATATAAAAGGAAATAGAAAATTACAACCATTAATAATATCGGCCAACCGGCTTGAAATAACTGTTCTAAATCTGCCACTGTCTGTTCACCTCCAAAAAAACATATATATCTTTCAACGTCTAGTGTCCCCTATTTTTTATAACCGGCCCAAAATTCATCACGAAAAGCCGGGAATCGGTCTTCCAAAATAGCGGCGCGCATTTGACGCATGAAATTCAATAAGAAATACAAATTATGATACGACACCAAACGGAAAGCCAAAATTTCTTCCGCCTTGTATAAATGTCGAATATAGGCACGAGAATAATTGCGGCAAGTATAGCACTGACAGCCTTCTTCCAACGGACCCCAATCATGAGCGTACGTAGCGTTTTTAATAACTACACGGCCATTATGAGTCATGGCCATACCGTTACGCGCCACACGCGTCGGGAATACGCAGTCAAACATGTCTACCCCGCGAGCCACACCTTCCACCAAACAGTCCGGTGTGCCAACGCCCATCAAATAACGAGCCTTATTAGTCGGTAATAATGGCGTTGTGTGATCCAAGATATCGTACATCAAATCATGCGGTTCCCCAACGGATAAACCGCCGATGCTGTAACCGTCAAAGTCCATAGCCACCAATTCTTTGGCACTACGGGTTCGTAAATCTTTATACATACCGCCCTGAACGATACCGAACATGCCTTGAGTCGGTGATGTGTGAGCCTTGCGGCAACGTTCCGCCCAACGAGTGGTACGTGCCGTAGAACGGTCCGCATAAGCATAATCAGCCGGATACGGAATACATTCATCAAAAGCCATAGCTATATCGGCACCTAATTGCTCCTGTACTTTAGTAGCAATTTCAGGTGATAAAAACTTCTTGGAACCATCGATGTGGGAACGGAAGGCTACCCCTTCTTCGGTAATTTTGCGCAAATCACCGAGACTGAATACCTGGAACCCGCCACTGTCGGTCAGGATACCGCCATCCCAATTCATAAAGCGATGTAAACCGCCCGCCTCTTCTACAAGGTCCGGACCGGGACGCAAGAACAAGTGATAAGTATTGCTCAAAATAATCTGAGCGCCCATCTCTTTTAATTCTTCCGGCGACATGGTTTTAACCGTTGCCTGTGTGCCTACCGGCATAAACATAGGTGTTTTAAATGTACCGTGCGGCGTATGTAAAAGCCCCGCCCGTGCACCGGTATGGGGACATTCTTTTTGTAATTCATAGGTAATAACCAAGCATATCCTCCTATCTAGTTGCAACCTGTCAAGTACATATTATAGCACAAAATATTTAACGAATAAACATAACATCGCGTTGCTTGACTGTTAACAATGAAGCGAAGTATGTTGTGTCGCCAATCTGTTAGCGAATAAACATGGCGTCGCCAAAGCTGAAGAAGCGATACCGTTCCTTAACCGCTTCTTTATAAGCAGCTAAGCAATGCTCTCTGCCCGCCAACGCACTGATGAGCATGAGTAACGTTGATTGAGGAAGATGAAAATTCGTTATAAGCGCATCAACCATCTTATATTCATAACCGGGATAGATAAAAATCTGCGTCCAATCGTGACCGGCCTGAAGAACGCCATCCTTCGTGGCCGATTCCAAGGTGCGCACCGAAGTAGTACCTACAGCTACGATACGCTTACCGGCCGCTTTGGCGTCGTTAATAATTTTCGCCGTTTCCGCCGTTACCACATAGTATTCACTGTGCATTTCATGGTCTTCAATCGTTTCTTCCGATACGGGACGGAACGTACCAAGCCCTACGTGAAGGGTTACAAAGGCCAAAGTAACGCCTTTGGCTTTTAAGCGTTCCAATAATTCCGGCGTAAAATGAAGCCCCGCCGTAGGTGCGGCGGCCGACCCTTTTTCACGAGCATACACCGTCTGATAACGGTCTTTATCTTCTAATTTTTCGTGGATATATGGCGGCAACGGCATTTCGCCGATTTCCTGAATGATATCGTCGAAAACACCCTGTGCCGTAAATTCAATGATACGACCGCCAAAGCTTGTTTTATCCAATACTTTACCGGTCAAGCGGTCATCGAATACCAATTCCTGACCAATCGGGCATTTTTTACCCGGTTTGACCAAGCATTCCCATTTATTTTCACCACAAGGCGTGAGGAGCAATACTTCTACTTTGCCGCCACTGCCCCGGCGATGACCGTATAAACGAGCGGGAATTACCTTCGTATCGTTAAAGACCAACACATCATTGTCGGATAATTCATCAATGATGTCATAAAAATGATCCTTGTGAGCCACTTCACCGGTCACCTTATCAAGGAGCATAAGACGCGATGTATCACGCGGTTCCACCGGATGCTGAGCAATCAGTTCTTCCTGCAATTCATAATCAAAATCTGTTACCTTCATGGTAAAACTTCCTTCTTTCAAACTGTAGTTAATACGTTTTTTGAGATTACGCATATTTCCCATCTATCAGGCTTAGCTATGCATACCTATGCGAGATAAATTAATACGCTTTATCTATGGTCACACCCGTATAATAGTGCGTTAAAATCGTTTTGTAATAATCCTTAGCCGACGTAGGTGCTTTCGCCGCCATAGCCGCTGCCCCCCACTGGGACAGGCCTAAACCATGGCCCCAGCCATAACCGCGAATCGAAACGGTATCAGTTGCCTTTTTAAACGTGTGATAAGCTTTTGGATTTTTAAAACTATCCGCCGTAGACGGCACTTTCACGTTTACGTAGAAATCAAACAAGGTGGATTTCAAGCCGAATATTTTCATAATCGTCTCGCCCGTCAAAGTAAGCGTCTTTTTATTACCTACAAAATCCGCCGTCATAACTCGACCGGACACGCCGCGATCTTTAAACTTCATAGGACGCTGGCGCAAGGTACTGAGTTTAATTTCTTTAAGGGTGCCCACATCTTTACCGGCTACACGCAACTTCGCTTCCATTTCGGCCCGCGTAAGTTTAACGGTCCAGGCAAAGCTGTCGCCGCTTTGCTTGTAATCGGCATAATCCTTAACGCCGCGCAAATACGGCACATTACTGCCCCACACGTTTTCACTGTTTTCCGTGTAACCACCCGCATTGGAGTGGAACAAGGCTTCAATAGGCTGTCCTTTATACTGCACCACCATGCCTTTGGTATCATCCACGGCTTTCGTAGTGCTGTTAAATTCCGCTGCCTGACCGTTATAGACCTGATGATTCGTGGTCGGCTGCACATCGTAAGCTTTGGCAGCACTTTGTTTCATATTGTATAAAGCATAGGTGCGCGCTGCGACGGCCTGTGCTTTCAAAGCTTCTTGAGGCCAGCTTGGCGATACTTCTGCCGGTACCACGCCATACAAATACTCTTCAATAGAAACTTCATTAATGAGCATCATGCCGCCTGACGAAGTGGGCACAATTTTAATGGCGCCGCGATACGGTTTACTATCCAGCAAAATAGTGCCTTCTACATTGCCTTGCCACGATTTAATATAGGCAGAACCGTCTACAGTTTTGCCGTTTACCGTCACTTTATTATTTTTAACGCCGATTGTTACTGTGTCCGTAGCGGCAAACTTGGCAAATGGTGATTTATTACTCGTATACACTGCCAACTGGCCGCTACCGGCTACGGGCCAAGTACTGCTGCGCGTCGCCAATAAAACGCGAATGGCCGGAATATTAGCTTGCTGTGGCGTATTAAAGGCCGGCACTTTCGTAAACTTAGAGTTTGAAGCGGTAGCACTGTTTTTTGTATCAGTAGCTTTTGCAGCACTCTTACTTTCCGACTTCGTAGTAATCGTGGTAGTTTTCGTCGTAGTTACCGTATGGGTATCTTTATTCGCCTTCGTTACCACCGTTGTCGTCGATTTAGTTTCTTTTACCGGTGTTTTAATCGTCGTAGTCGTCGTTGTCGACTCAGACCCTTCTTTAGTGACCGTCACACTGGCCCCCCAAACGGGCACAACCGATGTCATCAAACAGCTTAAAACGGCTGCCAAAATTACACGATTTACTGCTCTCAATCTCATAAATCCCCCTGACTAGATGCATTAACATTCGGATTCGTAATACCCAAATGGTCGTAAGCCAACTGCGTCGCCATACGCCCACGACTAGTGCGAATCAAAAAGCCCAATTGCATCAAATACGGTTCATACACATCTTCGATGGTATCGCGCTCTTCACTGGTAGCCGCCGCAATCGTATCGATGCCGACAGGGCCACCGTTAAATTTCTCAATAATTGTTTTTAAAATTACCCGGTCTACCCGATCGAGTCCCAATTGGTCAATGTCTAAACGCTGCAAGGCATCATCGGCAATGATATTGGTAATTTCACCGTCACCCAGTACTTGCGCCACATCGCGGACGCGCTTCAACAAGCGGTTCGCAATACGCGGGGTTCCCCGGGAACGACGGGCAATTTCAGCGGCTCCGGTATCGGTAATCTTTGTATTCAATACTTCCGCCGCCCGTTTTACGATGAATTCCAACTCATCCTGCTTGTAATATTCCAAATGATTGATAATACCGAAACGATCACGTAACGGTCCCGAAAGAGCACCAGCCTTAGTGGTAGCGCCGACTAAGGTAAACGGTCTTAAATCGATGCGCACCGAACGAGCGCTCGGTCCCTTCCCGACTATAATATCCAAAGAATAATCTTCCATAGCAGAATACAACACTTCTTCTACCGTACGGGATAAACGATGTATTTCATCGATGAATAATACATCATGGTCCTGTAAATTACTGAGGAGCGCCGCCAAATCGCCGGAACGTTCAATGGCCGGTCCGGATGTAATGCGGAAGTTTACGCCCATTTCATTAGCAATAATGCCGGCCAAGGTAGTTTTTCCAAGCCCCGGCGGTCCGTATAGCAAAACATGGTCAAGCGCTTCTTTACGTTCTTTCGCCGCTTGAATATATACTTTTAAATTATTTTTTACATCCGTTTGGCCGATGTATTCGTGCAAATAGCGCGGTCGCAAAGAGAACTGCCAAGTGTCGCCACTTTGTTCTTCTTTACCCACCACGCGGCTTTGACTGTCAACCACACGTATTTCTTCTTTCATGACTACCTACCCTTTCCCAATTCAGATAATACGTCGCGTATCAATGTCGCCACATCTCGCTCACCATTATCCAATTGAGTGAGTATATCAACAAATTCCGATTCCCGATAGCCCAAGGCCATTAATGCGTCCGCCGCCTCACCGGCAATGCCGGTTTGCGCAACATGTACCGCCGTATCAAGAGCCGCCTGAGGGGCCGGTGCCGTCGTAAATTTACCGATTTTATCTTTTAATTCGAGCACCAAACGCTCGGCCGATTTTTTACCGATACCGGGAAGCTTCGTAAGTGTTCCCAATTCGCCATTCATAATGGCCACTTTGATACCATCCACGGACAGCCCGGACAAAATACCGAGCCCCACTTTTGGCCCGATACCGGATACGGAAATCAGCAAAGTAAAAAGATCATATTCGTCTTGTGTAGCAAATCCATAGAGCTGAATCGCATCTTCGCGAACACTCATATGGGTATATAATAATGCTTCTTGTCCTTCTATTAACGCATCGCGGGTGGTTCCGGAAATATATACGCGATAACCTACACCATGCACATCAATAAAACAGGAGCCTTGAAAAATCTGATTAATGATACCACGAAGAAAACCTATCATGAACTACTGCCTCCTACAAAATCTATAACTGCAAACGGCGCCGTAAGTCATCGCCATGGGAGCTGTGAGCAGTACAAATGGCAATGGCCAAGGCATCGGCCGTATCATCGGGCTTAATTTTCTCACGAATTCCGAGCATATTCATAGTCATATAAATAACCTGCTCTTTAGTTGCACGACCATAGCCTACTACGGCCTGCTTAACCTGTAGCGGCGTATACTCATAAATAGGGATGCGCCGTTGGCTGGCGGCCAACAAAATGACGCCCCTCGCCTGTCCTACGGCAATGGCAGTCGTTACATTGCGATTAAAAAACAATTGTTCTACGCCAAATTTATCGGGCCGGTATTCTTCCAAAATATCACTTAAATCATTGAATAATATTTCAAGCCGCATGGCATCCGTGTCCTGCGGCGTGGTTGTAATACAGCCGTAAGCAACGGGTTGCAACCGACTGCCGTCCACGTCGATAATGCCATAACCGCAAATAGCGGTGCCCGGGTCTATACCTATAATTCGCATAATAATCTCCTTCTAAAACTATTTATCTTTTTATTATAGCATTTATAGAACTATAGACCAAACAGATTAGCGAATTAATCACAGTCTATGAGTCATCTTCACTATCGTTCAAGCCCGCTATTATTAAAATAAGTCCGTTATGATTAGAAGTAAGTTTTCCTGTATTACATGCGTTCCTTAACTTTTGACACAAACGCTTCAAAAAGAGCATACATATCTTCGTGTTCACGCCACATATTTTCAGGATGCCACTGTACGCCCACTACGGACGCATCATTGTTTTCAATGCCTTCCACAATGCCGTCGAGACTGGTAGCCGTTACTTTCAATGAAGGAGCAACCTCACGAATCGCCTGATGATGGCGGGAATTGACCAAAGTATTTAACCCTAACACAGCATGTAAAAAGCTGTCCTTGGCCACGGTTATACTGTGAGTAGGATAGCCGCCGGGCGCTTTTTGGGAATGCTTAATATACGAATTCGGGCACTGCGTTTTGATGTCCTGATACAAATCACCGCCTAATGCTACGTTGATGATTTGTGCCCCTTTACAGATACCCAAGATAGGTTTACGCACCTTAACGGTAGCCTGAATCAATTCACGCTCAAACACATCCCGTTTATAATTCACCATACCGATTTCACGACGCGGTTCTTCACCGAATAAATGAGGATCTACATCGGGGCCGCCATGAACAATAAGACCATCATATAATTCAAAATAGTCTTCGCCGATGGCATTCGGTACATCCGGTAAAATAAACGGAATACATCCCAATGCACTGAGCACTTCTACCAGCTCACGAGATACATACGGTGCTCGTTGTAAATTGGTGCTGTTCGTAGCATCCATATAAGTATCGGCCGTAATTGCAATGCGTGGTTTCATAGCAGTCCCTCATTTCTAAAAACGTAAACTTCGGGCAAACAGGTAAATCAAGTCGGCTTAGCTGTAAGCGCCTTTAAAGCCTGCCGTCCGTCAAACTATCATTACATACATTATACAAAAAAGGCCTATGAAATTTCCACCTGTTTATGGTTTCCATAGACCTTGTTTTTCCAATTCTTTAATGGCCCGTTTTTCATCATCTGTAAGTTCGCGTTCCAATAAATCCGGACGCAAACGGCGAGTACGCAATAAGGCCTGCTGTAAGCGCCATGTGGCTATGTTTTTGTGATGACCGCTGCGCAATACTTCCGGAACCTCCCAGTCTCGAAAAACCGGTGGTTTGGTGTACTGCGGCCCTTCCAAAATAGGCCTGTAGAAGGAATCTTCAATCGCCCCCGAAGCAGCCCCCAGAACGCCCGGAATCATGCGCGCAACCGCATCAGCCACAACCATGGCCGGCAGTTCACCGCCGGTAAGCACAAAGTCACCGATGGAAATCGTTTCATCGATTAAATGCTCTTCCACGCGATAATCGACGCCTTCATAATGACCGCAAATAAGCACCAACTGGTCGTAAGTCGCCAATTCTCGTGCCTTGGCCTGATTAAAAGTACTGCCCGTAGGACCTAAGAAAATGACCCGTTTTCGCAGCTCTGGAGCAGGTTCGTTCGCTTCAGCTGATTCTGGTGCATCAACCTGTTCCGCTGTTTTTGCCAATACATGCTCCACAGCTTCAAAAATGGGTGGCGCCATCATGAGCATCCCGGCCCCGCCCCCATAGGGTGTATCATCCACTTGATTATGCTTATTGTGAGCAAAATCACGGGGATTCGTTACTTCCATAGTAAGGCGCTCGGCAGTCATAGCTCGCTTAATAATAGAATGGTCAAAAAAAGCAGCAAAGAACTCAGGGAATAAAGAAATAATGTCAATTCTCATAGTATCACATTATCCTTTCCGGCCTAAAGGCCTTTCACCTAAGTCTCGGCTGCTCTATTAAATCCATTCCGGCGGATCGGCAATAATCTTACCGCCTTCAACATCAATATCTAAAATTACATGTTCCAACACAGGTAATAATAAATCAGGCTGACCTTCCTGTTTGACTACATACACATCATTGGCGCCCGGTTGCAATACATCAGACACGGTACCCAGTACATGGCCCTTTGTATCTTCCACGGTTAAACCGATGATATCAAAAATGTAGTAACGGCCTTCCGGCAATTCCACCAACTGGTCGCGAGGAACTTGAATTTCCTTGCGAGCCATCAATTCGGCAGCATTACGATCCGGCACTTCTTTAAAAGTCGCCAAAATAAATTGTTTATGATAACGAGCGGATGTGATGTGGTATTCTTTACCATCAATGTAGCAGGCATCCATCGTCAAAAACCGATCGGGAAAATCGGTCTGCGGCATTATACGAAGATCACCCCGCACACCGTGCGGGGCAACAATAACGCCTATGGTAATCAGCTCATTCCGATCCATTATTTACGGAAAGCGACAATTTTGCCGTCTTCGAGCAAAATTTCAGAACCCATTAAAGCGTCGAGGTCATCCCCAACTTTAACCGTAATGGTCTGTTCCATAGTGCCCTGACTAATTTCAGAACCAAGTTCAAGCTTTTCCGCATCCTTTAATTTGGCTGCTACGTCCGCCTTAAAGTTTAAACGTTTTTGCTTTTCTTCTTCAATCTGCTGACGTAATTGAATAAGACCTTGCGCATCGATTTTAGCTTGTTCACTGAGTAAACGTTTAGCTTGGAATTCGATTTGCTGTAAGTCCTGTTCAACAAGATCCAAACGCTGCTGAAGATCGGCAATAAGCTTAGCTTTGAGCCCTTCTGTAACTTTCGATTTGATAGCTACAGGAACACGTACTGTCATTTCTTCCATGTTTTCTCACCCTTTAGACAATATCAACGGATATTTTTTTGTTTTCTTTAATAGCTGCTGCTTTTGCGACAGCTCGGATTGCTTTAGCAATTCTGCCCTGCTTTCCAATAACCTTACCCATGTCTTCCGGTGCCACGTGAACTTCATAGACTTCCACATCACCTTTTACGGTCACGGTAACAGAAACGGCTTCAGGCTGCTTAACCAATGACTTCGCAATTGATGTAATTAATTCTTTCATCACAGTATGCCTCTCTATGAATTACTTCTTAGCATCAGCAAATTTCTGCATAACACCGTGCTGTTTGAAAAGGGAACGAACAGTGTCGGTTGGTTGTGCACCATTACCTAACCAAGTCAAAGCTTTTTCTTCATCAATGTTGATAACAGCCGGGGACTTAGTAGCGTCGTACTGACCGATAGTGTCTACCGGACGACCTTCACGAGGAGCACGGGAATCGGCTACAACGATACGATAGAATGGAGCTTTTTTAGCGCCCAAGCGAGTTAAACGAATTTTTAACATGTATATTTCACCTCCTTGTAAGAATATCTTCTATGATCAACCCATAAACGGTAAGTTTGGCAGTTTAGGTAACATACCTTTTTTACCTTTACGCATAGATCCCATTTTTTTCATCATCTTCTGAGCTTCTTCAAACTGCTTGATTAAACGGTTTACATCCTGCACACGAGTGCCGGAGCCCATAGCGATGCGTTTACGGCGAGAGCCGTTCAATATTTTAGGATTCGTCTTTTCTTGAGGCGTCATCGATTGGATAATCGCTTCAATACGACGAATTTCTTTACTATCTAAATCTATATCTTTTAATTGATCTTTAACTTTGCCCATGCCGGGAATCAATCCCAATAAATCTTGGAATTTACCCATTTTGCGAACTTGGTTCATTTGCTTCAAGAAATCATCAAGCGTGAATTCGTTACGCCGCATTTTATCGGCCAATTCTTTCGCTTCTTCCTCATTTACCAGTTCCTTGGTTCTATCAATCAAAGCCCCCAAGTCACCGAGGTCGAGGATTCGAGAAGCCATGCCTTCCGGCCTGAATTCTTCGAGACCATCCATCTTTTCACTGGTACCCATAAATTTAATAGGGCGACCGGTTACGGATTTAATGGATAAGGCGGCCCCGCCTTTGGCGTCACCATCAAGCTTAGTCATAACTACGCCATCGATACCGAGGCGCTCGTTAAACGTCTTCGCCGTCTGTACCGCATCCTGACCGATCATGGCATCCACAACGAGGAGAATTTCATGAGGTCGTACGGACTGTTTGATGTTGACTAATTCCGTCATGAGGACTTCGTCAATGGCCAAACGACCGGCCGTATCGATGATTACTACATCTTTAAGCATGGATGTGCTCGCCGCGATGGCGTCACGAGCAATATTTACAGGATTGGCACCCGGCGTTTCATCGGCAAACACGGGAATATCTATCTGTTTACCAACCACCTGCAACTGCTTAATAGCGGCCGGACGATATACGTCGGCAGCTACCAACATTGGATGCTTACCTTTCTTACGTAAGTAAACGGCTAATTTACCGGCCGTTGTCGTTTTACCGGCCCCTTGCAAACCAACCAGCATAATTACTGTCGGCGGTTTGGAGGAAATGGTAATCCCACTCTGTACGCCACCCAACAGGTCGGTTAATTCGTCTTTAACGATTTTAATAACCGTCTGTACCGGATTCAAGTTCCCGTAGATTTCCTGGCCGATGGCTTTTTCTTTAATGTTATTGATAAAATCTTTAACAACGCCTAAGTTTACGTCCGCTTCAATCATGGCTAAGCGCACTTGACGCAGGGCTTGCTTCAGATCATCTTCTTCAATTTTGCCTTTACCTTTTAGGGATTTCAAAGCCTCTTCCAGTTTTTGGGTTAAATTCTCAAAAGCCATCCTACCCCTCCATCTGTGCAACTAATTGATATAATATATTGGTGGAAGTGCGGAACTCATCCCGGCCCACACTTGCTTTCAATCTGTCTAATTCACTACGCATGGCGCTCATCAAACGTTCTCGCTCTTCATACTGAGCCACCAAGTGCAACTTGCTTTCATACATTTCCAATAATTGTCTGGCCCTTTGCATATTGTCATATACAGCCTGGCGCGATACGCCCATTTCCTCGGCAATCTCCGCCAAAGACATGTCATCTTCATGATGCAGAACCAAACATTGGCGCTGACGCTCCGTCAAAAGAGCGCCATAGAAGTCTAACAGCAAGCTAATCAAAACTCTTTCTTCCATGTCAACTCACTCCTTCACGGTGTCAAGCTAAAAAACTTTACACGTTATTCTAACAGAGTTAATATGCCCTGTCAAGGTTTTTTCCTTAACAAGTGAAATAAACAGAAAAACACCACGATGCTCGCTTCATCGTGGTGCTTTTCTTTCTCGGTAGTGAATATTGAATTTTTATCTCTATTAGCGTACAGTTTGCAGCGCTCGCTAATACGGAGATTAGAAAATCGACTGAAAAACTGCTCGCTTCAGTCCCCCAGCTTCGTTCTCTACAGATAGTATATACCTCCCTCTCCATTTAGTAAAATTGCCTCTTTTTATATCTGTTATTACGAAAAGTAATAAAGTCTTTAATTAAGTAGAACCTTAATCTATATTGATAAATGCCGTTGTTTCAGACTTGTTATCTTCTTTTATGTTAACTGAATACAAAAATACAAAGTTAACCAATAATGAAAAATCGAGGTTAATTAAGATTAACCTCGATTTACGGAATTCACTTTAACTTGTCTTATTTAATTTTGCTTTTTACTGCGCCTTACTTTGAACCGCCTAAATCAGTGCTACCGATTATCAGTCAAGTTTAGCTCGTTTCAAGCGAAGCGCATTCGTAACAACCGTAACGGAACTGAAAGCCATGGCCGTACCGGCTACGATTGGTGTTAACATACCGATGGCAGCCAATGGAATACCTAGACTGTTAAAAATAAGCGCCCAGAAGAGGTTCTGACGAATATTCGTCATTGTCTTACGGCTTAAGGTTACGGCCTGAACCAAGGTGTTCAAATCATTACGAACAAGTACGATGTCGGCCGCTTCAACGGCAATATCCGTACCGTTACCGATGGCAAAACCGATATCAGCCAAAGTCAAGGCCGGTGCGTCATTGATACCGTCACCAACCATGCCCACAACTTTACCGGATTTACGCAATTCATCAATCTTACCGGCTTTATCCTGAGGCAACACTTCCGCCATAACATGGGTAATCCCCACTTTGTCGGCTATGTATTGAGCGGTACGACGATTATCACCGGTAAGCATCCAAACTTCAATGCCGCGGTTCTGTAATGTCTTAATCACTTCCGGTACTTCCGGACGAACTTCATCTTCTACAGCCCATAAAGCTCTGATTTCACCGCCAACGGCTAAGAGCGATACGGAAGCGCCTCGTTCTTCTTCGGCGAGAACGGCTTTTTCAATCGTTTCATTCATATACCCTAAGGACTGCATCCAGCGGCTGTGACCTAATTGAACCATCTGATTAGCTACGACAGCTTCAAGACCATGACCGGGCACTTCTTTAAAACCGGTAACATTCGGTAATACACCGTTACCCAATTCAGTAGTACCATACGCTGCCATAGCTTTGGCGATTGGGTGAGTTGTCAAACTTTCGATAGCGGTCATAATACCGGTGTTTACTTTTTCATCACCGGCGAAGTTAACAGTTTTACTTACCATCAAGGTACCTTTAGTGATAGTACCGGTTTTATCCAATACGATGGCATTTAATTTGCCGGCTCGTTCAAGGAATTCGGCACTCTTAATCAAAATACCGTGTTCAGCACCCAAACCGGAGCCTACCATGATAGAGGTTGGGGTCGCTAAACCTAAGGCACAAGGACAGGCGATAACCAATACGGCCGTACCGTGCATGAGAGCTACGCCCCAAGTTGAATCAAAACCGAAATACCATACGAGAGATGTTAATACGGCTAGGGCAATAACGGTCGGTACGAAATAAGCAGCAACCACATCGGCTACACGCTGAATGGACGCTTTGGAGGTTTGCGCAGCTTCTACAACTTTAATAATCTGCGACAACATAGTGTCGGAACCGATTTTTTCGGCGCGCATGGTGAAAACACCGGTTTCGTTAACGGTAGCACCGATAACCTTGCTGTCTACGGATTTTTCAACCGGCAAACTTTCCCCGGTCAACATGGATTCGTTAACCGCCGATTGACCTTCAATCACAACACCGTCAACCGGAACTTTTTCACCGGCACGAACTTGAAGAATATCGCCAACCTGAACTTCGGCAGTTGGAATATCTACCCACTGACCGTCACGCTGCACGTGAGAAATACTTGGTGTTAAGCCCATCAATTTTTCAAGCGCTTCGGACGTACGACCTTTGGCTACTTCTTCAAGGACCTTACCTAATAAGATGAAGGTAATGAGCCATGCGGACGTTTCAAAATACATGTCGTGGCTGCCTACATACATATTGTAAATACTAAATAAGTAAGCTACCGAAGTACCTAACGCAACCAATACATCCATGGTCAAGGAACCGCTCTTAATAGCGCTCCAAGCACCTTGGTAGAACACGAGGCCCGGACCGAACTGAGCAACCGTAGCCAATACCAATTCTACCCAATGAGGCAACATAGGCCAGCCGAATAAATGGTTACCCATCATGCTGACCATCATCGGAATAGCCATAACGGCAGCAATAATCATACGATATAATTGAGCTTTGTAATTAACTTTTTCAAGTTTCTGAACCCCTTCTTCAGCGAGGGTAGCACCAAAACCGATACCCGTAATAGCTTTAATTACGTCATCAGGGGTTACCTTGCTGTCATCCGTATAGGTAACACTGCCTTTACGGGTTAAGAGGTTAACCTTTACATCAGCTACGCCATCCATGCGACTGACGACTTTTTCAACACGACCGACACAGGCGGCACAGTGCATGCCGGTGATGTCGAATTCATTACTTTTTTGACTCATATATAACACATCCTTTTAACTCTACTGTATTGCAATTAATTTCGCTAATTCAAACGAATCATAACGCATTGTTTATTTCAATAAATGATACACAACTTAGTGTCAATTAATGAATTTATTACTTATGGAGTGATTTATAAACACCCATCAATTCCGTAATGGCATCATCTTCCTTGCCGCTTTTAATGGCATCCACTACGCATGAGCGAGAATGACTTTCTAACATTAGAAGGCCAACTTGATATAAAGCCGCTCTTACGGCACCTATTTGCTGTAACACTTCTACACAATAACGATGATCGTCAATCATCTTTTCGATGCCTTCTACCTGACCTTTGATACGGCGCAGGCGACGAGTTAATTTCTCTGTTTCCATATCTGTAAGCATCTTACTTCCTCCTTACTCTATCTTAACAACAGCTTAAAACTGCTGTAAAAACGAAAAGCATCGGGGATTTTCATCTCCTTCTCGATACCCCTATGGGGTATCTCATCTGTATATTATGTTATACCTTCACCCCCAAAAGGTCAACAAGGGGGTATTGTGCAATTGTAAAAAATTACGTATCATAAAATACATAAAACACAGTAGCTATACTTAGCTTTATACATGGTCTTTAGGCCATTATTCGCATTTAAAATTTCCGATTTGATAAATACTATCATCCAAAATTAAAAACATTTTTACAGGGGGGTATATATGAAATCCTATATTACGGTTGCCAAAGAGCATCGTATTGAATATATTGTAGAAAAATCCCGCTTTATCGCCACCGCGATTCCCTGCGAAACGGAAGAAGAAGCGCAGGCCGGTATCGCCCGCATCAACAAGGAGTTTTGGGACGCCACGCATAATTGTACGGCTTACGCCTTAGGCCCCGGCCAAGAACAACAACGCTCCTCAGATAATGGTGAACCGTCCGGCACGGCGGGTAAACCGATGCTGGAAGTTTTGAAAAAGACGGGCATCACCAATACCTTAATTGTAGTCACCCGCTATTTCGGCGGTATCAAACTGGGCGCCGGCGGACTCATCAGAGCCTATTCCCACAGTGCGGCGGAAGTCATTCACGATGCACCGAAAACACTCTACGCACCGCGCCAAATTGTAGCCCTTACCATCGATTACAGCTATTACGGCGCTATCGAACGGTTTTTACAAGAGCAGGGCTATCACTACGAGTCAGAATTTGCCGAACAGGTACGCCTTTTAATCTATGTGGATCCGGCTGATATAAATACGTTGGCAACTACCATGACTAACCTAACTAACGGTCAACAGACGTGGGAGCCGTTGGAAGAAAAAATGGTAGCCCTCCCCTACAACGATTAATCTGCGATTCGTTTATACCCCATGGGGTACTGACAAAACTCTCGTACCATAGTACAATATAAAGTAAACATATAGTAAAGTAGTACGCCCAAAACTACATGTCATGACAATCCGACTAAAACAAAGGGAGGATTCTCATGGACACATCATATTATTACAACTTCATTATCTTGGTACAAACAGGCAATATGACTCAGGCAGCCAACATCTTACACATCACACAACCGGCCCTGAGCAAACAGCTTAAATATTTGGAAGCCGAATTCGGTACGCCCCTCCTGCATATAAAACGCGGTCAACGAGGGGGTAATTTTCGTCTCACCGAAGCAGGTCGCATTTTCTATGAAAAAGCCCAACAATTATGTGCGATTGAAGAGGCGACCTACGAAGATGTAAAACGCTTAAACTCTGCGGTGGAAGGGACACTCCGCATCAGCTCATCCGCCTCGCGCTCAACGGGGCTGATACAGCAATATTTACATGCTTTTTCACAAAAATATCCTTCCGTGCACTACGAAATTTACGAAGGTCTCATGAGCGATGTTACGGAATCATTATTAAACGGACGCACCGAAATCGGTCTTTGCAATTCCCAAATGGTGGACACCAGCCGCTTCGATATTCTTTTTACCCAGCCGGAGTCACTCTATGCCGTATTTCGGAATGACGTATTCTGGAGCAGTCAGGAAAAAGACAGCCTCACGTGGGAGGAAATCGCCCGTTGCCCCCTCAGCCTATCCGGCGGATCGGTGCGCATGCTTATGCAAAGTGCGAGTCGCCTCTTTAACAACTTAAACGTTGTCTCTGTAACGACTACCAAGAGCTCCGCCATCGAATGGGCGCAGCTTGGCCGATCGGTCGCCATTATTCCCATGGATTCACAAGAAAAAGTACATGGTCGCAAAATGTCGCGCATTCGGTTACCCGAGTTGTCCACCGGTTTTCACAAGAGCTTTATCGTAGTCAAAGGCCATACGCCTTCTTTGGTAAGCAAGCAATTCTTGGAATTCTACCAAGGAACGATGTAATCGTAGGACTCTATTAAAAGATACTATTTAGGGATAATGTAATTATAGATTTCTATCAAGAGATTATGTAATTGTAAATCCTATAATTCTTGATATTTCTATATTTATAAAATTGAATATTGTATGATTTTGTGATACACTAAGGGTAGTGGTACGATAACCACTCCCTTTTTTGTTTCTATTATTAATACGAAAAGGACAGATAACTATGAAAGAAATTTTAGGATTCCATTTAAATGGTTGCCCTTATTGCAAAAACGCATTCAAAGCCATCGACGAATTAAAAGCTGAAAATCCACAATACAAAGATATTAAAATTAATTGGGTAGAAGATCAGGATGCTCACGAATTATTCAAAACTCATCCGTACGAATACTATCCAAATCTTTGGTTCGACTTGGATAAACAGTATGAAGCTCAACCGGGCGAATCTTACGACGAAACTAAACGCTTAATTAAAGCTGTTTTTGACAAAGCTTTATAATTCTAAAAAGCAACTAACAGCATAACGCAAGCAACCTAAAGAGTTCATCGGGTCATATGACCTAATGAACTCTTTTTTATACCCCTATAGAGTATCTTAACGTATTATATTTTCCGGATTATATTTTCTCTGCTATATATCACCAGTTCGTTTTCGCAATTCATCTTTGCTCAGATATTATGCAATTTCCTTTTTCAACTGATAAATCAAAAGCAACATGATGAACCATACCGGCGTTACAAAGAGTGCAACTCTCGTGGCCGGATTAAAGGCCAAGGTAACAATAACGAAGGCAAAGAACGCCAATACCAAGTAGTTCAAGAATGGGAATAACGGCATTTTAAATACGCTTTTCGCCGCCAAATCAGGACGCTTGCGAATAAACTTCATGTGACAAATAGTGATAATCCCCCAAATATAGAGGAAACAGAACGTGGACACACTGGAAATAATAACGAATACCCCTTCCGCCACCACATATTGCAAGGCCACAACGAGGCAAATTACGAGTACCGATAAAAACAAAGCGTTAGCCGGCACCTGTTTACTCGTCAAAATTTCAAGAATCCCCGGTGCATGATTGCGTTTGGCCAACGAATAGAGCAAGCGACTCGTACTGAACACGCCACTATTGCAGGCCGATGCTGCCGATGTGAGTACTACAAAGTTAACCATGGATGCAGCCCCGACGATACCGACGGCCAGGAAAACCTCAACAAACGGGCTGCGATCGGGATTTACGGAATCCCACGGGAAAATACTCATAATAACACCGAGCGCACCTACATAGAATAAAATGATGCGCACCGGAATGCTGTTAATAGATTTCGGAATAACCTTCTCCGGATTTTCCGTTTCACCGGCCGTTAGACCTACGAGCTCAATACCGGCAAAGGCAAACACAACCATTTGGAAGGATTGGATAAACCCGTCCATCCCTTTCGGAAACCAGCCTCCGTGACTCCATAAATTACTGAAGCTGGCAACACCGGCTGAAGTAGGCTGACCCGTAAGAATAAAATACAGCCCCAGCACAATCAGCGCTATAATAGCTACTACTTTAATACAGGCAAACCAGAACTCCATTTCACCGAATAATTTTACCGTCACAAGATTCATAAGCAGTAAAATAATCAGCGTTACGAGACTTGGTATCCATGCTTCAATGGACGGAAACCAATACTTAACGTAAATCCCTACGGCCGTAATATCGGCCATGGCTACGGAGATCCAACAGAACCAATACGTCCAACCGGTAACAAAGGCGGTTTTTTCACCCATATAGTCTTGCACGAATTCAATAAAAGTATGATACTCCGTGTTTGATAAGAGTAACTCTCCAAGGGCTCGCATCATCAAAAAACAAATGATACCGGTAATGATGTAGGCAAATAAAATAGCCGGCCCCGTCAAGGCTATGGAATGACCCGATCCTAAAAACAGGCCCGTCCCGATAGCACCTCCGATGGCAATTAACTGCACATGGCGGTTCTTAAGCCCCCTATTGAGGGTTTGCTCTTTCTCCAAGTGACTCACTCCTCTACCTATAAATTTTATATTTTCATATTATATCAATAAAAAACTTTCATTTCTATAGAGAATTATGAAAAATACAATATACATGAAGTTTGTGATGCCACTGCAGTATATCTAATATTGTCAGGTCTTTCAAAAAATTCATCAAATGCTAGCCAAACTATTGAATATACAAAAATAAGAGTAGCTATACATAACCCTAATATAGATACTATTATTAAAAAAGTTTTCCTCATGCTTACCTCCTAATAAATTATAGTATCTATTTGTATCCCATAAAGATTCCGGTTCATATTACTATTTAAGACCACATTATTCTAACAAACATCGATTATATTCTAATATATCAGCAGTATAAGTATCTTCCGGATTCCAATTACCGATTAGCCTATCCAGCTCATTATATTTTTTTAAGTAAGAATTTAAATCGGAATAATTGTAAAGAACTATGCATGGCGCTAAACAATCAGTTACACATTCTAATATTATTTGTTTATTATTCTCAAGAAAAAGTACAATCATATTATCCCATTCTCTTTTCCAATAATTATCTTGATTTCTATATTTGAAGTGCTCTCTATTCCAAATAACACGATCAATTCTAACTTCCATTTCTATACATTTTAAAGCTAATTCTTTTTTTCTAGAAACGGTATTCGGAAAAAAAGTTTTTACATATTCTTTTACATTATCAATATCACTAATATTATCAACTCTTAATCGTTGAAAATCCTCACCGTCGGCTCTCCAACTTTCCTCTGCTCCTATAATAATTATATTTTTATCACATTCTAAAAATAAAGATCTTGCAAAAACTCTGTCATCATTTATCATCTTTACATAATCAAAATAATAGATTCTATCTAAAATTTTCTTATTAAGGAACCTTAACCTTAATATCTCATCAGGCGTTAGTATATCTTTAAATGTAAATATCATTCAAAATACTCCTTTTATCTAATAAAGTGAATTTTTTGAGATAAAAAAGATGTTGTATTTATATCTTTTACAAGACTAGAATCGAAATGACTAATTGGTCTAAATATCATAAAGCCGCTATTTTTTAATTTACAATCCATCCTAATTTTTCATATTTCCCACAAGCGTATTCTCGTTAAGCTCAAAATCCTCTATTTTCCATGATTTCCCAAATATTAGAACAGCATATACAAAAAGATTGGTAATGGGAATATACATAAAGGGAATCCAAAACGCACTACAGTAACAATCGTGTAGCCGTCGTGTAAATAAGCTAACCGAGGGAATAAAAAAAATTATGTGTAACCATTCACAAACTGTTACGAAAGTATTAGTATTTGCATACTGTCCACCATACCACATTGCAGATACAAACCACTGAATTGCTATTATAAAGCCACCAAATCCACCTAATTCCTCAGCAGAAGTGCGGCCACTAAAATTCAACGATTTTTTTAAAAATAGTAATCCACTTTGAATGAATTTTAAAGGACTTATATAAATAACCGTTTTCCATTCATTGAATCGCCACCTAAAAAATATAACTCCTTGCTTAGGAAAGTCTCCAAATCGATTGAACTTTTTATTATCTGGTATAAAAATAGCTACTAAAACTAAACAACTCATCCAATCCACGTATTGAGGTAGGTCAAGAATTGTTTCTTTCGTGCTGGACAGATCAATAAAAGGATGATTGATATCAAAGGTCATAGTATATCCCATCTCATAGGTTCCCCAGATACAGCCACTTAAAATTAGCAAGACTATAGATTTAGGTATACCCCAATCTTGTAATCTTCTACCTAACAGTAGAGGCTGAAAAAATACACGAACTATCATATGTATAATATATATACAATAAATACTGTCACCTCTAGCTAATATTTCAAAATATGTAAAGGGAATAAAAAAAATAATACTCGATGGTAATAACAGAAAAGAAAAAAATACTAAAAATCTATAAGTATCCTTATTAATTCGTTGTCCTAATAAAGGTCGCCTAAGCCCTGACCAAAATACTTTAAAATTATAGACAAATAATTTCCACTCATTGCCCCAGTCTATAGGTTGGTAATTTATCATATTAAACCTTCGCTCTTTCATAATATTTTTTCAGTTTTCCCTGAATTAGTACCTACCAATAATTGTATATCTTTAGCCGCTAGCAATAAAACTATATCGCCCGTAAATTACAACCACCGTCTAAGTGCAATAGCCCACATAATTAAGCCAATAATTGTACTAATAATTTCTGCATCAATATCTTCCCAATGATATACCAGTAATGATATCGTACCAACTGAAAAAACACCATAAATGCAGCGAGCTAGCCATCGTTTCCACATAAAAGTTATATATTCCTTCGGGTACATTTCTCTATTTGGAGGTTCTTGATGTATATCCATAGCCCGACGAACAAATTCAATATACTGTCGCCATCTTGGCAACTCTATAAGTCCATATTGTCCTATCGTCTCATTAGCAATTTGCTTGTAAACTCGAATATGCACTTTTACCACTATATAGCAAATTATTACTGATACACTAAGAGCAGAAATTACAATAATTTCATCTCTATCAGGATATCTATTTTCCCGAAATAAAATATCTATAAGGCAATACACTATAAAAAAGACTCCACCAACTATAAAGCAGATACAAGCAAAAAGAATTCTAATAGATGGTGCCTCTTTTTGAGCATTTTTTTCAATCCAGTCTTTTATTATTTTCATTTTTTCTTATCACGCTCTTATTCGTTATTCTCCTCATTAATTGGAATTGCTTCATATTTAACCCCTATCTATATAAATACCTTCACCTCTATCGACCTTAATACTGCATTCCTTACGGCAATACCTACATCAGCTTTTCCATAATTACTCCCAGCTCATTAAAATTTTCACAATCACAACATTGATTCCTTCTTTAACTATGGATAGATATGGAGCTATCACAGCCGCGATAGCGTTTATGGTTAAGTCCATAATTTGAAAGCAAATAAGCTCTTAATCATAAAAATCGTATGGGCAACAAAAAAAGAAGGCCCTCCTCGGTCCACTACATAAACTTATGCAATAGACGTAAGAATACCTTCATTCTATACTCTTTCAATTTATTTTCGTTCATTGCTGTCAATATAACATAAGCATGTTTCATACAAATACTCCTTAATTGATTTAAGAATATAGTCATACTAAAAAAACAGCATGCAGTTCACATTTGTTTCATCATTTATTAAAATGATTATATCGGAAGGAAATCAATTTGTAAATATGCAATACAAATATAAAAAGAGCTTGCTCTCCAAAAGGTTTCGATTGAATACATTTCTAAGAAATTATTAATCGCTAACTAATTGTTGAGCAAGCTCTTTATTTAAATTTTAAACTTGATTAGCCACAGTTATGCTACAATATTAAATCGCACCATACTTTAGTGCGGCCGTTTTAGGAACGCTTAATCAAAGAACTCTTATTTACGTTCTTTTACTTCTTCTAAGATATCAGCCAAGAAGTCTTCCCATTTAACGGAACCTTTTTCACCTTCAACACGGCTACGAACTGCTACAGTGCCTTCTTGTTCTTCTTTATCCCCTACTACGAGCATGTAAGGTACTTTTTCCATCTGAGCCTGACGAATCTTGTAACCGATTTTTTCGTTACGATCATCAAGTTCAACACGAACATAAGCTTTCTTGAAGGCTTTACGTAATTTTTCAGCATATTCAACGTGTTTTTCACTGATAGGTAAAATCTTAACCTGTACCGGAGCCAACCAAGTTGGGAATGCACCGGCATAGTGTTCGATGAGGATACCGATGAAACGTTCCATGGAGCCGAAGCAAGCACGGTGAATCATGATAGGCTGATGTTTCTGACCGTCTTCACCGACATATTCCATATGGAAACGTTCAGGCAAGTTCATATCCAACTGGATAGTACCGCACTGCCAAGTACGACCGATGGAGTCGCGAATATGGAAGTCTAATTTAGGACCGTAGAACGCACCGTCACCTTCGTTAATCTGGTAAGGGATTTGTTTTTCTTCGATAGCTTCGCGAAGTGCATTAGTTGCAGATTCCCAAATAGCATCATCACCCATTGCGTTATCAGGTTTAGTACTCAATTCTACGCGATAAGTTAAACCGAACTGGCTGTAAATGCGGTCGAACAATTCAATAACTTTAATTAATTCAGCTTTAATCTGAGATGGCAACATGAATACATGGGCATCATCCTGAGTAAAGCTGCGAACGCGGAACAAGCCGTGTAACGCACCGGATAATTCATGACGATGAACGAGACCGAGTTCAGCCATACGCATTGGGAAATCACGGTAGGAATGCAAATCGTTCTGATATACCAAGATGCTGCCCGGGCAGTTCATTGGTTTGATTGCATAATCTTCATCATCAATTACAGTAGTGTACATGTTTTCACGATAATGGAACCAGTGACCGGATTGTTCCCAAAGTTGGCGGTTCAAGATGATTGGGGTACGAATTTCTTCGTAGTCGAAATCATGGTGAACTTCACGCCAGAAGTTTTCCAATTCGTTGCGAAGAGCCATACCTTTCGGTAAGAAGAATGGGAAGCCGGGGCCCTGTTCTTTGAGTACGAATAAGCCCAATTCTTTGCCCAATTTACGGTGATCGCGACGAGCTGCTTCTTCAAGAAGATGTAAGTATTCGTCGAGTTCTTCTTTCTTTTCAAAAGCAGTACCGTAAATACGTTGGAGCATTTTGTTCTTTTCGTCGCCGCGCCAGTAAGCACCGGCCAAGCTCTGCAATTTGAAAGCTTTTACTTTGCCGGTAGAAGCTACGTGCGGACCGGCACAAAGGTCAACGAATTCGCCTTGACGGTAAGTGGAAATCTCAGCGTCAGCCGGTAAATCTTCAATCAATTCCACTTTATAGTTTTCATGTTTTTCTTTAAAGAATTTAAGCGCTTCATCGCGAGAAAGAACTTCTTTTTCGATTGGGAAGTTTGCTTTTACGATTTTATGCATTTCCGCTTCGATTTTAGCCAAATCTTCAGGAACCAATACATGTTCCATGTCGATATCGTAATAGAAACCGTTTTCAATAGCCGGTCCGATGGCTAATTGAGCATCCGGCCAAAGGCGTTTGATAGCCTGAGCCATAATATGAGAGGCGCTGTGACGCAAAGTGTCTTTACCGCCCTGTTCGTTAAAAGTCAAGAAGCTTACTTTGGAGCCGTCCTTTACTTCTTCACGCAAATCGGTTAATTCACCGTCTACGTCGGCTGCCAAAACTTTTTTAGCCAAGCTATTGGACAGTTGTTTAACAGCTTCGCCTAAAGTAGTGCCCGCTGCATAAGCGCGTTCACTGTTGTCAGGTAAAATAATTTTTACTTCACTCATGGTTATTCCTCCTAAGAAATCAGCTATACCGGCGGGACACGCTACAGCTGCACGCATAATAAAAAAGAGACCTCTATCCCGACAAGGGACGAAGGTCTCGTGGTTCCACCCTAGTTAGTCATCCACTCGGATAACTCACTTTATTGTCGATAACGCATACTCGCGGATTAGCTTACTTAGTTCAGCCAATCGGTTTGAAGGGGGTAATAGATGATCTTGTGTAAGACGGTCACAGCCTAGCCGTCTCTCTCTGGAACACAGTGGATTAAATATCATATCCTTCGCTCTACCTGTTTCATTTGATGTATTAACTTTACACCATATCCGGGTTAATGTCAATACTAATTGTGTACAATTTATAATAATTTTCAAAAATTTAATTTTACACCATTAAATTTTTCTGATTGCTTATACTTCTAAAAAGCCCCTACAGCCGTTGGCCATAGGAGCTTTTATAGTTTTCACTGTATAACTTTAGTCATATGACTCGATAGAACCTACAAACTTTATAGTAGTGGTAAGCTTAAATAGCATCTACTAAAGCTAATTCAATAGGTAAACTGCTCAAAATTTCACGCACCAACGGTGCCGTATCAGGTGTGCTTCGTACCATACAAAGACCTTCTGCGCGATTAACGGTCGTCATGACGCCCAAATACTCATAGCCTTCCAAAATGCGATTTACATAATTGGTGTGGTTCGGTGAAATTTTGAAATATACATAGGAATCTTCCATTATGCTTTCACCTTACAGCGACGACGCATCATGGCATATTCTTCCAGCGGCGTATCGATATAAAGACGCACTTTCATCTGCGGATGCGGCGCTACGGTGATTTCGTTCCCCTCTTCATCGGTCATCTTCGTAATCACATGATGTACGAGTTCACCATGAGGTTGGCAAAATTCCACTTCGTCGCCCACTTTGAAGTTATTGCGTTGTTCTAAGTATGCATAACCTTCTTCCACATTGTAGCCTTCTACAAGACCGATGAAGTCATGAGTCTGCGTATTGCTGGACTGGCCGTAGTTCTGAGCCGTTTCATCCGGTTTTTCCACGGAGAAACCTTCCGTATACGGACGGTGAGAGATTTTTTCCAATTCTTCAATCCATTCCGGTTTCACTTCGTAGTGCTCAGGATCTGCCAAGTAGCTATCCACCGCTTCACGATATACTTTAGTTACCGTCGCCGCATAGTGAACGCTCTTCATGCGGCCTTCGATTTTAAGACTGTCAACGCCCGCTTCTACCAAATCAGGGATATATTTCAATAAGCAAAGGTCTTTGGAGTTGAAAATATAAGTACCGTGCTGGTCTTCTTCAATCGGATAGTATTCGCCGGGACGGTTTTCTTCCACCAAGGAGTATTTCCAACGGCAAGCCTGCGTACACTGTCCGCGGTTAGCATCGCGAGTTGTAAAATAGTTACTCAAGAGGCAACGACCGGAGTACGAAATACACATAGCACCGTGAACGAACGCTTCGATTTCAATGTCAGCGGCTTCTTTCATAGTCTTGATGTCCGCAATACTTACTTCACGAGCCACCACAACACGAGTAGCGCCCTGTTCTTTCCAAAACTCGGTAGTCAAATAGTTCGTCGTATTGGCCTGTGTACTTACATGGCGTTCCAAATTAGGAGCCACCCGTTTTGCCAATAAGAAAATACCCAAATCGGCTACGATAATGGCATCTACTTTGATGGATTCCAAGAATTTCAAGTAGTCTTCAAGGCCTACCAAGTCTTCATTGTGGGGAATAATGTTACAAGTTACATAGATTTTTTTACCATGACTATGAACAAATTCCACTGCTTCTTTTAATTCTTCATTGCTGAAGTTGGAGCTGCTGGCACGCAAACCAAAAGATTGGCCCGCACAATACACAGCATCCGCGCCATAACGAATGGCCATTTTTAATTTATCCATATTGCCGGCCGGCGACAATACTTCAATATGTCTGTTCATGTATTACTTATTACCTTTCCATATACTAACGCTCATACCATCACCTAAAGGATAAATGGTAGTATTAAATTTCGATTTATCTTCAACCATGTCCAAATATTCACGTAATCGTTTAACAATCGTTTTATAACGGTGCGGTGCTTCCTTATCGCCCCGCACATAGCCTCTGAAGAGGACATTATCCGCCAAAACAACGGCCCCCGGCGCCAAATGAGACTCTATGAGCTCCAGTTGCTTACCGTATTGACCTTTCGGCCCATCCAGAAATACCAAGTCAAACGTGCCTTCCAGCTTAGTCAGTACTTCGTTGGCATCTCCCAAATGCAAAGTGATGTTATCCTTGTACTCGGACTGACCGATATATTGCTTAGCCATATTATGTCGTTGTTCGTCCAATTCAATGGACACAATCTCCGCATCTTTAGCCGCATGTTTTGCCAAAAGAAGTGTCGAATAACCGATGGCGGTCCCCACTTCGAGAACCCGCGACGGCTCGTACAAACCGATTAATTCTTCAAATAAATGGACTTCCGATTCGCGTAAAATCGGCACTTTATTGAGTATCGCATAAATGCGTTGCTCATTCAAAATTTCCTTTAATTGCATAGCTCACACCACTATTCCCCATAAATTGATTCTACCACTTTCATATGTTCTTCGTATGTTTTAGTAAAGTGGTGATGACCTTCTTTATCCGCTACAAAGAAGAGATAATCCGTACTTGGCGCATTGAGTACCGCTTCCATGGATTTCATGCCCGGATTGGCAATCGGTCCCGGCGGTAAGCCTACGTGCATGTACGTATTATACGGACTCGGTAACTTTGTATCTTCAATCGATATATGAGGCTTAGGGTAACCTAAAATATACTGAATGCTGGCACAGGATTGCAGGGGCATACCGATTTGCAAACGTTTAAGGAATACGGCCGCAATAATCGGACGATCTTCATCAAAGAGTGCTTCTTTTTCTACCAAAGAGGCCAAGGTGATGAATTCAAAAATCGTCATATGCTTAGCTTCAATTTGAGCACGAATTTCCGGCGTCAATTGCTTATTCATTTCGCCGGCCATGCGTTTTAAAATTTCTTCCGGCGTGCTGCCTACGGGAATTTCATAGGTACTTGGGAATAAGAAGCCTTCAACACGGTAGTCGACTTTCGCCGGTCCGTACATATATTGATACGGTACATAGGTCTTGGCTTTTTCTAAAAAAGCTTCTTTCGGGCCCAGGCCGTCTTTTTCTAATTCATCGGCAATTTGCTGAATCGTATAGCCTTCCGGAATGATGACTTTAATTTCTTGCAATTTACCCTTTTGCAATAAGGCGATTACCTGACGCAAGCTGGCGTTTTGAGGAATCTGATAGTACCCTTGCTGCAATTTATCCATAGAACCGGTCAACCTAAGTGCCAAACGAAAGGTAGTTGGCGAACTGATGATACCTTTCTCATAAAGCATATCACCGATTTCGGCGCCCGTTTGATCTTTATCAACAGTAAATACTACATCCTGCGGCGTACCGGCCACAGAATTCGGTTTTAAATACATAGTAATCATGGCGATGCAAAGAATCAGAACAACGCCGATGACGCCAATTCCAATCCACTTCACACGTCTATCCATACATTAAAAACTCCTTATGAAACATGCTGTCAAAAATGATTATAAACATACGAAAGAGGGGCGTGGCCCCTCTTTCCCTTTTAACCTATACCCGATTATTCTTCAACAAAATCGTCTTCATAAATAGCAAGAACCGCTTCGAATTCTTCTTCGGTCGGATCTACATAGACGTCTTCACCATCTTCCGTATCGATACGGGAAATGATAGCTTCCGGTTCTTCGTGGCATTTGCACCCCGGTTCACAGTCTTCCGGTGGCAATGAAACTAATACGGCAAAACGTTTACCGTCATAGTTGATGACCATATCTTCTTCGTAATGCGTTTCATGCCCTTCATCGTCTGTAAATGTAACAACCGTCACTTCGCCTTCATAATCTAAATCTGCCATGGTATCCTCCTTATTTGATTAAATTACTACGACTGTCTAAATAACCTTGTAAAATAACAACCGCCGCCATTTTATCAATAACATCCTTGCGTTTCTTACGACTCACATCGGCCGCAATCAAGGAACGTTCGGCCATAACGGTAGAGAGTCGTTCATCCCAAAACTTAACAGGTACATCGATGACTTCCTGCATTTTAGCGACAAACTCTTCCGTTTTTAGCGCACGATCGCCCTTAGTGCCGTTCATATTCTTGGGCATGCCCACCACGATTTCTTCTACTTCATACTCCGTAATCAGTTCCTGTAATCGCGAGAAATCCCGTTCTAAGGAAGTGCGCCGTATTGTTTCGATACCTTGAGCCGTCATGTACAAAGCGTCACTACACGCGACGCCGATAGTACGACTGCCCACATCCAACGACATAATTCGCATTATAGTTTCTTAGCCTTTACATACTCATTAACCAATTCTTCGATGAGCTCATCACGATCCAAGCGACGAATCATGCTGCGCGCATTGTTGTAGCTGGTAATGTAGGTAGGCTCGCCGGAGATAAGAAAACCTACTATTTGTTCCACCGGGTTATATCCCTTTTCCTGCAAAGCGTGATATACATCACGTAACACTTCACTGGCGGAAGGAACATCATTTACTTTCTGAAACATCATAGTTTCATCTGATACACTCATGCTAAAGCCTCCTTTATAGAGTGATTCGGCTTAACCGATTGGCTAAGCCCTCACCGACAGACTATTAATCTGGCATACTTCTATTTTACCATAGAAAGGATAGTTTCTTTACCTTTTTCTAAAGCATTTTGTAAGGCACTTGGATTTTTACCGCCCGCTTGTGCCATATCAGGGCGTCCGCCGCCGTTACCGCCGGCTGCCTGAGCCGTTGCTTTAACGATGTTACCGGCGTGGAACCCGGCTTTAACGGCATCTTTGGTAGCCATGCAGACAAAGTTAACTTTGTCGTCACCAGCCATCCCCAATAAAACGATACCGGAACCGATTTTATCGCGAACCATATCGGCCGTGCTGCGAAGTTCATCCATATCGGCTGCTTTTACATCGGCTACTACGGCTTTGAATTCACCGGCATCAAAAGCGGTGTTCAATACCGCATCAAGACCGCCGGACATCAATTCTTTACGAGCTGCTGCCAATTCGTGTTCCAATTGCTTCGTTTCTTCCACGAGCTGCTGTGCACGGGCTACGATATCTTCCGGTTTCGTTTTAAGAAGCGTTGCCACTTCGCGAAGTTCAGCCTGTTCTTTTTGAGCTAACTGCAACGCTGCTTCGCCGGTTACCGCTTCGATACGACGTACACCGGAGCCGATACCGCCTTCCGACAAGATACGGAATGTGCCGATTACAGCGGTGTTCACAACATGGGAACCACCGCAGAGTTCGATACTGAAATCAGGTACGGTAACTACGCGTACGCGGTCACCATATTTTTCACCGAAGAGTGCCATAGCGCCTAATTTTTTAGCTTCGTCCATGGACATTTCTTGGATGTTCAAGCTCACGGCTTTTAAGATTTCACCGTTTACCAAATCAGTAATTTGTTGCAATTCTTCAGCTGTTACCGGAGAGAAATGAGTAAAGTCAAAGCGCAAACGATCCGGCATAACTAAGGAACCGGCCTGATTTACGTGATTGCCCAATACTTGTTTCAAAGCGGCATGCAATAAATGGGTAGCCGTGTGGTTACGAGCCATGGCAAGGCGACGAGTGGTGTCCACTTCGAACTGAACCGTATCGCCTACCTGCAAATTACCTTCCACAATGGTACCTACATGGTAGGTTGTGCCTTCCGGTAATTTCTTGGTCGTATGAACTTCCATTTTACCCATAGGGCCTACGATAAAGCCTGTATCGCCTAACTGACCGCCCCCTTCAGCGTGGAACGGCGTAGTGCGTACGATGAGAGTGACTTCCATGCCGTCCGACGCACTGTCAAGGCGAGTAGCGCCTTCACCAAGCATAAGGACTTCAGAGGAAGTAGCGGATTCATCATCGGTCAACTTTTCATCGCGAAGGAAGGTAATGTCCGGAGTAGCCACTTTGGCATCTACGTCTTCACGAGCCGCACGGGCACGAGCACGCTGTTCCGCCATAGCACTTTCAAAACCGGCCATATCGATGGTAAGGCCTGCTTCGCCGGCAATTTCTTCCGTAAGTTCCCAAGGGAATCCGTACGTATCATATAATTTGAATACTTCGGCACCGGGAACTTCCGTAGCTTTAGCTTCTTTTAATTCGTTAATCAAAGCACCGAGCATATCGAGGCCTTGTGCCAAAGTCTGGTTGAAACGATCTTCTTCATTGGCTACAACGCGTTTGATGAAGTCGTGTTTTTCAATAAGACCCGGTACGCCGGAGCCTAAAATGTCGATAACCACGTCCACCAAATCGGTCAAGAAACGACCTTCGATACCGAGTAAACGACCGTGACGTACGGCACGGCGCAAAATACGGCGCAATACATAACCGCGACCTTCATTGGACGGTAAAACGCCGTCGCTGATGAGTACGGTAATGGCGCGCGCATGGTCGCCGATAACTTTGAGGGATACGTCCGTATTGGCGTCGGTGTGATAGGTTACCTTAGCCATTTCAGCCGCTTTTTCAATGATTGGGAAAATTAAATCCGTTTCAAAGTTGCTTTCTTTATTCTGTAATACGGATGCCAAACGTTCGAGACCGGCACCGGTATCAATATTTTTCTTTTCAAGCGGTACATATTCACCGTCAGCGGTACGGTTAAATTGAGTGAACACGAGGTTCCAAATTTCAAGATAACGATCGCAATCACAGCCCGGTGCACAATCCGGTTCACCGCAACCGCGAGATTCGCCGAGGTCGTAGAAAATTTCGCTGTCCGGACCGCAAGGACCTTCCCCGATTTCCCAGAAGTTATCTTCCAAGCGGGTAATGTGGTCTTCCGGCATACCTACTTCTTTATGCCAAATATCGTAAGCTTCCTGATCATCAGGATATACGGTTACATATAAACGATTTTTGTCGAGTTTAATAACTTCGGTCAAAAATTCCCAAGCCCAATGAATGGCGTCTTTTTTGAAATAATCGCCGAACGAGAAGTTGCCGAGCATTTCAAAAAAAGTATGATGACGCGCCGTGCGGCCTACGTTTTCAATATCGCCGGTACGAATACATTTCTGGCATGTGGTGACACGCGTACGAGGCGGTACCAATTTACCCGTAAAGAACGGTTTTAACGGTGCCATGCCGGCGCCGATTAATAACAACGAAGGATCGTTTTCCGGAATTAAGGAAAAACTGTCTAAGATTAAATGTTGTTTGCTTTCAAAAAATTTTAAATAAGCCTGACGCAGCTCATTACCCTTCATGAGTTTCAGCCTCCTAAATAAATATGAATTCTCTTTATTATAAGCCTTATTGTCTATGTTTGTCTATTTTTTAGTTATGCCTATTTTCGGTCGCGCGCCACCGTAACGGCAAAAGTTAAGGCGTAGCCCAGAATTGCCACCAGCACGATGGTCCCGCCCGGTGCCAAATCATATTCAAAAGCCCCCAAAAGTCCAAGGCTGACGCTGGCTAATGAATAAATTTCACTGATTATGAGCGTTTGGCCAAAACCACGACGCCATAAATGGGCAGCCGCTACCGGTACAATCATGAGTGCCCCGATAAGCAAAATCCCGACAATGGTCATCCCCATAACCACTACTAAGGCGGTCAAAATAGCGAAGAGCATATTGATGCGCCCAACGGCAATCCCCGCAGTCACGGCAATCTGTTCGTCAAAAGCGGTAAATAATAATTTCGAATACATAAAATATACGGTCAGAGCCACAACGACGGCCACCCCGGCAATTGTCATAATATCCGTATCCGTTACGGTCAAAATACTGCCGAACAGAAAGTTCAAAAGGCCCGTACTCGGCATTTTAGTCATAGTCGCAAAGATTACGGCCAAGGCCAAGCCGGTGTAAAAGAATAAGGCCAAAATCATGTCGGTATATTGGTTCTGACGACGGCGCACCAACTCAATACCGATAGCCGTAAGCACTGTTAATATAGCGGCGCCCAAAGGCGGATAAATGGATAATAACGAAGCCCCTGTAACGCCCGCAAAGGCTACGTGGCCGAGCCCTTCACTTAAGAGCGATTGTCGTTTAATAACGATAAAGGTGCCGATTAAAGGACACATTAAGGCTACAATTAAACCGGCCATAAAGGCTCGTTGCATAAATTCATAGGTAAATATATCCACGTTAACCTCCTATATGCCATGCGAGCGGCGTATTCTTATGGCTTTTCAAAAATCCTTGGCTGTCGCCGTTATAACAAACGTGACGGTCGATACAAATTACCTGGTCAGCTTCCTTACAGGCATCCTCAATATCATGGGTAACCATAATAATCGTCATACCCTTGTCACATAAACTGCGCAAGAGCTGAAAAATATGAGCACTCACTTGAAAATCAATACCGCTGGTCGGTTCATCCAAAAGCAAGTATTTCGGATTTCGCGCCAAGGCCTGAGCAATCATGACGCGCTGCTGTTGGCCACCGCTCAAATCACCGATGCGGCGATGGGTAAATTCAGCCATCCCCACTTGAGCCAAGGCTTCATGAGCTTTGGCCTTCCGTTCCGCGCGGCCCATACCGCGAATACGTAAACCCAACTCCACAATTTCACCGCAAGTAGCCGGAAACTGAGCGGCATTTTTGTTATAAATCTGCGGCACCAAATGAAGGAGACCTTTTTGTTGTGCCTCGCTTACCGAATAACCGTCAATCGTAATTTGACCGCTTGCCGGTTTTAAAAGCCCCGCAATGAGGCGTAAAAAGGTTGTCTTCCCCGCCCCGTTAGGACCTACGATAACCGTAAAATCCCCTTCCGGAATCGTCAGCGACACTTCACTGATTACTGTGTCCTGCTCATAATTAAACTGTACCTTAGCGACAGTAATTTCTCCCATCCGCAAAACCTCACTTTATAGGCTAAAAGAGGAGGCATGGGCCTCCTCTTCAAAATATCTTAATTTGACATAATGCAATATTTCGCATTCACATAATGTAATGTTGTTCATTTACATTACGCGTTTGGCACCGATATAACGCTCGCCCCAATAACTGTCATTAACACTGGCTATGGCTACGCCACTACTGGAAGTGGCACTGATAAATTTACCGTCGCCGATATAAATCCCCGAATGGGATACGCCCTCTTCATAGGTTTGGAAAAACACTAAATCACCGGGCTGCAAATTATGCTTCCCGATTTTCTGGCCTACCAAATATTGTTCATCCGCACTGCGCGGCAAATCAATCCCTGATTTGGCAAATACATAGCGCACATAGCCGGAGCAGTCAAAGCCCTGCGGGGTAGCGCCGCCGAATACATACGGCACACCGCGATAACGTTCCGCTTCAGTAATAATTTCACTGATAGACTTTGATACTTTACCGGTTTTAGTAAAAATAAAGTCCGGAGCGATTGGATCGAGAATACCGTTTGTCGGTGTCTTTGACTTTATCGTAGCGGTATTTTTCTTGGCTACCGCTTGTACTTTCGCATCGCCGTTTTTATTTGACTTGTTATTTTTTACCTTAGTCTTTTTAGTCGTTTTGGCAGCCGTTGTATCGGTTGCTGCTGCAGTCTTTTTCTGAACCGTAGCTTTACGACCGGCCGCCATTTCAGCGGCAATCTTATCATCAGACATACGGCCCAAACCGGCTACCACATGTTCATCAAGCTCTTTACCCATTAATTTCTTATAAGTAACAGCATCTAAAACACCGTTCACCGGTAAATTGTTATCTTTTTGATATAGGCGTACTGCCCATTTGGTATTGGCATCATACTCGCCATTGAGTCGTGCATTATATCCGGCTGCAATCAACTTCTTCTGAATAGCCGAAATGTCGCCGCCTTTAGCGCCATACGTATACCCGGCCGCACTGACAAATTGCGTGCTGACCATTAACATTACTGCCGCTGTGATGGCGACTTTTCTTTTAATTGATTTCATAGTACTATCCTCAAACTAGTCTCTGAGTACCCATACTTCAACAGGTTCTCCTTACGTCAAAACTGTCTTCTTATAATTATACCACAAATAGTTTGCAGATGACTATTAACTAGCCTTAGACAGCTATATTATTTACTCATTACACTTCGCTTAGGCGTATTATCAGCTTCATTTTACTGTATTATACGCTTCCACTTACTGTATTATAAACCTCGTTTTGGTGCATTATTATGCCCTTGCGATTGATTGGCTTCGTCAATATTATAACCGCCGCGTATCCAATATAACGGTCGGTGCTTAACTTCTTCAAACACACGTCCCACATATTCACCGATAATACCGATACCGACGAGTTGCACACCACCTAAGAAGAAAATAGCAACGCCCAAAGTAGCCCAGCCGCTCACAGCGGAGTCGGTGAAGAAATGCACATATAGAATATGCAAAATCATGAGCAAGCTCAATAAGCCGCAAATCAGACCGATATAAAAAGCGGCCCTTAGCGGTACTTTTGAGAAAGCCGCAATGCCGTCCAAGGCAAAGTGCAACATTTTGCGCACACTGAACTTGGATTTGCCGGCAAAACGCGGTGGCGCCACAAAGTGGATTTCCGCTTGATTATAACCGATAGCACCAACGATGCCACGCAAAAAGCGACCGTGCTCACGGAAACGCAGCAAGGTATCCAAGGCGCGACGATTCATCAAACGGAAATCGGAGCCCCCTTCTACGATTGGCACATTGGCCATTATGTTCATTAATTTGTAATAATATTTTGATGTGAAAGATTTAGCCCAGCCCGCATCTTCCGTGGAATCACGAATGGTGCGCACTACATCGTGGCCTTCTTCCCAAAGTCGAACTAATTCCGGAATCAATTCCGGCGGATGCTGCATATCACCATCCATAGTAATGACCGCATCACCGGTGGAATAATCAAGTCCGCAGGTCAGCGCCAATTGATGGCCGAAATTACGGGCCAACAACAACACCTTAACATCTTTATCCTCAGCCGCAATATGGCTGAGCATAGTCGCCGAATCATCGGACGAACCATCATCGACGAAGATAATTTCCTGGTCGTAAGGTAGCGTGTTCAGCACTTTTTTGACCGAGCTGTAGAATTTTTTTATATTTGCCTCTTCATTATATACGGGCACTACTACTGACAATAACATAGGCCGCCTCCGTTTCCTTAATTGCGACTTTATTTTACTAAATTTCAAGGCCCTTGGCAAATAAACAAAGTTTAAAATAAAAAGTTGAACCCCGCCGAAGCAGAGTTCAACTGACTTTCTGCAAAATCTGTTATGTAATCGACTCCACGTTAAACTTTCAATTCAAATTAAAAGCTTAAATCATATACCACATGACCGATTACATTTTTAATAGGCACAGGGCCGATAAAGCGGCTGTCGCTGGAATGATTGCGATTATCCCCCATTACGAAGACATGACCTTCCGGTACAACGACCGGTGCCGTTTGGCTATATTGCATAGTCGGTTCTTTCGTATATGGTTCTTCCAATTCCTTGCCATTGCGCCATACATGGCCATCTTTAAACTCTAACGTATCGCCCGGCAAGCCAATCACACGTTTTACCCAAGCATCATGGCGTTCCGCATCTTTACTGAAAATAGAAACGTAGTTCGATACAACATCAGCCACATCATCTTTCCAGGTACGATCACGATTAACACGGCTGTCGATGATAACAATATCGCCGTATTGCGGCATATTGCCTTGAATATGATCTAATTTAGATACAACCAGAAAATCACCGTTATGCAGTGTATCTTCCATGGATTCACCAGATACACGAGTAATCTGCCCCAAGAACAAATGAACTACAATCGCAATAGCGAGGGCAATAATAATCGCATATAACCACTCACCGATTTCATGTATAATCTGTTTTCCAATTGACTTTTCTTCTGCCATACAACCTTCCGGCTTCGTTACAACACCCTACTGTCAAGCCATATTGCTTAAAACTGTCAACCTCTATGTTGAAAGTTTCTTACCAAGACTCAACCATTGTTGCTAAAACCGGACTCCTTTCTTCAAAGAACCGTGCTGCTATTTAGTGAATCGTCTTCTTCCCGAACTGACCGCCAAATACATCATGCACGTCAGAAATAGTAATAAACGCATTTTCGTCATTTTCATATACCACGTCTTTCAACTTGGTGATTTCCAAACGCGTCACTACTGAGTATAGCACTTTTTTCGGTTGTTTTGAATAGCCACCTTCACCAAAAAGAACGGTTACGCCACGACCGAGTCGTTTCGTAAGCACTTCACTGATTTCATCCGGATAATCCGTAATAATCATAACGCCCTTGGATTCTTCAAGACCGGTGATGGTAATATCAATCATCTTATACGCAATAAAGTACGCAATAAGGGAATACATAGCACTGTTCCAGCTATATACGAAGCCTGCTGCCCCCAAAATGAATAAGTTTAAAAACATAACGATTTCGCCAACGGAGAAGCTGCTCTTTTTGTCAAAAATAATAGCCACAATTTCACTGCCATCCAAAGAACCGCCGTTACGAATAATCATGCCAACACCCAGACCAAGGATAATCCCGCCAAAAATCGAAGCCAGGAACGGGTCGATGGTCACCGGTGGTACATCATGCATGAATACGGAAAAAACAGAAATGCACATTACCGAGAATAAGGTGGCAATGGTAAAACTGCGCCCGATAAGGCGATAGCCTATATAAAGGAACGGTAAATTAAGAATAACTACGAAAACACTGAAAGATATGCCCGTAAGTTCCGTTGCCATCAAAGAAATACCGACTACACCACCGTCGATGATGCTGTTCGGTACGAGAAATACATCCAAACCGAAGGTATAAATCAAAGACCCTACAATCATCCAAAAGTAACGAATTGCATGATCCTTCCATGTTAATTTTTGTGAACGTTTAGCTGCTGCCATTGTCTATCCCCTTTCTTTCTTGCCCAAAATATATTGTTCACCGATTATCCACGCCGTAAAATCATCAACCGGCACCGGTGGATACAGCATGCCTTTCGGCACCAATCGTTTCAAACCGGTAGGCGGATGAAACTCAAAATAACGTTTACGCGCCACTTCCGTAGTATGTGCTTCTTCAGCGAGTGCTACCGGTAAATCTTGTGTTTTGCCTAAGGTTTCCAATATGTGAAATACAAATTTATGATTCGTCCCATTACCGCAAATTAATTCATTAATCGCTTTAAACTGTGTAAGAACGGATGTGAGTGATGTTTCAAGCTCCGCAGTCGGAACAATTGCTTTATATACCAATGTAGCGGTTGCTTTCGTCATGACCGCAACGCCACTTTTCTCGCGTCCCGGATCCACCGCCAACAGTAAAGGCGCCTTGGCGTCTACATTAGCCGCTTTATACAAAGCATCTGTGTCTAATTGCATCCCCAGCCTCCTTTACTATACTCGTGCCAACTATTTGGCACAACCATCGAACATATCCCTACCCTATTACCTAAAAATTTTCACAAAAAATGCTGTCGGTAGCTAAGCTATCGGCAGCATTCTATCTGTTCCGGCATAGTAATCAAATCGATACCTCAGTTTATAAGCAATACTCAGCCTACATGCCCTACAAACATAGCTGCAACAGGTGAATTTACAATTTGCTTTTCAAACGAATCTTTTCGATATGTTTTATTATACCATATAAGTAACAAGGCTTAGTTACTAAATCTTATATAACCTATGCTTTTTTCACATAATTAAAATCATTGAATCTCAAATTACCGCAATTTAATCGTCATGACTATTTCATCGATATTAAATCATCACGCTAAAACTTACGATCCAGAAGTATTGGTGCGCACCGGATCAAGGCGCAATTCAATCTGAACCGGACCGGTCGTATAAGTATCTTCATTTACAATAGCTCTGATGCGAACAGGACCACTCAAGCGGCTCAATTGACGAATGGTATCAAATAATTCATCACCCGGTAAAGAGCCTACGTCGCCGGAAATCGGATCCGGCAAAATGCCTTTAGACTTTGCCTGGGCATTCACGTCTTTTAAGAAAGATAATACGGCAAACTGCGCATTGTCGCCCCCTTCAACTTCAGCGGACCAAATTACATCGCCCTTATCGTATATTTTCTGATACGGATACGCATGAATTTCAGCCAAAGCGGCTTCGCCGTAAATAATATTGGCCGCTGCGGTCACGCGAATCGTCATCGGTTCCGTAGCGCTGGCCACCTGTTTAGCTACTTCTTCCAAATTGTTGCGACTTACATAAATAACGGCACGGTTTTCATCAATTCCGAGACGGCGTAAAATCAAACCGTTGGTGTCATTCAAAATGCTCGTAATCGCCTTGGCGCTTTCATCTTCGGTTAAGCCCGGACGAACCAAGGCCCCACTTAATACTTCACCGACACGGAAAAGCACGGTGCCTTCACGAACATGGGTAATCCCTTCTTCCAACCGTTTCGTAGTTACCCGTAAATCTTCAATATGTTGTTCCAATTCGGTTCTGGTATTTTCCAATGTTTGAATATCTTTGGCCGATTGAGCCAAGCGTGCATCAGCCTGACGGTACGCTTCTTGAACGGAAACAAGCTCTTCACTCATAGCATTACGAGCAGCGCGAGCTTCCTCCAATTCCTCCTGTGTTGCTTGCACATCTTTACGCATCGTATTTAAAGCGACAGTCTTTTCGCTTAATTCTTTTTTGCCCGCTTCCAACTCTTGATTCTTAGCCGCTACATCGCTATTCAACTGATCCATTTCAGCTCGCAACTGCTCCATACCAAAAAGAGCGATACGAACATTTTCCGACGCAATGGCCAGCACCCCTAAGGTAAAGGCGGAAATTAAAATCCCCGTAACAATTGTCATAATAATGGATGTATGTTTTGGCCTGAGGCCAAAAATGGACATACGTCGCTTACCGATTTTAGTACCTAATTTATCGCCAATGAAAGCAATGGCGCCGCCCATGATAGCAATAATTAAAATAATATTTAAACCGACCAACATGTCGAGCGCACTCCTTTCCTCTTATAATCAAATTTACCAATTTATCACTAAAACATTTATGCGAGAGACTTATAATAAACCTTTATGCCAAGGCGCGAGGTTTTTTATCGTCTTATTAACTCTGCTAATTGAAAACTGAAATATATAGTTTCCGTTTCTATTGTACTCTATTTTCAAGAAAAGAAAAAGTAAACTTCATGAAAAAAATGACCTTGGCAAAACAAATACCAAGGTCATTATATCTATATCCAACATTTTATTGGAAAACTTTCTGAATCTATTGTAATAGATGCCTTCTGTTTTCGTTTTTCTTTTATTTAGATACTTTCCAGTTCAACCACAAACCGGCGATAATCCCCAAAGTATCAGGGATAGCAGCCGCTACAAGCGGTGGCAGCGCTCCCCCTTTACCAAGCGCACCGGTAAAGGTCATTACCCCGTAATACACGAAGATAATGATGACGCTGAGACCAAACCCGATGGACGAGCTGGAACGCTGTTTTTGAAGGCCCAACGGCGCCCCTACCAAGGCAAATACGAAGCTGGCAATAGGAATGGTAAAACGTTGATACATTTCCATTTCCCACTTGGTAGCCGTTACATAGCTCGCATTTAAGGCCTTAATTTGTTGACGCAGTTCTTTAATCGTCATTTCGTCAGGATCGCGTTGTTCCTGTGAAATCTGGTCCGGATCTTTAGCGATTGGCAATATCTGGTCTTTAAATCGCATCGTACGTTCTACACCATTGCCGTCGGCCGCCAAGTCATAGATAACACCGTTGTGCATTACCCAATACGTACCGTTCCAGGTTGCCGTATCGGCATGTTCAATCTGGGTTACTTCGCCATTGGTAAAAAGCTGAGCCGTAACACCGTTAATGAGTTTGGTTGTCGAATCATAACGCTTCGCATACATGAGGGTACTGATATTGTCCCCTTCCATAGTTTTCAAAACAATATGCTCCTGAGCCGGCGGCTCCGCCTGCTTCTTAATTTCATTACGAATAATGTTTTGATACGCATGGTTAGCGGCCGGTACTACATATTCATTGAACGCAATAGCGCCGATAGAAATGAAGAATGCCGCAATATACACCGGCATGGCCAAGCGCAAGAAACTCATGCCGCCGGCACGCATTACGATAATCTCACTGGTACCGCTCAAACGGCCAAAAGCCAACAGCGATGCCAAAAGTACGGCCATCGGGAATGTAAGTACCACAATGCTCGGCAAGGCTAAAATAAAGGCCCTGGTTACCGACCATAAGGACGCCCCGTATTCCGTAATATATTGAGCGATACGGAATAAAGTACCGGTCCCTACGAAAATACTGGTAAAGGCAAAAATACCGAAAAGAAAGGGGCCTATAAAACTTTTTAAAATATATTTATCTAATATTCGCATGTTTGTATATCACCAGCCCCTACATATTAAAACTATCGCCTAAATAATGCTTACGAGCCACCGGACTGTTGGCCACTTCATCAGCGGAACCTTCCAAGAGGATTTTACCATTGCTCAAAATATAAGCACGGTCAACGATACCTAAAGTTTCACGCACATTATGGTCCGTAATTAAGACGCCGATACCGCGTGCTTTTAGATGGCGAATGATAGATTGAATGTCGGCTACGGCAATAGGATCGACCCCGGCAAACGGTTCATCCAACAAAATAAACCGCGGTGCCAAGGCGATACAACGGGCAATTTCCACACGGCGTCGTTCACCCCCGGATAATTGCATCCCCGTGCGTTGGCGCACATGTTCAATATGGAATTCCTGCAATAACGCTTCTACCGTTTCCTCAATCTCCGCCTTCGATTTAGTCGTTGTTTCCAACATGGCGCGGATATTGTCTTCCACGGAGAGTGACCGAAATACAGAAGCTTCCTGCGGCAAGTAACCGATGCCCTGATCGGCTCTTTTATACATAGGCATTCTGGTAATGTCTTTCTCACCGATAGTAATTGTACCGCTATTTGGTTTTTCAATGCCAACAATCATGTAGAAGGTGGTTGTCTTACCGGCCCCGTTAGGCCCCAATAAGCCCACCACTTCGCCTTCTTCGACACGAACACTGACACCATCTACAACATTGCGCCCTTTATATGTTTTTACTAAATCTCGGGTTTCAATAAACATTCAAGTTACTCCTTACTGCTGCGGCGTGATGATCAACGTACTACGTCCACCTACAGTTTGTACCGAATTATCTTTCATTTCTAATTTTAATTCCGGCGCATTAAGCACATTACCGTTTTGTACGGCGTGAGCATTACCGGTTAAATACGCTACCCCATCATCCTGACCGGGCGTCTGGGTGTACACGGCATTATCTGCACTGGCATCCAAATTGTGCTTAGCACTGTGCAAGGTTACATTTCCTTGTGCAGTGGCACGAATTTCATTGAGCCATCCTTGTACATAATCACCGGTCAATACGGCATCATCCATAACGAGTTTAGCATTGCCGCGGGATGTACCGTATTCCGTTTTAGTATTGTATGTTACGGTATCACCGAAAACTTGTTTATTTTCTTTTTGCAAACGAACATTACCGGTTGCCTGAAGCTGTTCATTATTGGTACTGTGAAGCGTCTGCGCGGATAAGGATGTATCCGAACCAATCATGCTGACACCGCCGGACAAATCAGCTTCCTGTGTTTTTGTATTATACCAGCCGGTTTTACCGGTCATCGTCTTGTCTTCATTGATAATTACCACATTGCCATTGGCTCTGGCAATACCGCTGTTACCGTCATATTCCAAGGTATCGGCGGTAATGGACAAATTGGACTGAGCCGCCCAAACCGGTACCGCAAGGCCTGCCACAAGTGCAGTAACCGCCATTATTTTTGACAATTTCATCTGTCAAATCCTCCCATCACTTCTTAACTAATTTAGCATGACCCTTGGCCATGACTTTATTCAATACCGTATCGGCTTCCAATTGATCACCGGTCACTACAGCATCGCTGTTAGAGAATGTAAACGGTGTTTCAGAAGTCAATTTCTTCGTTTTATTATCAAAGGAAATAGATTCGGTAGTAAGTTCCACATCGGCACCATTAGTACCCTTTACACCACCGGCCAATTGCATTTTATTATGGTCCCCCGACATGTAACCGCGCGGTGCCGTTACAACGAGTGTTTTATCACCATCATAAAATGTTCCCTTCATATTTGTCAGGTAAATCTCCTTAGTCTTCGGATTCACTTTAATCTGTTCCGCCGAAACGGACCAAGCAGTTTTACCGTTTTGTTCTTCTGTGATGGTCGATCCGTCAAATGTCACTAGATTCCCCGTCGGTTGCGTCGGATCCGTTTTCGTTTCCGCCTCACCGCTTAGTAATATCCAGATAAACACCCCTACCAGTGCAAGTACGATGGCTATGACTAAAATCGTCTTCTTATTTTTTAGCATGAACTGCGTCCCTCACCTTCAGTTTTGCCTCAATATCCACTATTTCATTTAGTTTAGTATTCCAACGATGCTGGAACCATAACCATTCGGTAGGATGCTGTCTGATAAAATCTTCCGTAACCCGTACGGTGGCTTCCGTCAAGCGGTAAATATCTTCTTCTTCATTCCCCGTATCTTCATAGTAAAGCGGCGGCAGTATTTCCACTACATGGCCTACCCCATCCGGCTTACGGTGCGTAAATACAGGTACTACGGGGGCTTTAAATTTCTGGGCAAAGGTTGCCGGACCTGTTACAGCCGATGATTCCTGTCCCAAAAATTCAACCGGTAATCCCTGAATATAACCATCCTGGTCCGCCAAGAAACCTAAGAGTTTCTTTTGTTTCATCGCTTTTACGGCACGAATCATTTCGGAACCGCCGCGAGCAAATACTTCAAGCCCTACCATTTCACGATATTCATTAAGCAATCGTGTAACTTGTGCATTTGGCTGTTTCTTAACAATGGTTGTGGACGGATAACCGCTGGCAGCCAACGCTGCGCCCATCCATTCCCAGTTGCCTACATGGGCCGTCAAAATAACAACGCCTCGTTTCTCGGCCAATGCTTTATCTAAATATTCCATACCGTGCATTTCTACATGCTCGGCAATAAATTCCTTCGTTAAGTTTGGCATATATAAAATTTCCAGTGCGGAACGGCCCAAATTCTTAAATAATTCACAGAGAATTTGTTCCGCTTCTTTTTCTGAAACATTCATGCCCTTCATGACATTATAAATGCCACGTTTAATTTGTTTTTTAGCAAACAGCGAGTATAAAGGGCCTAAGCCTGCCCCTATACAAAGTATCGTGCGATACGACAACTTACAAGTCAATGCGCTTAAGCCTTTTAACAGTTTATATTGCCATTCATTTGACATACCGTACGTACCTCCTTTCGCTATTGACCTTGACTATATATTTCATTCTTATAATCTTCAACCAATTCGTCCCAACGACCTGATTCTTTAAAAATATGCTCAATGGCTTCACGAATGGCCCCATGACCGCCCGCTTTAGAAGCCGTAAACTTAGCAATCGCTTTTACTTCCGCTACACCGTTAGCCGGTGCCATGGGATACCCTACCGTGGTAAGAGCTCCCAAATCATTTAAATCATCGCCCATATAGGCCATTTCAGCCGTAGAGATACCTAACCCTTCGGCCAGTTCTTTAATGGCCGCCGTCTTATTATGGCAGGCCATACGAACAAAATCGAACTTTAATTCTTCAGTGCGGCGCTCTACCATCTTGGAGTAGCGCCCCGTAATAACGGCCAACTTCAAGCCGCCGCGACGGGCTAAGGCAAGGCCCAGTCCGTCCTGTGCATTGAACACTTTTATTTCATCACCGGTGGCGGTATAAATGATACCGCCTTCGGTCATGACGCCGTCCACATCTAAGATCAAACAGCGCACTTTCATTATACAATACCTCGACGCAATAAGTCTGTAATATGTACAATTCCCAAACATTCTTTCTTATCATTAACTACCGGCAACACCGTGATTGGGCGCGGTTGATTTTTTTCCATCAAATGGAGTGCTTCGGCAGCCAGTTTATCTTTCGTAATCGTGCGCGGCATGGCCGTCATCATGTCTTCTACGGGCCATTCCAAGAAATTACTGCCCGCATCGAGACCACGTCGAATGTCGCCGTCCGTAACGAGACCGATTAAGTGACCTTCTTCATCGACCACATTGGTAGCGCCAAGACCTTTTTCCGTCATTACGAATAAAGCATCGCGCACACTGGCCCCTTTATGAACCACCGGATTATCTTCACCGCTGTGCATAATATTTTCAACCGTTAAGAGTAATTTGCGTCCCAAAGATCCGCCCGGATGGAAAATGGCAAAGTTTTCCGGTGTAAATTTATGACGATCCAACAAACATACCGCCAAGGCGTCGCCTAAAGCGAGGGCTACCGTCGTACTGGTAGTCGGTGCCAACCCCAAAGGGCAAGCTTCTTTTTCTACTTCAACCAACAATACGATATCCGAATTCTTGGCTAAGGTCGAATTATGTTTCCCTACTACACTGATTAACTTCGCCCCGATACGACGTAATGAAGGCAATAAACTAATCACTTCACCGGTTTCACCGCTATTGGAAAAGGCCAGCACGATGTCTTCCGACGTAACCATACCAAGGTCTCCGTGCACACCTTCACCGGGATGTAAAAATAACGCCGGCGTGCCCGTAGAGGCCAAAGTAGCCGCTACTTTACGGGCAATGTGACCGGATTTACCCATACCCGTACAAACCACGCGACCATGGGAATTTAAAATCATATTCACCGCATCGATGAAATTACCGTCTAAAGTTGTGATTAATTTTTCAATGGCTTGAGCTTCTTCATGAAGCACTTGAGCCGCTTGCTCCAAAACGTTCATGGATGTTCCATCCCCTCTATTCGTATTCTTCAATTAGCCTTTAACAATTTTGTCAATGGCTACTAAATCACGTAACATTGCTTCCAAATCGTCCAAACGAACCATGTTAGGGCCATCGGACAAAGCCTCTTCCGGATTATCATGAACTTCCATGAAGAAACCGTCAACGCCGGCGCCGGCAGCGGCTCTCGCCAAGTTAGGCACGAACTCACGCTGACCGGAGGAACTGGTGCCCGCACCGCCCGGTAACTGCACGCTGTGCGTAGCATCGAAAACTACCGGATAACCGAAGCTGCGCATGATTGGGAAGGAGCGCATATCCACTACCAAGTTATTGTAACCAAAGCTGGCACCGCGTTCCGTTAAGAACAAGTTAGGATTACCTGCTTCTTCTACTTTTTTAACAACATTGCTCATATCCTTAGGCGCCAAGAACTGACCTTTTTTGATGCTGATAGCTTTACCGGTTTTAGCCGCGCCGTATACGAGATCGGTCTGACGGCATAAGAACGCCGGAATCTGCAATACGTCGAGTACTTCAGCGGCCGGTTCAATCTGTTCAATGGAATGGATATCGCTGATAACCGGAACCTGTAATTCTTTTTTAATATGAGCTAAAATTTTAAGACCTTCTACAAGACCGGGTCCGCGGAAAGAATTAAAGCTGGAACGATTGGCTTTATCGAAGGAAGCCTTAAAGATATAAGGAATGCCTACGCGTTCACAGATTTCTTTGGCACGACGACCAATATTGAGCGTGCGTTCCGGATCTTCAATTACACAAGGACCGGCCATTAGGAAAAGACCTTTACCACCACCAAGGGTTAAGTTGCCTACTTTAACTTCTTTCATGAATATCTCCTTATATAATACACTTCAAATTTAAAATTTTTATGGAAAAACCGATATATTTGCTCTTACAAGCCCTGTTTTTTAAAAATTTCATTAACAGCAGCCAAATCTTCCGGCGTATCGACACCGATAAAACGAGCCTCGGTTTTTATAACTTGAATAGCAATGCCATTTTCTAAAGCACGCAGTTGCTCCAATGACTCTGTAAGTTCTGCAGGCGTTGGCTCCATCTTCGCGAATTCCAGGAGAAAATCTCGGGTATACGCATAAATGCCGATATGCTTTAACGGTGCATTCACAAACGCATTGCGCGGGTAAGGAATCAACGAGCGGGAAAAATACATAGCCTGGCCTTTTAAATTACAAATAACCTTTACGGCTGACGGCTCATTATATTCTGCTTCCCCTAAAGGAGCGCCTACGGTCGCCATTTTAAACTCACCGTCATGACGGAATAAATCGCCCAAACTATCGATTAAATCCGGCGCAATCAAAGGTTCATCGCCCTGAACATTGATAATTACATCAATATCGGGTCTCGCTTCAGCCACTTCCGCCAAGCGATCGGTACCGGTCAAATGATTGGCCTTCGTCATAATAGCCGTGCCGCCAAAGCCCGCAACAGCATCAAATACACGCTGATCGTCCGTAGCCACAATGACTTCATCAGGCACTGCAGCCTTCGATACTTGCTCATAGACGCGCTGAATCATCGGTTTGCCCGCAATATCCGCCAATGGCTTACCGGGTAAACGGGTCGACGCATATCGTGCGGGAATGACACAAGCTATTTTCATAAAGTATCCTTCTTTCCTACGCCTTTAATACAGGCCTTAAACTCTTCTTCCCCTTTGATAAATTCAATACCGATAGGGATTACATATACAGGTATCTTCAAATCATGTACGGCTTGCATTTGACTTAATTTAACCGCATCTTTTTCGGTCGTCACAATGGCTGTAGCACCTTTGGCAAAAGCGGTACACCACATTTTAACCACATCATCGGTAGTATATTCATGATGATCGCCAAAGTCCAAACTGTCAATGACTTCATAGCCAAGACTGTTTACAGTGTGCTGAAATGATTCGGGCCGACCGATACCGCTCACCGTTAAAAACTTGTGAGACACTACGAGTGAAGCTTGCGCTTCTTCATTGCGCTCCCAAGAATCCAAAGTTTGCATGCCCAACGGCTTATGAATGGTTTCAACAATCGGAATGTTCGGTGCCAACTGCCCGAGGCGATGTTTAATACCGAATAGAATATCTGCCGGTACCTGATCCGTCTTAGTCAAAACGAATACATCGGCACGACGCAAACCGTCCAACGGTTCCCGTAAAAGACCGCGCGGTAATACGTGGTCATAGCCGAACGGATTAGCCGCATCAATGAGCACGATATCTAAATCACGAGCCAACTTGCGATGCTGAAAACCATCATCTAATACAAGTATATCACTACCGAGCGTTGCTGTCGCTACTTGGGCAGACGCTGCACGCTCACGACCGATAACCACACTGGTATGTCCCAGCCCTTTACCTAAGAGCCAAGCTTCATCACCACTCACGGCAGGGGTAACTTCCAAGCGACCGCAGCGCGATACAATGATTGTATCCTGATTATCCTCGGCCCGATAGCCTCGACTCAGTACAGCCGGTGCCATATTAAGCGATTCTAAATATTGGCAAATATAGCGCACCATCGGTGTCTTACCGGTACCGCCGGCCGTAATATTGCCAACGCTGATTACCGGCACGCTAGCCCTGGTAACGCCTTGGAGCTTATCAAATTTCTGATTGCGATAGGTCGCCCCTTGCGCATATACCATACTTAACAAACCGAGGCCGCCTCTGGCAACGTCTGCCAACGGCCCTTTTGCCCGACCGCTCACCAACTTTTTAAACAGTTGTTCCCCTTTCATGAGCTCTTACCTCCTTTGCCGTAACTTTACAATTTAGTCCAAGTTACGGAATGATGTGATAGTTTTCAAATAATTTACGTAACTCTTCCGTATTGCGCTGGGTGGCACCGCGGTTTTCATAAACAATCTCCAAACAGTTCCGCCCCATCGCTTCGCGACGTTCCTTATGGCGGCAAAGTTCGAGCATCGTATCGGTCAATTCTTTGCCATCTTTAACCATAAGACATGCATCTCTTGAGCTTAAGAGTGAGTAAATTTCTTTAAAGTTAAACATATGCGGCCCTACCAAAATCGGTTTGCCGTGAGCCGCCGGTTCTAAAATGTTATGACCCCCGGTGCGAACTAAGGAACCGCCTACAAATATAATATCACCTAAGCTGTAAAGCCTACCCAATTCACCGATTGTATCGAGTACCACCACCGGCGTTTTCTCATGAACCGGTCCGGTCATGACACTGCGACAAATCGCCTTGAGACCATACTTTTCAGCTAAACTTTTGACGTCATTGCCGCGCATAATTTCACGAGGCGCAATGAGTAAACGAGCTTCCGGATATACCTTTAAAATCTCATTAAAGGCCGTCAAAACAGCATCTTCCTCACCGCGATGCGTACTGCCGGCTACGATAATCGGATGGTTACGGCCAAAGCCGAATTCATCTTGGAGGTTCTTTTTCTCTTCGTCTGTCACCTGAGCATATGTCTGGTCGTACTTCGTATTACCGGTTACGGTAATGCGATCTTTGGCGGCGCCGAGATATTCGATATATTCCGCATCCAATTTAGACTGCATGCAGAAGTATTGAATGGACGCCAGCATTTCTTTCGTAAAGGAACGAATCATCCAGTACCGCTTCATACTGCGATCGCTGATGCGACCGTTTACCATCATAACTGGAATTTTTTCATCTTCCGCAATGCGCAAGAAGTTCGGCCAGATTTCCGTTTCTACGAGTAAAATCGTAATCGGTTTAATGATATCCAAAATACGACGCGTCAAAAACGGCAAATCCAGCGGAAAGAAAATAATCCCTTCCGCTTCCGGAATGATGCGATGTGCCATAGCATGGCCGGTGGCGGTAACCACCGATACGACTACGACTGCTTCCGGAAATTTCTTTTTAATATCTTTTACAATGGGACTGGTTGCCACAATTTCACCTACCGATGCGGCATGCACCCAAATAGCACGACGGCCTTCGATTTTGCGCATCAATGAATCGGGCATAAAACCGGCACTCTGCCGAATACGCTCATAGAAACCTTCTTCAAACGCCAGTCGATAGAGGATGACCGGTATCAAACCAATCCAATATATAATTAGTAATACGTTGTATACCCAATACATCCTTACTGTCCTTTACTTGCAAATTGCACGGAATATAAATGTTGATAGAGACCATTTTGAGCGAGGAGCTCTTCATGGGTTCCCACTTCTTCAATATGTCCCTGACGCAATACAATAATCTGATCCGCATTCTTGATGGTGCTGAGACGATGAGCAATAACGAACGCCGTACGGCCTTTCATCAATCGTTCCAACGCTTCCTGCACGATTTTTTCACTTTCCGTATCAAGAGCAGATGTAGCTTCGTCCAAAATCAAGATTTTCGGATTTTTCAAAATAGCTCGGGCAATGGCAATTCGTTGACGCTGACCGCCGGATAAGGAGCTGCCCCGCTCCCCTACCAAAGTGTCAAAACCGTGCGGTAATTTTTCGATAAATTCGAGGGCGTTAGCCGCTTTCGCTGCGGCATACACTTCCTCTTCCGTACCGTCTAAACGACCGTATAAGATATTATCGCGAATTGTGGCGTTAAATAACATCGTTTCCTGCGGCACCAAGCCTACCTGTTCACGCAAGGAGTTAAAGGTTACGTCGCGCACATCCACACCGTCAATGCGAAGTGCCCCCGCGGTTACATCATAAAAACGCGGCAACAAATTGGCAATGGTCGTCTTGCCGGCGCCGGATGGGCCTACAATGGCAACAACACGACCGGCCGGTACGGTGATGGATACATCCGTTAAAGCCGGTTTTTCACCGTCATAAGAGAATGACACGTGGTCAAATTCAACTTGACCGGCGAGTTCCGGTAAGGCAATCGCATTCGGCTTTTCCTTAACCTGTGGCTCGGTGTCCAAAATTTCGAAAACACGGTCGCCTGCAGCCATGGCTTTTTGAATATTGCCGTATACTTGGCTGAGACGTTTTACCGGATTCGACAAGTTAATCGCGTAGATTAAGAAAGCGATTAACGAACCGGCGGAAATAGCGCCTGTTACTACATTATAACCGCCATACCAGAGAATGACCGTTACCGCAATGGCAGCGGAAAATTCAACGAGCGGGCTCAATAAGGCGGATAACTTAGTGGCTTTCATAGCGGCCAAAAAGTTACGCTTATTTTCCTTCTCAAAACGCACGACTTCATAATCTTCACGAGCAAAGGAGCGAACTACGCGAATACCGGAAATGACTTCCTGCAAAAGGGATGTAATATCCGCAATACGGCCCTGCACATCATGACCGGCCAAGCGAAGGCGCTTACCGAAAACATTGATAAGGCCAAGCACGACCGGTACGATAATGAAGGTTACCAAGGTTAACTTCCAATCTATAAGAATCATAGAAACCAAGGACCCGATTAAGGTAACCCCTTCCGTGATGAAAGAAATCAAATTATCGACGATGGCCGTCTGCAAAGCACCAACGTCATTGGTTAAATTACTCATGACTACGCCCGTTTTACGGCGATCAAAATAAGCCTGATCGAGGCTCTGTAACTTTTTAAACAAGGCTTCACGAATATCGATGATAACTCGTTGTCCTACATAACTCATGGTATAGGTCTGACCGTAAGTGGCAAAACCGCGCACCAGAAAGACCAACAAAATGGCAACCACGATGAGATTTAACATCTGCATATCTTTCGCCTGCAGCACATCATCCACTACATTTTTGATGAGCCAAGGCACCACTAAATAAGCGGCTGCCGCTATAATCATACAAATTAAACCGAAAATCAAACGTCCGATATACGGTTTAATATATACTAATAATCGTTTATAACTTCCCATTCATATCCTCCGGAACCATTAATTTGCATCACCAGGGGTACTCTCATCGACACTGACCTTCGCATGGTCAATATCGCCGTCGGGTGCGCTAATATTGGCACTGTCAGTGTCGCCGTAATTTGAGCTGTTAGCAGCGCCGGCCACATTAGCTACCACTTGAGCTACACGCTTAACCGCACCTTCACCGCCTAAGGCTTCTTTAACGGCATGCAAATCATCAATCATGGTATTTCGTCTAACTGAATCCTCCAATAAAGAGGTCAATTCCTTAGCAATATTCACAGGAGTTACCTGCCCTTGCAATAATTCGGGAATCACTTCGCGCCCCGCCACAATATTCGGCAAGCCCACATGGGTTAAATTCACCAATAGTTTGCCTAACATAAAGGTAACCGGCGACAGACGGTACAATAAAATTGTGGGTAAACCCATCAACGCAGTCTCCAGCGTGGCCGTTCCTGATGCAGCGAGACACACATCACAGCTTTGCATTAAATCATAGGTATGGTCTTCTGTAATTGTAACGGGCACCTTATAGTTAGTAACAATAGCTTCTAATTCTTCTTTATCAATCGTATGCGCTCGCGGCAAGTAAAAAGCCAAATTGCTATGTTTTTGCATGACAATTTCCGCCCCTTTAAGCATACGGTCGAGGAGTCCCAACACTTCCTGCTTACGGCTTCCGGGCATGAGCAACACCCGCTTAGTGTCAGGATCCATATGGAAACAGGTCATCGCTTCAGCCTTCGTCATAGTCGGTTTCACAATATCCACCAACGGATTGCCCACAAATTCCACATCTACGCCGAATTCACGATACGCCGCCGCTTCAAAAGGAAATATGGACGCCACTTTGGTCACCGTCTTGGCAATATCCTTGCCGCGACTGCGATGCCAGGCCCATATAGTAGGGGCAATATAATAGACAACGGGAATCCCCAGGTCATGAGCGACTTTAGCCAGTTTCATATTAAAGCCGGGATAATCGACACAAACCAAAACATCCGGCTTTTCCCGCATCATAATATCTTTTAAATAGGCTCTCAGTTTGAAAAAAGAAGGCAATGCCTTAACAATTTCCACGATGCCGATGTAGCCGAGCTGTTTAATATCGTACACAATATTAACGCCCGCAGCAGCCATGCGCGAACCGCCCATGCCAAGCATGGTTACCTCGGGATATAAGGTTTTTAACGCGCCGGCAACACTGGCCGCATGCGTATCGCCCGATGCTTCTCCGGCGGAAAACATGACTTTCATCAGAACCTCCAAGATAGTAATTACGCTTTATCAAAATGCACTTCAAAGGCTTTTGCCCTATGAAATGCAACCCATTCTTTATCAGAATTATTCTTCTTCCGGACCGTCAACGGCACAGATAATAAGGCCTTTTTCGTTAGCCAATTTAATAACTTCGGCCTGCTCTACAAAGATAGTGCGCTCCGCTTCCATAGCAAGAATTTTGCAATCACTATCCAGCATAGATTGAATCGTTGTAAGACCCACAGCGGGCACGTCAAAACGCACATCCTGTCGTGGTTTGGCTGTTTTAACCACAACCGCATTGCCACGCCCTAAAGCACCGCCGCGCTTAATGCATGCATCGGTCCCTTCAATCGCTTCAATGGCCATAACAGCCATATCTTTGACCACAACGGTTTGACCGATGTCGAGTCCGCCCATTTGTTTGGCCACATCAAAACCGAAGAGGATATCGGCCATTTGTTCTTTGGACGGTTTAGCCTTCGTCAAGACACCCGCCTTAGGCATAAGAGGTTTCATATAAACGGTTTGGTCCACCACCTGAATACCTTCTTTAGCCAGTTCCTCCACGATAGTCAGCATAATCGTGTCATCCTTGCGATTGCGAAGTTTAGTGAGTAACTTAATGGTCCGCAAATCAGGCATAACCAACCCTTTAAATAAAATCTCTTTGGTTACTTTGCCGAGCATGGTCACTTCCGTGATGCCTTCTTTATGAAGTGTTTTAAAAATTTTATCTATCTTTGCCACATTGATTTCATAGAATGCATCAGCTTCCGCTTTTAGCTCAGGTTCCGTGTCGGGAATAACAGCAATAACGACTACTTCATAGCCTTCCGATTGCGCTGCTCGTAAAAATTCCACCGGCAATTTACCTACGCCGGCCAGTAATCCGACTTTTGCCATCGTTTCCTCCCAGTTCTTTGTATTTAAAGACATAATATATAATATTATATCAAATTTTACCTCATTTTTGAACAAAAAGAGCCTTCCCTTTCAGGGTCAAACCACTCTTTTGACCCGTCAAGGCAAGACTCTTACTTTTTAATCGCGGCGAAGACGCATAATGCCACGGTCTGCATTGCGCAAGAAACGCAATAAGTTCTCAATTTCTACGGAAGAGTTTAATTGCATTTCCATTTCTTCAATCGCTCTGGATAAGCTAAAACCGGAGCGATAAATGATGCGGAATGCCTGTTTCAAATCATGGCGTACTTCTTCAGAAATTCCGGCACGGGATAAACCTACGGAATTAAGGCCGATTACACGAGCCGGCTGGCCGTCGGCAATTACGTAAGGCGGAATATCCTGCACTACTTTAGCCATACCGCCGACCATGGCGTTACGACCGATTTTTACAAACTGATGAATGCCCGCAATACCGCCGATAACTACTCGATCTTCGACGATAACATGACCGGCGAGACCGGCACAGTTACTCATAATTACATTGTTGCCTACGATGCAGTTATGGGCAACATGAGTGCATGCCTGGAATAGGCAGTTATTGCCTATGCGAGTTTCTTCACCTTCACCGGTAGCACGACTGATGGTAACGCATTCACGAATGACTGTTTCATCACCAATATTGCAAAAGCTCTTTTCACCTTTAAACTTTAGATCTTGAGGTTCTAACCCTACAGCCGACCCCGGGTAAAGTTCACAACGTTGTCCAATGGTAGTCCAACCGCCTACGACTACATTGGCACCGATTTTGGTTCCGTCTCCGATGGATACATTTTCACCGATTACGGCACCGGGGCCGATAATTACCCCTTGGCCAATCTTAGCGTCCGGATGTACCACCGCGGTGCTATGTATATTAGAGGTAGCATTCTCCATGCCTACTACTATCATCTATGTCACTCCTTGCTCTGTTGAGATTGCGACTATTACGCTAAATGTTGCTTTATTAATAACATAATCGTAATAAACTTAAATTAGTGAACTTTCATTTTAGAAAGTTTTACAATCAGGAACAGAGAAATTTTATAATAATTATGAGAAAATATGCTTTTATCACATTTTATCTCGAGTTTTTAAAGTTTTACTTCTTTACAAGTGCAAACATGTACTCGCCACTGGCTACCAATTTATCGCCAACGTAGGCTCTGCCTTCTACCTTACCCATCATGCCTTTAATTTTTACAACATCCGCTTCCATGCGAACTTGGTCGCCCGGTTTTACAGGATGACGGAAACGTACTTTATCAATGCCTGTAAACATAGGTGTAAGACCACGGTTTTCTTCCGGATACAGAAGGGCAATGCCGCCAACTTGAGCGATCGCTTCCGTTAACAATACGCCGGGCATTACCGGGTTTCCCGGGAAATGACCTTGGAAGAACAATTCATTCATTGTAGCATTTTTAATGCCTACGGCACGCTTCATAGGTTCCAATTCAATAATACGATCAACCAATAATAGTGGGTATCGATGCGGTAAAATTTCCATAATGTCTTCAACTGTAAGAATCATCTTAATCCTCCTTCATTTCTTGCAAAATTTCACGGGCCAAACGGGAATTCAATTCATGACTGGACTTCAACGCAATAATATGTCCCTTAATCGGTCCGAGGAGGAATAAATCCCCAAGAATGTCCAATATTTTGTGTCGAACCAATTCATCATCAAAACGCGGCACCGATAAACATTTGGTATCATCATAAACCAAAACATTATCCACATTGCCGCCCTTAGCGAGTCCCATTGCTTGCAACTGTTTTAATTCACTCATAAAACCGATAGTTCGCGCCGGTGAGATTTCACTGACAAACACGTCAGAATTTATGTCAATATCCACCTGTTGTGTCCCCAGTAGCGGATGATTGTTGACCGAAGTAAAAGTTACACGTAAACCATCATAAGGTACGATTAAAATATAACGATCGCCGTCATATACAGTATGAGCCTGTTTTACTGCATATACCTTACGCTCCGCAGCCAATTCTTTAACCCCTGCGGTTTGCATCAAATCTACAAACACAGCTGCACTGCCGTCACCAATCGGTGGTTCCGGCGAATTCAATTCTACATAGCAATTATCTATGCCCAATCCATAAAAAGCCCCCAATAAATGTTCTACCGTAAATACTTTGGCTTCACCCGATTCCAAGGTGGTAGCCCGGTTTGTATTGGTAACATTGGCCGGAGTTGCTTTAACTGAAGGATTCCCCGGTAAATCAGTGCGCACAAACACAATCCCTGTATCAGCTGTTGCCGGACGTAATGTCATGGTCACCGGCAGACCGCTATGGAGTCCTGTGCCTTCATAGGCAATTTCTTTAACGAGGGTCTTTTGCTTAAGTACCATCAGACTCCTCCTTTCCTTGTCATAACCTGGGAACGATAAGAGTGACCCTACTATTCGATTGCACATACATTGCGAAAGGTCACTCTTCAATACACTGTCTTTTATTATATACTATTCTCAAAAGACATGGCAAGTATGGTCTCAGTCCTTCATTGGATCCGGTGGTACTTCCATTTTACCTGCATAATAACGGCGTGTCCACTTCCAACGATTGTGAAGCCAGAACCAGTCTTCCGGATAGCGTCTGATATAGTCTTCAATCCATTCATTTAAACGAGTCAACGTAACTGCGGTGTCTCGTTTTTTGTCATCCGTATGCTCCGCATAGAACGGCGGATGGGCGGTAACGATGTATTTTTCTTCAAATTCATCGTAGCGAATGGTTACCGGTATAATCGGAACATCTTGCATACGACCCATTACGGCCGGTCCTACCGGGGTCAAGGTTTCATAGCCGAAGAACGGCACCAATTGCCCTTGGGCAGCCGGATCCTGGTCCATAATAAGACCAATCATAGAGCCTTTTTGAAGCTCTCTGATCATTTCGCGTACACCGGTTTTATACGTCACATGCTGATGCATGAGCGCTCTATATTCATTGATAAATTTATCGGCGTCCCCATTTTGTCTCATGGCAACCGATATTAACGGATAGCCTTCGGATGCTAAAATACCGCCCAGAAGTTCCCAGTTGCTGCTGTGAATCGCCATGAGCACAGCTCCCTTACCGCCTTCTTGGGCATCATCCAAATATTCACGGTCAACCCATTCGAACATTTCTTTATATTTGCCATCCTTAATTTCCGGATAACGCAATACATCGATAATCATACGTCCGAAGCGGGTTGTACTCTTTTTAGCTATTCGTCTTGCTTCTTTAGGATCGTCTGTAATATTGCAGAATAAAATCTGCCCTATAGCCAATTTGCGGCGTTTCGGCGGTAAAAACAGCCAAAAAATCTCGCCCAGCAAATAGCCGATACCATATTGTATACTATGAGGCATCATACAGATAAAAGCACTAAAGAGCTTCATAAACCTATACATATACTCTCCTATTTCGCCGCCAATTCTTCTTTTAAGGCAGCCAGTTCTTTTTCTAAACGCTTAATTGTTTTGGCCATATCCGGCAAACGATTTTCATAAGCAGCCAATTTAAGCCATTCCTTATGAGGTCGATGCGGATAGCCGGCATAGGTCCCATTGGCCGAAACATTACCGACAATGCCTGTCTTCCCTGCAAAGGTAACATTGTCACCGATGGTGATGTGACCGGTACAACCGGTCTGACCGGCAAAAATTACATGATTGCCGCATTTAGTACTGCCTGCAATCCCAACCTGCGCAATGAGGAAGCAATCTTCACCGATTTCAACATTGTGCCCTAAATGCACCAAATTGTCAATCTTAGTGCCTCTTCTTACCAAGGTGGAACCCATAGTTGCATTATCAATACAGGAACAAGAGCCTACTTCCACATCATCTTCAAGGATTACATTGCCAACTTGCGGGATATGCGTATGTTTCCCCGCTTCGGTAGCAAAACCGAAGCCTTCACCGCCAATAACGGCTTTAGCTCTAAGAATTACGCGTTTACCTAAAATACAATTTTCATGAACAATGGCACCGCTGTATAAAGTAGAGTCGTCGCCAATGCGTACATTATGACCTACGTAAACATAAGGATGTAATACTACATTGTCACCGATAACCGCATTATCATAAATAATGCAGTATGGTCCTACCGTAACATTCTTGCCTAATGTTACATTGTTGCCGATAATCGCTGTTTCATGAATACCGGTAGGAAATACTACCGGCGGATGGAAAATCTGTAAAATCTGTGCAAAAGCGGCCTTAGCATTATGAACTACAATTTGAGGAATGCTCACATCGGCCAACGGTGCTTCTACAATGACAGCGCCTGCTTTGCTTTGCCCTACATGTTCACAATATTCGCCTATGGCAAATGAAATTGCCTGCGGTGCCGCTTGATCGAGACCACGGGTTTCCGTAATCTCAACGCTGCCGTCACCTACTACTTTACCTTCTACACTCTTTGCCAGTTCCTCAACTGTATACTTCACCGTGAAAGTCTCCTCTCGCTGATCGAATTAATCGTTATTATTTGTTACTTTCAGTGCTGCCGGATGTTGCTGTGCTCTGTGCGTTAGCGTCACCACTCGCTGCCTGATTGGCATTGGCATCGCTTGCATTAGCCGCTTTACCCATTTTGTTCAATACTTCTTCAGTCAAATCAACGCCACCGCTGATTAAAGCATTCTTTTCAACTACGGCAGTAATATTTTTTTCTTTCGCAATAGCCTGTACATTCGTATCTACAGCGTTGCGGAAATCATTAATCATAGCCTGCTGATAAGCCTGGAATTCCTGCTGAGCTTTCTGTTGATTCTGCATCATAGTGTTGGCATCTTGACCGGCACTTTGATCCTGAGCTAAACGAGCATTAATTTCAGTAAATTTAGCCTGTAATTTATTATTCGTATCCTGACCTTTTTGGCTGTCAGTCATGATTTTTTGCATATCTACATAACCAACCTGTTCAGTAGTACCGCAACCGGCAACTAAGCCTACGGATACCATCATAGTTAAACCGGCCAAAATACGTTTTACATTCTTATTCATTGTAAAAAACTCCTTTTATTGAGCAACCGAATAGGATGCAATAATAGCATCGGTCACATCAGTTGCATTAACATTTGAAACTTCATCAATAACTATTAAATCGAGGTTCTTTTCCTTTGCCACCACCATGGCGCGCATGCGTACATCTTCCAAAATGGCGTCATGAAGGGCTTCTACTTCACTTTGTTTTGCTTTCATGCGTGAATCCCAGGCCGTATTCCACTCTACCGGATTTGGCAGATTATTGGTTGCCATAATAGATTCCGCTTTAGCTTTTACCATTATATCACGACGGGCGAGTAATTCTTTTTGAAGATTAGCCGCATAGTCATCCAGTTCTTTTTGACCGGACGCACGAATCGGTGCCAACTCGGCATCGACCTTCTGCTCTAAATCTTGCAAATTCCCCTGTACGGATTGACTGCGCGATGCCAAGAGTTCTTGTAACTCTTTCTCTTTGGCAGCCCGTTCAGCTTCAATAGCCGTTTTTTGTTCTTCCGTTACTGCTATAGGTGCCGTATTGGCACTTAATTCCAATTGCAAATTAACAATTCGTAAATCCGCTTCGGTCATTTCCGTTTTAACTTCACCGCGATACTTATTGATTAAAGCGATACGCTGTTTTTGATAAGCTACATTCAGTTCCTGTTCTTTAGCTTTTACCTTAGTAATTAATTCCGTATTCAGTAAATCGGTGATTTCCTTGTCGGAGCCTAAGGCCTGAAGTGCTAAAGACTGTTGCTGCGATTTTTGCGTTAAGCTTTGCTGCTCATTTTTATATTGAGCCTGCAAATCATCTAATTCTTTTTTAGCTTGCGTATATTCATCATAGGATGGGTTAAATTTGATGACCTTTTCCATTTTAACAATGCCGATTTTCGGCATATTAGGAGTTGAAGTCGTTTTTTTATCATCCAAACGATTATGAATAAACAAGCCCGCGAGTAAGGCGGCAATTACAACGACAACAACAGAAATCCAACGATACTGCGGCTTCATTGTACCGCCTCCTCTCTATTCAACAAACGAATCATCTGTCCGATTATTTCTGGCTGCTTGAATCGGTAGCATCAGAGTTACCGCTCAATTTACGCTGTACCTGGTCGGTAATATCTACACCGCCGTATAAAACAGTACGTTTATCCATAACAATGGATAAACCTTTAGCATCGGCAACAGCTTTGGACGCATCACTTACCTGACTCTGAATTTTCTTCTGGATTTCCATCATTTTATCCTGAACTTTGCCTTGGTATTCAGAAGCAAGTGCTGCTTTTTGGTTATCGTCCATATTAGCGGATTTAGTATTAAATTCATCGCTTAACTGTTTCTTATAATCATCCAATTCTTTATTGGCTTCAATGACTGCCGGTGAAGCGGCATTCAATACTTTAGTCGTATCGATAACGCCAATGTTGCTGTCCGCATCGGATGCAATGGTTGGCGTAGCCATTTGTGTGTACGCGATGGCGCCGATACCTAAGAGGAATATAACGGCAACAAATAAGGATACAAACTTCTTGTTCTTTTGGTTATTAATTAACCGCATCATAGGTAATATACCTTCTTTCTTTTTTGAAAAAATCTATGCATAATCGACTTAAACTTTATATGTCAAGATTCTTATTTTAACATTAAATATAGCCGATCAGGCGTAACCAATTATCGTCATCATTGACCACGTATTCCAAGGTCAAATAATTATTCAAATCATAGGCTAAACCGAACTCATTACGCTTGATTTCAAAATCTCGCTGAGCTCTCACATGCCAACGACTGCCGATATCCTGGCGGAGCCACACACGACTATATTTATCGGACAAGTTATATTGGTAAGCCAAGGTAGTATCTTGCGTAAAGTGATACGCATAGGACGGATAAAACGCCCATTTATAATCATCGGGGAAGAAATTTGTTTCCAAATACCAATCTCCCTTGCCTTGCTTAATGCCGGTAAATAACTTAATACCTACATTGTGATCCGTTTCCGTCCCCATATCCAAGTATCCTTCAGCACGTACAATATAGCGCGATGAATCGACTTGAATCTTGAGGAGTAAATCAGTCCCCAACTGCAACGACGGCTTCATGGAAATACCGAAACGCTGACTGGCCTTGCTATTGTCGAGGCCTTGTTGGATAACTCCCAGCAAATCGCTTTCATGACGAGCAATGAATGATACCGGCACGCCTTCTAAGCCGACTAAATACTCATCATAATAGCGTTTAGTCGCATAGAAAACCGTACTTGGCAATGTGTTTGAAGCAATTTCCGTACTGCTGTGACGGACCACCGCCCCTTGGGGAATTAAATAAACTTTAACCTTCGTCTTGGCGCCCGGTATGATTTCAACTTGCGGAATAAATTCCGGTAACGCCCCTTCCAATTCATTGCGAACCAGCTGACTGGTGACCGCCGTGGCCCAATCTAATGAGTCGAGCGGCGCCCCCAAAAGGATTTGTTCAATCCGCGGCTCCACAAAGGAAATATCGCGAGCTACCCACTCTTGAGCAAGCGGGGTTAAATTACCGTAATCCACCGTAACAGCTACGGCTTGAATGGTCTGCCCATACGGTCTGAGGCGCACGTCAAGTTGACTGTTCACCCCCGGTGTAATCGTCAAGGACTCCACCGTATAACCGTATAAAATTCGATCGATAATATCGGTTGTTACTTTCTGATATGTCGCTTGCCCGGCTGCCAATGCTTCCGTATCGGTCCCTACATACAACTTATCGGCCGCTGTTTGCACGGCGGCGGTCATACGTTTAGCCAAAACGGCCGGCAACGGTTGCCGACTACCGGAAAGACTCACCGTTACCGACTCAATGGGCTCAGCCTGAGCAACTGTCGTCACCGACGCCATCATACAGAGAGCGGCGGTGACGCGTAAGCCCCATTGTTTCATAATTAGAACTGTCCACCAAAGCTGAAGTGGAATTTGTTGTCATCTTTGCTTACACCATAGTCAAGACGGATAGGTCCGATTGGTGTGGAAATACGAACACCGGCACCGACGGAGATATTGAAGGATTTATCATCATCGTACCAAGTTACGTGCGGTGCATCCCATGCATCACCCATATCGGTGAAGAGTACACCCGTTACTTTATTGAAGATGGGTACACGGTATTCCAAGGTAGCATTGTACATTTTCTTACCGCGGAACTGATCGTCTTCAAAACCACGCAACGTATCGGCACCACCTAAGGTGTAGAGAGCGCTGTACGGTACATCACCCTGTGCCCAACCTAAGCGAGCACGGAAAGCGATTACCTGATTGTTACCGATAGCTTTGTAGTTACGATATTCACCGGTGAATTTATAGTAATCGAAGTCACCGCCTAAGCCGTGGCCTGCCCATTGAACGGTAGCGGATACACGTTTACCGCGTTTAGGATCGTAAATGTTATCACGGGAGTCGTAAACTTTCTGCCAAGATACGCTGTTGGTACGACCGAAGTTGTTTTCGATGTAGTTATCACCTTTGAAGTCATATTTTTCATTATTCCATGTATAACTACCGTATTTTGCCGGATCAGAACCTTCACCGGCACCTTCAGCATAGTTGTAACCGCTGTTTTCATCTTCGTCAAACTTCCAGCCGTCTTTACGGGTTTCCAAGGTTACATAGTCACGGGTATATTCGCCGGTCTGACGACCTAAGGACACGTTAATCCCTTTCTGCGTTTTTACATATTGAGAAATTTCATCCCCGTCCGAGTTATAGTCGGTATACGTATCTTCACGGTCGAAAATAGTTAAGCCGAGGGATGTACCCTTGCTGTCAATCCAAGGACGCAAGTAGGATACGGAGTAGTTTTTATAACCGGCCGTACCGCCGAACTCCCAGTGAACTTTAATCTTGTCACCGGTACCGCGCAAGTTATCTTCCCCAACTTCTACGATACCAACGAAACCGTCGGAATCAGAGTAACCGGCACCTAAGGTAATGGTACCTGTTTTATGTTCCAATACGTCGATTTCGATGACTACTTTGTCAGGTGTGGAACCTTCCAACAAACGTACGTTAACGTCATCGAAGTAACCTAAGTTGTATACTTTTTCAACAGAACGACGAACGAGGAATTTATTGAATGGTTGGCCTTTTTTCTGGTTGAATTCACGAAGAATTACATAATCTTTAGTCTTTTTATTACCATGTGGCACGATATCTTCTACGATACCTTCTGTAATGGAAATATGAAGGACACCGTCTTGGTCAACGGCCATATCGTTAACACGAGCCAAAATATAACCGTCACGGTTATAAGCGGCGTTGATACCTTGGATACGTTCGCCTACTTGAACCGTATTAAGAACGGTATTCGGTTGTACGTTCAAATAGTTAACAAGCATTTCATTGCTGTAAACAGTATTGCCTTCGAACTGTACGGATTTTACAACCGGGTTAACCGTTACTTTGTAAGCAACTTTAACACCTTCCGGCACAACGGTGATTACCGGATTGATTTCAGATAAATAGCCGCTGGAACCTAACGCGGAAATATCCGCTTTAATAGCCGCCGGCGTTAAAGTATCACCGATATGGCTCTTTAACAAGGCCATGTATTCATCCTGTACTTCAGCCGGTAAGCCTTCAATGGAAAAACCGGTCATTACTTTGCCTTCATATGGCTGTAATTGTTCATCCGTAACACTGGAGAAATAGCGTGCATCCGGGGTGGTAATAGCCGTCTGTACGCCGGCCGCCTGTTGTTCTTCTAAACGGGCGCCTTCACCTTTGGCAACGGTCAAAACCGCTGAATCGGTAGTAGCTAACGATGAATTGTCCAACTCGATACGTTTGGCTTCTTGTTCGTCAGATTTCTGTGCTTCTTCAATCCCGCCACGAGCCGCTGTAATAGCGTCTTGGGCCGCTTGGTCTTGAGCACTTACCGCTGTAACTGCGGCAGTTGAATTCTGCGTAGTTGCTGTACTCGTTTCATCCGCAGCCCATACGGTAGTACCGCTCAACGCGGCTACCACTGCTACAGCCAACATGTTTTTATAGGCTCTCTTATTCATCATTTACTACATCCTCCTAAAATAATGCCTTCATATTTATAAACACATTGCTTTTAATGCTTTATTAATACCTTTAATGTTTTTAATGTTCTCATTCCATTATTTTCACTGAACTATGGTCAGCTTATACATCCTGATTCTCTATTGTTCTTGTCCGCGCAGACTTCGTCCCCCTTCACGTACGGCTTCTTGAATCTGAGTTGTACTGATTACCGGTGCCGCTACTGATTCGCTAGTTTGTGATTCAGGTGTTGCCGTCTGAACAGCTTCTTCCGTAGCTTGTGGTGTTGCCACAGCATTGTCCGCTTGTGTCGTTACCGCTTCCACATTTTGATTCGTATCAGCAGTAGCTGTTTCAGCTGAAGCATTGACTGTGCCGCCCGTTGTATTCGTTGTGCTATTAGGTGCATCAACAGAATTTGTCGGGGTTTGTGAAACGGCCGGCATATTGCTATGAGGCGTTTCAGACATCGGTTGGCTCTGCTCTTCCATCACCGGTGCTGTATTTTTGACATCACCTTGATGTTGCCACGCATAATAACCGCCGCCCACCAGCAAAGCCAAACCTACGGCAATGGACCAATAACCTAAGCGTTGCCATAAAGCGGGTGCTCGTTTTTCGTTAAGATGTTGCATCTCCGCCTGAGCCAGCATCAATTGTAATTGACCTTTAGTGGCAGAATCATCCGCATAAGCCTGCTCAGCTTTATCCAGCCAAGTCTTAACGGAGCGGATTCGTTTCTCCATATTGTCGCCAGTCTTATTCATAACGGCCTCCTTTCATACATTTATATTCGTAAGAAAGGATGATTTTGTGAACCATTTATATCACATTAATCGAAATTATTATATCATATTTACGCTTATTTATTAACAATTTATTGCAATCTTCGCCCTTTTTACCGGAATCAGTCCTTATATTTTAAACGATTCGTATAGAAAACCAATGAACAAAAATCTATAACGTCCGAAATGATAGCTTACAATTCAAAAATAAATCGATTAGATGGTGAAAAATATGAGTAGCGTCCAGAACAAAATAAGAGGCTGGGAACAAAAGCTTTTCAAAACAAAAAAGGTTGCAACCCGTTCAGCTTGGCCATTGTGTGACCTTGCTGCAACAGATTACAACCTTCATCTCTGAATGCAATTTTAATTGAACTTATTAATCATTCCAGAATTTTCGCGTACGACTGAGCATCCCCCGCAAGCGCTTAATGCCCTGGCGATGCAAACGATGGATATAGCTGTTGCTCGTATCCAATTCACCGGCTACAGACGCAATGGAACGATCCGCCAAATACACTTGCTCCATGACATGCCGTTCTTTGCCCGGCAAACGTTCCAATGCTTCCACCACTACCTGCTGAAAGGCTTTCGTTTCTACCGCCGATTCAATGGACGGCCCTTCATCAGGAAGCTGTTCCCACCAATATTCATCATCATCGGCAGAACCGGCTAACACGGTGCCGCCCTTACCTTCTTTACGAAGGTAATCCAAGATACGCCCGCGTACGCGATGGACCGCATATAACGAAAAGGCTACCCCCTTCGCATAATCAAAACGTTCCACTGCTTCAATGAGGCCTACCGTACCTTCCTGGACACAGTCCATCACATCCGGTACAACGCGATAATACGCCATGGCTTCACGGAAAACAAGGGGCTGATAATGTTCAATAAGGGCCGTACGTGCCGACTCATCATCATGCTCTTTGTATGCCTGCCATAAAGCACGCTCTTCTTCAGGCGACAATAATTTAATTTTCTCTAATTCCGCTAAATATGAGTCAAGCACGCCGACCCTCCTTTCTTAATTAAAACTGAGTGGTCCACTGACCGCCAAAGTATGAATGGCCATTACTGTTCATCCACCCGTTAACGCTATAGTGGCTGTTAATATCATACATAATCCCATAAGCTTGGGTATCATTATTAATACCCGTACTAAAGGTTACCATTAAGTCCGGCAATAAATATTTGCCGATTTCAATATTATAGTAACTGTTTGTATCTTCATTTACCGGTTCATTCGGATCCAACGAGCCCGTAGTAATATTGATCAAATCCAGGCCTAAGGTATCCTTGAAGGCTCCTTCAATATAACCCATTAAAGCAGACCGTACACCGGCTGCAAACAAGGCGTTTACATCATCGGACGATACACTGCTGTCATTGCCGGAGCTGTAACCGAATGTTAAGAGCGATACAATTTGACGTTGTTCCAGATGCGGATCGGATGTCAATTTTAAATCCATCTGTTCCACCGGACCGTTTACTTCAAGATATACACGGTAGGAACGAACCCGCGATTCCGCTTTGACACTTAAAATCGGCAAGAAGGACCCGCGTATAAAATCGGTTTTACCTTCCGTAATCTTAAACGTATTGTTAAGATACTTCAAATTACCTTCTACGACATGAAATTCGCCGTCAATAAACGGATCCGTCGTAGTACCGCCGATATGAGCCCCACCGCCGAGGGTGAAGTCATAAAGACCACCGCTGTAGAGGCGCACTTTTTTGCCCACATTCACAGTGAAATCAAGACCTATCGGAGAACCGCCTTCCTCACTGGTGAGGGATAACGGAATCGTCATGGTATCATTTTCCAGATCGAGATGACCTACCACCGTCGGTAAACCGTCTTTGAGCATAACGCCAACTTCACCGTTCAACGGTCCTTTGAAGAATTCATGTTCCACTTCAAGGTCGTTCATTTGGATAACACCGGCGTAATTCGTCAAGGTTGTACCATTCCAGCTGAATTCACCGGAAAGGCCCGCATTGCCTTTACCCATGGACGCACCGCCGATTAACTCGGCTTTTTGCCCTTTAAAAATAAGTTGCGCCGATATATCAGATAAATCTTTTTTAACATCTTTAAAATGTACCAAACCATGGTCCACACTAAGAGTGCCGTTAACCATTGGTTGATCATAGGTACCGGTAATATGAAGGGCACCTTTTAACGGCCCCGTCCCCTCCGTAACAGCCGGGAATAAAAGCGGTAATACGCCAAGATCCGCTTCATTTACATCAAAGGTCAAATCCATAGCCGATTTATCGCCCGGTGGCAAATAACCGGATTTATAAAAAGCGGCTAACGGTACATCACCGCGAAGTTTCGCTTTATACTCACCTCGTTGACCTACCAATTGCTGCAGATGAATAACTTTGTCCTCCATCGTCGCCATGGCGTAGAGGCGATCGATTTGTACGCCGTTAAGACTGGCATTTGTCAACTCTGTGGATAATTCAACATGCGGATTTAACGTTTCGCCGGTCACATTGGCAATTAAATGAATATTGCCGGAGGCCGGAACAGACGTTTTAAACAGCGGCATTAAGGAGTCGATAGCTACATTATTGGCCGCAATCTGAATGTCACTTTGACCATCCAAATCAGCCGTACCCAAAGCGGCCAACATACCGTCGCCGATTGGTAACTCTCCTTTATGAATCGTTAGTTTGCGGTTTTGCAAAGCCACGTCCACATTGGCAGTGCCCCATGGCTTACCGCCCATAACGATATCATCGATAGTGCCGATTAAGCGGAGATCCGGATTCTTAAGTGTACCACCTAAATCGAGACGACCGTTAATATGTCCATCCGATTCAGGCACATCAAGTTTGGCCAGTTTCATGAAATTAACCAACTCACCATTACTGATGGTGGCATAGCCGAATAATCGTTGCTCGCCGTTTAATGTCATGCCGCCATCGATGTTGAATTTACCATGTTCCCCTTCTTCAAAGGACACATTTTGCAAATGAACTACCGTCGGGTCTGCATATACATTACCGGAGATATTTTTCAAAGCCATGTCATTAACGACTACATCATTGGAACCTAATCGTCCTTGTACAATCGGCTTATCAATCGTACCGGTGAGCGTCCCTTCAAGCGTCATATAGCCTTCCACATCGGCATAGTCTTTAAGCCATGGTCGTAAATAAATCGTATCGCCAAAGAACTTAAAGTCTAAGCCGCCGTTTTGATAACGACCGGCAGCATAAAAAGTAGCCCCATAGGCCTGCGCTACCAAATCACGAACGCCGAGGAAGTCATTAGCGTAACGGAACCCGAAACGAACATCACTGTATAATTTGCCCTGTACCGAACCGTCCCAGGCATGGACAAAACCCCGAATTTGAGGATTATCTAAAGTACCGCCTATGTCTGTACGCACATCAAGCCAACCGGTAACCTGTAAGTCAGGGTCAACCATGCCGGCTATATTTTCAATACGAACCGTATTGGCATTCGCCTGTAGCTGTAAAGCCTTCGACGGTCCCATATCAATAGTACCGTTTAAGCTGTAATAACCGTGACCGTCTTGGATAAAACCATTGTTAACCGTTACCAATTTATTACTTACAGTTGCTTCCGCATAGGCGTTATCGAAACGAATCCGACCTACATGACCACCGTCGGATGCGACAATAGCCATAACATTCGGATTATCCATTGGTCCCGTCACACGACCGGTAACGGTAGCTTTACCGTCAAGTTCCTGTTTAGCATAATCACTAAACAAATTAAGCGGAACATCTTTGGCATCGAAAGCTATGTCGAGGGCATCCTGACTTACATTGCCATAGGCGCTAAAAGATCCGGAACCGATTGTCCCGTTGAGATAGTTAATAAAATAATTGCCATTGGCGCCGGCAATTTGACCGGATAAAGAATCGGTCGCAATCGAATCATAGCCAATACCGTTACCTTCAAAAGTAGCCGTAATAGCCGGTAAGGAATCCGTACCGATACCCTTAACATAAGCTTTACCGTTAACAGTACCGAATAACGGCTGATCCACAGCCTGACCGACTAAGGCCAACGGAATATCGGTACCTTCCAGTGATGCCTCGTACTCTTGCGTTTTCGTATTAAAAGTACCGCGACCACCGGCCTCACCGCCATTTAAACTAAGTCGAATATCGGATATATCGACAATGTCATTCTGATACGCTAAGGTTGCCAAGCCTTTTTCTAAAATATAGCCTTCGTAATTGACATTAGATGCTTCAACCGTAGCATTTACAATCGGTGCCGTCGCTGTGCCATACACATGAGCAACCGTGCCTATTGAACCGGTAATGCCCTTATCAATCAAAGACTCAATTTGAATATCCTGACCACGCAAAGTAAGGTTAAAGTTTGGTTCCGCCAAGTCGGTAATGTCAACATTGCCGTGAGCAAAGAATTGCTGATCGTTAATGGCCACACGACCATCCGCAACCATAATATCTGTGCCGTTAAAGGTAACATGAGCAGCTCCTTGGCGAATTTCATACGGCTTAGGACTTATAGAATCATTCTGATAATCGGCCGCCAAATTATTAATATCCACGGCCCCTTCAAAATCAAATTGATTGTCATTGCGACTGACGGTTAACGCTATATTCTTAGCAGTACCGCCAATCACTTTGGCATTAATATCGCTCAGAATCAAGTCATTCACATAATCTAAACGCAAGCTGTCTGCTTTAACAAAAAGGGTAAAGTCAGCAGAATCATCATTAGTATAGGATCCCTTAAGCGTTACAGCCTGCTTATCCACATTAGCCGACAAAGCGCCGTCCAACTTAGGATAGTCTGCAAACTTAACGGCCCCGTTAATAGCTTCAACCGCTGTGTGGCGACCGTTTAGCCAATCAAGACTAGCTATGCCGTCATTGATTATGACATTGCCTCTAAACTGCAGCGGTTCTTCACTGTCACTCTTTTTGATGAGGGACGTAATGTTCCACGAACGGTCTGCCTTCTCTACGGCATGCACGGTTGGGTTATTAAGAGTAACCGATTTTATCAGTCGAAGCGGAGCCGACTGACCAAACGGCAATTTTACCGCTTCCAACATATCCAGCGACACTTCCGTACTCGGCACATCGGCCACTACTTTGCCTTCAGTGTCCTTAATTGACAAGTCGCCAATATGAACGGTACCATCCCACCCGATGTTAAAGGATGAATAATCCGCCTGCCCATTAATTGCTGTATTCAATTGTTCTTGTACGATAGGTCCCACTATCTGCTCCCCAACAGGGCGCAATAGTTGTGCTCCGCCAAAGGCTACGGCCAACACAACCGCACCGGCAAGCCATTTACGCTGTCCCTTTTTCATTTAAAACTCCTCGCACAAAACAGTAGCTTACAAACAAATTTAATTCACATCACACACTTACAAGGATTTATTATTTATTCGTTTTAGCCGCTTGGTCCGCAACTAAAGTATTCAAAGCCTGAGTCGGATTGGCTTCATTAACGAGTGCTGCCGCACCACCGATTGGAGTTTCCAAAGGCACGCCCATAGCGTTTTCCAAAGTAGCAACAGCAATATTGTAGTTAAATAAAGCATCTACATAATTGTTACGAGCTGTTTCCAATTCTGTTTCCGCATCAAGTACATCAAGGTTGGTACCAACGCCGGCACGATAACGCAAGGAGGCAATACGGAAGTTTTCCTGACCTTGTTCTACGGCCACACGCGTGCTGTCGATTGTCTGTTCAGCGGATTTCATATTTAAATAAGCCTTACGAACAGCCAAATTAATGCTGTCCATAACCTGGTAATTAGCTTCTTTATAGCGTTCTAAATTAGCTTCCTGCACTTTAATACTTTCGCTGGTAGCACCGCCATCCCAGAGGCTCCAAGATACAGCAGCACCGATAGACCAATTATCATTGGACGTACCGCCCCAGTCATCACCGCTCCAAGCCTGCGAAGCAGTAGCACTCAAAGTCGGTAAATAACCGGATTTAGCTGATTTAATCGCTTCTTCTGCCGCTTTTACCGCCATGGTGCTCTGAACGAGTTCCGCACGATGCAAGAGTGCATACGCCTGGGCATCGGCCAAAGTTACGGGATACGGTGTATAACCGAGTGAATTATCCGCCGTTTCTACGCTCGTATTAACCGGTAAGCCGATAGAGTTATTAAGGGTTGCTTCCGCCAAATTAGCCGCATTTTGTGCTTCTACCAGGGAAGTCTGAGCATTGGCCAATGATGTTTTGGATGCCAATACATCGGATTTGGCCACGATACCTACATTATATTGCTGATTTACATTTGTTAAATGACCTTCATAATCGCGAACCGATTGTTGGGCAATATCCACCTTATTGCGGGCCTGAATCAAAGAATAATAATTGCTGGCTGCGTTCAATTTGGCTGTTTGACGAGCGGCTTCCAAGGCTGCATTATAACCTTCACGGGAATAACGAGCCGATTCAATAGCCGCTTCCGCTTTACCGCCTGTATAAATAGGTACGGCTAAACGGAATGTATTGCTGGCAGAATCAGCAATAGCGGTACCACCTGTCTGAGTCGTGCTGCTACCGCGACCGCCACTATAGGCATAACTTACGGTTGGGTTTTTAGCCGCTGCCGCTACGCTTACCTGAGCACGAGCTGCTTCATACTGCCATTCGGATTGTCTTACATCACGGTTATTAGCCAAAGCCAATTCCACCGTATGAGGTAATGTTAAGGACACTTTGTCGCCTACCACTTCGTCTTTAACGATTCTATCTGCCAAAGTTTGCTGTGTAATCACTAATGCTGCCTGCTGATATTTGGCAATTTTAGCATCATCATTAGAACCGGCGGCCAATACGCCGGTTGCTGTCAAAGACATTGCAATGGCTAAAGAAAGAGCTTTTTTATTTAACATGGTATTACCTCCCAAAATTAAAAGACATATCGAATGCCGTAGAAATTACCACCATTTTCTTCACTAAACGGACGAATGAATTGAGCGATGGCATATACATCATCAAACAATCTCACTTCACTGCGAATCCGATAGCGCACATCATTTAAATCCATAACGGCCGCGGATATTGTAAACGGACCGCCCATGCCGTAATCGACACCGACACCTACGTCGCCGTCAAATATACCACCGCGAACCGAGAATTGATCCGCCACATATTTACCATACGTAAGTTCCAAGCGGCTGCCATCACCAATATTATTCGCTCCCAAGGTGAATAAATTTTGACCGAATTGCAAACGAAAATCCGCATTCGGATTATATTTATTCTTCGTTGTATTATATAAGAGCTCCATATTGGCGCTTGCCTTAAAAGGGTACTTTTTTCCGGATTCACGACTATCTACGTCGCCACCGGTGAGACGATTTAACTTAGTAGTCAACTGCGCCGTATTATGCAAAGTTTCCTTAATATCCTGACTGCTCTGCGGGTCCGTTACGATGCCCTGCATAGAAGCGGCCATGGAATTCAAGCTGTCAGTTGTTGTTTTCAAATTATCTAAAATAGTACGCATATCGCGAGAGGCCTGGCCGTCGCCATCCAAATTTTGTAAGGATGTATCAAGCTGACCCGTAATCGCCGTCATATTACGTGTAATATCAGTCATGTTGGCTGTAATTTCATTAATGTTACCCTGATTATCCAGAGCCATTTGATTAAAACGAGCCGTAAGTTCCGCCGTATTATTGGCGATGATTTCCGTAGAGCGAAGGGCATTGCGAAGTGATGTCTGGGTCTGCGCATCGCCGATAATATTGTTAATGGAGCCCAAGGTTTTATTGGCTTCTTCCATCAATATGGTAGCTTGCTGCATAGTTTTATCAATATCGCTATGACCGTCACCGCGAATCATGTCACCGTCTTTTAAAAAGACTTGGGATCGTCCCGGCGTAATTTGAATGAATTTATCGCCCAAAATACCATCATTGGCCAAGGCAAACTCGGAGTCAATCGGGATTTCCGTATCTTTATCAATATCCATGGTAAGCGTTACCCCTTTGGCGGTAACTTCCATAGAACTCACCCGGCCCACCGTAACGCCGGAATATTTAACCTGGTTACCGGTCTTAAGGCCCGTAACCGACTGAAAATCGCCGGTAATATGCATCCGCGGCGGTTCAAATAATTCCAAACGACCGACAAAAATGATCGCCGCCGCAAATAAGCAAAGGCCGATAATGGTAAACAAGCCCACCTTAGCCTCTGTATTAAACTTCATCTGTTTTCTCCCCCTCACCGGCGTCTTCCATAATATCGCCGCCATGTATAAACTGCTGAACCAACTTGTTTTTAGATTTCCTAAATTCAGTCGGACTCGAAACTTCTATAAACTTGCCCTTATCCAATAAGGCAATGCGATTGGCCACATAAAAAGCCGATTGCATATCATGAGTTACTACAATCGAAGTGCAGTGAAGATGCTTTTGCATGCTCCGAATAAGTTTACTGATTGTCCCCGATGTTATAGGATCAAGTCCCGACGTCGGTTCATCATATAAAATAATGCGAGGATTTAAAGCAATGGCCCGGGCCAAACTGATACGTTTCTTCATGCCCCCGGACAATTCATTCGGCATGTAGTCGCCCGTATTAGGCAGCTCCACCAAATCCAATTTTTCCTGCACAATTTCCTTAATTTGAGTATTGGTTAATTCCGTATGCTGTCTTAGCCCGAAAGCTACATTTTCAGCCACTGTCATGGAGTCGAAAAGCGCCGAGTATTGGAACACCATACCCATTTTTTCACGAACTTTGTTAAATTCGTCTTCGCTTAAGCCGACTACATCGACGCCGTCCACCAGAATACGTCCGCTGTTCGGTCGTTGCAAGCCGATTATGAGACGCAGAATCGTACTTTTACCGGCGCCACTGCCGCCCAGAACAACCAAGGTTTCCCCATCTTCTATTGTCAAATCTACATGGTCGAGGATAACTCTATCGCCATAGGCAACGACCACATCCTGTAATTCAATCATGAATCTCCGGCCTCAATTAATCTCAAACTATAAGCCCAATTTTAAGCGAACCTACAGTTACTACTATAATTATAAAATATCTGTTTCAAAATTCAATGATAAAACGCCCGCCTTTTAGGTAGCGTAGCAATATTTTTCATGAAAATAATACTAAAATCAACCGGCGTATCAAAATAATAACTAGAATAACGCCATGGATAAGAAATAATTTAATACGAATACTAAAATAATACTGGTTACCACGGAGCTGGTAGTTGCATTACCTACCGCTTCGGCCCCCATTTTAGTATACATGCCCTTGTATGAACCAACAAGAGCAATTACGGCGCCAAACACACTGGCTTTGATTAAACCGTAAGTTAAATCACTGGTAACGGCAAAAAGTTGAATGGAATCGGTATAGGTCATGCCCGCCATACCTTTAAACAGCGTCGCTACCACGTAGCCGCCGCCGATACCGATAATAACACCGTAAAACGCCAGAATCGGCACCATAATCATGCACGCAATCACACGAGGCACCACGAGGTAGCCGATAGGATTAACGGCCATTACTTTGAGGGCATCGATTTGCTCGGTTACCTTCATGGTACCAATCTCAGCCGTAATCGCTGCACCGACGCGCCCCGATAACACGACGCCTACCAGTACCGGTCCCAATTCACGCCCCATGGCAATGGCCATGATGCCGCCAACCGTACCTTGTGCACCGTAACGAATCAAAATATCGGCAATTTGCAAGGTCATTACAGCCCCGGCAAACAATAAAGTTAAACTGATAATCGGCAACGAATCTACGCCCAAATGAGCCATTTGAAATATAACATGGCGCCAATTGGCCTTTGATAATTGTTTAATGGTTTGCCCGATTAATATTACAGCTTCACCGCAACGTGCCAACCAACGTATCACTTCACGGCCAAGCGCTTCTAACCACTGCAAAAGTTCTCCTCCTCTTACATCACATCTATTGAAGCTCATCATATCTGCTTATAATTGAGTATGATTACTACCCCTCATTTTATCACAAAACTTTAGCCATTGTCATCAGTACCAACGATGAATATATCTAAATTTTACAATCTTTTTGAAAAAAGTTGTATTTTCCCTTAAACTATGGTCCGGCAATGTAAAAAGGCGATGAACACCACTGTCCATCGCCTTCATTGCGTACTATTCAGTTTAATCTTATTGACTTACAGTTTCAGTAGATTCATTCGATTCACCATCAGGTGTATTCGTTGAAGCATCCGGTGCTTTTTTTACCGTATTAACATCCGCTTCGTTTTGAGCCGTTTTAGTCGAAGACTCATCAGCCTTTTTAGCCGCTTCCTTCAACTTTTTCGCGTTTTCACGAGCAAGTCGAGCCTTTTCTTTATCACGATCAGCCGGCGACATAACTTTCAATACGAATTGACCGTCACCGCGGATAACATATTCCGTATCGATTTTAGCCTTATACGGTTCTTTGTCATCTTTATCGTCAATGCCCGGAATGTTTTCCTTCGCTTTGCCTTTCGGTACAGCGCCCGGAATTTTAGTCTCATCGGCTACATCAATTTTAGCGCCTTTCGTATCGGCTTTTTCACCGTCTTCTACCATGCTGACGCCATCTTCCAAGATTTCGACCACAATCTGATTATTCGTATCCGTATTGCGCAGTTCTTTGTAAAACTCGTCAAAATCTTTATACGTTTTCAAACGACGAATAATTTCATCGGTTAAATTGTACTTTTGTTTTTCCAAAAGATATGGCAATGGTACCACGCCGCCACCGCGAACTTCCAAAGTTACTTCGCCATACGGCTGATCCTTCGGCACGGTGAAGAAGATTTCCTTCGTTACCGGTTCTTCACGGAACGGTTGTAATTTCACATTAATTACCACCGTATCCCCCGGCGATGCTACAGCCGGTGATAACGTGGCATCACCGATTACGGCGGTTTTCTTTTCCTTCGTTAAGGATGCATCCACCTGAATCCCCGCAATTTCATAATTGATAAAACGGTTATTCATGAGCACGTCGATAATATTGTAAAATTCATCAACACTCTTGATGCCGATGGAATCATTGGAATAAAACATATTTGTCCGTTCCAACGGCGGGATATTAATTTCACGCGGTTGGATTTTAAGGGTTAAGGTGGAAGTACCTTCGCCATTGCGGTCCAATGTTTTACTGATAAAATTATAAACCGCCGTCGTGCTTAACGTCGGTGTCAATTCATCGGCTTCCACTACTTTAACGCCCGCTTCGCGAGTCCGGTTCATATCGAGATCGCGCACAGTAATCGCCATAGGAATACCGCTCGTAATCTTGCCCGATGTACCGGCAATACCGGCACCGCGGTCTTCCGTTACAGTCCCTACTTCAGCGCCCATGGAACCGAGCTTAAAGCCGGAATCCAAGCTTTTTACAACCGTAAAAATAGACGCATTATGCATGAAGTAGCCTACGGAGCCGCGTTTTAAAAACGGATGACCGAATGCTACAACTTTATCCTGATCTACATAGGTTACCGTACCGATTGCGCCCAGTTTCAAATCACCGTCAACGAGCAAAGCCGCTACGGAACCGCCCGCTTTAAGCGGTTTAGCCATATCATCACCGTCGGCCGCTGCCGTATCATAAGTGCTGTACTCATATTCCGGCAACTTTTCCTTCATAAACTTAAGAGCCGACGGATCGAAACCATAGGCCATAAGCGGTGTACCAAGGGGAATCAACTGGCTGTCGCGCCAAGGATTGGCTAAGTTTTTTTCATAGGGAATATTCCAAAGCTTAACCATATCTTCGATTGGCGTAATCATACCGATAGTGCCATCCGCAAAGCCCCAACCGTAGGCAACGGCTCCTACCAGCTTGCCATCAATATACGCGGGACTGCCACTCATACCGTGCACGATGCCGCCCGTTTCATCAATAACGGGGCCGGAAAATTTAGCTAAAATTAAATCGCCCGACGGGCCACGGTCTTTCATGACGCCTAAAACTTTCATATTAAAACTGGAGATATCATCTCCCGTTACTACTGTATCAACGTGTCCTTCCATGCCTGTACGCACATCGGTTACGGGCAGAAAGTCAACTGCCTGTGCCGAAGCGGCTACAGTGCAACAAAAGAAAAGCGCCAGTACACCTTTCATATACCGGCGTGATGAACGAAATGGCTTCATTCATAGCTCCTCTCTAAAACTATATGTCAACTGTTTTAACTGAATACTTCAGCGGAATTGCTTTGGTTTATTTACCGTCAACCACAGCTACAACTTGTGCGCGGTTTACTTGGTCGCCGTTTTTAACCGTTACATTCGTTACTACACCGTTAACAGTGGAACGAGCTGCCGGCATTGGGCCTGTTAAGGATTGTACTGTTACCAATACGTCCCCTTCTTTAACAACTGTACCTACCGGTACAACCGATACAACCTGACCGGTTAATACGGATTCCTGGTTGACATTGGCTGCGGAGGCCGTGAAAACAAAGCCGGTCGCCAGGCTAACGCCAACGGCAGCCATTACTAAAAATTTCATATATTTTTTCATACGTAAATCCTCCTTTGACTAACGTCTACATATATTATATCACAGATAAGCAAATTTATTACTAAATCCGCCTTTAATCATTAAAAGTTCACATCAGAGGCAACGAGCCATTAAGGGAAAATTATGATTTCCCCATAGCGCGCCGTGCCAAAACTTGTCTCATCGCGATGGAGGTAGGTACCATTGGCATATAAATCATTATCCCGCTGGTAACCCGCATCAATGCCCGTAACCGCCCCAAACTCTGACAGCATACGTCCGCCCTGTTCCAAGGTTATACCGGTAGACGCCCGATAATTGCCGGATGCCAAAAGGACAATCAATGTACCGTCAGGTCGCACCCCTAATAAGGTATGACCACGATAATTGTCGTCGTCAAAATCCGTCACCATACCATTAGCCAACACGATTCGCTTACTTTGAGCCAAAGTCGTACCGGCCGCACTGATTTTAACAATCGTAGGAACCACTTGTAAGTTCACAATATCGCCGATGCGTAATGCATCAATCACCGGCACCATGGCACCGTGAGCCGACAACACGATATCGGCATCAGCCAATTTAGAGTCGTTCGTACCTTTAGCTATAACCACATTGCGCCGTAACGTAACCTCTTTGCCGTACACATTGGTGTGCGTCGATGAGCCGTAAGCCGCATTATAGGCGATGAGCTCATCCGCACCGCGCGTGCGATTAACACCGCTTACGATATAAATTTTGTCCCCTTCTTTCAATTGCAATTTAGGCGTTTCCACACTAATCGTATACCCCTGATTAGGAATATAACGAAGTACCCCTACCGGCGTAATTTGATAGCCCGGTACAACGGGGATTTTTTCACCGGAAGCAAGCTGTACCGTTCCTTCCGCTAGCCCTTCACCGTTGAGCCCGGCCGCGACATCAGCCGCATTGACAAGCCCCACCGAAATGGCACCGGTCGGCGTCACCTCAGCCAAGGTCTCCGCCTTATCGCCGTCCGCTTTAATCACGGCCGGCTCTGTGGGCGCCACCATAAGGGCATCTACTTTTACGCGCCCCGTATCGGTACTGGTATCCCATTTAGTATATACCACACCGTCCTTCAAGGGCTTTGTAGTTCGCTGATCATAATTATTAAACAAATCCAATACTATGCGGTCCGGATTTTGCAAAGTAAACATGTGGTAGCGAATCGGCTGATTTACACTGAGCGATAAGTCGAGGCCTGTATCTGTGCTCGCCAAGCCTACGCCTTGCAAAACACCGCTATTGCGATTGTTATACTGAACCGGACCACTCGTGCGATTCGCAGTACCGGCAAAATGGATTCGTACCTGCTGTGCTTTTTCATTATAAATAGAACTCCAGCCATCCGGTAATCCCTTCATGTCAAGGACAATGCGGGTGTGCCCCACTTCATTGGTAGCACGTACGGCTGTCAAATCCGCCGCATCCGCAGCGCCGCCTACGAGCCAACTCATTATCCCTGCCATTAAGACTGCACTAAGCTTCTTCTTACAGGCTTTCATAGTTCCCTCCTTTGAAAAAATCTATAAACTATTATCGTCATTTTAGTACCATTTTATCTATTATAACATATATACCCGCTAACTACTTGAAATATTATGTGAAAATAAAAAAGATTGCAAGCGACCTTGCCGCTCACAATCTTCTTTGTATTTATTATTCAATGACCAAATTGCTTAAGCCAATATAACTACGCTTCACCATATCCGGTCCGGTTTGTTGAAACAAGACGGGCTATTGGGCCTACTGCAATTCTTCCAAACTGTCCTGCAAGCGATCCATTTCACGCAAAGCACGACCGGTTCCGACGATAACCGAATAACGAGGATTGTCCACCAAATAGGCCGCTACCCCGATAGCCCGCGTAATAAGGCGGTCAAAACCGCTGATTAACGCTCCGCCTCCGGTTAGAATGATACCATGATCACAGATTTCCGCTACCAACTCAGGTGGCGTTTTTTCCAAAATATCTTTGATACCTTCCAAGATAACATTCACCGGTTTTTCCAATGCCATCTGCACTTCCTTGGAACTTACTTTAATAGCCTGCGGCAAGCCGCTCACAATATCGCGACCGCGCACGGTTATTTCTTCTACCGGCGCTTTACGATCCACCGTACCGACAGCAATTTTTACTTCTTCTGCCGTACGCCGACCGATTAATAGCTTACGACGTCGTTTGATATAGCTGATAATGGCTTCATCAAACTTATCACCGCCCATGCGCAAAGACTTACTCACTACGACACCGGTGGTGCAAAGCACCGCAATATCCGTAGTGCCGCCGCCTACGTCAACCACAATAGCTCCGGCAGACGCTGCTTTATCAAGGCCCGTCCCCAAAGCGACCGCCAACGGCTCTTCGATGAGCACCGTCTTACGGGCACCCGTTTGAAGTACCGCTTCGATAACAGCCCTCTTTTCAACCGGCGTAATGCCGGACGGCACGCATATAACGATGCGCGGTTTGAATAAAGTCGAGGCCGGTAACACGCTCTTAATATAGTAACGAAGCATGAACTCCGTCATGTCATAGTTATTAATAACACCGTCCTGAAGGGGGCGAATGACTTCAATATCCGCCGGCGTGCGCCCCAGCATAATGCGCGCGTCTTCACCGACAGCCACCACTTCATGAGTGTGAATATTCCAAGCTACATAGGCCGGTTCATCAAGCACAACGCCTTTGCCTTTAATGTAAATCAATACATTCGTCGTGCCCAAGTCAATGCCTACGTCATAGGCCCACCACAGCGCCAATTTTTCAAAAGGAGATACCCATTTATCTGCTTTCTTGGCTACTGTTTTAGGCGTGGTCGTCGCAATGGGTTGCGTGCTTCGTTTGCGTCGCTCTTCACGCTTTTGTAAAACTTCGGCACGGCTTACCTTTTTCTTACTCGTCCACCCGAACAATGTCAGCACCTAACCCTTTTAATTTGCCTACCAAGTTGTCATAACCTCGGTCAATATGCGACAGCTGGGTTACTTTCGTAACACCTTCCGCCGCCAATCCGGCACACACTAAAGCAGCTCCGGCACGCAAATCGGTAGCCCGTACTTCGGTGCCCTTCAATTTAGGTACACCGTCAACAATAGCACGACGCTCTTCAATGCGAATCTGAGCACCCATTTTCTTCAATTCATCGACATGCATAAAGCGGTTTTCAAAAACCGTTTCCATAACCGTACTGGTTCCCTTGGCAATGGTCGTAAAGGCCATGAATTGAGCCTGCATATCCGTCGGGAAGCCCGGGTATGGTAATGTCTTAATATCTACGGCTTTTACATTGCCGTCGGAAATAACGCGAATACCGTCCACATCTTCCTGCACGGTTACGCCGGCTTCTTTCAATTTCGCCACAACCGGTTTTAAATGCTCGGATAAAGCATTTTCAACATACACGTCACCGCCGGCCATGGCCGCTGCGATGAGATACGTACCAGCTTCGATACGGTCAGGAATTACCGTATGAGTAGCGCCTTTTAATTCTTTAACGCCTTGGATACGAATTACATTCGTGCCGGCGCCGCGAATATCGGCTCCCATACTATTTAAGTAAGTTACTAAATCTACAATTTCAGGTTCTTCCGCAGCGTTTTCGATAATCGTTTTACCTTCCGCCATGGAAGCCGCCATAATTACGTTTTCCGTAGCGCCAACGCTTGGGAAGTCGAGATAAATCTGATTACCTTTAAGGCCTTCCGGAGCGGATGCCAATACATAACCGTCCCCCATTTCGATAGTGGCACCTAAAGCTTCAAACGCTTTTAAGTGTAAATCAATAGGACGCGAGCCGATGGCACAACCACCGGGTAAAGAAATACGGGCTTCACGACGGCGTGCCAATAAAGGTCCCATAACTAAAAACGACGCACGCATGCGACGAACTAATTCATAGGGAGCTTCTGTAGCCGTAATTTCCGAAGCATCAAACCGGATTTCCTGATTAGCTTCATCCTTGGTAACTTTAACGCCTAATGCTGAAATTACCTCACAAATCGTATGTACATCCTCCAAATGAGGCACTTCTACTAATCGACTTGGCGTCGATGCCAACATGGTGGCCGCAATAATCGGCAACACCGCATTTTTTGCGCTACTTACACGAACGCGACCATTCAACGGTTTACCACCGTTAATGACGAGCTTTTCCAACAATACTTCCTCCCATAATGCAATCTATTAATCTATAGTCTTTAATGCACTCTATTATTCTATAGTCTTATAGTTCTTCTTTAAATTCTACCTTATAGTATACTTTAAAACAGGCGGTTCATCAAGTACCCGACCGGCACGGATTGCCTATTTAAGGCAATTATTTCAAGCCAAAATGCACCGTTTGATTCACGTCTAGCAAAATGAAGAAAATTCGGTCAAATCTATAGTAAAACAGAAAAAGACGGCTCCATATCTTACGATATAGAGCCGTTTTATTATACTTTTTCTAATTATGCCATTAAGCGTTTTATTGAAACTGCCCGCTTTATGGTAACTGAGCACTTTATAGCAATTAACCGTTACATGCAGATTACCGCTTATTTTGCTTTCATAGATTTTAACTTGCGGTCCAAACGATGAATAGTATCAACAAAGCGAACCGTTCCTGTCTTATAACGCATTACAACGGATTCCGTACGAGCACCGCCGGCAAAGTATTTAATACCGGATAAGATATTGCCTTCCGTAATAGCCGTTGCGGAGAAAATTACATCTTCCCCATGTACGAGGTCATCAATAGTCAATACTTTATTTAAATCGGTAATGCCCATAGCATGACAACGACGAACTTCTTCGTCATTTTCAGGCAACAAGCGCGCTTGCATATCGCCGCCTGTACATTTTAAAGCAGCCGCTGCCAAAACGCCTTCCGGAGCCCCGCCGGTACCGATAACCATGTGAATACCGGAACCTTCAAGACCACATTCCATAGCCGGATTTACGTCACCGTCGGTGATTAAACGAATACGGGCACCCGCTTCACGAGCTTCGCGCATAATCGCTTCATGACGCGGACGATCAAGCATAACGATGGTCATATCATCGATACCGCGTTCCATTTTTTCAGCCACACGGCGCAAGTTTTCAGTAACACTGGCATTCAAATCGATAACGCCTTTGGCACGAGGACCTACGCAAAGTTTCTGCATGTACATATCAGGAGCATGCAACAAACCGCCTTTAGGAGCGATGGCCAATACTGCGATAGCACCATTTTGACCTTTAGCAATCAGATTCGTACCTTCAATCGGATCCACCGCGATGTCCACAGCTTCACCGCCGGCACCCACTTCTTCACCGATGTAAAGCATAGGGGCTTCATCGATTTCCCCTTCCCCGATAACAACGGTACCCGAAATAGGTACTGTATCAAAGGTTTGACGCATAGCATCTACAGCGAGTTGATCGGCGCCGTCTTTCTCACCGCGACCAAGCAAACGACCACTGCGAAGCGCTGCCGCTTCCGTTACACGTACAAATTCCAAAGCTAATGTTCTATCCACAGTTTTTACCTCCTTAAAATGCCCTCTTACGTAGCAGGGCAACACGATTCCTTAATTATTTGTTGGCTGCTTCCCAATCTGCTAAGAATCTGGCAAGACCTGCATCCGTTAAAGGATGTTTCATCGAGGCAGTTAACACCTTGTATGGCACCGTGGCAATATGAGCGCCCGCTTTCGCACACTGCGTCATATGCATTGGTGTACGAACGGAGGCGGCAATAATTTCAGCCTTAATGTCATGCATAATAAAGATTTCGGCAATATCTTCAATCAAAGTAATGCCATCCATGCTCATATCATCGATACGGCCTACGAAAGGACTAACGAAGGTAGCACCGGCACGAGCGGCCAAGAGAGCCTGGTTAGCGGAGAAGATCAAAGTAACGTTGGTTTTGATGCCTTCTTTAGAAAGAATGGAAACGGCTTTGAGACCTTCTTCCGTCATAGGAACTTTGATGACAACGTTTTTGCCCAATTTTACGAGCTCATGAGCTTCTTTAACCATTTCAGGTGCTTCGGTAGCAATAACTTCAGCACTTACAGGGCCGTCAACGAGTTCGGCAATCTGTTTGATTACTTCTTTAAGATCGCGTTTTTCTTTAACAATCAAAGAAGGGTTAGTCGTTACACCGGCAACGAAGCCCATTTCATAAGCGGCTTTAATTTCATCAAAATTGGCAGTATCAATAAAAATTTTCATAGGAACTCCTTTTTAAAAACACTGTAGACCGTTGAATTATATACACTCCGGAAGATTTGCCTCAGTTTAGCCGAAACAAGTCGTTGCAACTACATCGGCGGTTTCCGAAATTGCATAGGTGAAGGTCTGACGTACGTCAGACCTTATGCCTTATACTTCTATTTTACAGGTTTAATTACTTCTGCGCCACCCATATATGGCTGTAAAACTTTAGGAATGCGAACGGAGCCGTCAGCTTCTTGGAAGTTTTCCAAAATAGCAGCTACGGTACGACCTACAGCCAAACCGGAACCGTTTAAAGTATGAACGAATTCAGGTTTGCTCTTCGCATCACGACGGAATTTGATGTTACCGCGGCGTGCTTGGAAATCGGTCATGTTGGAGCAGGACGAAATTTCACGGTAGCAATCCTGAGCCGGCATCCAAACTTCTACGTCATAGGTTTTAGCGGAACCGAAGCCGATATCACCGGTGCAAAGGGTGATTACGCGATGCGGTAATTCCAATAAACGCAATACTTCTTCCGCATTATCCGTCAAGGATTCGAGTTCCTGATAAGATGTTTCAGGGGTAGCGAATTTTACCATTTCAACTTTGTTGAACTGATGCTGACGAATGAGACCGCGTGTATCGCGACCGGCCGAACCGGCTTCCGCACGGAAACAAGCAGTGAAGGCCGTGTAGTATTTAGGCAATTCATCGATGCTCAAAATTTCGCCCGCATGGAAGTTAGTAAGGGTAACTTCAGCGGTCGGAATGAGGAAGTATTCCGTATTTTCTACTTTATACATATCTTCAGCGAACTTAGGTAATTGCCCGGTGTTAGTCAAAGTCTGACGTGTTACCATGTACGGTGTCATCATTTCAGTGTAACCCTGCTGTTCCGTATGAAGGTCGAGCATGAAGTTGATTAAAGCACGTTCCAAACGAGCACCGAGGCCTTTGTAGAATGTGAAACGGGCACCACTTTCTTTAGCGGCACGTTCCCAGTCTAAAATATCGAGGCTTTCGCCTAAATCCCAGTGAGCCTGGATAGGGAAATCGAATTCACGAGGTTTGCCCCAACGACGCATTTCAGGGTTGTCATTTTCATCTTCCCCTACCGGTACGGAGGCATCGCACATATTTGGCAACATGAGGGCAATGTTTTGGAGTGAAGATTCAGTTTCACGAATTTTGCCGTCAAGCTCAGCAATTTTGTCGCCCACTTTCTGCATTTCCGCAATTTTATCGTCCGCATTTTCTTTATTGCGTTTTAACGCGCTGATTTCTGCGGTTACTGAGTTGCGCTGTGCTTTTAATTGTTCTACTTCTTGAATTAAATCCTTGCGCAAATCATACAATTTGGCAAAGTTTTCCAAATCGCCGGTAGTATGGCGATTGTCCAAGTTTTGCTGTACTGCTTCCAGATTTTCTCTTACGAAACGTAAATCTAACATATCCATAACCTCTTACTTAAAATGCGTGCCCAATGGCACAATGTATTATTAATTACACTTAATCATACCACATCTGAATAGTTTTTGCCATGAAAAAAAGTGGCCACGCATATTACGTGACCACCATACAGTGTTTCAGTATAAAATTATATCTTACTTATTCAGCTTTGTCAGCTTCTTCAGCTTCAACAGCTTTAGCTTCCGTTTCCGGTTTCATAAGTGGGAATAACAATACGTCACGGATAGAAGCGGAATCAGTTAAGAACATAACGAGACGGTCGATACCGATACCGAGGCCGGCTGTTGGCGGTAAACCGTATTCCAAAGCAGTTACGAAGTCTTCATCCATACGGTGAGCTTCATCGTCACCGGCGGCACGTTCCTGTAACTGTTTTTCAAAACGTTGACGCTGATCGATTGGGTCGTTCAACTCGGAATAACCGTTTGCCAATTCACGACCGTATACGAAGGCTTCGAAACGTTCGGTAGTCAATGGTTTTTCACGGTTCTGTTTAGCCAATGGAGAAATTTCCAAAGGATGACCGTAAACGATGGTTGGCTCAATCAAGTTTTCTTCTACATAGTCTTCGAAGCAAAGATTGATGATCTTGCCGATACCGTCGCGGTCCGTGTATTCTACATTCAAGCGGTCCGCAATAGCGCGCGCTTCTTCCAAGGTTTCAACGGCGTCAAAGTCTTCACCGGTGTACTTCTTGATGCCTTCCTGCATCGTAATACGGTTCCAAGGCGGCGTCAAATCAATTTCAGTGCCCTGGTAGTTGATTTTAGTTGTACCGAGAACTTCCTGTGCACAGTAAGCCACGATGTTTTCAGTCAACATAATGGCATCTTCGAAGTTGCCGTAAGCCTGGTAAGATTCCATCATGGTGAATTCAGGGTTATGGCGATTGTCGATACCTTCGTTACGGAAGGAACGGTTAATTTCGAATACGCGTTCCAAACCGCCTACGATAAGGCGTTTTAAGTGCAATTCAGGGGAAATACGCATGTAAATGTCGATATCAAGCGCATTGTGATGGGTAATGAACGGACGCGCCGCCGCACCACCCGGAATAGCGTGGAGCATTGGTGTTTCCACTTCCATGAACTGATGAGCGTTCATGTACTGGCGCATTTTAGCCACGATTTGGGTGCGTTTAATAAAAGTATCGCGCACTTCCGGATTTACAATCAAATCCACATAGCGTTGACGATAGCGAAGTTCCGTATCTTTTAAGCCATGCCATTTTTCAGGTAACGGACGCAAAGATTTGGAAAGCAATGTAAGTTTGTTAACTTTAATGGTGATTTCGCCCATGTGTGTGCGGAATACATGGCCTTCGATACCTACGATATCGCCCATGTCGAGCATTTTCACATGTTTATAAACATCTTCACCTAAAATATCTTTACGCAAGTAGATCTGAATATCACCGGTTAAATCACGAATATTGGCAAACGCCGTTTTACCGTGGGATCGAATCGTCATAAGACGACCGGCTACGGTTACCGGCTGATCTTCAAAATCACGGAAGTTGTCTTTTATTGTTGCCGCATGCTGCTGTACTACAAAACGCTGGCCAAAAGGATACACTCCGTCTGCCTCGTATTGCGCAAGCTTATCGCGACGAATTAACATTTGATCATTTAATTCCTGCTGTTGTTCTTGTACTGTAGTCGCTTTTTCTTCGCTCACTTACATGGCCTCCTAACTTCATCTGCTCAAATACGGTATTACTTATAGTATAACAGTTTTGAGCCCATTTTTGGTATATTTTATTGGCTGCCACCTTATTAGCTGGCTACTGCCGTATTAGCTGATTGCTAAAATTTTGAAAGTCGCTACACCATCCGGTGTATTTACTTCAACGGTAGCACCTTTTTTCTTACCGAGAATAGCGCTGCCTACCGGCGATTCATTGGAAATACGATTGTTGAAAGGATCCGCTTCGGAGGAACCTACAATTACATAATCCAATTCTTCGTTAAATTCTTCGTCTAATAATTTAACTTTACTGCCCACGGATACTACGTTTTTGCGAGTTTTTTCGTCAATAATTTTAGCCGTGTTGATTTTATTTTCTAATTCAATGATATGACCTTCGATAAAAGCCTGTTCATTTTTTGCATCATCATATTCAGAGTTTTCACTGATGTCGCCATATTCGATAGCTGTTTTAATACGCTGTGCTACTTCAATACGACGAACAGATTTGTAATGAGCTAATTCTTCTTCAAGTTTCTTAAGACCTTCTGCGGTTAACAGTGTTTCTTTAACTTCTGCCATAATAGGACTCCTCTTCCAATAGTTGTTTAGCTATAAAGAAAAAGTGTCATACACTGACACCTTTGCTTTACATCACATATTTTTACGCTTTTTACGTAATTTACGTAATATTATAACAATAATTTTACTGCATTGTCAATTTTACTACAGTGCAATTTTACTGCCTTGTCAATTCGGCAGCATACGTGGCAATGGCCTCTTTAAAGGCTGCTTCCGTATATAATGTATTGATTCGATTACGCCATTTAGCCGACTCCGGCAGGCCTTTAATATACCAGCCTGCATGGGTACGAATTTCACGGACACCAAGAGCCGTGCCCTTGTATTTACACAAGAGTTCAAAATGACGCAATAACATGTTCAAACGTTCATGAGCTGTTGGTTTCGGCAACAAAGTACCGTTAGCCAAATACTGATTCACTTCGTTAAAAATCCATGGGTTCCCCTGGGCACCGCGACCGATGAGTACCGCGTCGCAACCTGTTTCATCAAGTAGCGCTTTAGCGGATAAAGCATCCACCACGTCACCGTTCCCCATTACGGGAATCTGCAACGCCTCTTTTACTTCTTTAATATAGGACCAATCGGCATGCCCCATGTACATCTGCTCCCGCGTACGGCCGTGAACAGCTACGGCGGCAACGCCAACCGATTCAATACGCTTTGCAAAATCGAGTACATTCTTGGATGTATCATCCCAACCGAGACGCATCTTAACAGTCACAGGCACCGAAACAGCCTTAACGGCGGCTTCCGCCACACGGGCTGCCAAATCCGGTGTTTTCATAAGAGCTGAACCGTCGCCGGATGATACTACTTTTTTAACCGGACAGCCCATATTGATATCCACAATATCGGCACCAGCGCGCTCCACCACTTGCGACGCCAAAGCAATCGCTTCCGGGTCGGAGCCGAAAATTTGCATCGATACGGGATGTTCCACATCCTCCATAAAGAGTAAATCTTTCGTATGCTCATTTTCGTATTTAATGCCCATGGCGCTCACCATTTCGGTGCACACCAAAGCGGCGCCGTGCTCTTTTGCAAGGAGCCGATACGCAATATCGCTGACCCCCGCCATGGGAGCCAGCACAGCCCGACCGGTAATCGGCACATTGCCGATATACCAGGTCGAATTATTTATTTCGTTCATACAACAATCGTAATCCTTCTAGGGTCAACATAGGCTCGATATAATCGATAACGTCCGTTTCCGCATCGATTAAATGAGCCAAACCGCCGGTGGCAATGACCTTTACACCTTCCGGCATTTCTTTTTTCATGCGCGCCACGATGCCTTCCACCTGACCCACATAACCGAAGAGAACACCGGATTGCATGGAGGTTACCGTGCTTTTACAAATAACCTGACCCGGATTTTTCACTTCAATACGAGGCAATTTAGCGGCACGCTGGAAGAGGGCTTCCGCCGAAATCTGCACGCCCGGTGAGATAGCACCGCCGATATAATCGCCGTTTGCCAAAATGGCGCAATAAGTTGTGGCCGTACCAAAATCGATAACGATTAACGGACCGCCGTACTTTTCATAAGCCGACACAGCATTAACAATGCGGTCTGCCCCCACTTCGCGGGGATTATCGTATTTAATGGCCATGCCGGTTTTGGTGCCGGGCCCTACAATAATCGGTTTAACATTAAAATAGCGCAGGCAAACGCGCTCCAATGTAGGCATCAACGGTGGAACTACCGATGAAATAATAATTGCCTCAATGTCGTTGATATTGACTTGGCGATCGTGAAAAAACAAGTTCATCAACAATACGCCATATTCGTCGGTCGTACGGACGCGGTCCGTGGAAATTCGCCAATGACCGACCAATTCTTTCTTTTTATATACGCCGAGTACAATATTGGTGTTACCTACATCAACCACTAATAACATGTTTATGTCAGCCTCCTACTTTATGTGCTGGTCGTATGGACACGTCACCGGCCACCACTCGTTCTACGGAGCCATCAGCACGTTCTATCATAAGATTGCCATCGCGATCAAGGTCGATGGCTTTACCTTCATACGTATTGCCCGGAGCACGTACTTCTACGTCCTGCCCCAAAGTAATACTGAATTCCTTCCATTCTGCCAAAGTGCTGTCAAACCCTTCAGCCAACACTTTATTATACTGCATTTCCATCTCTTGTAAAATAATATTTAATGCCTGTCGGCGATCAACTTCAACGCCTTCCATGGCAAACGATGTCGCTACATCTTTAATAAATTCAGGCAATTCATCCTGTGTACTGCCCGTATTAATGCCGATACCCATGACAATATACGAGATGGCTTCCATGGTACCGTTCATTTCAGTTAAAATACCCACTAATTTACGGCCGTTTACCAAAATATCATTCGGCCATTTAATCCCTGCTGTATTGAGGCCTAAACGGCGGAATGCTTTAATGAGCGCCACCGCCGCCATGAGCGTACATTTTGGAGCTTCAATCGGCAAGAAAGAAGGGCGCAATACGATACTGAACCAAAGGCCTTTGCCATATGGTGAAAACCATCCGCGATTTAGACGACCGCGACCGGCTACCTGTTCTTCCGCTACTACTACAGTGCCCTCCGGCGCACCTTCCGTGGCCAATTGACGGGCTGCTGCGTTACTGGATTCAAGACTTGGTACATAGTGATAATTGCGTCCGAATGTTTTTGTCGTCAAAACCGATTCCATTTCAAGGGGACTCATTAAATCGGGCTCATCCACCAAGCGATAACCTTTTTTAGTGAATGATTCAATAGTATACCCTTTTTTACGCAAAGCTTCAATATGTTTCCAAATAGCCGTACGCGAAACTTTGCACCGTTCCGACATGCGTTGGCCTGATACAAATTCACCTTTATTCTCACGAAGCAGCTCTAATATTGCATCTCTCATCCTAATTGATGCCTCCTTTATGAAAAAGGGCCGCCTTACCGGCGGCCCTATGCCAATCGGTGTATACCGATTATTATTTGTTTGTGTCAGATGTGTCGCCGTTAGTTGTACCGGAATTTGCCCCTTCAGATTCGGTGGCAATAGCATCAGGAACGATAATTCCCGCTGCTTCCAAGGCACTCTTAGCGCCATTTACTTCCACTGTATTTGGGTCCGTAATAGTTCCGTATTTATACAAGTTCTCGATTTGAGTATGGTCAATTGTTTCTTCTTCCAAGAGCACATTCGCCATATTGTGCAAGAACTCGATATTATCGGATAACAACTGCATTACGTCATTATAGGCTTCCGAAACAATTTTATGCATTTCCGCATCAATTTTTTCGGCTACCGCTTCACCATAGTTGCGTTCATGGCCAAGGCTGCGGCCTAAGAACACCTGTTCCTGATGTTCGCCGAATACGAGTGGTCCCAATTCATCACTCATACCGAGGCGCGTAATCATATGACGAACGATGTTGGTAACTTGCTGTAAATCGCCGGACGCACCGCTACTGATTTCTTTCAATACGAGTGCTTCCGCACAACGACCGCCCAAGGCTACACGGATACGTGCGAGCATCTGGGATTTTGTCATATAATTCTGTTCTTCCACAGGTAACATCATGGTGTAACCGCCGGCACGACCGCGCGGAATAATTGTTACTTTGTGAACCGGATCGGCATCAGGCAACAAATGAGCCACGATGGCATGACCGGATTCATGATATGCCGTCAAACGACGTTCTTTGTCGCTTACTACATGACTGCGACGTTCCGGACCGTAACTTACTTTTTCACTGGCTTCTTCCAAATCGGCCATAGTAACTTGTTTACGATTCTGACGAGCAGCCAACAAAGCAGCTTCATTCAACAAGTTGCTCAAATCGGCACCGGTAAAGCCCGGAGTCTTTTTGGCAATTGTGCGTAAATCCACATCCTCTGCCAACGGTTTGTTGCGAGCATGTACTTTTAAGATAGCTTCACGACCGCGTAAATCAGGTTTATCTACGGTTACCTGACGGTCGAAACGACCCGGACGAAGTAAAGCCGGATCCAAGATATCAGGTCGGTTGGTAGCGGCAATGGTAATAATACCTTCGTTAGCACCGAAACCGTCCATTTCAACGAGTAACTGGTTCAACGTCTGTTCACGTTCATCATGACCGCCGCCGAGACCGGCACCACGTTGACGACCTACCGCATCAATTTCGTCGATGAAAATGATACAAGGCGCATTCTTCTTAGCTTGTCCGAAAAGGTCACGTACACGAGAGGCACCGACACCAACGAACATCTCTACGAAGTCGGAACCACTGATGCTGAAGAACGGTACGCCCGCTTCCCCGGCTACGGCACGAGCCAATAAAGTTTTACCTGTGCCCGGAGGTCCGAATAAAAGAACACCTTTAGGGATTTTCGCGCCGATAGCATTAAATTTGCCCGGATTGCGCAAGAATTCTACAACTTCTTCCAATTCCTGTTTAGCTTCATCCGCACCGGCTACATCTTTGAAGGTTACGTTAACCTTGCCTTCGCCCTGCATTTTAGCACGACTTTTGCCAAAGTTCATAACGCGACCGCCACTGCCCTGCGTCTGCTGCATGATAAAGAACCAAACACCAATCAACAAGAAGATTGGCAATACAGAGCTCAATAAGCCCATCCACCAGGAAGGTTGTTCCGGTGGTTTTGCAGTGATTTGTACTTCATTTGTAGTCAGCTGATTCATTAAAGTAGGATCAGTCGGAGCATAGGTACTGAACTCCGTACCGTTCTTAAGCTTACCAACAATGGCATGGTTATCCGTAATGGTAATACTGTCTACTTTCTTCTGCGTTACATACTGTAAAAAGCTGGTGTAACTAATCTCTGACTTTGCCGTATTTGTACTGGAAAACGAATTGATAACTGTAGCCGCTGCCACAATAATCAAAATGTACAACAGTGCATTTTTCATAAAACGACCCAATCTATTACCCCTTTCAAAATGTCTCAATATGATTTATTTATCATCACTATATCGAAAAAATATATTCTGATAAACATATTACCATATTTTAGGTTAACATACAATGCATTTGTAATTTATATTGATTATTGTCTATATTTATTTTGATGTGTATACTTCTTCTTTAAGTACGCCGATATATGGCAAATTACGGAATCTTTCAGCGTAATCCAAGCCGTAACCGACTACGAAATAATCAGGAATCACAAAGCCCTGATAATCTACGTGCACGTCTACCGTGCGGCGATCCGGTTTGTTCAGTAACGCTACCAAACGAACGCTTTTAGCGTTACGGGATTTTAAGTTTTCCAATAAATAGTGAAGTGTATTGCCTGTATCTACAATATCTTCAACAACAATGACATGCTTGCCTTCTACCGGTTTGTCCAAGTCTTTCATAATGCGCACTACACCGCTGCTTACGGTGCTGTTGCCATAGCTGGAGCAAGAGATAAAATCTAATGCTACATTGCCTTCAATGGCACGTGCCAAATCGGCAAAGAATACTACGGCCCCTTTTAATACGCACACGAGAACTACGTCCTCGCCTTTATAATCAGCAGAAATCTGTTTGCCCAGTTCGGCAACCCGTTCCCGCAAGGCTTCTTCAGTGATTAATACTTCCTTAATGGAATCTAACATTTACTTTTCCTCCTCGATAGAACAAGCCCAATATTCACTCGTTTGCTCATCCCACACAATTGTGGTCGTCTTCGGCTGCACTTTTGAAAAAACTACCTTATCACCGCATACAAACCATAAAGCATCCCGCTCCTCAGTCGGCACTTTACGATCTATGAGCCAGTCTTTCAGCTTTTTATGGCCCCATATACGACCGTCGCGACGCGTCAACACTATACGGTCACCGGCCTTACGCTGTCGAATTTCAGGGCCCTTAGCTGCCAATCGGCGCGGAATTAACAGATTCTCTCCGTTTTTTAAAGGCATCGGCTCCACCGCCGGCCCTGCCCATGTAAGTGCTCGTAATTCCCTTATGCGATATTGAGTCATTTTCAAATCAAATGCTACTAAACGTCCAATTTGTATTATATCATATTGCGCCGCAACCTTCACCTGTGAACACATAAATTGTTTTCTTTTTTTGCCCTTTACCACTTGTCTGAGTTCGGCTACATGAGCACCGGAGAAAGTATTTTTTATGTCAAAAAGACCAAACACATATCGCCACAAACGATAAAATAAAGCATCCGGCAAAGCGGCCACTTCATTTCGCTTTAACTCTATATACGGCGTGCCCGATTCTTTTTTGGTACACACAATGCACAATTCGTTAAATTTTCGCTTTGCTTCAGCGGTCAAAAAAGCCTCATCCTGCCCCATATGCTCACCTAACCGAGCCAATGTTGCCACAATATTAGGATTAAACTCTTTTAATAAAGGCAGCACTTCCAGTCTCAAACGGTTGCGCATATAAATAGGCTCGTCATTTGTCTTGTCGTGAGCAAAGGGCAACACCAATGCCTTCACATACGCTAAAATCTCTTCTTTCGTAACGCCTAAGAAGGGGCGCCAAAGATCGTCCGCGATTACTTGCATGCCGGTGAGCCCGGCCGTACCGCTGCCGCGAATGAGATGAGCCAAAATAGTTTCCGCCTGGTCGTTTTCATGATGAGCCGTGGCAATATAATCGTAACCTTCAGCTTGGCAAATGCTTCTGAAAAACTCATAGCGCAAACGGCGACCGGTCGTTTCGACAGATTCACCGGATTGCTCGGCCGCCGCGACTGCATCAATAGTGAGGGGATAGAACGGTAAGTCATGGGCCTTCGCATAATGCGCTACCATAGCCAGCTCGGCTTTACTTTCAACTCGCAAGGAATGGTCTACACAGGCCACACCGATTGCGAGAGCCGCCTCAGTGCCCTCACCTTTAGTAGCCATAAGCCAATGCAAAAGCGCCATCGAATCGGGCCCGCCGGAACAAGCTACCAGTACTTTACTGTCTGGTGGCACCGTACCATGCTTTTGGGCAAAGGCTGCTACTTTATTTTCAAAGGATGCAATAATAAGCTCCTTCTTTTCAATGTTAACCATGTGTCCACCTCCCTTCTCACTATCTTTTCAGCACTATATATTTATTTCACCAAATGTTGTTGCATTCCTTCCATGCCGTCTCGTTCACTCACGATAACATGAGGAATTTCGTGCCAATCCATGAAGGATGTTAAAATTTCGGCGCCGGCCACAATAATATCCGCTCTGGTAGCCGGTAAGCCCGGTACCTGTACCCGCTCTTCCGGCGTCATATAACGAAGTTCCAAAATCATGCCTTCAATAACGGCACGCGTCAACTGATGCCCCTGAATGAGGCCCGGATTATATTCCGTCATTTTAAGATGCATAGCCGCCAAGGTCGTAGCCGTGCCGCCTACAGCAATGAACTCGCCAAAAGGTCCTTCGATTGGCAACGGATCAAACCAAGGCCGCGTCTCCTGCCACACTTCCTGAGGACCTTCATCGGAACGTTCTTTGAGACGTACCGCTCCAATCGGGTAAGAACGATTCCAGTAGGCCCCTTCGGCTGTACCGAGCGCGATTTCCGTACTGCCCCCGCCGATATCGATTAAACCGAAATGGCGTTCATCACCGGGGAATGAGCTTATAGCGCCGGCAAATCCGAGAGCCGCCTCTTCTTCACCGGTAATCACATTCGGCTCCATCGGACAAACTTTAACCGCCTCTGCCATGAATGCCTCACCGTTAGAAGCTTCACGCACGGCACTGGTGGCCACCCCTACTACACGAGTAGCGCCATAACTTCCGATTAGCCCTTGGATTTCTTTTAACGCATCCAAACTACGCGTCATAGCCTCTTCGGTCAATTGACCATCTGCCGCTCTTTTACCGAGGCGCGTAGTCCAAAGGCGTTTCGGCTCATTGTGCCACTCTTTACCGTCATAGGTGCCGAGCAACAAACGTAACGAATTGGAGCCTAAATCAACGATTGCCGCTTTTACTGTTGTATCTGCCATAGTTTTCCTCCAAAATATACCGGAACTATAAGTCAATCATCAATCATCAATCACAATCACAATCACAATCACAATCACAATTAAAATCACAATCACAATTAAAATATAATGCCAACCGGCTATAAATAAAAAGATGATGCGAAGCTTCGCATCATCTCACTGTTTAATCTCTGCGACCTCCACGACCGCCACGTTTGGATTCGGTATTTCGTTTTAAATCCGTCAATCGTTCTTCGCTGTCTTTTAAGAAACGACTCATTTTATCTTCAAAGGACATACCGCCGCTTTTGCGTTCAAAAGAATTACGGCGATTACCATCGTGAGCACTGCGAGCATGCCCGTCATGCTGGCGTGGGCGGAACTCGCGTTCTCTAGGTTCACGATTCTCAGTCTTTGGCGCTCTTGGCGCAGCTTCCGGTTTAGGTAATGTTTGCTTAATCGATAAGCTAATCTTACCTTTTTCATCCACACTCAAAACTTTAACCTTAACTGTGTCTGCTTCTTTAATAAAATCCGAAATATTTTCCACATATTCATTCGCAACTTCTGAAATGTGCACCAAACCCGTTTGTTTGTTACCTAAGTCCACAAACGCACCAAATTTCGTGATCCCCGTAACAGTGCCTTCAAGAACACTACCTACTTCAATGGCCATGCTAACCCAATGTCCTCCTAAAATTACTAAAAACGTTGTGCCGTAATACATGCACACTAGTTTAATTATATAGGGCTTTGAAAAACCTTGTCAACTGATATTTAACGAATGTACAACTTACATAAGAATAAATTATAGCCCCGTAAAAATGCCGTAAATACACTGCTCGCGTACCGATTTTTCAGTTTCCTATTTCACATACGGTACTTCGCCCGGTTTTACCAAACCCAATTCATCCCGTGCTACTCCTTCAATCTCTTTTGGATCCTGAAGACGCTGTTTATCCTGTTCCAGTGCTTCATTGCTCTTCTTCAATTCTTCGATTTGAAGTTGTAACTGATGCTGCTGTTGTTTGATAACATAAATATCATACATCGTGCGCAAAATAAAGATAAGACCCAACGCAAGTATAATGATTTGTGCCCACATTATAATTTTATTACGTTTCGGTCGTTCCCTATGGCCCGCACGAGGGCCTTTTTTTATCTCCTCTGCCATATTCTAGTCCTCATCGTCACGTACTGCTTGAATGAGCCTATTATAACATCAATATCGAAACTCATCAATGAATCATTACCTTCATGTCAGCCAAATAAATTTACCCATTTATTCGCTGCCGTGGTCTAGTGATTTCACCGCTTGAGTATGCCCATATTCCTTACAATTATGCTTCGTCCAATTCTTTTATTCTGTCCCCAATAGCCTGCCCCTGAAAAATAAAGTTGGGATACAATTCACTGAGCGGCACTAAAACAAACGCCCTGTCCCACAAATAAGGATGAGGAATCGTCAGTGTTTCACTTTGCACCTCTATGAGGCGTCCGTCTTCTTTTTCAGCCCACACGATATCGAGATCAAGTGTACGGGGCCCCCAATGAACCAATCGTTCTCGGCCGGCCGCTTTTTCAAGCGCCTGCATCACCTGCAGCATGGCTTCCGGCACCAAAGTAGTCACAACTTTACAGGCTCCGTTTAAAAACGGCCCCTGATTCGTGTTACCCCAAGGCGCCGTTTCCAGCCATTTGGATGGCGTCACCGACTCAATATTTTCATGACGCCGCAAACCCTCAATGGCATTGGCCAAATATTGCTCACGGTCACCTAAATTAGATCCCAAACTGAGATAATAGATATATTTCATCAAAAAGTCTCACCTACATTTGACCTCGCGTAATGGTAATTTCCGCATAATCCAGCATGCCCGGAATCGGCACGGCCGGTTTACGAATGGCCACAGCGAGACCGATAATGCCGCGATAATTATTCCATAATTCATCGGCAATCAAAGTACCCACTTTTTCCAATAATTTCTGCGGTTCCCCCGTCACGACACGTTCCACCGTATTATATACCTCTACATAATTAATGGAATCCGCCAAATCGTCGGACTGACCGGCTTTAGTCAAATCGATTAAAATCGTTACATCCACAAAAAAACGCTGGCCCTGACTGTTTTCCGATTCCAAGTTCCCATGATACCCGAAAAAGCCCATATTTTTTAAAACAATCTTATCCATTAGAACTCTCCTCTCAGCAAGGCATCCGCTACGGTCAATGCTTTTTTGTGCATATCTACATTGTGCACGCGCACCATATCTATCCCCTGAATTAAGCCCGTAATACAAGCGGCCACAGTGCCCTCGTCACGTTGATCCGGCGGGCAATCATTGAGCATGGCCCCGATAAAACGCTTACGACTCGGCGCCAACAAAACAGGGTATTCATAGGCCGTCAATTCGCCGAGACGCTGCATAACCTCAATATTCTGCTCGCCCGTTTTGCAAAAAATGCCGATTCCCGGATCAAGCCAAATGTTCTGCGGTAAAATTCCTTCTTTTAAGGCAATGTCCACAGACGCAAAGAAAAAGGCTTTCATGTCTTCGATGATATCGCCGTAATTCGTATCGTTCTGGTTGTGCATGATGATAACCGGCACCTTGTGTTTAGCCGCTACGGCCGCAATATCGGGGTCGTAACGAAGACCCCAAATATCGTTGAGGATATGAGCCCCATGGGACAGTGCATAATCCGCCGTTTCCGCCCGATAGGTATCAATGGAAATCGGCACCTTGGTGGCTTCCAATACAGGACCCAAGAGCGCCTCCATACGGCTGATTTCTTCTGCCACCGAAATATGCGTATGACCGGAACGGGTCGATTCTACGCCAAGGTCGATTAAATCGGCGCCCTGCATTTCCATTTCACGAGCATGCGCGATAGCCGCTGTCGGTGTATTATATTTGCCACCGTCGGAGAATGAATCGGGGGTTCCGTTTAAAATTCCCATAATCAAGGTACTGTTATTGAGCACCAACGTTCTACCGTCGTCCCATTTATAACTGCGTCGTTTGAACATCCGTTGAACCTCCTAAAATAGTCAAAGCTTCTTCCCGAAGCTGTCCCGTCCGGCTTAACACGCCGCGACATTCCATGGTTACAACGGCCGTTCCTTGTTGCAACTCGCCTTTAATAAGCATACACAAATGTGTTGCTTTAATGCGTACCATCACGCCTTCCGCTTCCAAATCCGTCTCCAAAGCCGTCGCAATCTCACGAGTCATGCGCTCCTGGAGCTGCGGCCGATGGGCAAACAAGTTCACCAAATCACTGAGCTTACTGAGCCCTGCTACACGACCATCCTTCGGTTGGTAAATAATATCGGCAGTGCCGAAAAAAGGCATCAAATGATGTTCACATACAGAATAGAAAGGAATATTCGTTACCGCTACCAAGCCTTTGTACTCGGTAGGGAAAATATCGCCCCAAATCTCAGCGCTGGACTTATTCATGCCGGCAAACAACTCTTCATATAAACCGGCCACCCGTTGCGGCGTTTTCTCCATATCAGCCGCTTTTAAATCAATGCCCAAGGCTGTTAAAAACTGTGCAACACCCTCGCTGGCCTGTTCTTTCATGACAAGACCTCCTATACGATTTTAGTCGTCCACGATTCCACGTTCCACTCATCGGTAATCCAAGAGCGATAAAACTCCGGCTCATGGCTGACTACCAAAATCGTTCCTTTAAAACGACGTAACGCATCGGCCAATTCTTCCTTGGCGGCTACGTCCAAATGATTCGTCGGTTCGTCCAAAACCAACACATTGTACGGCTCCTGCATCAATTTGCAGAGTCGTACTTTTGCATTTTCACCGCCCGACAAGACGCGCATCTGACTTGTAATGTGCTCGTTGGTTAGCCCGCAACGAGCCAATGCTGCCCGTACTTCCGCATTCGTCATGGCCGGATATGCATTCCAAATATAATCAAGTGCTGTCATATCATTATGAGCACTGTCTTCCTGTTCAAAATAGCCCACTTGTAAAAAGTCGCCTCGTTCCACCTCACCGGCAAAGGGTTTGATTAACCCCAACAATGTTTTGAGAAGCGTTGTTTTGCCGAGACCATTCACACCGCGTACGGCAATTTTCTGGTTTCGTTCAAGCACCACATCCACCGGTTTAGTCAAGGCCGAATCATAACCAAGCACCAAATCTTTGGCGCTTACTACGAAGCGGCTAGGCGTACGGCCTTCTTTAAAACCAAAGGACACTTCCAAATGAACCTTCGGTTTGTCCAAAATCTCCATTTTCTCTAAGCGCTTAGCCCTGGAATTGGCCATGCCGCGCGTCGCCACGCGAGCCTTATTACGCTGAATGAAGTCTTCCATGCGGGCAATTTCCTGTTGCTGCCGCTCATAGGCTTTCACCGCTTGCGCACGCTGCACTTCATAAGCTGCAAGGAACTGTTCGTAGTTCCCCGTATAACGCGTCAACTGCGCCTGTTCGATGTGATAAATCACATTGACTACGGAATTTAAGAACTCCATATCATGAGAGATGAGGATAAAGGCGTTTTCATAATTTTGCAAATAATTCTTAAGCCACTCAATATGCTCCACGTCCAAATAGTTGGTCGGTTCATCCAAGAGCAATATGGTCGGTTTTTGCAATAAGAGCTTCGTCAATAATACCTTCGTACGCTGACCGCCGCTCAATTCGTTAACGAGACGGTCGAGACCGATGTCTACAAGCCCGAGGCCCTGCGCCGTGCGCTCGATGGTGGCATCGATTTCGTAAAAACCGCGGTGCTCCAACTCTTCCTGCCACTCACCGGTTTTCTCCAAGAGCTCATTCATGCGCGCTTCGTCACAGTCCGTCATCTCCATGTAAGCGGCCTGTAACTCTTTATCCAATTCAAATAAATCGCTGAACGCATCGCGTAGCACGTCGCGTATAGTCTGCCCTTCGGCCAATACGCTATGCTGATCCAAATAACCTACGGTACCCTTATTGGACCATTGCACCGTGCCTTCATCAGGCAAAATTTTACCGGTTATAATATTTAAAAACGTAGACTTACCTTCGCCATTAGCGCCGATTAAGCCAACATGTTCACCTTTTAATAGTCGAAACGACGCATCATCCAAAATTTGACGGGCGCCGAAGCCATGCGTCACATGTGACACCGTTAGTACACTCATCAGTCATCTCCCAACCGCTCATCTAATGTAAAAGCCGTCTCTAAAAAGACGGCTTAATTTAACCATATATATTTTACCCTTTTTTTACAGCTCTGTCAAAATCGCGACCATACTGCCACCAATGGCGTAGTGCGGTAAGCGCCATAATATGCGCCCCTTTTTGAATCATAGCGAGCCCCTCCGGTGAACCGGCGCGGGCCGCAAATTCCGGTGTATGAAGACCCATGTTTTCACCGATGGCCAAAGTCAATTGTACCGTCGGTGCCACATGGGACACATTGCCCATGTCGGTGCTTCCTTCCGCCACATCATTGGGAAGCATCGTCGGTGTGGCGCCCCACTCCGTCATGACCTGTTGCGCTAAATCACGCCAAGTTCGGTCTTCGCGCAAGTCTTTAAACAGCGGTTCATAGTGGCGAAGCTTAACTTCGGCACCTTTCGCTTTGGCAATTTCAAGGGCCTTAGCTTTTACGGTTGGCAAAACAATCTCTTCTAAAAACTCCACCGTATGGGCTCTGACGGTCATGTGTAATACAGCTTCAGCGGGAATCATGTTCGGCGCTTCACCCGCTTCGGTGAAGATTTGACCGATAACCACTTCATCGCCCCACTGCGCTTTTAGCTCATTCACCGCAGCATATAAAGCAACCGCACAATCCAAGGCATTAATACCCCTGTCTTCTAAATCCGCCACATGAGCGGAACGACCGATAAATTTCACTTCCAACGGGTGACTGGCCAAAGAAGAACCGCCCAGCTCATTTACATCCGCCGGATGTGTCAACAAAGCACCGGCATAGCCGTTAAATACGCCTGCATCGGCCATAAAGACTTTGCCCCCTACGGTCTCTTCGGCGGGACAACCGAAGAAGGTGGTCAATGCTTCCGGTACAGCCGCCGCAAAACCGATGGCCGCCCCGATGCTCATGGCCGCAATCAAATTATGACCGCAGCCGTGACCAAGCCCCGGCAAGGCATCATATTCACCGAGAAAAGCCATTTTATAGGCACTGTCCGAATTCCCTTTATCCGCTTTAAGGGATGTGGCAAGCTCCGGAATGCGGCCGTCACTGACGTCCGTCTTTACTCTGAAATTCCGGTCAGCCAAAAACTTCGTAATAGCAGCCACCGCTTTATGTTCCGTAAGACCTACTTCGGGATTGGCATGTAAATAAGCGGACAAATCGATAAGCGCCTGCTCTATGTTCTGAATGGCTTCGTGAAGGCAAGCTTCACGAGCTGCCAAAGAACCATCATTAGGCAGCTCCGCCACAGCGTTAGCAACCTTTGAATCAGCAATATGGTTCCCCTCCGTTAAATTGGCAATAGGATTCCCCTCCGACAATGCATCAACAGAGTCGGTTGGCTCCGTCATCGGATCCTTTACAAACGAATGCCCCTCACAATAAGGAAACAGCACCAATGTATTGGAAATAGCTCTGAAACTTACATAGCTTCCCAGCGGCAAAGCCTGATGAGGCGTGCCGTGACCGGTTGGTACATAGCAGACAAAAGGTTCCGGTGCATCTTGCGATCGTTCAGCCATCATGTAATCCAATACATGAGCGCCGATTTCATAATCCGGCTCGTCTTCGTCTTCACAGTTTGTAAACGTACCGAGAGCCACCCCTTTAACGCGACTCAGAACGCCTTGACGGCGCAATTGCTGGAGCATTCTATCTATTTTATAAGGCGGTTCACCAATATCCTCCAACAGTAAAATGGCATCGTCCCAATCTTCAAGGGCCGGTGCATAAGGAGTACCGCCTAAGCTGCAAAGAATGGCTAAATTACCACCCATGAGCCTGCCTTCTTCCATATTGGCACCGATAAAGCCCCGTGGCGGCGCCAATAAAGGCTCGATTACGGAAGTTTTACCCTCAAGCAAATCAAATAAGTGAGCTACATCGTTTTCACGCCCCGGTTTTAACCAATCTACGCCCATCGGTCCGTGATAGGTGACCAAACGGCTGTAGCGACCGATGGCCGTATGTAACGCCGTACAATCGCTATACCCCACAAAAGGCTTTTGCCCCTTGCGAATGCCTTCATAATCCAATAAATCCAAATAACGCACTGTGCCGTAACCGCCACGCAAGGCAATTACCGCATCACAATCGGAGTCCGTCATAAAGGTATTAAATTCCGCGGCCTGTTCCTCCGGCGTACCGCCATAGAGACCGTGACGATAACAGGACGCCCCGAATACAGCCTTATACCCCCTGGCTTCAACCAAAGCCTTCAACGCGTCCAGATTTTCTTCCGTTGCCGAGGCCGGCGCCGTAAAGGCCAATGTCATGCCCGGTTGTAACCGTTTTGGCAAAATCCAATCCATCACTACTTCTCCTATCCACTACTCATTGAATATAGCCAATGTACTCATTGGCTATACTCGTTATCTATACACTTTCACTTATTTACGAAAGGCGTGCTTAAACTCTATGGTACCCAAACTTGACCAGTAATAGCCGTCCACCGTATCACGCGCCACATACGGTGTGGTAGTGAAGTAAATCGGCATAACCACAGTGTCATCAAAAATCATAGCTTCCGCTTCATGCATAAGTTCGTTACGCAGTTTCACATCCGTCGTGTTATGAATTCGTTCTATCAAAGCATTATACGCTTCACTGTGATATTGCGCATCATTGGCGGAATCATAGAACACATCGAGGAACGTCTGCGGATCCGCATAGTCACCAATCCACGACGCCCGCGCCACCTGATAATGCCCTTCTTCACGGTTCGCCATGAATACCTTCGTTTCCTGATTCTGAAGTTCTACGGTAGCCCCCAATTCATTCTTCCAAATGGCCTGTACCGCTTCGGCAATGGCCTTATGCATTTCATTGGTATTATACAAAATCGTCACCGGCGGCAACGGTTTATTCGGTCCGTAACCGGCTTCGGCCAAAAGTTTCTTCGCTTCCGCCACATTATAGGCCACCAAATTGCCCCCTTCGGCTCTAAAATCCTGATTCGTCGCTTCATCAGTCAGTCCCGGTGGCACAAAAGCGTAAGCCGGCGTTTTGCCGCCATGAACTATGGTATCAACTATAACCTTACGGTCGATAACCATGGAAAACGCTTTGCGCACCAATGGATTATCAAACGGCGGGGCCGTTACATTAAACACATAATAATAGGTCCCCAAGGATGGCGCCACTTTGAAAAGGCCCAGCTTCGTCAAACGCTCCTGGTCGGCCACGGGCGGCTCTACCATGATATCTACAGCGCCCCCTTCAGCAAGGGTAAGACGTGTGCTTTGAGATTCACTGATAGGCCATTCCATGCCTTTTAACTTAACGGAAGCAGCATCCCAATATTTATCGTTTTTAACAAACTGCAATTCTGCACTGTGTTGCCATTTCACCAGTTTAAACGGTCCGTTGCCGATAAGCGTAGCCGCCGACGTAGCCCAAGTATCAGGTGCCTGCGATACGATGTCTTCACGTACCGGATAGTACGCGTGAAAAGCCGTCAACCCCAAGAAATACGGTGTCGGCGATTCCAAGGTCACCAACAAGGTATGATCGTCAACAGCCTTAACGCCTACATCTTCGGCCTTCGCTTTTTCCGTATTATAAGCTTCGCCGTTTTTCAAAACATAGAGCATAAACGCATTGTTAGCCGCTACTTCGGGATTTAACGCCCGTTTCCACGCATACTCAAAATCATGAGCCGTTACGGGCTTGCCATCGGACCAGGTAGCTTCGGGACGAAGATAGAAAATATAGGTCAACCCATCCGGTGAAATTGTCCACGACTTGGCCACCGCCGGTTCCGGTACATCTTTAGCATTTAATCGGGTAAGGCCTTCAAACACGGCCAGCTCCACGGAAGACTCCGGCAAGGTTGACGATTTAGCCGGGTCCAAAGTGGACGGTTCCTGCTCCAAGGCATAGCGCAAGGTGTCCGGCGGAATCGCCTCGCCGCTGCGACTGCACCCCGTCATGAGTACCAGCCCCATTATTAGTATAAGCAATACACTGTACATCACATATCGTTTCATACGCGACTCCTTATGTGCCGATTAAGGCAATTTATTTTCTAAAAACTCTTTAATACAGCGGCCCATTCGTGCCCCCAACAGTATGCCTTCCGTGTTGGGCACCTTCGAAATAAACACAATGATACCGAAGGTACCTTTAACGAGGGGCAACAAACCGCCATCATGTTCCACATCGTCGAGAACGCCCGTTTTATGGTGAAACACCACGTCTTCTCCCCAGTAAAACGGCAGCTTATCGCGAAACTGCTGACGGCCCAGTAGTTGCCACATTTCGTGACCTAAAGGCCCCGATTCACGCTGAACGTAAATGTACTCATATAAAGTCATGAGGTCCAAGACGGTCATAACATTTTCACGGCCCTCCGCTCGTGCCTTGCTGTCCATCATATAGCGCTTAAGACGCGTAGCCTGTAGGCCTATAGACTCAGCGAATTCGTTAACCGTCGCCATGCCGAGTTTTTTAATCAACAAATTGGTCGCCCAATTATCGCTAAGTACCATCATGAGTCGGCACAGTTCCAAATAGGAAAAACGATGGTTTAAATCGAGTTCCTGCAGGGCCCCGCCACCCAAAACGCGTGGCGACTCTTTAAGACTCATGGTCATATCCAAAGCTAAATCGCCGTCTGCCACTTTTTTAAACAAAGCGGCCATAATAAGCACTTTAATCATACTGGCGCTGGCATGAACCATCGTAATACCGCGACCGGCAATTTCAGCCATATCTTTTTCATCATCAAGACGGGCCACCAAATAGGAAATTTCCCCGTCCGGTGCCATGTCCTGAATTAATTCATCCAACTCTATGCCAAGCCCTTTGCCGGCAAGAATTTTTTCCATACTAAAAACCTCCTAACGCCGCCAACAGGCTACCTTGCGCCCTTCACGCATAACGAGCGGCGGTTTGGCTTCCTTGCATTGACTTGTCACTTCCGGGCAACGCGATGCAAAAGGACAGCCTGTAATATTAGCCAGCGGGCTCGGTACTTCACCGGCCAGCACCGGTCCGATACTCATATGCGGCGCCAACGGCGCATTTAACTGAATCAAGGCCTGTGTATACGGGTGGAGCGGGTTTTCATAAACGGCCTTCGTCGGCCCTTCTTCCACCACAGCGCCCAAATACATAACCGCAATCCGCTGACTGATATAACGAACCATGTTCAAATCATGGGAAATGAATACGTAACTGATACGGCGCTCCGCCTGCAAGTGCTCCAGAAGCGACACAATTTGTACCTGAATAGACACGTCCAAGGCGGAAATCGGTTCATCGCAGATTATACACTGCGGCTCACTGATAAGGGCTCGACCGATGCCGATACGCTGACGCTGGCCGCCACTGAATTCGTGCGGATATCGTTCGCCCTGCGCCTTTGTGAGTCCCACCTGTTCCAAGACGGCATCCACTTTCGCTAATTTGTCGGCTTCACTGAGCGACACATGACCGGTAGTCCGCACCGTTAACGGTTCCAAGAGGCTTTGCCGCACCGTCATACGCGGATTCAAGGACGCATAGGGATCCTGGAACACCATTTGAATATGCTGCAATACATGTTCTTGATCGGCGGGACTCTCAATTTCACGGCCCGCCACAACAATGCGGCCCGATGTTTTCGGATAGAGGCCCATGAGCGTACGCCCGAAAGTGGATTTACCGCAGCCCGATTCCCCTACCAGGCCTAATGTTTCGCCTTCAGCCTGTGACAGCGACACACCTTCCAACGCGCGCACCAATTGACTATTTTGTTTTAAAAAACCGCGTCGAACGGTAAAATGCTTCGTTAAATCATGGGTTTCCCAAATATTCATGACTTCACCGTCCCTTCTGCGTTGGTATTATTTGTCGCCCCAAGAGGCGCCGTTGCAGTCGCCGGCTCGCCCTCAACTGATTGCCCTTCGGCATCATTCGCAGCGGCTAAGCGATTACAATAAGCATCACATTTCTCCAGTAATTCGCCCGACACCGTAGGACACGGCGTAATTTTAGCCTTAGCCAGCCAACAGCGTAAATTATTTTCCAATCGTGGCATTTCCCGGGCGCAAATTCGCATTGCTTTAGGACAACGGGGATGGAAAGAACACCCCATCGGCAAACTGTATAAATCCGGCGGCTGACCGCCGATAGCCTGCAATTTAGTCGTGGCCATAGTCGGCAGTGATTGTAAAAGGCCTTGTAAATACGGATGACGCGGATTTCCCAATAAAGCTTCCACTGTACCTTCTTCCACAATCTGACCGGCATACATAACGGCCATACGGTCACACATTTGAGCAATGACCCGCAAATTATGGGAAATAATAATAAGCCCCATGTGTTCCGTTTTTATTAACTCTTTTAGAAGCAATAAAATTTGTGCCTCCGTCGTCACATCGAGGGCCGTCGTCGGCTCATCGGCCAGTAATAGGCGCGGCTTGCCCGCTAAGGCCATGGCAATGACCACACGTTGCCGCATGCCGCCACTAAGTTCATGGGGATACTGTGCTAAACGGCGGTCCGGATCGGAAATGCCTACTTTTTGGAGTAATGCTGCCGCTTCCGCCTTCACATCGCCCAAAGTTTCCCCGCTTCGTTTGGCCCGTAACTTAATAGATTCAATCAGCTGCGTGCCGACAGATAAAATAGGATTCAGCGCCGTCATAGGATCTTGAAACACCATAGCTACAGAAGAGCCACGCAAATGGCGCCATGACGCTTCACCGAAATCTTTACAATCCGTATCGGCCACTTGAAGCGCCTCGGCCTTCACCGTAGTAATATCTCGCGGCAATAAGCCCATTAAAGCCTGTACCGTAACAGACTTACCGCACCCCGATTCACCTACGATGCCCAGCACTTCCCCGGCCTCTAACTTAAGCGATACATCGCGTACAACCTCTACATCACCGGCAAAGGTATGAAAGGTTACGCGTAAATTTTCCATAGTAACTAAACTCATCGTTTCACCTCTCCTTTCGGATCCAAGGCATTACGAAGGCCGTCCCCAAAGAATGTAAAGCCAAGCATGGTAATGGCAATGGCCAAGGCCGGCGCCACCAATTGGAACGGATAGGAACGAATGGAGTTAATCCCTTCCGCCGCAAGCACCCCCCAGCTCGCCATAGGGGCACTGACACCGAGACCGATAAAGCTTAAAAAGGCTTCCGTAAAAATGGCTTCCGGAATGGCCAAGGTCATAGTAATGATGATCGGTCCCACACAGTTCGGCAACATATGACGGAATAAAATACGCGACGCCGGCACGCCCATAGAACGCGCTGCGAGCACATATTCTTCATTCTTTAGCGTCACAATGCGGCTGCGCACAATACGCGCCATAGTGAGCCAATACGCGATACCAAGGGCGATAAATATGGAGGTTAAACCCGGCGATAAGACCACCATGAGCAAAATTACATATAATAACAGCGGAATACCGTACAAAATATCTACAAAACTCATCATGAGTCTGTCTACTTTGCCGCCGAAGAAGCCCGCTACGCCGCCGTAAATAACGCCGATAGCGAGGTTAATAGCGGCTGCCACAAAACCGACAGCCAAGGAAATACGAGCGCCATACACAACGCGCACATATAAATCACGGCCCAGCGTATCGGTACCGAACCAATGCGCCGCTGACGGTGCCTGATTGGCTTCCGCCAGATTCTGATCCGCATAGGTATACGGCGATAACCACGGCCCTACGATAGCCAGTAACAACATGCATATAATAATGAACAGCCCAAAGAGAGCCAATTTATTTTCTTTTAAGCGATGCCACGCATTGGGACGCGGACGATACACCACTTCGGCGGTCACATCGGCCGTCGTGCCATGAGCACGCAACGGCAAGAAATCGTCGGTCAGCTTCATGACTCATCCTCCTCTTCCATAGTAACGCGCGGATCTACGAATGGATACAATAAATCCACCAACAGGTTAAAACCTACTACGAGAGCACTGTAGAAAATGGTAACCCCTAAAATAACCGTATAGTCGCGATTATAGATGGATGTTACGAAATACTTCCCAAGCCCCGGAATGGCGAAAATTGTTTCTACGATAAAACTACCCGTAAGCAGCGCCGCCGCCAGCGGCCCCAAATAAGTCAAAACAGGTAAGATAGCATTTCCTATGGCATGTTTCATAATAACATCCCAATTGGCTAAGCCTTTGGCCCGTGCCGTTTTAATGTACTCCTGCTGCATGACGTCGAGCATGGTGGAGCGGGTAAGTCGGGCAATAAACGCCATCGGCTGTGCCCCCAAGGTCAAAATCGGCAACACCATATAGGCCGGTCCCTTCCACAGCGCCACCGGAAAAATCGGCCACACAAAGCCCAACCAATATACCAGAAGTGCCCCGATGATAAAGGTAGGCACGGAAATTCCCAAGGTAGATCCGAAGGTTATGATATAGTCCAGCCATGTGTTCGGCTTCAACGCACTGCCGATACCGGCCGCCACGCCGCCAATTACGGCAAACACCAAGGCGCCAAGGCCCAGCTGTGCCGACACGGGGAACGACTCGCCAATAATATCATTGACGGAACGGCCCAAGTACTTATAGGACGGTCCCAAATCAAACTGCACCACATGCTTCATATAATCTGTGTACTGAACCCAAACCGGATCATTCAAATGATAGGTTGCTTCAATGGTCGCCTTAATCTGAGGCGGCAATTTCTTTTCTTCCGTAAACGGTCCGCCCGGGATGGCATGCATGAGCATAAAGGTAATCGTAATTATGGCCCACATAACAACCACGGCTCCGATGAGACGTTTAAATAAATAGGTACCCACCAATCATCACACTCCTTAGTTGATAATTTTTATATATATATTATACACGAGTCGTGGTCATTTGCGATGCAGTAATTCTCAATTTAGTACATGTGTTCTGTATACATCTTTCCATCTGTCCTATCAAAAATATAAATTCTGTATATTTACATATGACACATATTTTTTTAAAATGTTATTCATACAAACGAAATCAAACGTGCTTGCCCTTTGGTAAGCCTATTTTTAGAAAAGAGGTATGTTTATGAATCCAGTTCCGGTAGTCCTTTCCATTCAAGATATGAGCTCCATTGGTCGTTGTTCCCTTACGGTAGCCATGCCGCTCCTCAGCGCCTTCGGCTCCCAAGCGGTACCGTTCCCAACGGCTTTACTGTGCAACCACTTGGAATACCCAAACTATGAAATGGTCGACTTCTCCGAACATCTTCGTCCGTTCATGGATTGCTGGGAAAAAAACGGCATCACCTTTGATGCCATTCAGAGCGGTTTCCTCGCTTCCCCGGAACAAATCCACATCGTAATCGAAGCGATTGAACGCTTTGGCCAAGATAAACCAATCATCGTCGATCCGGCCATGGCGGATGACGGCAAATTATACTCCGTTTATAACGACACGATGGTACAGGAAATGCGCAAACTCATTGCTCATGCGGATATTATTAAACCAAATTACACGGAAGCAAGCTTCCTCTTGGGTCATAAATATGAACCGGAAACAGTGGATGAAGCTAAAATTCGTCAGCTTTGTAAAGAACTTCACGAATTAGGTCCCCGTCATGTCATCATGTCCGGTGTACCTCATCAGACAGAAGCCATCGTAGCTGTTTACGACGGCGAAACCGATGAATTACAATTGGTAAGCACCAGCCTTGTACCGGTAAAAGCTCACGGCACGGGCGACATTTTCACCGCTGTCTTAACCGGCGCTTTGATGCAGGGCTACGACACCTTAAAGAGTGCCGAAATCGCCGCCAACTTTACCACCGATGCCGTAAAATATACGCACGAAACCATCGGCTCCATGCGTGACGGCTTGTTGTTTGAACGCCTCTTGGGACGTTTGACCGCGTTAATTAAATAAATTTGAAATAAAAAATAGACAGTCACTAAAGGGACTGTCTTGGGAGGTCTTTGTTGTGAATTTAACAGTTCGAGATATTATTTATATCGGTATGCTATCCGCCATCTGTGCCTTAGCTACCACGTTTCTTATTCCATTACCCGGTGGCGGCATGGTTCACCTCGGTTCCGCTGCGCTGTTTACTATTTCAGCCCTCTTTGGCGGACTCTACGGCGGACTTGCCGGTGCCATCGGCTCAGGTCTATTCGACTTAGTCATGGGCCATTCAGCGTATACCCTGTTCTCCATCGTAATCAAGGGTATTTCCGGCCTCGTTGTAGGCTACATGATTGTCGGTTTTCGTCCTAATCCGTTAAAAGCTCGGGAAGCAACCTTTGCCCGTCTTTTGAGCGCCATGCTGGTCGGTGCCGTTTGGACAGCCCTTGGCTATTTGGTAGCTTGGGCATACGTATTGGACAGCTTTATGGTAGCCGTAGGTAATTTACCGGCTTCCTTCTTAACCAGCGGTATCGGTATCGTAGTGGCCCTCTTCCTTGTAAAAGGCCTTCGTAACATAATTCGCTAGTATGGCATACATCATTCTTATAAAAAATTAATGTTAAATTATTAACACGATGTCCTCAGAGGTAATGTCCTACACACCATTACCTCTTGGATATACATCTCATTAATCCTTTCTCTCTAAAAGGCGCAGCAGTTTCTCCCTGTTGCGTCTTTTTATGTATCCCCTTTTAACTTAATTTTAATCGTTTCCCCTTACTATTTACGGTGAAGAACTTTTCCCATTCTTTACATATTTTTTAACTTATTATTATGCAATTTGTTAAAAAAACGCCCTATATGGCGTCAAATATTTAAATATGATATAATAATGAAGTTCTATTACTAGTAAAGGAAGATTTTATGGATATTCTATTTAACATAGGCCAGGCGTTTGTAATGGGGCTTATCGCCTTTACCATTACCCGTTGGGGTTATGTCAAGCAAATAAAAATATTATATCTGCAAGGGCGCTTGAACCGATTACAATTCTTAATCGGCCTCATCGGCATGACCATCGTAGTCGGACTGTTCAACACCATGATTGCCACAATGATGGATAGTGTAGTTATCCTCATTGCCTATTGGGGTGTCCGTATATTAAGTTTTTTGGGCCACTCGGTCCTCTTGTCCTTCTATTTCGTACTCTATGCAAGGCGCTTCCAAGACTTTTCATTCCACGGCGTTATAGGTATTTTATGGTGTATATTCATCGCTTTTACCTACCCGTACTTGCCGATTAAATCTACCAGTGCCGCCTTCGCAGTACTCATTTGGATTGTAAACTTAATCCTACTCGTCATCCCCGGTTCGTCAAAACCGAACAAATACGGCTTACCGGCTATCTGGCCGCAGAAACGAGTAGCCCGCCCGCAACGAACGAGAGTGGCAAGTCCACTGAATCACGAGCAGCAACGATAAACATCAAACCCTATAATTTACTTTAGACACTAAAGAGTATTCTATTTACAGGTACTTTTAGTGTCTATTTTTTATATAGTAATCTCACTCTGCGAAATCAATTTGTAAATATATAAAAGAACACGCTACAGTGCCTATTCGCTGCAACGTGTTCTTCTTACTTCTGTACGTATTTTTTTATTTATGGTCATAGGTTTTTAAGGTAAAAACCAATTCATTAATCGACGCACTCAGTGAATCCATTTTGTGTTCCAGACGTATCAATAAATACGCCGCAACCACCATGGGGAATCCGTAATTAGCCGTCGCTGTTAGAATTTCTTCCATAAAAACACCTCCTTATTGAAATACATTCAATTTAAAATATATCGACAAGGAGGTTCCAAATATTTTTATAATATTTCTTTATTTACATAAATATTAAGCTGAATGTTGAATGAGCCACTCTTTTAGCATGTCTACTGATACAGAATTATCAGCAACACCAATAATTAATGCCTCAGCTTCATCATCGGTATAAGTTAAATTAATTTCTTCTAACGCTAGATATATTTGCATAGAGTGAAATGCTATTCGCTTATTTCCATCAGTAAAAGCATGGTTTTTAGCTAAACCATAACAAAGTTGTGCTGCTTTATCATAAGTTGTAGGATATAAGTCTTCTCCACCAAATGTTTGAAACGGGGTATTAACCGCCGATTCCAATAAGTTTAAATAATGGATTCCCGATTTCATAACGGAAGATGCTTCTAAATCCTTATGAAACTGTATAATATCATCGATTAATAAATGTATAATCTTATTCATCTATTTTCCAATCTTTTATACAAATTTTGGTTTCGTTTAAGAATTTCTGCCGATAAAGCTTTCATTCTTTTAGCCAAATCTTCAGATGTTTTTGATGTAATAATAATTTTATCTTGATTTTCCTCTTGAATATTTCTTTTCGACATATAGAGCACCCTTTCTTTATATTTTTTAGTAAATCTTCTTATTTCAATATATCACAATTCGACGGCCTAGTGAATCAACAAAATCCATTCCAACAAGGTACATACGATATAGGCAATAATAAACTTAATTTTCTGTTTACGGTCGCGGTCTTCATCAGCGATTTTAAGACGCTGTGCCAAAAAGCGTTTATCACGAATCTGCAAGAGTAAGTCGCGAATATTCGCCTGACTTTCCGCATCGGTTTCCTTCCCGTTCCCCTTGAGCGCTACCTGTTGAATCTGAATACGGCGCTGCAATTTACGCATTTGAATCTTAATATTATTATGGACAAAGACACTTTGCCATTTTTTACGGGAATCAAAATACATGTAAATATAGCGCGGAATGTTCATGACGATAAAACTGATACACAAAATCCCCAAAGAAATAAGGAAATATGTGGAAAAGGAGAATTCAATCGTCTCCGCCGGCAAATAGTGGTGAAGGATGATAAAACTGATCCACACACCAATCGGCAATAACAACGCTGCTGCCAAGTCAATGGAACGAACCCAGCTGGTTTTCACGGGCACTTCCGGAATATTATAGGTCTCCACCTCATCGCGGAAGGCATAGTATTCCAAACGAAGTACAGACTGTTCCGAACGGGCATTAATTAAGATAACCGGTCCTTTAGCATTCGTACAGCGATTCGGCCAAGAAATTAAACGGCGAATCGGACTGTCCGGGGACAAATCAAAACGGATGATGCCTTTTTTTTCAAAACGCACCGTCGACCCGTCACCGATAATTTCAAAGGGGTTAAAGAAGGTGCCCAACAGGCTGAGGCTCCAATTGCCCAATAAATGAACAATCGTATTCATAATAAAGCCGCCCATATCGACGTCGGACATATTCAATTTTATGGAAAAACTCGAAGCATAGTCGTCAAACCAAAAATCTTCGATGGTAAATTCTATATTAATAACGGTCCCGAGGGTTGTAATAATCCCCATGTAGACCTTATTGTTATTTTCAAACTCAAAGGTAACAGAATAAAATAACCAGTGATTTCGCAATTGAGCTTTCAAAATGCGGTTAATCGCATCTTCCTCAACACTGATAATACGATGATCGTATAAATCGGTTTCGCTCGCCTCGCAAGGTTCGGCCTCAATTTGTTGCTCAGGCGTGACCGGTTTCTCTGCGATTTTCTTGCGTGTTCCTTTTGTCATCGATTCTGCCAATTCCAATAATCGCGTGACTAGACTGTTCATAACGCCTCCTATGGATTTAGCATGTTTTCAGTCCATATTATAACATAACGCACCCGATTTTAAAACTACATAGCATATCGACAGTTTTCAAAAAAGCCGATTCTATCGCCATTGAGTGCATTTAACTTGATTATTCATTCTAAATCATAACCACCCGTAGAACGGGTGGTTTGCTCTGACCCTATAAGGGTCTTT
>NZ_JALKIG010000005.1 GCF_023051165.1 Veillonella sp. KGMB01456
TTTCGTATCTTCAAACCGCATTCTTGTTTTTAGGGGTGTATTTCGTTACAGCCCCATTTTTTACATTTTATAAATGACCTAAGCGGTGCATTACGTCATATACAATCTTCGCTAAGCCGCGCATTTGTTTTTTAGGAATGCTGCAAGCGGCAATACGAACGCCATGTTTCAAAGCAATAACATACACATGTTCTTTAGTAAGTTCTTCCACGACTTCTTTAGCATGTTCGGTCGGAATGGTTAAGAAGAAACCGCCGCAATATGGCAAGCATGGCAAGCCTAATTCTTTAGCTTCCTCAGTAAAAATGTGAGCACGTTCTTGAACAAGTTCACAGTATTCGGCACGTTCCGCTTCATGAGCTGCCAACTTAGCCGGATCCATAACAATATTGGCCATGGTCCGCATAGCAGGACGGCAAATATTAGACCAAGTAGCACGCGATGTTAACGCATTAATTTCCTTAAATTCAGCAGCAACATCAGCATCGGCGGTAATACCAATCATAGCCCCTACGCGTTGACCATACATGGTGAAACCTTTAGATAAGCTGTAACATGCTACTACCAAAATTTCTTTTGGCAATTGACTGAATTTTTTGAAGAAACGGCGAACGGTCTGCTTTTCACCGGAATAATCGATATAAGCTACGTCACAAGCGATGATAAATTTATTTTTACCATTGCCGATTAATTCTTTAGCAAAGGCAATAACTTTATCCCAATCTTCATCGGTTAAGCTGAAACCGGTCGGGTTATTCCCCGGTGAGTTGAAGATAGTCACTACGTTTTCCTGTTTAGCCGCTACTTCCAATACTTTAGCCTTGAAACCTTCAAAGTTAAACTTCAATTCCGCATCGAATAAAGGATAGGTTTCCAAGTGGCGATGATTATCACCGCAAATTTGTTCATACGCGCCCCAATACCAATCGGCGGTCAAGACGATATCTTCAGGATTTGTATAATTGTGTACTAAATGATGAATCCCGCCTGTACCACCGGCCGTGGCCACAGCTTCTATTAAAGCATCCGGTCTGGATTCGCCAAAACATTCGCTTTTAGCGGCTTCCAAGAATTCAGGTAAACCTGCAATCGGTGCATATGCCACATATTCATTACGCGGCAAGTTTAAATATTCTTTTTCTACTGCTTTCAAAAAGACAATATTGCCTTCTTCGTCCATAATGGAGCCCAAGGTACCGTTAAGCACATTTTCTTTGCCATTAATTTTGGCATCTTCTTGCGCCCGTGCATTCATGACAAAAATATTGTCCTTTGCTTTTTTTCCCCTTGCGTGTGTTGCTGCCATACTCATAGTCATAACCGACACCATCCCATCTGATATTAATCAATTCCTTACTTAATAATAGCGGAAAAAAAAGCCACTTACAAGAGCAAGACGTTGAAAAATGACAAAAATATGCTGTTTTTAGAAAAGAATATTGTATACAATATAGGCTATGCATAAATCATGTTTAAGACGCAAGTTAACGTTTACTTTAGAGCATAAACGAGGCATCTTTTTTCAATTTTTGCATACAAAAAACCGTGAATATTACCCAAAAGGATAAATATTCACGGTTTAAATTGCTTAAAGCGTGTTCACAAAGTATGTGACACAAATTCTTTCTCAGTCCTTACATTATCTGTAAGACATCAGTGCAACAATTAGAAGTTGTAACCGATACCGGCATGGAAGCCTTTAGCCGTTACGTTAGCATCATCTACACTGTATTTATCGTATTGATAGTATACGCTGAGATCGAATTCAGGATTCAATGCATAAGTAGCACCAACTTGGAATGTACGTTTAATATCGTTACCGAAACCTACTTTAGCAAAGCCGTCGATACGATCTGTCAATGGCATATGACCGATTACACCGGCTTGTAAACCTGTTTCATGATCGCCGGCAGCTTTAATGTAAGTACCGCCAACATAAGCATTGAAATTAGGATGGAAATCATAAACTGCATTTAATTGATGATCTTTAATGTCGCTACGGTCATCAAGATTAATTTTGTTAAAGGAATACTGCAAAGCCCATTTGTCAGTTAAACCGGTCTGTAAGTTAACGCCGAAACCGTCAGCATGACCGCTTTCACCGGTTACACTCTGGGAGAAGCTGTATTCAACACCAATCTTGCTGTCACCTTCGTTAATGTCTGTTACAGGCACAGCAGCTGCGAAGGCAGCACCTGTTAACATTGTAGCAGCTAAAGTAGCAACTAACACTTTCTTGTTCATAGAATTACCTCCTCTGTACACACATACACGCTTAGCAACCAACTTAGCGTTTCATAAATGTAGGGATTTCAGGGCCTACACCGAATGGAGATTTGACAGCACCTGTTTTAGGTTGTGCGCCGAAGCCCGTAGCTACAACAGTAATCTGTACACGATCTCCTAAGTTTTCATCTATAACGGAACCGAAGATAATATTAGCTTCAGGATCCGCTGCTTCGGAAATGATTTCAGCCGCTTCGTTGATTTCGAACAAGCTCAAATCACCGCTACCGGTAATATTCAAGAGAATGCCTTTGGCACCTTCGATGGAAGTTTCCAACAATGGGCTGTTAATGGCCATTTTGGCAGCGTCAACAGCGCGGTTTTCACCTTCGCCAATACCGATACCCATAAGAGCTTCGCCTTGGTTAGTCATGATAGTTTTAACGTCAGCGAAGTCAAGGTTAATAAGACCAGGTACGGTAATCAAATCGGAAATCCCCTTGATACCTTGACGAAGCACGTCATCAGCTGTACGGAAAGCTTCGTTCAAAGGAGTTTTCTTATCAACAACTTGTAATAATTTATCATTAGGAATTACGATAATGGTATCCACTTTGCTGGTAAGCATTTCAATACCTTTATCAGCCTGGTTTTTACGACGTTTACCTTCAAATGTGAACGGTTTAGTTACTACGCCAACAGTTAAGGCGCCCATTTCACGTGCACATTCAGCTACGATAGGAGCCGCACCGGTACCGGTACCGCCACCCATGCCTGCGGTTACAAAGACCATGTCGGAACCTGAAAGGGCTTTTGTAATTTCTTCACGACTTTCTTGGGCTGCTTCTTCGCCAACCTGAGGGTTAGCACCGGCGCCAAGACCTTTAGTCAATTTTTCACCTAATTGAATTTTTATATCTGCTTTAGAATTATCCAAAGCTTGTGTTTCTGTATTAGCTACAAGGAAATCTACACCTTGAAGACCACTGTCAATCATACGATTTACGGCGTTACTTCCGCCGCCACCAACACCAATAACTTTAATATTTGCGAATTCCGACATTTACGTTCCTCCTCCTGTTGCCCGTAAAATTTATATGCCCTTTATTTCAAACAACATGATTATGTTCAATACTATTATAACTAGTTTCATTTCATTTTACACTATTTTTTTTATTTTTTCTACTCTTTTACAATAAAGTATACCTTATTTTGTGCGTCTTGACAAAAGCAAACGTCGAATGGCTGCGGTATTTTGAAATAAACGCAAACCAAAGCTGATGAGTGCTACATAATAAAGGTCAATGCCCACAAAATTTCCCAGGAATACCAAGAGTGCGGCCAATAGTGAATTGGAAAAGAACCCGGTCAGAAATATCGACAAATTAAATATTCGTTCCAAAGCGGCACGAGTGCCACCAAATACACTGTCCAAAGCGGCCAACAAAGCTACCGATGTATACTTGGCATACACCGGCGGGATTTCAAGCGGTGACATTACACCGATAATAATACCCACTACCAAGCCTCCGACGATAAATAAGTACATCATTATTTTTTATCGCCTCCTTGCTTGACTACCTTTAAATGTTCTTCTTTAAAAGTACCGTTAAAAGCTGGCACAATCATCTGATCTACTTCCTGAATCTTCAGTTCAATGCCCCAATACTTCAAAGACTCAACCACACCGCCACGCATGGTGAGCGCTGCGGATAAAGTCTTCGGATCCCCGATTGCCTTAATTACAAAGGGCGGTCCAAACACCTTACCGTTAACCATGACCGTCGGTCCCGCACAGCGAACTTCCGATGTGCCGGTTAACCGCTGGTCGTTAACCGCAATGGCCTCTGCCCCACCGGCTCGTAATTCATTCAGAACACGCAAAAGGTCTTCGTCATGAATTAAGTATAGGTTCGGGTTCTCATTGTCTTTTACCGGTATTTTACTGTCATTAATAGTGATTATCACACCGGGTCCGGTCACATCTGTAAGGCCGGCCCGTTGCTTCAATAAATTGATGTCGCTGACCACACTGGCCGACGCATCACCTTTTTGTATTTTTTCTAATTGTTGCCGCAGCTCATCACGTTCTTTTTCTGCCGCGGTCAGTTCACGTGCTAAATCTCCTGTTCGCTGCAAATGAATATTGCTTTCCGCTATGCTTTGCGTCATTTTATATTGACCAACCAACATAATCCCCAGCAACATGCTTACAGCCGCTATTGCCCAACGACCTTGCTTTAACATGCTTCCTCTTCCATTATTCCCTTAAGGCGTCTTAATAAACGGCGCCTTTACATTGACATCCAAATATTGTGCTGCCACACCGCGAGCCTTCACATCACGCAGCATATTTTCAGATAAAGGCCCTTTTTTATCCATATCCGATGTATCGCCTAAATGAAGCGGCAATCCATCTACCGTATAAGCAATTAACTGATTAACATCACCTATATTAATTTCGGCAATCTCTTTACGACCTTCATCGCTTAATGAGTTCAAATACGACAAAGCCCCTTTAATGACCGGCGTATCAATTGTATCACCTAATAATACATTGCCCAGTTTGATACCGGAGATAATCGTAGCTGACGTATCTTCGATGGCCGGGCCAATATTAATAACTTGACCTTTCGCATCCAAGGTGGCAAAACCGAACTGCGTCGCCACTACCGCCGCCGGCCGACGTTCTGTTACATTCACTTGTAAAGTAAGCGGCAATACATACGTTACTTTAACTGAGTCTACCCGCAAATCATGCTGCAACCGTTCTTCTAATTGGCCGGCATTAATCTGCAACAGGTTAATCGGATACCGTATATTACCGGCCGCCATCACATCTGATACAGTTACATTTTTACTACCCGTCACTGTTATTGTGCCAAACGGAATCGGCAAAATAAATAAAAGCAACCATAGTAATAATAAGCCACCGCCGATTAAAACAACGCGACGACGCCATGCATGAGGATGTTTCGGTGGCTCCGGCGGTTCGCCACCATCGCGATAATACCCGTTTTCACCATTACCGTCCGGTGATGAATAGGCACCATCAAAATCATATAAAGGTCGATTCGCCCCACTGTGGTTCCTTGGCGAATGTACCGATTGTTGCTCCCCATGGTAATTCGGCGAAGAATAGCCCCCCGATGATTGTTCACCGGGCGGTCCGAATGTGGCCGTTGGATTTGGTTTTACTGCCTCCACCGGACCGGAATATGGCCGATTATCTCTATTCATCTCAGTATCTCCAGTTTACTTAAAACTTACCTAAACCGGCGGTGAGCAGAATTTTTTCACATAAGGTAGGGAAATCCATCCCCATAGCTTTAGCGGATTTTGGTACCAAGGAGGTCGCCGTCATGCCCGGAATCGTATTATATTCCAACACAAACGCTTCCCCTGCCTTATTGGTCATGAAGTCGATGCGAATTACGCCGGAGCATTGTAATTCACGATATACAGTTTCACCGATAGCCTGTAGTTTTTTAGTTAATGCTTCATCAATCGGAGCCGGTACCAAATAATCGGTAGCGCCGGTCGTATATTTTGAAGTGTAATCATATTCACCGGAATGTGGTCTGATTTCGATAACCGGTAAGGCTTTGCCTTCCAATACGGGAACTGTAAATTCATGACCGTCCAAATACTGTTCTACCACCAAAATATTATCATATACGAGCGCTTCTTTTACACCTGCCGTAAGTTCGCTATCGTCACGTACAATAGTTACGCCTATGCTGGAACCTTGGGTAGCCGGTTTCAAAACAACCGGTAATGTAAAGTTAGCTTTAATATCTGCAACAATATCAGCTTCATTTTGTGCTGCTGCATTATAAGATTTTGCTGCAGCCGTCGGGATACCGGCGCCTACAAACACATCTTTACTGATTTTTTTATTCATGCCTACGGCTTGCGCCATAACACCGGAACCGGTATACGGAATGCCGGCCATTTCAAGTAAGCCTTGAAGCGCTCCGTCTTCACCGAACTTGCCGTGCAATGCATTGAATACGATTTCGCCGCCTAATGCTTTAATATCGGCTAACAATTGTTCCGGTACCAATTCCAAAGTTTGAGCATCATACCCTAAACTACATAACGCTTCCGCAATAGCTGCACCGGTTCGACGAGATACCTCTGCTTCTTTAGAAGGACCACCCATTAATACGATAATTTTTTTATTTTTCATGATTATTCCTCTTCCAATGCTGCCAATAATTTAGGTCCGTATTGACTAATGCTGCCGGCGCCCATAGTAATTACCAAATCATCAGGTTGTAAAATTTGTTTTACCGTTTGCGGCACATCATTTACGTCCGCAATATAATGAACATCCTGACCGGTAGTAGCTTTCACCATATCCGGGATGGAATGGCCGTCAATACCGGCAATCGGATCTTCACCGGCACTGTAAATATCGGTAATAAATAATACGTCCGCATTCACAAAAGCTTTACCGAATTCTTTTAACAATAAATTAGTACGGGTAAAACGATGTGGTTGGAATACGCAAACTACGCGATGTGATTCCAAAGCTTTGGCCGCACTCAAAGTAGCTGCAATTTCTGTCGGATGATGTGCATAATCATCAACTACCCATATGCCCTTAACATGACCTTTCGTTTCAAAACGACGTTTAGCACCTGTAAATTTAGCTAATGCGGCCACAACTACGTCGGCCGGAATGCCACAATCCGTAGCCATAACAAAAGCGCCCAAGGAATTTAACGCATTATGCGTACCCGGCACTTTAAGGCGAATAGTGGCAATCACTTCATCACCCTTCATGGCTTCATAAACCAAAATACCTTTTTCATAATGAATATTGCGAGCCCTGTAATCATTGTCTTCGCCGAGACCATACGTTACGAAATGACGATCTACACGGGGCATCACTTTCTGAATCGACGGATTATCGCCACAGACAACGGCTTTACCGTCCTTAGGTAATTTACCGACAAACTCACAGAAAGCATCCAATAAATGCTCCATCGTACCGTAGTGGTCCATATGGTCATTTTCAATATTGGTAATAACGATGGCCTTCGGATTCAATTTTAAAAACGAACCGTCACTTTCATCGGCTTCGGCGATGCTGTATTCACCGCGGCCCCACTGACTGCTGCCGCCCAAATAATCGACTTCACCGCCGATAATAACCGTCGGATCTAGGCCGGCTTCCACAAAAATCTGCCCCAGCATAGAGGTAGTCGTGGTTTTGCCGTGCGCACCGGCGACGGCAATGCCCTTTGTTATATCCAACACGGCTTTAACGATATCGGAGCGATGTAAAATAGGAATCTGTAATTCGTGAGCCGCCATAAGTTCCGGATTATCTGCGTGAATAGCCGTAGAACGAACAACCGCATCAACCCCTTTTACATAGTCCGCATTGTGACCGATATGAATGGTGGCGCCCATTTTACGGAAACGCTCTGTCACGGCTGACTCCTGAATATCGGAACCGGATACTTCAAACCCCTGACTGATTAAAATGTTGGCAATGGCTCGCATACCTGAGCCGGCAATGCCGATAAGATGTATTTTATGAATACCATTTAACATGGTGCAATCTCTCCTTATTCCTTACTTTGCAATTTCCAGCGCTAATTGGGCTATATCGTGAGCCGCCGCCGGTTTACCCAACGTCTTGGCTGCCGCCGACATATGCCCCAATTCATGCGGATTGTTCATGAAGAATTCGATTTCACCAATCAAATCTTTACCTTGTAACATTTTATCCACAATCATACGAGCCGCTCCGGCACTTACCAACGCCCGCGCATTATACGTTTGATGATCTTCCGCCGCATACGGGTACGGAATTAAAATTGACGGAATGCCTCGCACCGTAAGTTCCGCAAGACCAACGGCGCCGGCACGAAATACAGCTAAATCGGCAGCCGCCAAGGCTTTCGGCATTTCATGCAAATACGGCAAAATTATTGATGAATCACTGTAGGCCTCACCGTCTTTAATATGCAATGCTTCAAGGACCCGATCATACTCACCGGACCCGGTTACATGAATCAATTTAATGCCTTTACGGTTTTTAAAATACTCATGTACTTCAATCATGGCTGTATTAATACTGCGTGCCCCACGTGAGCCGCCGGCAATAAGTACGGCAAACTCATCATCTTTTAAGTTAAAAAACTCACGCCCTTCCGCTCGGGTATCCACCAATACTTCCGGACGCACCGGATTACCGGTATAGACAAGTCGCTTTGCTTTAGGAAATGCTTTTTTTGCATCTTCAAAACCAACCGCTACTACATCGACAAAACGGCTCAGGATTTTATTCGTAATACCGCCGATGGTATTTTGTTCCTGAATAAGAGTCGGCACATTCCGCAGTGCTGCGGCCAACAAAATCGGACCGCACACATAACCGCCCGTACCGATTACAATATCCGGTTTAAACTCCGAAATAATGCGCGCGGCCTGCCACAAAGAACTAAGCGTTTTGCCCAAGGTCACCAATGCATGCCATGACAAATTACGATTTAAACCTTCTACCGGCAATGTTTTAAAAGGAATTCCCTCTTTAGGCACCAAGGTAGCTTCGAGGCCTTTATCGGTCCCGATATATAAGAATTCAGCCTCCGTCATAGCGGCTATTTCTTTATAAATGGTAATGGCAGGATAAATGTGACCACCCGTGCCACCTCCTGAAATAATTATACGCTTCATGACTAAGACCCCTTCTTATTAGCCAACATATCAGCTAATGCATATACTTCATTTTTAAAATCATCGCCTCGTTCTTCAAAACAATGATACCAGTCAAAACTGGAGCATGCGGGCGACAATAAAACCACATCACCCGGTTTCGCCAATTCATGACCTTTCGCTACCGCTTCGGCCATAGAACGGACGCGCACAATGTCTTCAACACCGGCCGCTTTAGCGGATTCTTCAAAACGCGCTGCCGCATCACCCATGAGGACTAACGCTTTGGCATGTTTTTTGACCATGTTCATAAAATCGGTTAAATCCGTCATCTTATCATAGCCACCGGCCAACAAAACAACGGGCTCCTTAAATGATTCCAATGCTTTAATGGCAGAATCTGTATTGGTTGCCTTCGAATCATTAAAATAAGTAGCTCCATCGATAACCGTAACCCGTTCCAGACGATGCTCTACAGCCTTAAAATTAGCGATTACATCATGCAGTTGTGTTGCGGTAATACCTAAATCATAAGCCAAAGCAATGACTGCCAAAATATTTTCAATATTATGTCGGCCCGGCAAATGAATATCCGCCGTGCTGATAACAGCTTCCGCTTCATTATTACGAACGGCAAACAACTGATTATCCGCAAAATACGCTCCATCCGTCACACCATGTTCCTGACTGATGCAAAGTACTTTGCCCGGTACGCGCGGTACCATCCCCGCCACTAACGGATCGTCCATATTGAGGACGGTTCGCTCCTTCGATGTTTGTTGCTTAAAAACATTCTCTTTAGCCGCCTGATAAGCTTCCATGGTTTTATGGCGCTGTAAGTGGTCCGGCGTAATATTCAACATGATGGCACCCAATGGTTTAAATGTTTTTACCGTTTCCAATTGATAGCTGGAAACTTCTGCCACCAAATAACCATCCGCCGGAATTTCATAGGCTGCTTCACTCAATGAATCGCCAATATTACCGCCCACCATTACAGGACGACCGGTTTGTTTCATGACTTCGCCCAATAATGTAGTAGTCGTAGTTTTGCCATTTGTACCAGTAATAGCGAGAATAGGTGCTTTGGAAATGTCATAGGCCACTTCCACTTCGCCTACAATATCCATGTCCCGTTTAGCCGCTTCCACTAAAATAGGAATGGTAAGAGCAATCCCCGGTGAAACTACAATACGATCAACAGCCGCCAATAATTCATTATTCTGGCGGCCGGTAATAACGGTTACATGAGCCTCCTCCAATAGTGCCTTTTCAGCCGATGTAAACGCAACTTCTTTATAATCGTTTAAAGTAACGTCAGCCCCCATTAATCCCAACACATGAGCGGCACCGATACCGCTCCGACCTGCGCCTAACACTAAAATTCGTTTACCCTTGTACTCCATGATTACGCCTACCTATCGCATTACATAAATTAACAAACCACATACGGCAAACAAGCAACTGCCAAGCCAAAAACGGCTTACCACTTTTTGCTCACTCCAACCGGACAATTCAAAATGATGATGAATCGGACTCATTTTGAAAACGCGTACACCACGTGTTTTAAAGGATACTACCTGAATAATAACGGACAATGCTTCCATTACGAAAATGCCGCCGATAATGATGAGCAATAATTCCGTTTTAGTTAAAATAGCCATGCCCGCAAAGGCACCGCCCAATGCCAAGGAACCGGTATCACCCATGAACACCTTAGCCGGGTTGGAGTTGAAATATAAGAACCCCAGTACGGCACCGCAAAGAGCAATACCGAAGAAGGACACACTCGGCTGTAACGCCAGCATACCGATAACGGTATAAGCAATAGCCGCAGCTGCCGACGTACCGGCTGCCAAACCGTCAAGGCCGTCCGTCAAGTTAACCGCATTCGTAGTCCCCACAATAATGATAAATACCAATACATAGTACATCATGCCTAAATCGAAGGTAGTATTTACAAACGGAACCCAGACGGTGGTAGGAATTACCATCACTTCCGTTGCAATATAGCAGAATACGGCAGACATAATAATCTGTCCCAATAATTTCTGTTTAGCCGTAAGACCTAAATTACGTTTTTTCACGGACTTAATAAAATCATCTAAGAAGCCCAACAGGCCATGACCTAATGTCAAAAACAACAATACCCACGTAGCCATTTGAAACGGTGCAAATACAAGAACTGTTATCACCATAGCCAAAAGCATGAAAATACCACCCATCGTCGGGGTGCCCGCCTTAGCTAAATGGGCTTGCGGTCCGTCTTCGCGTATGCTTTGTTGTGCATGTAACTGCCGTAACAACGGTATTCCTATTTTTCCGAGTATTAACGTTATTACCAAGGAAGTAATAAACGCGAATAATAATTGCATGGTCATTCGAACTATCGCTCCTTACATTACGGCCTTTATGAAGCCGATTAACTCACTATTTTTACATGGTTTTACAGATGTTGTTATCTGCTTTAGCTTTATAGAAAAACAAAGCCGCTATCTATGGTAGTACATATAAGGCTGTAATGCAAATATAATTCTCGTTTTTTTGAAAAACTTCGGCTACAAACTACCACAACCGGACAAACGTCTTTACTGAGGTGCTTAACGGTCATTGCCAAGGCACTTTACGGTCTTACTTTACGTTCTTCCTTATCATAATTCTTACTGTTTATTGAAGTGCCTCACGGTCTTCAAATTCATTGACTACCCGTTCCATACGAAGGCCACGGGAGCCTTTAACCAAAATAACATCACCTTTAGCGCGCACATCACAATATACATTAACCATATCTAAATGGCTGTCGCAAATTTTAGCTATGCGAATGCCTGCCGCTTTTGCTTCACGAGCAATAAATTTTGCGGCCTCACCAAAAGTATATACTTGATCGTAACCTTCTGCCACCAGTAAACGACCGATTTCACGATGATGTTCTTCGGAAAACTCACCTAACTCCAACATATCACCGAGCATGGCAATTTTTCGTTTACCGTCGAGCTGTCCCAAGGCTTTAATCGATTCCGCCATGGACATAGGATTGGCATTATAGGCGTCATTGAGGACAACGAAGTCACCAAAGGAAACAATTTCCTGGCGCATCGGCATACCTTTAAAAGAACCCAATGCCTTAGCAATTTTCTGTGAAGATACACCTAAGGAACGGCCTACCGCAATAGCGGCCAGCGCGTCATATACATTGTGTTCCCCAATCATCGGCAAGAATACATCAAATACTTCATCAAAACTGCGGCAAGTAAATTTAATGCCGTCTTTTTTATAGCGCAATTTAAAGCCTGAAATAGTCGCTTTTTCTTTGATGCCGTAATAGATGATTTTACCTTTCGTTAAATTCCCCATCTGACGAACAAATTCATCATCTTCATTTAAAATAGCTGTTCCGTCAACCGGAATATGTTGAATCAATTCGCTCTTGGCTTTCGCTATGTTTTCACGAGAGCCTAAAAGTTCAATATGACTATTCCCTACATTCGTAATCACACCTACCGTCGGTTCGGCGATGCGAGCCAATTCATCAATTTGACCGAGCCCGCGCATCCCCATTTCCACCACACAGGCTTCATGGTCGGCTGTAAGTTGCAACAATGTTTTTGGCAAACCGATTTCATTGTTAAAGTTCTTTTCTGTTTTCAGAACATTAAACTTACTGCCCAGTACAGCGGCAATCATTTCCTTCGTCGTAGTTTTACCGGATGAGCCGGTAACAGCAACTACGGGAATATCAAAACGACGGCGATGATAATTAGCTAATTGCTGATACGCCAATAGCGGTGACGCTACTTCAATGCAGATGAGATCGTTGGCAGTATGCCCCGGTTTTACCAAGGCACCGAGCGCTCCGTTAGCCCGGGCTTGCGGCAAAAAATCATGCCCGTCAAAAGTGTCACCCGTCAAAGCAACAAATAGCGAACCTTCTTCAATGGTACGTGTATCGGTGGATACATTAGTAAATACTGTTGTTTCACTTGCTTTCCCGTTGTAGGTACCGCCTGTTACGGTCAACACCTCCCGGAGCGTAAACTCTGCCATTTTTATCTCTCCTTTAATGCTTCGCGGGCTACTTCCCGATCGTCAAAATGAATCGTTTTATCTTTTAAAATCTGATAATCTTCATGGCCCTTGCCGGCGATGATTACCACATCACCTGCTTTGGCATCTTTGATAGCGGCATGAATGGCGCTGCGGCGATCCGTAATAACGGAATATACCGAACCTTCCCGCAAGCCTTCTTTTACACCCTCTGCCACTTGAGCCACTATTTTTTTAGGATCTTCCGTACGCGGATTATCGGAAGTTACGAAGATTTCATCACCATACTGCGCAGCAATGCGGCCCATAATCGGACGCTTCGTGGCATCACGGTCACCACCGCAACCAAATACTACGAGAATGTGACGCTCCACAATTTTTTGAGCAGTTTGCAGGATATTTTCCAAACCGTCCGGTGTATGCGCATAATCCACAACAACAGCGAACGGCTGACCTTCTTCTACCAACTCAAAACGTCCCGGTACGGCCGTGAAATCACTCAACGCTTCAATAATGGCTTCCATCTTCACGCCTTCAAAGAGACAAGCACCGATGGCCGCCAAGGTGTTATACACATTGAAAAGACCGGTAATACGCATGTGAATCGGATATTCTTTACCTTCATACACAATATCATAGGCGCTCGTCTTAGCCGTTATGGTAAGGTTTTCACCTTCCAAGGTACCTTTCCCTTTAGTACCGTACGTAATGAGCGGTGCGGAGTTCTTTGTCATAACGCGTTCACCGTGAGGATCATCGATATTAATGACAGCCCCTTTATTTTGCTTATGTTGATTTGGCGCACTTACCTGTTCAAACAATTTACATTTGGCCGCCAAGTAATTTTCAAAGGTTTTATGGAAATCGAGATGGTCTTGTGTCAAATTTGTGAAAACGGCTGTATCGTATTCCACGCCGGCCACTCGGTTGAGCGCCAAAGCGTGCGATGATACTTCCATGATACAATGCGTTACCCCTTCAGCCACCATTTGGCTCAAAATGTGTTGCAAGTCAACCACATCCGGGGTCGTATTGTGAATCGGATAGGTTTTATCCCCAATAACTACGTGAACCGTACCGATGATCCCCACTTTATACCCCTGAGCTCGCAAGATGTGGCCGATAATATGGGTCGTTGTAGTTTTACCGTTTGTACCGGTTACCCCAATCATACGCATTTTACAACCGGGATAGTCATAAAAAAACGGTACACATTGCTGCATAGCGATTCGTGTATCGTCAACAGTCAGTACACTTACCGCAGCCGGCACATCGATCGGTTCTGACGCCAATATAGCTACCGCCCCGGCTTCAACGGCTTTTTGTACATAATCATGACCATTTACATGAGCACCGGTTAGGCAGATAAATAAACTGCCTTGTTTTACTTCTCGCGAATCCGCCGTAATATGGCTGATAACAGTATCGGTAGCTCCTTTGACGCTTACGCCGCTTATCACATTTATTAATTCTTGTACTGTTTTCACAACATTTCCTCCATCTCAAACAAGGAAAGCAGCTCACTTCCGGAGCTGCCTCATACCGTAGTTTAGTCCCTGATGCGTGCTGTTACTTTCACATCACGTTCTACAGTAGTACCTTTGCTGTTGTACACAAAAGCATCGGGCAAAACCATTCCCAATTTATCTTGCGCAATCTGCTGAATCCGTGTAGGCGACTTCAATTCCGCTACTTCCAGACTCAACTCTTCATTATCTCTGGTCAATTGAACAACCTGTTGTTGCATGCTTACCAATTCATAACCGGCACCGGCTTTCACCACACGGCCTCCCAAAACGGTAGCCCCTACAACGCCAACCATGGCTAATAACACTAAAATCTGTTTCAATTCCGGCGACGCGTTACTAAATACACCAACCTGCTTCGCTCGACGTGTTTTAGTTGGTATATATGGTCTCGCCGTCGGTTGTGCAACGCGTACACCGACTGTCTTTCTCGCTAACATATAATCAACCCCCCGTTATCTATACCTTTTCGGCTACCCGTAACTTGGCGCTCCGCGCTCGCGGGTTCGCTGTTACTTCCTCATTGCCCGGCTCAATCGCCTTATTTCTTGCTTTTACGACTGCCACATGATGGCAAACACAAACCGGCAGTTCCGGCGGACAAATACAACCGGTACTCAATTCCTTAAAGGTTTGCTTCGTAATTCTATCTTCTAATGAGTGGAATGTAATAACACCGATACGACCGCCCGGTTTTAATAAATCCACTGCATCTTTAAAACTGTCTTTTAAAATAGCCAACTCCTGATTCACTTCAATGCGAATCGCCTGAAATGTTCGTTTAGCCGGATGCGGACCTTCACGGCGTGCCCCGGCGGGAATGGCCTGTTTGATAATTTTGGTTAATTCACCGGTGGTAGTAATCGGTTTTTCAGAACGAGCCGCTACTATGAATTGTGCAATTCGTTTCGCCCATCGTTCTTCCCCATAATCCTGAATGATTCGCACCAAGTCAGCTTCACTGTAGCCATTGACTATATCCGCAGCCGTCAAGTTCCCCTGCCTATCCATGCGCATGTCCAAAGGACCGTCCTGCATATAGGAGAAACCTCGTTCCGCTGTGTCCAGCTGATAACTTGAAACGCCTAAATCAAAGATAAATCCGTCTACCTCCGTAATGCCGCGGCTCGTAAGGGCCGTTTTCAAATCTTTGAAATTAGTGGGAATCGTCATAACTCGGCATTTTAAATCAGCCAGTCGTTCCGTCGCGGTCGCCAGCGCCACTTCATCTTGATCGAGTCCGATGAGTAAGCCGTCAGCGGCCAATTGCTCGCCTAGCGCATGAGCATGACCGGCTCCGCCTAACGTGCAATCCACGTAAATCCCATGGGGATTTGTTAATACAGCGTTTACTGTTTCGTTAAGCAATACGCTTACATGATGAAATTCCATGGGTCCGCTCCTTTCCGACTTCGAAATTATGTTTTCACCCTTAATCAAACATTCACTATATCGCTATAGTATTGCATTACTTCGTAATAAATAGCCAAAATACTTCCATTTTTACCATACAGCTTCAACATTCAATCTTAAATTGCAGCTTAAATTACAAGAAGAAGTCTTCCATGTTTTCTGATAATTGTTCCATATTATCATCCATGTCTTCCTGGTAAGCCAACCAATGTTCACGGTTCCAAATTTCTACGTGATCCCCGATACCGAGTACCATTACTTCTTTTTGAAGTTTGGCAAATTCACGCAGTGTAGCCGGCACCAAAATACGACCTTGACGATCGAATTCCAACTCGGTGGCATTGGCAAAAAGTTGACGTTTAAGCCCACGAACACCGGCTTTGTTGTTCGGTTGCTTCATCATCTGCATAGCCTTGGCGGTAAATACTTCGGTCGTATAAATGGCGAGACAATTATCGTAGCTCTTGGACATAATACAGGTTTCGCCTAATTGTTCGCGTAATTTTGCGGGAATAATTAAGCGCCCCTTCGTATCAATGGTATGTGAATATTCACCCATGAACATCATTGTCTCACCTCCTTTTACACTTTCCCTATCTTATCTACCACTATATGGTAAATTCTACCACATTCCCCCACTTAATAACAATAAAATCTGCAAATTTTAGCGAAATTTAGCAAAAAAATCTTTTAACCAAACATTTAATCGCAAATTGGCGCTACTACAACGATTTTTTGTTCCCTCTTTTAGTCGATATGTGCGAAGAAATAAGGCTTTAATTTTTGAGCCCCTCCACTTCACACCACCACAACTAAAAAATCATTAACAAACACCACTTTTTGCCACCGATTATTTTCAAAACTTTCAGCACCTGATAAAAATCCCCCACTTTTTGGGATACAGCAGCCCCCACTTTTTGGGATACGGCAGCCTCCACTTTTTGGGATACGGCAGCCTCCACTTTTTGGGATACAGCAGGGACCACTATTTGATCCTCTAAAATCTCCATATTCGGTGCACCGACTCTTTTGAGTACGCCAACTCCTAAAACAGAAAGACTATAGTTTTCAGTATTCCTTTACTTCATACGATTGCAGTCTTTTTTCATCATTTATGATAATTATCTATATCAGTCAAAAATAATGCTTGCATCTGCTATACTATACTTAGACAGATAAAAGGATTAAATTAAGCCCCTTACATGCTTACTGATAGAAAGGACTAATTCTATGAGCATAGAGAAAACCCCTCATACGACTCACGGCTCACGCTCTCACGGAACTACACGGTCGCGCAGTCATCAACATCAAATAAAACATGATAAACACTGCTCCCGAGGTCCTTCGGAGTTTCAAATTATGTGCGAACCTTTTGTAGCCATTCACCGCAAAATGGAACTCCTCCTTGATTACGGTCAGTTGCTCATGCAAAACGGCGCTAACACCAATCACATTCAACGTGATATGATGCGCGCCGCCTCTTACATGGGCATTCCACCTCAATTTGTTCATATTCACATAACCTATATGACCTTAATGTTGAATATAAATGACGAAAAACACTCGTATACGGTTTTTCGCAAAACACCGTTACACGGTGTGAATATGACCATTCTTTCAACCCTTTCTAAATTAACCTGGAAGGCCATTGAAAATAATTACAGTCTTGATGAATTCGAAGATCATTTGAAAACGATTAAGGCCGCACCGCCTAAATATCCGACGCCCCTACTCGGTCTGGCAGCGGGTCTTGCGTGCGGTGCTTTCAGCATTTTATTCGGTGCCACTTGGTTAGCCGCTTTAGTAACCGTCATCTGTGCGGTCATCGGTTTTATAACCCGCTACATTTGTCATCACTATCAAATCAACTTTTATTTTGGCATCGTAGCGGCCTCCTTTGCCGCTACTTTTACAGCCAATCTGATTAATACAACCTTTGACTCAGGCAGCATCGTATATGCTATGGTCAGTTGTACCCTCTTTCTGATTCCCGGCGTTCCTCTGATCAACGCCGTAGACGATATGATTAATAACCATATTGTATCCGGAATGACCAGGGCCATGCATACGCTTTTAATTGTTAGCAGCATGTCCGTCGGTATCGCCATGGCTCTATATTTCGACCACGTCTCCACCTTTACCCACCTAAATATTACACCGGTTGTAGTAACACCGATTCAGGCCATCGCCGCTGCAATAGGTGCGGTAAGTTTTGCCACTATTTTTAATACACCGTATCGGCTACTTTGGATAATCGCTATAGGCGGTACCATCAGCGTCATTACACGAAATATACTCATAGTTGATTTCGGTTTTACCATCGTTGGCGCCAGTTTTGTGGCATCCGCTATCATTGGTTTGCTAGCCTTAAAAACATATAAATTATTGCGAACGGCGCCTTTGATTTTATCTATTCCGTCCGTAATTCCGCTGATTCCGGGCGTACTCTTATATCGTTTCTTGTTCGGCTTACTGACTATTAATTCCCTTACACCGGATAACCTGCTATTCGCCTTGCGCAGCGGGATTACCGGGGTCTTCACAATAATTTGTATTGCCATCGGCGTAGCCATTGCCCATATTATTGCCAGAAGTTATTTGGATCGCAAAAAGGAGATTTCTTTGCACAAAGCGCTTCGCGAACGGCAGAAATCGCTCTCGGAATAAAAATTGCCCGCCTCAGTTCTCAACTAATGGCACTCGGCTATTAACTGTTTAAGAATAAAAAATAGCACTTTTATAGGCTTGGTTTTTCTACGAAAAAAGACCCTATGGAGGCGATATATTTTTTATATAGAATTATCATACAGCAACAGCCGTAGTGCCATTTTAGTTCGAGATTCTACGACACGAGCAATTTTTATTCATATCGTGACCTTCTTGCCGGAAACAAGAAGCGCCTTTGAGGCAAAGAAATCGGGAGTGGAGGAATATGGGGGATATAAAAAATAAAGGACTGTGCTGTTTTAGGTAAAAAAAAAGGCGCTCACGATTTGTGAACGCCTCTTTCGCATAGTTTGGATTACTATTTTTTGTTATTAAATTATAACTGAGCTTCGATAGCTGCTTTTAATTCGTTTTGTGGAATGTAACCGATTTTACGGTCTACTACTTCACCGTTTTTAATAATAGCGAATGTAGGCAATACTTCAATGCTGAATTCTTTAGCTAATTCTACAACTTCGTCAGTGTTAACTTTAGCGAATACAACTTTGTCGCCCAATTCTTCAGACAAAGCTTCGAAAATTGGCATCATGCGTACGCAGTAACCGCACCATGGAGCCCAGAAGTCCACGATTGCTACTTCTTTAGAAGTTACGGTATCTTTAAAGTTTGCTACTGTTAATTCTGTTACGTTTGCCATAGTTAAATAACCTCCTAAATCAACAAATTTACAAATTGTTGAAAATAAATATCAATATATGTGTTAATTATATTAAACTACAAATTTAGTTGCCGGTCAAATCTGAACTAAAACACAGTCCTGAATAACTTCAAAACCAAGCTCATTGGCCTTAGCCACTACGGCCGGTTTATCAGCGCCCGGTTGCAACCAAACTACCGAAATCCCCAGCTTTTGGCAATCCTCCAAAGCCTGTAAACCTACAGCCTCGGGAACAACAAAGTCCACTACTTCGGGAACTTCCGGTAAATCGTGAAGTGACGCATAACAAGTGGCGCCATCAATCTCATTTACATTAGGGTTCACCGGATATACTTTGTATCCGTGATCACGCAAACAAGCGTATATTTTATAGCCGAATTTTTCTTTACGGCTTGTTGCGCCCAGTACTGCCCAAACTTTTTTAGTCAGTGCTTCTTTTGGTGTCATCCTATCACCTCAACTCTCTATATTCATTATATCAAAACATCGAAATTTGTCAATTTAATTTGAGGTTTTTTTAGATAATTATTATCAAGACTACAATTCAACAAAGTTTCCCATGTGAGCCCTCCGAATTTGTCTGTTTGAGATGATGAAACTAGTCCTGCCGCCAATGCCAAATGCCCTAAAATCATAGACGCACTATAGCCGCTCATTCTCAATTCACGCAAGGTTATACTCTGCTGCCTTTTTGATAATCGATAGCCTTCCTCATCAACAATTAACGGCGCATGTGCATAGTGCGGTACCTTGGCACCCAGGCACTCATAGAGCCACAATTGACCGGCCACAGCCGGTAATAAATCATAACCGCGCACAATATGGGTAATGCCCATGGCTATATCATCCATAACAACGGCTAAATTATAGGCGAACATGCCGTCAGCGCGACGAACAATAAAATCATCTTGCGCCGGAATAAGTTCTTCCCGCTGCGAACCTTGCCAAAAATCAGTAAATTCATACAATCGTGGTTCTACTTTCATGCGCCACGAAGGATTCTTCCGCTCACCTAAAGTCTGCCGTTCCCCTTCACTCAAGTGGCGGCAACGACCATCATAATGAGCAATTCCTTCATGACCATGCGGAGCCGATGCAATGCTCTGCAAGCGCGCTCGATTACAGTAACAGGGGTACACAAGCCCCGATTCTTGCCATTTAGCAATCTGTGCCTCATAGAGAGGATACCGTTCACTTTGCCAATACGATTCATGGGGACCGCCTACGCGTGGGCCTTCATCCCAAGTCAGGCCAAACCATTCTAAATCATCCAGTAAATCTTCCCCATACTGTCTTTTAGCGCGCTGTATGTCGATATCTTCCATGCGCAAAACAAAGGTACCTTGTTGCTGTTTCACCTGTAGCCACGACAGCATGGCAATCCACAAATTACCTAAATGAAGATGTCCCGTCGGGCTTGGCGCAAATCGTCCTTTCATAGGACTAATCAGTGTATCACTCATAGAACTAATCAGTGTATCACTCATAGGCCTAATTGTCGTACCATTTGCTGTATCAACATTACCGCCATTATCTGTGTCAATTACGATGTCACTCATTGTGCCAATTGCTCCCAAATTTCATAGAGTTCAGCCAATCTTTTATTGGTAGCTTCCATTTGAGCCGCCGTTTCTGCCATGGCTTCCGCATCTTCCTGTAAAGCGGGATTTTGTATTTGAACTTCGTACATTTTCAGCGTAGCTTCCAAACGGGCAATTTCGGTTTCCGTTTCTTCCAATTTCTTGGCTTGCATATAGGAGTTTAGCTTTTTATCTCCGGAACCTTCGTTACCACTTGTACTGCCGGTATTTTTAGCTTCATTCGAATCCACCCTGTCGGTCGAGTTCGTATCGTCATTATTGTTGCTGTTGCGTTTATTACTGCTCGAACGTTCTTTATTTTGACCACTTTGTTCAGCTGCCAAGGCGGCCAAATCCTGCTGTTCTTTGAGCTTCGCCTTATAGTAGCTGTAATTGCCAAGGTATTCTTCCACGCCTTCCGGCTCTAACACCAAGGTCCGTTTGGCCACTTTATCCAAGAAATACCGGTCATGGGACACAACCAGTAATGTGCCGGTAAAGTTCATCAAAGCCTCTTCCACCACTTCGCGCGTCGGAATATCTAAATGGTTGGTCGGTTCGTCAAGAATTAAGAAATTATTGCCTTGTAAAAACAAAATCAATAAACTTAAGCGAGCCCGTTCACCACCGGACAAATCACGAATTTCCTTGAAAACGTCATCCCCTTGGAACAAAAACATGCCCAGTACATTACGGGCTTTTTCCTCACTATAGTTAAAATGACTCATAATTTCATCAATCGGCGTCCAAGCAGGATGTAATTCTTCGTGTTCCTGTGAAAAATACCCCACCGATACACGGCTGCCGATATCGATAAAACCCGCTTCCGGTGTCAATTCACCGGTAATAGCTTTTAATAAAGTGGATTTTCCGGCGCCGTTCGGCCCGATTAAGGCCACCGCTTCCCCGCGACGAATCATAAAGGACACATCCTCTACAATATCGCGCTCGCCGTAGGATAAAAATAACTCTTCCACCGTCAGCACTTTATCGGCGCTGAATTCCGCTTTAGGAAATCTAAACTTCAATGTCTGTGAAGTTTCCGGCGCATCCAAACGCTCCAAACGATTCAACTGCGACTGGCGGCCTCTGGCCATTTTAGATTTAATCCCGGCGCGGTACTTATCGATATACTCTTCCGTTTTGCGAATATATTCCTGTTGCTTCTCATAGGCGTTTTGCTGCGCCTTATGTTGAGCTTCACGCTGCTCCACATAACGACTGTAATTACCACGATAGCTGGTTGCCTTATGATGCTCCAATTCAACAATACGCGTCGTTACACGATCAAGGAAATAACGGTCATGGCTGATAATTAAGATACCGCCGCCGTAAGAGCTCAAATAATTTTCCAACCATTCCAACATATCCATATCCAAATGGTTAGTCGGTTCATCCAAAAATAAAAAATCAGGGCGCCGAACTAAAGCTTTTGCCAAATTAATACGTGTTTTTTGCCCACCGGAAAATTCAGACACAGATTTCGTTAAATCTTCATCGGAAAAACCAAGGCCGTAGGCAATGCGGCGACTTTGGGCCTCATAATCATAACCACCAAGCCAATCTAAACGGTCCTGAATGCGGGCGAGCTGTTTGAGCAAACTTTCATCATGAGGATTCGTTTCAAGCTTCGCCGATACTTCCTGTAATTGTTGTTCCCAATATTGCACATCGGCAAAGGCTTTTTGAATTTCAATAGCTAAACTGTCGTCCCCTAAATTGATATCCTGCTGCAAATAACCGATTGTAGTAGCACTATCTTTGACAACCTGACCTTCATCATATTCTTCAATGCCCAACAGGCATTTCATGAGCGTCGATTTGCCAGCCCCGTTAGGGCCCACCAAGCCGACACGCTCACCATGTTTTATTTCAAAGGATACTTTGTTAAACACTTGGCGCACGCCAAATGATTTACTTAATCCTATTACGCGGATTTGTTCCATCCTCTAAGCCTCCGTTCAATCATATACTCTTCTATTATATCATAGAGGAATGTCCGTTGGCGCCTCCACAGTGTCAGCTTTTACAAAAATACACAATTCAACACTGTCCTTGGTCTTACGGGCATGTTGAAATAATTTTCCCAATAAAGGAATATCGCCGAGGAGCGGAATTTTTGAAAACTGTTTCCTTTCTCGATTATCCATAAGGCCGCCGATGACGAGGATTTCGCCGGGCTGTAAGTGAACCCTCGTATGTGCCTCGCGCGTGGTAATACGATAAGCTTTCAGTTCCGAAACCATGGCGGGACTGCTCACTTCCGCATGAATATCCGCTTCAATACTGTTATCTTCCGTCACAAACGGTGTGCACGTAAGACGAATCCCCGCCTCTTCATAGCGTGTAGTGATGCGGCTTTCCGTGCCGTCTTTCACCTCTTCCAGCACGGGAATCCGGTCCCCTATTAAAATCTTCGCTTCTTCACCATTCACCGCCATAATAGAAGGTCTCGCAATTAAGACTGTTTTATTATTTGTTTGCTGCGCACTCAATTCCGGTTTAAACCAAAATGTATAAGGCGTACCTTCCGGAGCTCGACCAAATTGAATGCCCCCATAAGAGTTTGTATCATCCTTATTACGCCCGGTCAAACTCTGCCAGGACCATTTTATGCCCGTTTCTTTTACAAAATTATGCTCAATGGCTACAACGGCTACTTCTAAGCGAATTTGTTTGGGGCTTATATCCAGCATGGGTAGAATATCATGAACCTGTCGCAACTGAGCCGCCGTGCCATAGACCATAACCTGATTACTTCCTTTTACCACCTTGATATTCTTCTCCGACACAATGGCAACCAAGGCATCGCCTAAGGCCTTCGGCGAAATATGTCGAGGTGTTAAAACTTCGGCCACGCGCGCATCTTTATCCCCCATGCCTTGACCATCCACAATCCAGAGCCCGTCCGATTCATACAAACTGAAATGCTTTATCGCCGCCAAGCGCTTTATTGCGGCAATACCGCTTGTTTCATTAAGGCGTATCGATACGGTTCCTTGCAACGTTTCCGTACCGGTAATGGCAATGCCCTCACTGCGTGCGATGGACTGCACTAAACTACTCAAATTGCTGTTATTTACCGTCATAGACAAAGCGGCCACCGATTCGCCGCAAAGATGAAATTGTACGATAACAGCCAAAACTGTTAAAACCCTTAATACGCTAACTAACATCCCTATATTACTCCCTTACCCCAGACTTATTCCACATATAACCAACGACTGCCACCGGCGCCACTTATTAAAACTGCATGGTCCGCTATCTGTTTCACTGTCACACCACGCGGTCCCTCGCCAACACCATAGCAACCTTCGCTGCCATCGTTTGTCAAAATCGCCATCGGCGTGGGGCCCGTGATAATACCGGTGACTTTTATATCAGTCATAGAATTTTGCCGATTCCCATAGCTCCCCTTACTTTCCGTACCGGATCCGCCGGTATAAGCCCCGCCACTGCGACCATAATTGTTACCACTATATTCGGCATAATTATTTGTGCGCCGGCCCCTATTAGAACCATTCACATATGAAGTGTTGAATGTATCAGTTTGCCCATAACTATTACCTATACCGGGATTTCCCGACCTTCCCTTTTGTGCGATTTGAGGCGCACCGGCTATGACTGTGCTATCCTCATTTAACAGCAAATGCGTAAACGGATCATCTAGCGGGTGACCTCTTAAAACACCGGCTAAGCTAATTACCGGTGCTACAAATGTACCTTCGTTTTTACCCTTCCCAATAGCCCCGCCACGGCCTTCTTTAGCGTCTAAACTCACAGTTTTAGACGATGAATCAGGTGCCGCATTATCCGCTGCCAAATCACTTACCCTTGTCCACTGAGATGTATATAAACCATAGAGGCAAACGAGGCAAAATAAAAAGACCGCCCCGTACAAGAGGCGACCTTTCTTAATTAATAAATTTCGCATTTCTTGTAGAGACAGTCTATTCATAATATCACAGTCCTTATTATTTTTTATAACCGTTTGGATGGTTTTTGTGCCATTGCCAAGCATCACCGATAACCTGGGAGACCTCGCTGTGGATCGGCTTCCAGCCTAAAACAGTTTGCGCTTTTTCAGAAGACGCAATCAAAGTGCCCGGATCACCGGCACGACGTTCGCCGATAACAACCGGGAAGTCTACGCCGGTTACGGATTTAGTGGCATCTACAATTTCTTTTACACTGAAACCATTACCGGTTCCCAAGTTAAAATAATTAGATTCACCACCGTCGCGCAAATATTCCATACTGAGAATATGGGCCGAAGCTAAATCGGTAACATGGATATAATCGCGCACACAAGTGCCGTCAGCCGTATCATAGTCAGTACCGAAAATTGAAATATTGGCGCGCTTGCCTAAAGCAGCTTCCAAAATGAGGGGAATCAAATGTGTTTCCGGGGTATGATCTTCACCGATTTCACCGCTTTGGTCGGCACCCGCTGCATTAAAATAACGCAAAGCCACATAGCGCAGACCGTAAATATCACTATAATCGCGCAACATTTGTTCAATCATGAGCTTCGTACGACCGTATACATTAGTCGGAGCTAAACGTGCATCTTCTTTAATCGGTACAACTTCAGGTTCGCCATAAACGGCGGCAGTAGAGGAGAATACAAAATATTTGACACCGGCTTTACGGACAGATTCAATGAGACGGAATGAACCTACTACATTGTTTTCATAATAAATCATAGGATCTTTCATGGATTCGCCAACCTGTGAATGAGCCGCAAAATGCATAACCCCTTCAATGCCTTTAGCCTTTAATACATCGGCTAAACCGGCATCAGCAATATCCATATTAATAAATTCAACGCCTTCCGGCAAAGATTCTACATGACCACGCGATAAATTATCCAAAACAATTGGCGTATGACCTGCTTTTTGCAAAGCTCGCACAGTATGACTGCCGATATAGCCGGCTCCACCGGTAACCAAAATTTTCATAATAATCCTCCCTAAATCGAAACTGCCACTGCTTGCCGCAACCTTTAATTATGTCCGCGAACGGGAAAGGATCGGCAAAAACTACATGACCTGATTATTTTTCCGCTTGATGAGCTGCCAATTTAGGCCCCAACAATTTTTTATACACTTCAACGCCCGGCTGATCAAACGCATCTACACCGGCCAATTGACCTTCGTAGAAAATAGCCCAGCAAAGCATAAACATAAATTCACCTAAATGATAGGCTGACAAGGTCGGCAATTCATAAGTTACATTGAAGCGCTTATCGCCTGTTAAAGCTTCGCTGTTAGCTTCTAAAGCAGTATTTAAAATTACCCCTAAGTCCAAGCCACTGAATGCTTTAAGCGGTTTATATTCATCGTAAGTATGAGGCACAATCGCTTTTGTTTCCCAATCTTTTACTTTTACAAAAGACACGATTTTGTTCAAGCGCCCTTCTTGATGTTCCTGTGTCTGTGCATGCATATCCGTAGTTCCCACCGCAACTACCGGCGTGCGACCGTAACGGCCGTCAGTTTTCGGCTGATGTTTACCTAATGATTCAGCTAAAAGTTGTACATACCATTCAGCCAAGGATTTCAAAGAATCGCCGTAAGGCATCATGATTTCAATAATACGGCCGTATTTTTCAGCAGCAATATATTTCAAAACTGCATTCAACAAAGCCGGATTCTTAAGCAAATCGCCACCCTGACAGGCTTCATCCATGCCTTTGGCTCCGTCTAAAAATTCACGAATATTGAAGCCTACCACGGCACCGATAATAAGACCTACTTCCGTAAATACGGAAAAACGTCCGCCCACCCCATCAGGCACAGCAAACGTCGGCCAGTTCTGCTGAACCGCCAATTTATGAAGCAACGTTTCTTTTTCATCGGTACGAGGATCCGTAACAGCTACGACTTCCACTTTAATACCGGCCGCTGCCAACGCTTCTTGCACCACCATGAAATTGGACATCGGTTCAATGGTAGACCCGGACTTAGAAATTAAAATGAGCATTACCGTATAAGGAGATCCTTTATGGGCCGCACTGCGTTTTAACGTTTCAATCAAATCATTAGTGCGATGAGGATCCACATTATTGCCACTGAAGTATAATTTTGGATACCCGTCGCGTTCCGCTTCGGATTTCTGATTCCAAAATTCACCGCAATGAACATCAAAGAGTACTTTACCGCCTAAATAAGAGCCGCCGATACCGAAGCTTACTACGGCATCTACAGACTCTTTAGCATGTTGCCCCAAGTCTTCCAAACGTTTTAAAACTGTTTCGTTATTGAGATTTTTATCTTCAATATACGGCAATTGCGGGAATAATACAGCTTCCGGCTGACCGTCTTTAAACAAATGGCCTTCCACAACGCCTGTAGTACGTACGCGAACGGCCGCTTTTACGGCATTGGCAATAGAATCGAAATAAGTATGAACATCAGCTTCGGTTACGCCCCAAGCTGAAAATAAATTAGTATAATCAAATATAAAACCGGATGGTAAAATGATTTTTTTCATTGAAACTCCTCCTTTAAACCACTCTTCTTATTGTACCGTTCTATAAATTATGGCGCAATAGAAAAACTGAAGAGCATCATACATTTTATTCATAACTCAATCAACTTTAGCCCCATTCATACCTTAAGCAAATATAACTTTTCAAAGTTAAAAGTCTAATACCTTTATCCTCTACCTATACCATGAGAATGCTGTATCCCGAACAATTTCAACTCAGTTGAACTTATAATTCGATTACCTTTTTGGTGCCTGCTTTAGCTAATTCATCGGCTTTTTCATTATAGGTTACACCCGTATGAGCCGCTACCTTGTGAAATACTGTTTTAATAAGGCGACGGCTGTTTAACATAAATTCCGCATACTGCTGTGTAAGCGGATTATTCGCCTTCCAACGTCCCGTAGCCCACATTTCAATGCCCATATAATCATAGTAAATGTGAATTTCTTTAGCTTCCTTAGCTACAGCCCACTCAATGACATGCATGGCCCCTAAAAGTTCACCCGCCACATTCCAATAGGCCGTATATATTTCTTTATCGGTACCGTATGAAAACGTTTCTTCTTGCCCCTCATAGAAAATAACGCCGCCGGTGCCGACCACTTTGTTTGTTTTGTCAAAACTTCCATCAATAAAGGCTACCGCGCTTTTTGCTCCTAAATCAGCAAAAATAGTATCCGAGGCATTGGAATCCTGAGCCGATTTATTGCTTACGCCCGTACCGGTAGCTCTGCGACGACGCGGCGTACGGCGCTGACTGGCCTTGGCGGTAGCTAAATATTCTTCCATGGACATGCCTTTAATAGGCGCAATATCTTCCTCCATAAAAGCTTCCGCTTCCTGTTTTGACATAAAAGATTTGTAAATGGCACCACCATAGCCCTTTACTTGGCGTTCACAAGCCGCCCAAGAATCATAAATTCCCCGCACTCTCCCCTCTCTTACGGCATAATACTTTTTACCCATATAAGCTCCTTGTTCTAGAATAACTGCAATCAGTTCATCGTTAATGTTTCGAAATGAGCATTTACTACTGTCTGTAAATCGTTTGGATTAACTTTAATCTGCATGCCTCGCAAACCGGCACTTACATAAATCTGATCAAACGTTGCCATGGTCGCATCAAAATAGGTGGGAAATAATTTCTTCATCCCCACCGGCGAACAACCGCCCCACAAATAACCGGTAAGCCCCAATAAATCCTTCACAGCGATAAGCTCAACTGATTTATTGCCACTCACCCGTGCCGCCTGTTTTAAATCCAATTCAGCGGCAACAGGAATACAAAACACGACCGGCCCCGTCACATTGCCTTTCCCCACCAATGTTTTGAAAACCTGTGCTTCCGGTAAATGCAGTTCTTCTGCTACATGGACGCCTGCACCACGTCCTTCTTCCCATTCATAGGCTAATACTTCATAACCGATTTTATGCGTGTCCAGCATGCGCATAGCATTTGTTTTTTTATGCTCTTTCTTACTCACGACCATCGTTCCTTTTTTATTTTACTACAGTTTCATTTAAAATATTACTACAAAACAGCTGAAAAACAGCTGAATATTTATGAAATTTTTCGCATTATTTATCAAATATAATTATGAATTATAATTATTTATTCAAATTTTTGCTTATTGTTACTTGTTCAATATTTTATTAATGTTTTTAAGTTCTATACGCAAAGTTCCGTCAGGATTCGTCACGATTTCAATGAATTCACTGTTTTGCATATATTCAACGGGAAAACTAATCTCAATTCCCGTGTCAGTTTTTATTTTATGCTTTTCCCCTACCTTGGCGGCAAATTCACGATTTACCGGCAAAGGTCGTAACATATCCTGCTCTGCCAATGCTTTTTTAGCCGCTTCTTTTTGTTGCGGCTGATTGGCAAAAACCGTATCCACAATGGTTTCCGGATTCAACGTATCGGATACTTCCGCATTTTTGGAAATCATGGAGCGAACCTTAACCAACTCTTCCACGCCATCGCCCTCATGCGCTTTAGCCACCTTATCCACGATGCGTCGCACTTTGGCCACCGTATCACGGGATGACGGATTCGTACCGATTTGTAAAACTTTATCTCCTAAAATATAAACAGCTTCACCGTCATATTCACCTTTTGGTTCAAACAGACGCACCGAAAAATCCTCTAAATCAATAGCACAAAATGAGCGAAGCTTTTGGGTCGGACTCGGTAACACCGCTCGATTCGGAATCAATTCCGTAGTTAAAGTGCCGTCTTCTTCATTAAACAGTTGGTGCGTATACGCATCATGGGCCTGACAAAGGAGAATACATAAATAGCGATGATTTTCAGCCGCTTCACAGATAATTGTATCAATAATAACCGGATCCGTCGCCTGTTTCATATAATTGAACATCGTTTCGCCCAATTCCTTGCCTAAGGTGGTAATATCGGTAAGACCGTCGCGATATTGCACCAACATTTGACCTAATTTACTCGTCTCATTTATATAGCCCGTTCTAAGTCCCGGGTCTTTAATCCCCTTAGTTACATGAGCACTGACATAGTCCTGTAAGGCTTCCTCGCCCATATTCAGTTCATTTTCCGAATAAACGGCTAAAGAAGATGAAAAATCAAGAATTTGTAATACAGCCCGATTGATTTGCATATTTGCTCCTTAGTGGATAAAAAAGTGTCTTGCCTCGTATTTAACAACACGAAAACAAGACACTCCAACGATATTTAATGCATTTTACAATGCATATGATTAAGTTTAGCCTTGTACGTATGGTCCGAATAAACCGGCAAACAAGTGAGAACCTTTTTTGCCCAAAATAGCGGCACAAAGCGATGCTAAAGCACCTATGACGGCAATAACCAGTGCATTGCCTGCGGTGACATTATACGAATATGCCACATAGGCCTGTATCAGCGTCAGGGCGAAATACACTACGGATAAGTAGATTTTGAATTTTAAAACCGGCGCTGTCGTTGTTTTATAACGAAGTTTACCGCCAATATAACCGGAAATACCGCCAATTAATACCAATAAAGGCATTACGAGACAAACCATCATAGCGAAATCGAATAAACGGTAGCCCAAGCTGTAAGGCACGAGTAAACCTAAAATAGGCAAGCCCACAGTTAAAGCGGAACCGGCAATCGGAAAATGAACCGCAATCGGATGCAAATGTAAATCCAATAAACGTTTACGGGTAGGATTCAATTTGCGTGGTGTGTATTCAGCCCAAACGGTTTTCGGAAAGCCGCAAGCCGGGCATGGTTTATCCGCATTATCGGCTGTTTCGATATAGCCGCACACACGACAAATTATATACTGAATCTTTTTCTCTTCTTGTTTTTTTGTTTCCATGTCAATCTCCTCACAAGAACAACTACTTCTCTTACCATTGTACCATAATCTCTATTTATTCGACTACAGTAAATCACTCATTAATAATTACTTTTTATTATGAAAGTATTCATAGGTCGTTGTCAAGCCTTTATCTAATTTAACTGTAGCTGATAAACCTAATTCATTTATCATTTTTTTTGTACTTAATAACGAGTGTTTGATATCCCCTTGCCGTGCCTCTTCGTAGTGCACGTTAAATTCATGGTCCACAATTTTTTTAAATTGTGCTACCAATTTATTCAGCGAAGTACCTCTCTCGGTACTCACATTGATAACCCCCACAAGGTCCGGTTTATGCAAAGCCGCCATATTAGCTGCCACTACATCGTCTACATAGACGAAATCGCGAGTTTGTTCACCGTCACCGAATATACTTATATCTTTATGAGCCTGTAAACGTTCACAGAAAATACTGATTACGCCGCCTTCACCGCCATTGCCTTGACGCGGTCCATACACATTTGCATAGCGAAAACAGATGTAAGGTAAGCCGAATGCTTCATGATAAATGCGCAGATAACTTTCCGTAGTCAATTTGGTAAGTCCGTAAAACGAGGACGGCTGCCCCGCCATCGTTTCTGTGAGCGGTAATGTATCGAGATCACCATATACGGCGGCTGACGAAGGCATGATAATTTTTTTTACTCCCACGCTGCGGCAAGCATTAAGCACATTAATGAGTCCCAATAAATTAACATCACAATCAAATGCAGGATCTTTCATTGATTCCGGCACCATTGTCTGAGCGGCTTCATGAAATACATACTCCGGTTTAAACTCGGCCATTTTAGCGGCAAGTTCTTTATCGCGAATATCCATTTCCACGAAGTCAGCCTTAGAATTTACAAAATCTCGACAACCGGTACTTAAATTATCTATAACCATTACCTTGTGCCCTTCATTAATGAGAGCATCTACAAGATGGGAACCGATAAAACCGGCCCCGCCGGTCACGCAAATATTCATTACCCTAACCTCCCTTAGTTTTTACAACTGCTATATAAATAAGACCCAATACAAAGCCGATAGCGGACGGCACTACCCAGCCCATACCTAAATCAAAGAACGGCAACATCTTATATACGCCTACAGTTTGCTGTACCCAAGCTGCTTGCCCTAAAAATTCAGGCAAAGTATTGAGCATATCACCGATAGCCGCAATCAAGGCAAATACTGTAGTGATGAAATATACAGCTTGACGACCGTTAAAAAGCGGTGCCAAGAATGTTAACAAAATAATGGTAATCGTCAACGGATACAATAACATCAAAATAGGAATCGCCAGCGATATAATCTGAGTTAAGCCTACATTACCGATTAAGAAAGAAATAATAGCGAATGCATAGGCATATTTTTTATAACTGATGGAATTCGGAAATAAATCGACGAATGTTTCCGAACATGCACAAATAAGGCCTACCGCCGTTTTCAAACAAGCCAAGGTTACGGTAATTGCCAATAATACGGCACCGATTGGTCCGAAATAATAATGGGCAATTTGTGCCAACGCAATACCGCCGTTAGCGGATAAGGCGAAAACGCCGAGGCTGGAGGCACCCACGTAAGCTAAGAATGCATAGATAATGGCCATCAAGACTACCGTAACGATACCGGCTTTTACCATGCCCGCCGCAATATCCTTAGGCTCGGTAACACCTACGCTCTGCATGGCGCGGACTACGATGATACCGAAGGCTAACGCCGCCAAAGCATCCATCGTATTGTAACCTTCCGTAAAGCCTTTGAAGAACGGCATGGTCAAATAATCACCGCTCACCGGTGCCGTCGCCACGGATCCCATTGGATTAATCAAGGCCACTACCAAGAGAATAGCCAAGAAGATTAAGAACAACGGATTTAAAATTTTACCGATGTAGGTCATTAACTTACCCGGGTTCATGGAGAAAAACAGACCCAAGACGAAGAACACAAAGGTAAAGGCCGCCAAGGCTACCGTCTGCATATCATCACCGATATACGGTGCCAAGCCGATTTGATAAGAAACCGTGGCCGTACGCGGTAAAGCAAAAGCCGGCCCTATGGTTAAATATAAAAGAATAGTAAATAATTTCGCATAGGTCGGATGTACGCGAGATGCCAAATCAAATAAACCGTTACTCCGTGAAATACCGATAGCAACAACACCTAAGAACGGCAAGCCAATGGCCGTAATAAGAAAACCTACCGTAGCCGGCCACATGTCGGCCCCTGCTTCCTGCCCCATATGAACCGGGAAAATCAGATTGCCTGCGCCGAAGAACATACCGAACAACATTGAGCCAATAACTATGGCTGAACTTAATGACAATTTTCCTTGCAAGATAGTACCCTCCTACCGAATGGCAGTTGCCATTACTCTACAAAATATAACACTACCGTAAAACCCAACACAAAGGATACACTGCCTGAAGCCAAGCGCTGACAATGTATCCCATATGTTACTTACAATGTTACTTATAAAATCCGCTATAACTGCTAGCGGTCTCCTTCAATGGTAGCACGCTTTTCATCTTTAGACAAACGGAAAAATCGATACACTTCCGCCGCCGTTTTTTGATTCATTCCCGGCACGGCTGCCAATTCCTCTTCCGTAGCCGCCTTAATACCTTCTAAATTGCCAAAAGCCTGCCACAATGCTTTACGCCGTTTTGGTCCGATACCTTCAATATGATCCAGAATCGACTCCAAATTGCGCTTGCCCCGTAATTTACGATGATACGTAATGGCAAAGCGGTGAGCTTCGTCACGAATTTGTTGCAATAACTGCAATTCCGGCGAATGATGAGATAATATGATACTTTCCGACTGACCTTCCACAAAAACTTCTTCAATTCGTTTAGCCAGCGAAATAACCGGCACATCCGTCACACCGACTGCTCTGATTAAAGGCAAGGCTGCGTTGAGCTGCCCCTTACCGCCATCGATGATAATTAAATCCGGCATAGGCCAATCCGTTTCATTGCCGTAACGGCGTTCCATAATTTCAGCCATGGATTTAAAGTCATCCGGTTTGCCCTGAACCGTCTTTAATTTAAAACGACGATATTCCTTCTTCGCCGGTTTACCGTCTTCAAAGACAACCATGGAAGCCACCGTTTCACTGCCCTGCGTATGGGATATATCGATGCATTCCATACGTTCCGGGAGTCTCGGCAAGTCGAGGACTTCCGCCAATTTCTTAACGGCGCCGCCGCTCTTATCCAAATCATATTGCCATTGACGACGACGCTCTTCCAGGAAGTTCTGGGCGTTTTCCGCCGCCATCTTAATCAAATCATGCTTATAACCTCGTTGTGGCACCGAAACCTCAACATTTTGGCCCTTCATTTCGGTGAACCACTCCACAAAGAGTTCCCGTTCTTCCGTTTCATAAGGCAACAATACTTCTTTTGGCACGAATGTGGTGCCGCCATAGTATTGTTTTATAAATTCCGTCATAACCGTAGCGGCGTCATCACCTTCATTTTTAATGAAAAAGTTTTCACGCCCCAACATACGGCCGGAACGGATGAAAAAGACCTGCACACAGGCCATGAGGCCTTCCATGGCGATACCGACTACGTCAATATCACCGCGTTGGGTTACCATGCGCTGTTTTTCACGAAGCTTTTCCAATGCCTGCAATTGATCGCGCAGTTGAGCCGCCTTTTCAAAATCAAGCTCTTCCGCCGCCGCTTCCATTTGCTGCTTCAATTCGCCTAAAAGAGGAATCGGTTTACCCTCCAATACCTGTACGATTTGATCGATATAGGAGCGGTATTTTTCCGGTGATACCAAGCCTTGACAAGGAGCCTCACAATAACCCAAATGATACTGCAAGCATGGTCGCGGTACATTCATATTTGAACAAGTGCGCAAGGGGAAATGACGGCGGAACAATTTTAAAGTCTGATGTACGGCCGTCACATCCGTAAACGGTCCAAAATACTTGGCCCCGTCACGCACCATGCGGCGCACCATGAGCACCCGCGGATACTCCTCCTGCACCGTCACCTTCACATAGGGATAGGTCTTATCATCGCGGAGCATAATATTATACTTCGGATGATGTTCCTTAATGAGCGTATTTTCCAAAATTAACGCTTCCATTTCCGTCTTGGTCTGAATGACCTCCACATCAACGGCGCGTCGCATCATGGCTGTTACCTTTGGAGCCCGATTGATATCATTGCGCACATAGGAACGGACGCGATTGCGCAGATTTATGGCTTTGCCCACATAAATGATACGTTTATATTGGTCCCGCCATAAATATACGCCCGGCGTGGTCGGCAAATGGCTGATTTTCTCCAATACTTCTTCCGTAACCATTATTGACCTGCTTTCTTAGCTTCATCCATAAATCGTTTTGTTTTTGCCAAAACAGGCCCCAAGAACTTTCCGGTATAACTGCCTTCCATTTTGACGATTTGTTCCGGCGTGCCCGTACCGACAATGGTACCGCCGCGTACACCCCCTTCAGGACCTAAGTCGATAATATGGTCCGCCGTTTTAATAACGTCCAAATTATGCTCGATAACGACTACTGTATCGCCGGCGTCAACTAATTTTTGTAACACATCGAGCAGCTTGCGAATATCTTCCGCATGCAAGCCCGTTGTCGGTTCGTCCAGGATATATAAAGTCTTACCCGTACTGCGACGAGCCAATTCGGTAGCCAGTTTTACACGCTGTGCTTCACCACCGGACAAGGTTGTGGCCGGCTGGCCCAAACGAATATACCCCAAACCTACCTGTTGTAACGTTTCAAGCTTGCGATGGATTTTCGGAATGGATTTAAAAAACTCAACTGCCTCATCCACCACCATATCCAATACATCGGCAATGGATTTACCTTTATATTTAACTTCCAAAGTTTCCCGATTATAACGAGCTCCTTTGCAGACTTCACAAGGCACATACACGTCCGGTAAGAAATGCATTTCAATTTTGATGATACCGTCACCGCGACAAGCTTCGCAGCGACCGCCACGGACGTTAAAGCTGAAACGCCCCTGCTTATAGCCCCGCATTTTAGCTTCCGGCGTTTGACTGTACAATTCACGAATGGAATCGAATACACCCGTATAAGTGGCCGGATTGGAACGCGGCGTACGTCCGATCGGACTCTGGTCAATATTGATGATTTTATCGATATTTTCAGTGCCGCGAATCTCTTTATGAGCCCCTACCTTGTGATAGGAGCGATATAAATGATTCGCCATGCCCTTGTAGAGAATCTCATTAATTAAGGTGGATTTACCGGAGCCGCTCACACCGGTTACCACCGTGAAAACGCCAAGTGGGAATTTTACATTAATATTCTTTAAGTTATTTTCCGAGGCACCGCGAATTTCCAACACATTGCCGTTGGACTTGCGTCTGGTTTCCGGCAACGGTATAAATTTACGACCGCTCAGATACTGCCCCGTAATGGAGTTTTCATTGGCCATTACTTCCTGAGCCGTCCCTTGGGCGATGATCTCCCCTCCGTGCTCACCGGCGCCCGGTCCGATATCTACCAAATAGTCGGCCGCTAACATGGTGTCTTCATCATGTTCCACGACCAATAAGGTATTACCGAGGTCACGAAGACCCTTCAAAGTCCCGATTAAGCGATCATTATCGCGTTGATGGAGACCAATAGACGGTTCGTCGAGAATGTATAAAACGCCTACCAAGCCTGAACCGATTTGGGTAGCCAAGCGAATACGCTGAGCTTCACCGCCCGACAAAGTTCCGGCATTACGATTCATGGTGAGATAATCGAGACCCACATTATTGAGGAACATGAGGCGTGCTTTGATTTCTTTTAAAATCTGGTTACCGATAAACTGTTCGCGCTCCGTAAGCGGCACGGTATCAAAGAAGTTCACCGCATCACTGATGGTGAGCTGCGTCACTTCGTTGATGTTTTTATCGCCTACGCGCACGGCTAAGGCTTCCGGTTTTAAGCGGGCACCGCCGCAAGTTTTACATGGTTTGATGGACATGAATTCTTCAAAGGCTTCACGCATAGAGTCGGTAGAAGCTTCGCTGTGACGACGTTTTACCATAGGCAAAATACCTTCGTACTCCGTGTGGAACGTCTTTACTTCACCGCGCATATTTTCATACTCGAAGGTTACTTTATCGGTACTGCCGTTCATCACCATTTGTTGTAATTTCTTCGGTAGTTCATTATACGTAGCCGATAAATCATAGCCATGAGCCTTCAATAAACCTTCCAATTGACGCATAAACCATGCATTCGGATTGGAACTTAAAGGCAATACGGCGCCGTCCGCAAAAGACACATCGCCATCCGGAATTACCCGCTCTTCGTCCACTTCCATGGTGCTGCCGATACCCAAGCAGGCCGGACAAGCACCGAACGGGCTATTGAAGGAGAACATGCGCGGCTCGATAGCCGGTAAAGAAATATGGCAATCGGGACAGGCAAAATGCTGGCTGTACATATGTGACGGTCCATCCACTTCCTGCACCACCACAATGCCTTCGCCCCATTTGGCAGCTGTTTCCATGGAGTCTGATAAACGGCTCTCAATGCCTTCTTTCACTACCAAACGGTCAATCACGATTTCTATATCATGCTTTTTAGTCTTTGCCAATTCAATATCTTCGTCCAAGGTGCGAATATCACCATCTATGCGGACACGGGCAAACCCTTCTTTGCGAAGACGTTCCAATAATTGCTTATGTTCCCCTTTTTTGCCGCGCAATATAGGCGCCATAATGAGCAATTTAGTGCGTTCCGGCAAGGTCATTACGTCATCGGCCATCTGCTCGATAGATTGCTGCGTAATTGGCTTACCGCACTGCGGACAAAAGGCATGGCCCACACGAGCAAACAATAAGCGTAAATAGTCATATATTTCCGTCACTGTCCCCACCGTAGATCGAGGGTTGCGACTGGTTGTTTTCTGATCGATAGAGATGGCCGGTGACAAACCTTCAATATAATCCACATCCGGTTTATCCATTTGGCCCAAAAATTGACGCGCATAGGCCGACAAGGATTCTACATAGCGTCGCTGCCCTTCCGCATAAATCGTATCGAAAGCGAGCGACGATTTACCGGAGCCGCTAAGCCCGGTAATGACAATAAACTTGTCCCGTGGCAAGGCCACATCTATATTCTTAAGGTTATGCTGACGCGCCCCTTTTACTATAATTTGTTCTTTCACGATAACCTCCCGATTATCAAATTAACGGACAAATAGGCAAGACAGAATGCCTTGCCCATAAGTTCCTATTTTTTACGACGTACATCCTATAAGTCAGACAATTGCTGCCTTAAAATACCGAGTTCATCACGAAGTTCGGCTGCTTTTTCGAATTCAAGCTGTTTAGCGGCCGCCTTCATGAGACGCGTAGTTTCTTCAATCTTGTTAAATACATCTTCCACGGTTAATTCCGGTGCCGCTTCATAAGTAGCGGTGCCATCAGCCACAGCTTGTACCCCTTTAGCCTTGCCTGACGTTTTGGCGCCGCCTTTATTACCCGCTTTAGCGCCTGTTTTGGCAGTGCGCCCTTTTTTAGCGGAAGCAACAGCCGCTGCGCCGTCATCGTAGCCATCATTTTTACCGCGACCGGTGCGCTTAGCACTACCGGCTTTACTACCGGCCTCTTCTTCTTCCAATTTAGTCAATTCAATCAATTCTTTAACTTCTTTATGAATCGATTTTGGCGTAATATTGTGTTTCTTATTGTAGGCGTTCTGTACTTCACGACGGCGTTCCGTTTCAGTGATTGCCCGATCCATAGAACCTGTAATACGGTCCGCATACATAATAACACGACCATTTTCATTACGCGCCGCACGACCGATAGTCTGAATCAAAGAGGTATCACTGCGGAGGAACCCTTCCTTATCCGCATCAAGAATAGCCACCAAGGAAACTTCCGGCATATCCAGACCTTCACGAAGTAAGTTAATACCCACCAACACATCAAAAACACCGGCCCGCAGGTCACGAATAATATCGGCACGCTCAATGGTGGCAATATCGGAATGTAAGTAGCGCACACGAATGCCCACTTCTTTGAGAAACTCCGTCAAATCTTCCGCCATTTTCTTCGTCAATGTCGTTACGAGGACACGCTCATTCTTAGCGGCCCGCACTTTAATTTCGCCTAACAAATCATCCATTTGCCCTTTAATGGGACGCACTTCAATAAGCGGATCCAATAAACCGGTAGGACGAATAATCTGCTCCGCAATATTGGTCTGCACTTCCATTTCATACGGGCCCGGTGTAGCCGATACGTATACAATCTGATTAATTCGCTCTTGGAATTCTTCAAACTTCAACGGGCGGTTATCCAAAGCGGAAGGCAAACGGAAGCCATACTCGATTAAGTTTTCCTTACGAGCCCGGTCGCCATTATACATGGCCCGCAATTGTGGAATCGTTACATGGGATTCGTCAATCAAAATCAAAAAATCATCCGGAAAATAATCAATCAACGTATACGGTGCTTCCCCCGGTTTACGATTGGATAAAAGGCGGGAATAGTTTTCGATGCCTGAGCAATAGCCCATTTCCTGCATCATTTCAATATCGTAACGAGTTCGTTGCTCCAAACGCTGGGCTTCCAGTAAACGGTCCCGTGATTTAAGAAATTCCAACTGCTCCGCCAATTCTGTTTCAATACGCTCAATGGCGAGTTGCAATTTTTCACGGGTCGTTACATAGTGAGAGGCCGGATAAATGGCCACATGCTTGCGATCGGCAATTACTTCACCGGTCAAAACATCCACTTCGGACAAACGGTCAATTTCATCGCCGAATAATTCAATGCGAACGACTCGTTCACTATTGGCTGCCGGAAATACTTCTATCGTATCGCCGTGGACACGGAAAGTACCACGGGTAAAATTAATATCATTGCGACTGTATTGAATATCCACCAGTTTTTTCAAAATATCGTCACGACTTCGTTCTTGCCCCAAACGGAGCGATACAACCAAATCGCTGTAGTCTTCCGGGTCACCTAAGCCGTAAATACAGCTTACAGAGGCCACAATAATCACATCGCGACGCTCAAACAAACTCATTGTAGCCGAGTGACGCAATTTATCGATTTCATCGTTAATGGATGCATCTTTTTCAATATATGTATCGGTTGACGCAATATATGCTTCCGGTTGGTAAAAATCATAATAAGACACAAAATATTCCACCGCATTATTGGGAAAAAAGCTTTTAAACTCACTGCATAATTGCGCAGCCAAGGTTTTATTATGAGCAATAACTAAAGTCGGTTTTTGCACGCCTTCAATTAACTTGGCCATGGTATAGGTTTTACCCGTACCGGTAGCCCCCAACAGAACCTGTGCCCAGTCGCCGTTATTGACGCCCTGCACCAACGATTGAATGGCTGCCGGCTGATCGCCCATTGGTTCAAAAGGTGCTTCAACCTTAAAAGGAGTCATATTACCTTCGTAATTACGATGAATATGTGGATGTGCCATATTATTTACCTTCTTCACGCATGAGGCGTTCTGCTTCGGCCTGAGCCATGGCAGCTTCTTCCGCTCTCACCTTTTCGATATGCTCTTGCAAACGTTGCTTTTCCAATTCATTCATTTCCGTGCGTTTACCGTCAGCTTCTTGAATGGGTGTATCCACACCTTCCAAGACTTCAATCAATAAGGCTACGGCTTTTTTATCAAGCCCTTCTTTATTGGCAATCTCAGTTGGTAAAATCCACTCTTCCGGCGTAAAATGTTCGATGCGATCATTCAATTGATTCCAATTTTGAAGCATCAAGCGTGTCACCGGACGATACATTTCATTGCCGATGTAAGCCAATAAATCGCCTAATGTATCCAGCGCTTCGGATGGTGCGCCGAAATGATTAGCTATATTTTCAGCCCGTGCATAAGCTACCAACTCAGCACGGCTCATTTGATTATTCATTCGTACTCATTCCTTTATCAAACAAGGCATTGGCAAATTCTTTCGCATTGAATGGTTTTAAGTCATCAATTTTTTCACCGATGCCAATCCAACGAACGGGAACCCCCAGTTCTTCTTTAATGGAAATTACGACGCCCCCTTTGGCGGTGCCGTCTAATTTAGTCACAATAATACCGGTAATCGGTACAGCCTGGCCGAATAATTTAGCTTGGCTAACCGCATTCTGACCGGTGGTGCCGTCCAAAATCAATAGGGTTTGATGCGGCGCTCCCGGAACCTGACGGTCTGCTACGCGGCCGATTTTCTTCAATTCTTCCATCAAGTTGGTTTTTGTGTGCAAACGGCCGGCTGTATCGATAATCACAATATCTGCATTACGTGCTTTCGCCGATGCCAAGGCATCGTATACGACAGCGGCCGGATCGGCCCCTTCCTGATGTTTTACGATAGGCACATCGGCTCGTTCCGCCCAGATAGTGAGCTGTTCGGAAGCGGCTGCACGGAACGTATCGGCTGCCGCCAACACCACCTTTTTGCCGGCTTCTTTATAATAATGAGCCAGTTTGGCAATAGTCGTTGTTTTACCTACCCCATTAACGCCCACTACCAAAATAACTTCCGGCGAATGCATTTCCAAAGTTTCTTCCTGTTCTTCCAGTAACTTCGTAATGTATTCTTCAATGTAGTTCATCACTTCATTGGTATGATTGATTTTGCCTTCCGTAACACCGCGACGAATTTCTTTCATCAAAAGTTCCGTCGTCTTACTGCCCAGGTCGGCGGTAATCATGGCGACCTCCAAATCATCCAAGAAGTCGTCGTCAATCTTGGCATAGCCGATAATGACCGTTTCAATGGCTTCGGTAAACTTCTTTTTCGTATTTTCTAAGGCATCGCCGAAACCAAGAAATTTCTTGGTTTTATTCCAAAAACTCATTACATATCCTCCTCTATTTCATCAAAGGCTACTGTTAACAATCGGGAAACACCTCGTTCCACCATGGTAACACCTTGTAATACCAAGGCCGCCTCCATAGTTCGTTTACGATGCGATACAACAATAAACTGCGTATCGTCACCCAGTCGTTGTAAATAGCTGCCAAAACGTTCTACATTGGCTTCGTCCAACGCCGCGTCCACTTCATCGAGCACACAGAACGGTGCCGGTCTGTAATCCAAGAAGGAGAACAGCAAGGCTATAACTGTAAGGGCCCGCTCACCACCGGACAACAGCGTTAACTGTTGGCGTTTTTTACCGGGTGGTTGAATATAAAAATCAATGCCGCTGGTCAAAATATTATCCGGATCGGTGAGCACTATCTGAGCTGTGCCGCCGCCGAACAACTTGCTGAACACGGCCTGAAAACGATCGCCCACCACTTCAAGGACTTCGCCGAGCTGTAAGGCCATCGCTTTATCAATCTCTGCAATAACCGCTTCCAACTGAGCCTTAGCCTGTTCCAAATCGGATTGCTGCGTTTCATAAAAAGCCTGTTTCGTCTGCGCCGCTTCATATTCAGCTACCGCTTCCGGGTTAACCGCCCCTAAGGCTTCCAGTTCAGCACTCAACTTACCTTCTTCGAGACGCCAATCCGCTACAGCCCCTTCCGGCTGTAAAGCCTGTGCTTCTTCTCGTGAAAAACCGAGTTCGGCGATTTTTTGTAAAGCCTGTTCGCTATTCATTTCATATTTTGCCAGCTGACCTTCCATCTGCACCAAACGCTGTTGAACCCTTTTTTGACGAGTATCCAAAGTTTCGCGCTCCGTGGAATAATCAGCTAACGTTCGCTGCTGTTCACTATGTGATTCATACAGCGCGTCGCGCTGCTTGGCTAATTCCGCCGTCGCCTTAGCTTGGGCTTCATAAGCATGCTCCAAATCACTCAATTTCTGTGGTAATTCAGTATTTACCTGTTGTTCACGAACATCCAGCTGCATTTGTAACGGCTTCATACGCGCTACATTTTGCTCGATAGCGCTTTGCCAATCATTGATTTGCTGTTCACCGTAACTTTGTTGCTGCTTTAATTGTTCATAGTGCAAACGTGCATCTTGACGCACCTGACCGACTTCGTCCTGCGCTTTTTGACAGCGCTCCAATTCAGCCAGGGTCACCGAATGACCGCCATCAGCCTGAATATTTTCATTCAAAGTCTTAAGAGCACTTTCCGCTTGTGCCAATGTCATCGTAACACGAGCCTGTTCACCGGTCAAACGGTCCTGCTCCGCCAAATTGTTTTGCAGCACCTGTTCCTTGCGCAACTTTCGTTCCCGCGTTGTTTTTAAAATGGATTCCGCCGTCAAAAGCAAGGTATGCTGCTCATCCCAACTATTTTGTTTCGCTGCCAACTGTTCACTTAATTCTTCAAACTGTTTTTCGTAGTCAGCGGCAGCTTGTTGTTTTTTAACTAACTCTGCTTGTAATACCTGCAATTTGGTATTTAACAGGCCCATCTCTTCTTTTTGAGCCATAACGGAGGCTTTACGCCGTTTGGTCACACCACCGGCTAAAGAACCGCCCGGTTGGAATTGTTCGCCTCCCAGTGTCACTAAACGAAGCTGTTGCTTATATTTTTTCTGTAGAGCAATAGCCTGCTCCATCGTTTCCACTACGAGAGTACGCCCCAACAAGTAGGTGAAAACACCACGATACGTTTCATCAAAAGTAATACAATCTACGGCCCGCCCCAATACGCCCGATTCATTGAGAGCCGGTGTATTAATGGCCTGACCGTGCACCGTTTCTAACGGTAAAAAAGTAACGCGACCGCCTTGAGTCCGTTTTAAATAGGCAATACAATCAGCGGCAGCTCGCGAGGTACGCGATACTACATGGTTAATACTGCCCCCTAAGGCAATATCGAGAGCCGTGGCAAATTCCGGCTTTACCGTAAACAAATCACCGATAGCCCCCAGTAAGTCCTGCTGCCACGGCTCCTTAGCGGCCAGGGCGTTACGCGTACCGTCTGCATAACCTTCATGCTGTTCAGCCCACTGCGCCAAGAGTTGTAAACGTCCTTCCATGCGTTGTTCTTCACGGCGCCCGGTTTGAACGTCCCGTTCCAACTGTTGACGAAGTTTTCGTAATTCCCCTAATGTTTGCTGCTCTTGGTCCCGTTCGGCGCGATTAGCTTCCTGCTGCTCTTGCAAAGTCTGCTGCTTCGTTAAAGCTTCCGCTTCTTCGGCCCCCACCGTTTGCAATTCTTCCGTCAAAGTGGTTACCAGTTCGCCTGTTTTGGTAAGTTCGCCGTTTAAAGTTTGTAATTCTACGCGGAATTTTTCCACTTGACCGACTAACTGTAATTGTTCATCATGGCGTGCGGCCACCGCTTTTTGCGCCGTTTGGAACTCACCTTGAATGCGCTGCAATTCTTGACGAGCCGCTTCATACGCTTGCTCAGCCGTCTGCAAAGCCGCTTCTTTGGCCGTCAATTCACCGGCACCGTCGGCCAACAGTTTCTGATGGACCAACACTTTTTGCTTGTCACCGGCGATAGTCGCTTCTATTTCATGAATACGATCACGCAATTCCTGCAGTTCTTTGTCCGCATTCCGCAATTGCTCGGCCAGCACATTTTTTTCCCCTTCGAGCCGGGCTTCTTCTTTTTGAGCTTTCGCATATAATTCTTCTTGTTGCCGCAAAGCTTGCTGTTGTTCCTCGGATTTTAACTTTAACTGCTGTTCCCGTGCACCTAAACCGGCCAGTTCCGTATTGATTTCTATTTCTTCCTGCTGCAACGCAATCTTTTCATTTTCCTGTTTTGTGAATAAACGATCCGCCACTTTATAATCGTGAAAAGCCAACGCTCCGTCATAGAGGCGTTTCTTTTGACTTAATTCGGCATGAGCCTGTGTCTTGGCCGCCTTCTCTCGGAGCGGTTCCATTTGCTCTTCCAAATTCGCCATCAAATCGGCCACCCGTTCCATGTTGCGGTCCGTCTGCCCCATGCGGCGCAATGACTCATCTTTATTCATTTTAAAACGGGAAATACCGGCCACTTCTTCAAAAAAAAGGCGGCGATCTTCCGGTTTGCTGTTTAAAATAGCATCTACCCGATTCTGCCCGATAATGGCCATGGAATCGCGTCCTAAGCCTGTATCAGCCAATAAAGCCTGAATATCCTTCAAGCGACAAGCTTTTTTATTGATAAAAAACTCACTTTCACCGCTACGGTAGATACGACGCGTCAAGGCAACTTCCGCTAAATCGGGATGTAAACGTTTGTCGCTGTTATCGAACACCAAGGTTACTTCCGCGGTGCTCATGGGACGACGCTTTTCCGTACCGGCAAAAATTATATCTTCCGCTTTTTGACCACGTAAATGGCGCACATTGGATTCGCCCAGCACCCAACGCATGGCATCGGTAATATTACTTTTGCCGCTCCCGTTAGGACCTACGATAGCCGTCATGCCGGGTGAAAATTTTACAATTGTTTTGTCCGCAAAGGATTTAAATCCTTTTAACTCTAATCGTAAGAGTTGCATGCAAACCACCTTTCCGTGTGTCTTAAGTCACTTTAAATATATCTAATAACGTACCTTTTATTATATCACATTATACCTAAAATTATCGATAAAAAGTAGAACATTATCCGAAAATTTGTTTGTCTTTATTCCGAACATAGCTTTCGCTTTTTTTGAGCCCTGTTCATACCATTGCCAAGTGCAGTCTGTATAGCATTCTGCCAAATATTTCATATTCCGTTGCTTTTCGCCACGCACTTTTGATGTAAGTTGACGCGGATACAGGACGGTCACCGAATGCATTGGTAAGCTCGCCGCTCTATGGTCCCGTAAGACTTTTAAAAATCGCTGTAACCACTGATAATTCGTCACCAGTTCCCCCATGGCCGGTTCGTAAGGACCGCCTACTAAACCGATACCTGCATCCAATTCCGGCGTACTCTGCAGTCCCGTACGAATCACCGTGATATGATGCTCTTCAAAATACTCTTTTAAAAAGGCACTATACGTTACCGCTTCCGCCACCGTTAGCGGCGTGTAGCGACCGGCTCTCACATCATCGGCCAGCTCCGTATCTTCAATGACTAGAACCGGATAAATGCGCACAAAATCAGGCATCAACTCAGCCACGGCTACCGCCGTATTCACTAACGTATGCCAGTTTTCACCGGGTAACCCCGGTAATAGCTGAATACCAACGGTAAAACCATGTTCTTGCAATCGCTGAACGGCTCCCACAACCTCTGCCGACGAATGACCTCGTTTAGCTCTCGTTAAAATCGTGTCGTCCATGGACTGCACACCAATCTCAACGGTGTTCACACCATAGGCTTTTAACAGTGCTATCTCCGTCTCGCCAAGCGCATCAGGACGAGTGGAACAACGTATGGCATCAATCTCACCGTTTTGCAAGGCCTCATAGGCCGGTTCCAACAAAGAGCGTTGTAAGTCTTCCGGCAACGCGGAAAAACTACCGCCATAGAAGGCCACTTCCCAATATTTTTCATGCCGCTCGTTGCCGATATATTCGTCTATGGTAGCTTTCACATCAACCTCAGAAGCTCTTGCTCCGCCGGCGGCAATGCGATGCTGATTACAAAATACACATTGCTGCGGACAGCCTGCATGGGGTATGTAAAAAGGAATCAAACCGTGAGGCTTATCGTTAGCTATGCTGTTATTTTTGTGTTGGTTCATTTTTACCTACCTCATTTTTGTTAAAAATTTCTACCACTATACATTATATCAGAATATGAAAAAGGAGCGGATTAGCCGCTCCTCTATTTACCATATACCTGAATTAATCCTGCGTCAATCGACAAGCATTTTTGCCGATTAAATAATCAAGTGTAACTTGAGCCGCATTTTGTTCAGCTTCTTTTTTACTTTTACCGGTACCGGAACCATAGGCCTTGCCTTCAATCCGCACTTCCATGCAGAAAATCTTATCATGGTCGGGTCCCGATTCACTGAGCAAGGTATAGACGATTTGTTTCTCGCCTTCCTGCTGCACATATTCTTGCAACATAGTCTTATAATCCTTGCCGAGCTTACCGTCTTTCGCTTTTTCCAAATATCCTTGCAAATGACTCAATACGAACTGTGCCGTTACTTCATAGGAAGTATTTACATATAAAGCACCGATAACGGCTTCAAAGGTGTCCGCTAAAATCGACGCCCGTTCCCGACCGCCCGAAGTCGCTTCGCCTCGCCCAAGCAATAAATAATTACCAAAATGTAATTTGGAACTACATGTGGCCAACGAGGTTTCGCAAACAGTGGCTGCCTTTATTTTTGTCAGTTCACCCTCAGTCATTTGAGGATATGTTTTAAACAGATACTCACCGATGATTAAGTCCAAAACGGCATCGCCCAGAAATTCCAGACGTTCGTTGTGCTTAACGCGAGCTGCTCTATTTTCATTTGCATAAGACGTATGCGTAAACGCTCTGTCGAGCAAATTTATATCTGTCAAAGGGATACGCAAACGCGCCACAAGCTCTCGAAGCGCTGCTTCGCGAGCTTGGTGCGAGATTGTCTTATGAGTCTTACGGCCCTTCAATTAGTCCTCGTAACGACGAACGAGTAATGTTGCATTATGACCGCCAAAACCGAAGGAATTGGATAATGCGCAATTCACTTTCAATTCACGAGCCCCTTCTTTAACATAGTCCAAATCGAGTTCAGGATCCGGATTAGTCAAGTTGATGGTTGGGTGAATTTTACCGGTTTCAATCGCCATAGCCATAACGATGGCTTCAATAGCACCGGCTGCGCCCAATAAATGGCCTGTCATGGATTTAGTCGAGTTAACTGCCAAGGATTTAGCATGGTCACCGAATAATTCCTTAATAGCCATAGTTTCGTTTTTGTCGTTAAGACCTGTGGAAGTACCATGAGCATTGATGTAGTTAATTTCACTAGGATCGATGCCTGCATCTTTAATGGCCAATTCCATACATTTACGAGCTTGTAAACCGCCCGGAGCCGGAGCTGTAATGTGGTAAGCATCACCATTGCTGCCGTAACCGATTACTTCAGCGTAGATATGAGCACCACGCGCTTTAGCATGTTCTAATTCTTCAAGCACAACGATACCGGCGCCTTCACCCATAACGAAACCGTCACGATCGGCGTCAAATGGACGGGATGCTTTTTCAGGTTCATCATTGCGGGTAGACATAGCTTTCATAGCTGCGAAACCGGCCACTGCTGCTGGAGATACAGCTGCTTCAGTACCGCCGGCAAACATAATGTCTGCGTCACCGCGAGCTACGATGCGGAATGCATCACCAATGGAATTTGTACCGGATGCACAAGCCGTAATATCCGTAATAGCCGGACCACGAAGACCGAGTTCGATGGACACACGGCCGGATACCATGTTGGCAATCATCATAGGTACTGCAAAAGGACTTACACGATTAGGTCCTTTCTGGAATAATGTAACATAAACATCGTGGATGGAGTCAATCCCACCGATACCGGTACCAACTACAGTACCGCAACGGTCGCGATCTTCTTTATCCAAATCGAGATTGGAATCGCGTAAAGCAAGAACTGCTGCGGCGATTGCAAATTGAGAGGAGCGGTCCATACGACGAGACTCTTTCTTCTCTACACCATACTGCGTAATATCAAAATCCTTAACTTCACCGGCAATGCGGGTAGCATATTCAGAAGCATCAAAATGAGTAATCGGGCCAATCCCGGATTTACCCGCCAATAAAGCTTCATAAAAAGCATCTTTACCGATACCTACAGGCGTTACAGCCCCTAAACCGGTAATAACAACACGTTTTTCCAATTATTTCACCTCACATGTAAACTATGCATTGAAATACATTAATCAATCTGAGATACTTCCGCTAACAAACGACGGAAAATCTCCTTAACCGGCAAAATCTCATCTACTTTGCGCATATTATTGCCGGAGAATACCAAACCGGTTTCCACATCACCTTGCTGTGCCCGTTCTAAGGCTTTAATCAAGCAAAATTTGTGAGAACAATGCTTTAAGCAACGGTCACATTCAGTTGGTGGCTGTACAGTACCGTCCAATACAGAAGCAGCGAATTTGTTACGAATCGCCTGCCCCGGCAATCCTACCGGACTCTCTATCAATACAACATCTTCAGGCGCTTTAGCACGTAAGTACATTTTTTTAAGCTCATCCGATGCATTGCATTCTTCACTAGCTGCAAAACGACTACCCATTTGTACGCCGTTTGCTCCTAATTTCATCATTTCGACAATGTCTTTCCCGTCGAGAACGCCACCCGCTCCTATTACCGGGATATTTTTAACGGCCTTCAACACCTCCGGTACAATCTCACGCGATGAGCGATTTGTACCTAAATGACCACCGGCTTCACTGCCTTCAACGATGACAGCGGCCGCACCCAAGCCTTCAGAAATACGAGCCAATTTCCCGGAGGACACAATCGGAACAATGGGAGTACCCGATTCTTTCCCCATACCAAACATATCACGAGAAAAACCTGCACCGGCTACAACGAGGTCAATACCTTCTTCAATAGCCGTTCGCACTAGGCCAGCAAACTCGGAAGCTGCTACCATTGCATTTATACCAATAATACCCGTAGGTGATAATTTTCGAGCTAATTTAATTTCATAACGTAATTCATCAAATGGCATACCGGAGGCCGCAATTAGACCGATGCCACCTTCATTAGCTACAGCTGCTGCAAGACGAGCCGTAGACAATCTGATTGCCATGCCGCCTTGAATGATTGGCACCTTTGCTACCAGATTTCCGATGCGAAGTTCAGGGAGCTTCACTATAAATTCCTCCTGTTACGTATACCGACTAGGAGGCGTTGCCGCCTCCTACCGGTGCACAAGTAAGTCTTACGCTTCTTTGATAGAATCGATGTATTCTACCGTATCTTTCACTGTTTTAATTTTTTCAGCTACATCATCAGGAATTTCAACATTGAATTCTTCTTCGAAAGCCATGATCAATTCAACGATGTCTAAGGAGTCAGCTCCTAAGTCGTCAATGAATGTAGAATCAATCTTAACTTCAGCTTCGTCAACGCCTAACTGTTCCACAACGATCGCTTTAACTTTATCAAACGTGGTCATTGTGATTTCACCTCCTTTCATTGTTTGCTCTATATATATTAGCTACATTACCATGCCGCCGTCAACATTAATGACTTGACCCGTAATATAACTCGACATATCACTGACTAGGAAAGCAGCTACAGCAGCTACTTCATCCGGCTCTGCCATACGGCCCAACGGAATCGTGTGAACCATGGCGTCTTTCACTTTATCAGGTAAAACATCCGTCATGTCGGTGTGAATAAAACCCGGTGCAATCGCATTCACGGTAATACCGCGGGATGCCAATTCTTTAGCACAAGTTTTAGTAAAACCGATTACGCCGGCTTTTGAGGCACTATAGTTGGCCTGGCCTGCATTACCGGTCACACCTACAACCGATGTCATATTAACAATTTTACCGCTGCGCTGTTTCATCATAATTTTGGAAACCGCTTTGGTCATCAGATAAACACCTTTCAAGTTGATGTTGATAACATCATCCCAATCGCTGTCTTTCATACGCATGAGCAAACCGTCACGGGTAATGCCGGCGTTATTTACTAAAATATCGATGCGACCGAAAGTTGTGTGCGCTTCGTCAACCATAGCCGCTACTTCTTCGGCATTGCCTACATTAGCTTTAATTTTGATAGCCTTGCGGCCCATAGCCAAAATAGCATCTACGGTTTCTTGCGCAGCCCCTTCGCTGCCGCTGTAATTCACTACTACGTCGGCACCCTGTTTAGCCATTAACAAAGCAATGGCACGGCCAATACCACGAGAGGCACCGGTAACTAAAGCAACTTTATCTGTTAACTGCATTTTATCGAACCCCTTCTAAAAATTCAATAGTTTTCCCTAAGGAATCTACATCTTCTACATTAGCCAATTGCATTTCTTTGTTAATTTTTTTGGTAAAACCGGTCAAAACTTTGCCCGGACCTACTTCTACGAAGTTGCCTACGCCATAATTAATCATGGTAGCTACGCAATCTTCCCAAAGAACAGGATGAGCCGCCTGGATAACGAGGGATTCTTTAATAGCGTTCGCATCGGTCAAAATTTCACCGGTTACGTTAACTACTACCGGAATCTTGGCATCGTTAACAGTTACTTTGTCCAATTCGTCTTTCAAACGGGCCGCAGCCGGTTCCATCAAACGGCTGTGGAACGGAGCACTTACCGGTAACATAACGGCACGTTTCGCGCCGGCTGCTTTCATTTCTTCAGCAGCTTTTTCTACGGCAACCGTAGCACCGGCAATTACGATTTGACCCGGGCAGTTGAAGTTTACTGCCTGAACGGAACCGACTTCTTTGTCGATTTTTTCACAAATCGCCACTACTTCTTCACGAGGTAAAGCCAAGATAGCCGCCATGGCACCTTCACCCAATGGAACAGCATCCTGCATGAATTCACCGCGTTTATGAACGAGGTAAACAGCATCTTTAAAATCAAGTACGCCGGCTGCCACTAGAGCGCTGTATTCGCCCAAGCTGTGACCGCCCACGATATCAGGAGTAAAGCCCTTTTCTTTCAATACTTCATAACAAGCAACGCTGGCTGTTAAAATAGCCGGTTGTGTGTTAGCCGTTTTAACCAATTCGGTATCAGGACCTTCAAAGCAAAGCTTCGTAATGGAGTAGCCCAATGCTTCATCAGCTTCAGCAAAACGCTGTTTTACAATGTCATAGGCATTATATAAATCTTGAAGCATACCTACTTTTTGAGAACCTTGGCCAGGAAATACAAATGCTGTTTTCACTAGTAACGCCTCCTGTATTATTTAATGATCTTTTGTAAGCCGCCGATTACGGTTTCGGTTTCGGCCATAATATCGCGAATGATTTGAGCACAAGGTTTTACATCCTGTAACATACCGGAAATCTGCCCAATCATAACGGAACCGTTTTTAACGTCCCCTTCAATAGCCGCTTTGCGAAGTGCACCGGCACCCAAAGCTTCCAATTCTTCTTTAGGAGCACCGCTGAATTCCAATTCCTGGTACTGATGGGATAATAAGTTTTCTAAAATACGAACCGGATGACCTGTCGTAAGACCAGTCATAACGGTGGAACGGTCTTTTGCCTTTAATACGGCTTCTTTATAGTTAGCATGAGCAATACATTCTTCGGATAATACAAAACGTGTGCCCATTTGTACCGCACTGGCGCCCAAAGCGAAGGCTGCAGCCGCACCGCGACCGTCAGCAATACCGCCGGCAGCGATAACCGGTACGTTTACAGCGTCAGCAATCTGAGGAATTAAGCACATAGTTGTGATTTCCCCTACGTGACCGCCCGATTCGGTACCTTCCGCAACTACCGCATCAATACCGCCGCGCAACAAACGTTTAGCGAGCAATACGGAAGCTACTACAGGAATAACTTTAGTACCGATTTCTTTTAATGCAGGCACGTATGTACTCGGATTACCGGCACCGGTTGTAATTACCGGAACGCGTTCTTCCAAGACAACTTGCATAACTTCTTTAACAAACGGCGACATCAACATGATGTTACAACCGAAAGGTTTATTGGTACGTTCTTTTAATTTATGAATTTCATTACGGAATACGTCCGGTGGCATATGTCCGGCACCGATAATACCGAGACCGCCCCCTTCGGACACAGCCGCAGCAAGTTCAGCGGTACCAAGCCAAGCCATACCACCTTGGAATATAGGATACTCAATCCCTAACAAATCGCAAATATCAGTCTTAATCATGATGGTTGTCCTCCTTAGTACCATTTCATTACCAAGCCGGCCCAAGTTAATCCGGCTCCGAAGCCGGAAAAGGCGACTGTATGATCTCGTTCAACAAAGCCGGATCTCACTGCTTCATCTAAAGCAATAGCTACCGAAGCGGCCGATGTATTGCCGTATTTCGGCAAATTAACAAACACTTTCTCTGCCGGCATTTTCAACCGGTGTGCTGCGGAATCGATAATCCGTGTATTGGCTTGATGAGGAATGAAACGATCTAAATCTTCTAACTGTAAACCGGCTTTTTCTAACGCGTTAAGCACGGTGCGTCCCATGATTTTAACCGCGAATTTATAAACTTCGGCGCCATCCATGTGAACATAGGTCAAGCCTTCTTCGATACGTTTATCGTTAGGCACCATCGCCGTACCGCTGGATGGAATGCAAATTGCCATACCGCTGGCACCGTTGGCACCCATATCCATACCCAACATGCCATAGCCTTCAGGTACAGATGACACTACTGCTGCGCCGGCGCCATCGCCGAACAGGATACAAGTACTGCGATCCTTCCAGTTAAGCACGCGGGACATAACTTCTACACCGATTACAAGCACATTTTTGAAGAAGTTATTATTCACATAACTGCCGGCCGTAATCAATCCATATACAAAGCCGGAGCAAGCAGCGCCTAAATCAAAAGCGGCCGCATTAGTAGCTCCTAAATTAGCTTGTACTAAACAAGCTGTGGAAGGAACCGACATATCACCGGTTAAAGTTGCTAAAATGATACAATCAATATCTTCCGCCTTCAAGCCGGCTGCGTCCAAGGCACGTTTAGCCGCTTCCGTTGCCATATCGGAAGCATTCATGCCTTCCGGAGCAACGCGGCGCTCTTCAATGCCGGTGCGTTCACGAATCCATTGGTCATTCGTGTCTACGATTTTTTCCAAATCAGCGTTGGTTACGATATTATCCGGTACAAAACTTCCGGTACCGATGATACCTACCGGTTTAGTCCACATCGTCATATTTGATAGCTCCTTCTTCTTCTATACTGTGTTGAATGTTTTCAATAATCTTACGATCAACTATATCGCCGGCAATTTTAATAGCTGTCAAAATTTCTTTAGCCTTGGAACTGCCATGCGAAATCATGAATACGCCGTTTACGCCCAATAATGGTGCGCCGCCGTTTTCCGTATGGTCAAGGCGTTTACGAATCTTCTTGAACACCGGATAAATCAGGAATGCCCCCAGTTTGGCTAATATACCGCCATCCTTGATGCCTTCCTTAACAAGTTGCGTCATGACCCCTACAAGGCCTTCTGCCAACTTAAGAACTACATTGCCCGTAAAGCCGTCACATACAACAACATCAACCGTACCTTTAGGAATGTCACGACCTTCCACATTACCTTTAAAGTTAATGGTTTTAAGTTGTTCCAACAACGGATAGCTGCTTAAACACAATTCATTACCCTTAGTAGATTCTTCGCCGATATTCAACAAACCGACGGTAGGGTTTTCATGGCCAAACATAAGTCGTGCATATTCGGAGCCCATAATAGCCCCCTGCACCATATGTTTTGGCTTGCAATTCGCGTTAGCACCCGAATCAAGCATAACGGTAACACCCTGTGGTGTAGGAATCGGCGTGGCAATCATAGGTCTGTCAATCCCCTTGATACGTCCTAAGCCGAACAAAGCTGCCGCTACGGCTGCCCCGGTACTGCCCGGCGCAATGACCGCATCGCATACTTTTTGTTTAACTAAACGCGTAGCGACAATGACCGATGCGTCTTTCTTCTTGCGCACAGCTGTGCCGGGATGTTCATTCATTTCAATTACTTCACTGGCATGGTGAATAATGAGTTGCGGATTTTTTTCCTGCCCGAATTCTTTTAATACTTCATAAATTCGTGCTTCGTCACCCACCAAAACTACTTCAATATTAGGGAAGGCTTTAACCGCATCAATTGCACCACGCACAATTTCAAACGGTGCAAAATCACCACCCATAGCATCTAATGCAATTTTCATATTTTACACCCTATTCTGAATGGGCTCCATTATGAATTTCGCCCGAAAGACTTCCTTAACTTTATCTTTGATTGTGACCCAAATAAAATACTTCTCACCTCGTTGTCGCATGACAGAGGCTTTGGCCACCAAATTACAATCTGCTTTAACAGGATTCTTATACTTTATATTGCCGACACCGGCTAATGAAGCGGGGATGCCCAGCACAGCCTTGGCTAATGAATCAGCCTGCGCATATAAATACTGAGGCTCCACATAGCCGCTGGAATCGGTCATGTCATCCGTCGTCCGCAATATACTCAGACCTTGTTCACCGGCGGTGAGATCTATAAGCTCACCAACCACTTCAATATGGCTGTGATTATTGCCACTTGGCGTCAGTCCGTCTACTCTGGATTTAATGCGCTCCCGTAATTCAGGAATGCCTAACTCCAATCGATCCAAACGAATCGTCGGCACACTGACATTAAAATAGATGGCCAACTCTTCGTCAGTAACGAAGGGCGTAGTATTCAGTTTTTGTTGCAATAACTGTTGTCGCTCTTGTTTTTTTATCCGACTCATGGTACCACCTTTTATGACCAAGTAATAATACTTCGTTACAATTATATGTCACAATGGCCATTTATGCAAGTAAAATTTATGAGCCCTAAAAATTCAACAAAAATTCAACAAAAATACGGCGATTATGTAGCCTCAGCTACTGAAAACTATTTTCAACTTCATTATAATAAAAACATGATCATAACTCAACCGTTGGGACCATATATTACAACAAAGTATCCCTATATATATTTTAACTATTAATTGCAGTAATGTGCAACCGAAAAAAGGAGAAGAACTATGACATCTATGAAAACAGCCTTAGGCTTAAACAACAACCAACGCCTCGAAAAAATGATTGAAATCAAGGACAGCTATTTAAGTGGTCAGTTAAGTTTAAAAGAAGCCCGTGCCCTGTTAAAAGATCACATCGGCACTTGCACACCGGACGAATTTGCTTACGGTGAGCAACAATTAAAAGGTTCTTACACAGACGAAGAAATCACCCACCGCATGGATGAACTTCTCGAATTATTCGACGGCATCCTTATTCGTGCCGAAAATACCTACCCGGAAAACCATCCGCTTTGGGTATATATGCAAGAAATCCAAGCAGGCCTCGCGGTTATGGATGAAGTAGACGCTTTATTAAAAGCACCTCATTTTATTAAAAATCCATGGCTCGGTATTTACGATAAATTAGCACAGTGGTCCCGCCATCTGTCCCGCAAACAAAACCAGCTCTACCCGGCTCTCGAAAAATACGGTTTTGACCGCCCTACCAAAATCATGTGGACCTTTGACGACAAAGTGCGTGATTTAATCAGCGAAAGCCGTCGCCTCTTACAAGCCGATGACACCACAAAATTCTTAGAACTCCAACCCAAAATGACCGATGCTTTCCGTGACTTGGCCGACAAAGAACAGGAAGTCCTCTTACCGACGGCGTATAAACTGGTGAAGGATGATGAATTCAGCCACATGAGCCGCGGCGACCACGAAATCGGCTTTGCCCTCATTACGCCGCCACCATTCTACGGTAATGTGACCGCCAACGGAACCGTCAACGATGCGCCCTCACTCTCAAACGGCAACGAACAAAACTTCATGAGCGAATTAGCTGCTTTACTAGGTAAATACAATGTAGCTACAGCCCCATCCCCTGAAACAGAACTCGATGTAGCTACCGGAAAATTATCCCTTGAACGCATCAACCTACTCTTTAAACACATGCCGGTTGACCTTTCCTATGTGGACGAAAACGAACTGGTTAAATTCTACAGTGATACGAAACATCGTATTTTCCCTCGCAGTGCCAATGTTATCGGCCGTGAAGTACGCAACTGCCATCCTGCAAAGAGCGTTCATTTGGTAGAAGAAATTATTGAAAAATTCCGCTCCGGCGAACAAGATAAAGCTGAATTTTGGATTAATAAGCCGGAAGCGTTCATCTACATTCTTTACACCGCTGTGCGCGATGAAAAGGGTAACTTCAAAGGGGTTCTTGAAATGATGCAAGATTGCACACGTATCCGTAGTCTTGAAGGCTCTCGTACCCTCTTAACTTGGGACGATGAAGTTCACGGTAATAAAGAAGAATCAGAAACCGCTGCTGCCGATAGTGCCGCTACACCTATTACAAGCAGTACCGCTACGGCCGCTGCAGCTAACACCGCTACGACTGATACAAATTTTGCTGACAAGGATCAAAACAGCGAAACTTCAGCTACTATGGGGGACGAAATTACTGTCAAAGGCATTACCATCACTGGGGACACTCGTCTTTTTGACCTCTTCGATCAAGTACCTGGTCTCCGTCAACATATGCCGGAAATTAACAGCAATTTTGCTATGCTAAACACCGCTTTCGGCAAAATTATGGCTAAAAAAGCTACCATCGCCAAAGCAGCCGATCGTTCCGGCATGATCCAAGCCGATTTGATGAATGCCATTGCTCAATATATTGAAAAACAGGCTTAAAATAGTATTAACTTAAAATTCTATTAATAAAAAAAAAGGAGATTGCAACCGTTACGGATTGCAATCTCCTTATTTTACTTTTTACCGGGTAAACGATTATAAGCCTCATGTAGCCAAGTTAAATGATCTTTTTCACGACGAATAGCGCGCTCTAAAATCAATGAATGACCAAAGTATCGCTCTTTAGGATTTGTCGTCCCGAACAACATCTGCCAACGAGATTCTAAATAGGTTAATTTTTCTTCGTGCCGCGCAATTTCTTCCTCAAATAAAGTCACCAATAAAGGCTGATCGGCGGAATCCATAAAATATACTTTCATGGCGAATTCGTCGCGTGTAGGTGGCAATGCATTCAATGATTCATTCAGCCATTCACCGAATACGGTGTTACCCGAATCGGTAATGGTATACTTCTTCTTCGTCAGTTTACTCCCTACAATCGCTTCATGACCGCTTATAAGCCCTTCCTGTTCCATCCGATTAAGCTCGGGATAAATCTGACTATGATTGGAGTACCAAAAATCTCCGATTTCCCCTTCAAACGCTTTTTTTATATCGTAACCGGCCATAGGCTCTTTTGACAATAAGCCTAAAATTACATAGCGCAATGTATTTTTTTGAGCCATGACAACTCACCTCTTTCAACAGTTCTTTAGTATCAAAATGACAGTTTCCAATGATTAAACTGTCAGTCCATATTTATCGCTTGACTTTTCCTATTACTAAGTATAACATACTAAGTGTAAATAAACATGTATTTATTTACATGTTGTTATTTTAATATTAAAACATCAATCAGTCACTTAATCACATGTTAATATGTAGGAGGTTATCACTATGGAATTCAAAGAATTAGACGACTTTTTAGGCACTCATTTTATTTACACTTATGATAACGGCTGGGAATATGAATGGTATGCCAAAAATGATCACACCGTAGATTATCGTATTCACGGCGGCATGGTAGCCGGCCGTTGGGTAACCGATCAAGAAGCCAATATTGTTAAATTAACAGACGGCGTTTTCAAAGTAACCTGGACCGAACCTACCGGTACCGATGTAGCCCTCGACTTTATGCCTAATGAAAAAATCATGCATGGCACAATTTTCTTCCCTAAATGGGTAGAAGATCATCCGGAAATCACCGTTTGCTATCAAAATGAACACATTGACTTAATGCATGAATCCCGTGAAAAATACGAAACATATCCTAAATTGTTAGTTCCTGAATTTGCTACCATTACTTACATAAGAAAAGCCGGCCAAAATAATGAAGAAGTCATTGCCGAAGCACCTTATAAAGGCATGACCGACGATATTCGTGAAGGTCGTTATTTTGATAAAGACTATAAACGCATTAAGAAATAAGCATGTATGATGCAATTAAGTCCCTATCCCCCTATAATATATAAGTAAAATATTTTAGAGGCTTTTCAAAAATAATATGTAATTTACTAAAAAAGGTGATACTATGAAATTACAACTGAAAGCCTATTTGGCCGTTTCACTATTGACGACCGGGCTTATCCTCTTCCCTTTAACTAATGACAAGGCCGCTACAAGCAATGCAGCCAATACGGTGCCAACTATGACAACAACAGCAAACAGTACTCAAAACGACTATATTGCCCCCACCTATCAGGACATCTTAGTCGCTAACGTACCGACATATAACAATCAAACCAAAGCCTTGCGATTAAATATATACAAACCGCAAAATACAACCGAACCGGTTCCTGTTTTAGTCTTTGTACATGGCGGCGGATGGGCTACGGGAACCTATGCGGAACCGACAGCTAATGATACTGCAAACAGCACCGTAAACAATACGCCTACTTCGATGAGCAATCTGCCACCGAATACCTACGGCGATGCTACAGGTCAACTTATGGCTAATGACAACCGTTCATCCTTGGAAGTTTTCAAAGAAGTAGTTCGCCACGGAATTGCCCTAGTTTCAGTAGACTATCGCTTAAATTCCGAAGCCGCCTATCCGGATCAAATTTATGATGTAAAAGGTGCCGTACGCTTCATTCGCGCTCACGCTAAAGAATACAACATCGATCCTAATCGCATTGCTATCAGCGGCACCTCGGCGGGCGCTCATTTAGCGCTTCTTTTGGCTACCACCAATAACAATCCTGCCTATGAAGGCAATGTGGGCGGCAACACCGAATACTCTAGTGCCGTTTCGGCTGTCATCGATTATTACGGCCCTACGGACTTGTTGACCATGGCGCCCGAAATGAACCCGGCCCTACAATCGACTGCCAAAGCGGCCAAAACTCACGATGCTCCGGATGCCAATGAATCTATTCTTTTAGGCTTCAATAAACCGGGCCAAGGTGTTGGTGTATTACGACAGCTTTACGAAACACATAACACACAATCTCCGGATTGGCATTATGTTGAATTAGCTCTAAACGGTAGTCCCGTTTATCAGGTAACACCACAGACCCCGCCAATGTTCATTGCTCACGGCGGTCGTGATACATTGGTACCGATTGCCCAAAGCTATCGCTTACGGGATGCTTTAAATTCAAATGGTGTGGAAAATTTATTCATTTCCAATTCCGAGGCACCACACGGTAACCAAGGTCAATTGGTAAACGAAACTATGGTCAAATGGATTGTCGATAAATTAAACGCGCAACCAATAACTCAATCAAACACTAAATAATGTGTTAAATGCAACAACTCCTTCTATGTACTGTGCTATACTAAGCCTATAGATAGTCATCATAAAAGGAGTTGTTTTATTATGTGTGCCAAAAGAGTCAATCAAAACATAGATAAAAATACTGCCAATACTATTGCAGAAACAAGTGCAACACCGGTTGTGGAAAGCATGCCCTTTCCCCCATTATTACCCTCCAATGCTACGGTTATGATGATGGGTACCTTTCCACCGGCCGCCGATAAACGGGCCATGCAATTCCATTACCCAAACTTTCAAAACGACATGTGGCGTGTGTACGGCATGATTTTCTTTAATGATCCGGACCACTTCCGTAAAGGTGAAGAAAAAGCCTTCGATGCCGATAAAATCAAAGCATTTTTAGCCGAAAGAGGTATCGCTTCCTGCCCTACTGTATGGCAAGCTATTCGCGAGCACGGCAATGCGTCGGATGCTTTCTTAAAAGTAGTAAAACCGGTGCCGATTGAAGAAGTCTTAGGCAAACTACCGAATTGCAAACATATCGGCACCACCGGCGGCAAAGCGACGGAAGTCTTACTCAGCCTATTACCTGAAAAAACAAAACTTCCTAAAACCGGTGAAACCATTACCGTTACCTTTGGGACAAGAACCGTTACCATAACACGTTTGCCATCCACCTCCCGCGCCTATCCGTTAAGCCTTGCTAAAAAAGCGGCAGCCTATGAAGCTTTTTTCCATGAAATGGGATTGTTGAAATAGCCCACCTTGTGTGAATTATAACTAAAAAAATATAAACAGTTAACGACAAAAAACGAGCGGAAAAATCCGCTCGTTTCTCTTTTAATAGCATTATATTATTGCAATCAAAGCCCCGTTTCTAACGCAACAAAGAACCGCCCACAACCATCTGCTGGGCTTCGTTAGTGCCTTCATAAATCTGGGTAACTTTGGCATTACGCATTAAACGGGCTACCGGATAATCTTCAGAGAAACCGTAGCCGCCAAAAAGCTGTACTGCCGCCGTAGTCACTTCCATGGCAATATCACTGCAGAACTTTTTAGCCATAGAAGCAGAAATTGTATACGGTCTACCTTCCGCTTTATCTTGGCCGGCATTGTGAAGCATCAGATTAGCTGCTTCTACTTTTATTGCCATATCGGCTAATTTAAACTGTGTATTCTGGAATTTACTGAGCGGTTTACCAAACTGAACGCGTTCTTTCGTATACTCAATAGCATGAGCTAATGCAGCTTCCGCAAGGCCCGTAGCCTGAGCAGCTACGCCGATACGACTACTGTCAAGGGCATACATAGCAATCTTATAGCCTTCCCCTTCATTCCCCAACAAATTAGCTGCCGGAACTTTTACATCTTTAAAAGTAAGACCGGAACAAGTGGATGTGTGAAGGCCCATCATAGGATCTCGTTTTTCTACCGTAAACCCTTCCATATCAGGCGTTACGATAAAAGCCGAAATACCTTTGGCACCGGCTTCCGCATCGGTTTTGGCAAACACGATATACATGCCTGCTTCGCCGGAGTTGGTGATATACATTTTTTCACCGTTTAAAATGTAAAAATCACCATCTTTTACAGCCATAGTCTGTACGCCCGATGCATCAGTGCCTGCTTCTTTTTCAGTCAATGCAAAGGCGCCCAAGATACTGCCTGCAACAAGGGGTTTCAAAAATTTTTCTTTTTGTTCATCAGTACCATATCGCAATAATGGCTCACAACAAAGCCCCATGCAAACGGACAGAGTAATGGCAAGACCATCATCAAATTTAGCGAGCTCTTTTAAAGCCACCATATAGCTGATATAATCTTCGCCTAAGCCGCCATACTCTTTAGACCAAGCAATTTTAGGCAAGCCTAAAGCCATTACCTTATCTACCAATTGACGATCGAAAATCTGCGCTTTATCCCGTTCAATCACGGTAGGTTCCACAAATTCACGACAAAATTCATTTACTTTTTCCTGCCAAGCTTTTTGATTCGCTGTTAACGGATGCATAGTAACCTCCTTATGCCTCTTCTTATTAAAAACCTATTCGTAGCGCCTAATGCTCATACCGACAGCCATATATATTAAAATACTAATTTCAGTCCGTTTTATCTAACGGTTATCATCCAAATATTGCTGTCTATATCAACACTAATACAATTAACATACTATGCCTTTAATAAGACATTTCACTGCTACTATAGCACAATTAAACTATATCGTCCACAAATCAAATATCCGGACATAGCAAAAGCGCGGCTATCCGATGGATAACCGCGCTTTATTAAGAGCTATTCACTAGCTCAGCAGGTCTTATTCAGCGATGTTATTAACAACCTGAGTTCCTTTATAATGACCGCATGTAGGGCAAACCCGATGAGGCATCATAGGTTCGTGGCATTGCGGACAAGCTACAAAACCTGGAACAGTTAATTTCCAGTTCGCACGACGACGGTCGCGACGACATTTGGACAATCTACGCTTTGGTACTGCCATTATCTGCACCTCCTTAACATAATCACTGGGACTTTTAATTAATCATCATCTTTTTCATCGAGCAGTGTACGTAACACTGCCAATCGAGGATCCACTACAAAGGATTCACAAGAACAAGGTGAAACATTTTTATTTGCTCCGCAATGAACGCACAATCCTTTGCAATCATCCTGACATAACACTTGAGATGGCTCATTGATGATTAATGTATCCCGAATGAGATCCGTTAAATCAATGGTCTCACCATCAAAAGGAACAACCTCGGCTTCCTCAACATCGTCCCATTCTTTAAGGACGCCATAGGTTTCATTGAATGGTGTAGTCTGCGAATACGCTACTTCCGTCAAGCAACGTGTACATTCGTAATCACCATTGGTTGTTACGGTTCCTTCTACGATGAAATCCTGTCCATCGTAACGAAAATCACCACTAATGGTTATATCATGACGGCTCCAAGGAAAAGCAGTTACATCCCCCAGCACGGTGGCCGGTTCAGTAAATTGAAAAGGAAACGATTTTCCTATGTGTTCTTTTGCTTGCTCTACTTGCAGTTTCATAATTTTACCTCGACTATAATATTATAGCTATCTAACATGTCTTTGTCAAATTGTTATCTACATTCTTGCCGTATTTTTCTAATAAAAATATACTCGTCCGATTTAATATCTATGCTTAAGGAGACAGATAACCGTAGATACACTCGTAAGAGACCCTCAACGCCTTTAAAAGTGTATTTTAGAATGAAGAGAAAAGCCCCCTTTTGCAAGGAGGCTTCTATATTTTTAGTTTCTGATTAAGATGTCAATCAATTACATTTTTTCGAATTGATCTTTACCAACGCCACAGATTGGGCAAACATAATCATCAGGTTGATCTTCAAATTTTACACCTTCAACGGCTTCGTCATAAACCCAACCGCATACTACGCATACGTATTTTTCCATCACTTGTTCCTCCTTTCATTTTAGAATAGACACTTGTATCTACATCTTTAGTCTATCACAAATATCGATTATGTTCAATATCTTTTTTCAAAATTTGTTAAATCCTTTTTAAGCCTTATTCTATCTATATTGTCAGACTTTTGACATGAAAAACTCGTAATAAAATGTAGCATATTGTTATTATTATTTTTGGTGTTTTATCTTAACGTTTTGCTATAAATTTACTAGCCATCGTTCTTTAAGTAAAATATATTTTTATCCATTTTAATTTCTTATTCAACTTCATCTACAAAAAGCATTTGATTTATTCTATAATTAAATATAAAGATACTCAATTTTATTTTCAATTAAGGAGTAAAACTATGAAACGGATATTATTCTTAACATTATTACTGGTGTCTCTCGCTACTTCAGCTTTCGCTATCTCCTTATCCGAACTGCAAAACTCGCCTCAATTCTTAAAAACAGACGAAACATCCGATGACACCTATTATTTAAACCAAGACTCAATAAAAATACTTCGTTATTCACCACCTTACTATACATTAGAATATACTATATATATCGTTTCCTATAGTAACAAAGCAATAGTAGAAATCAATACTGTTGCTAATTATAACTATGACCGTAGTGTCAATTATATACTGGATAATGTAGATACTAGCACTTTGCCTAAATACAACATAAGGGATGAATTAACCGAAATCCTAATTCAAGAAAAAGATAAAGATAATGGCCTTAGTCTTACGGTCACCGATAATGGTTTTTATGATTTGAACGGAAATCTATTACTGCCACCTAGCAATGATCCTCCTAGAGTAATGAAATCGTCTTTTGCTGGTCCAGCATACAATACCGCATCAAGTGCATTTAAAAAGGTCTATAGTATTTATTTTTAATCCAACAACACAACAATCGAAATATTTCTATTTATAGACTTTTTCATTAAATTCCTTTATAATTAGTAGTGGAAATAAAAGTGATTTTCAATTACTTCTTTTATTAAACAAATTCACAATTTTTTATAATAATAAACAATCTACATTTTACAGGAGGTAGAACATGAAAACAAAATTGACTGAACTCTTAGGCATCGAATATCCGATTATCCAGGGCGCTATGGCTTGGACGTCTGAACATATTTTAGTAGCGGCCGTAGCTAACGCAGGCGCTACCGGCGTTATCGCTACCGGCGGTCGCGAAGCTGATTGGGTACGTGAAGAAATCCGTGCGGCTAAGAATTTGACGGACAAACCGTTCGGTGTTAACCTCATGTTAATGGCTAAGAACATCGACGAAATCGTAGCCGTTATTAAAGAAGAAAAACCGGCTTTCGTTACTTTGGGGGCAGGCAACCCGGTTCCTTACATCGAACCGATGCATGAAGCCGGTATCAAAGTAATCCCGGTTGTACCAAACGTTAAATTGGCTAAACGTGTGGCTGCTGCCGGCGCTGATGCCCTCATCATTGAAGGCCAGGAAGCAGGCGGTCATATCGGTACCCAGACTACCATGGCTCTCATGGAAAACGTATTGCCTGAAGTAGATATCCCTGTAGTTATTGCCGGCGGTATTGCTGACGGTCGTGCCTTGGCTGCAGCCCTCACTATGGGCGCCGAAGGCGTGCAAATGGGCTCCCGCTTCATCTTGGCAGAAGAATGCCAGATGCATCAGAACTGTAAAGATGCCATCATCAAAGCAACCGATACGGACTCTGCTGTTACCGGTTTAACCAGCGGTCATGGCGGCGTGCGTTCTTTAAAAAATGAATTTACGCAAAAATACTTGGAAGCTGAATTCAGCTGTGCTCCAAAAGACGAATTAACGGCTATGTCCGTCGGCACTAACCGCAAAGCGGCTGTTGAAGGCGACATCGTAAATGGCGCCGTACAATGCGGTCAAAGCTTAAATCGCTTGACTAAAGTTGAACCGGCTAAAGTAATCGTTGATTCTGTAATCGCCGAAGCAAAAGAAGCGATTAAAAAAGCACAGCGTTTTGCTTAAGCTTTAGTATTGACCTACCATGGCCTCAACGACCCCTTTGATTGTTCCGAGGCCATGTATTATTTAGTAAAGGAGTTTTAACTATGTTACCTTTTAACGGAAAATACCCAAAATTAGATCCTAAATCTTGCCTCATGCCGGGCGCTGAAATTGCCGGCGATGTAGAGCTTAAAGAATACGCCTCCCTCTGGCAAAACGTAGCTGCTCGCGGCGACGTAAATAAAATTATCGTTGGTCGCTACACCAATGTACAGGACAACTCTGTACTCCATGTAGATGACGATAAAGCTTGCGTACTCGGCGATTTCGTAACCATCGGTCACGGTGCCATCGTTCACGCTTCCACCTTGGAAGATAATGTCCTCGTTGGCATGGGTGCCATCGTTCTCAGCGGTTGCCATATCGGTACCGGTTCCATCATCGCTGCCGGTGCGGTTGTGTTGGAAAACACCACGATTCCTCCGTATTCCCTCGTTGTAGGTGTACCGGCGAAAGTAGTTCGTACCGATGAATCTCAGGTTGAACGCATCCATAACCAGGCATTGAAATATAAAAACCTTTGGACTGAACGCTACGGTTTATTACCTAATGCAGGCGGCGAAGAATACAAAAAAGGCGCTAAAATCGTTTAATACGAACAAATGACTGTCGCAAATAAAGAATAAAAACTAAAGAGCTATCCCTAAGTTTAGCTCCCCATCACACAAAAGAGGCTGACAACAATTTGCTGTCAGCCTCTTATTATATGTTCTATGCAATTTCATATTTCAGCTTGTTTGATCCGTCTATAACCAAATAACTTTGCCCTGAATCAAGCTCTTTTTCATTAGTCCATGGCGATAACAACTTCGCCCTGAGCCAAGCTCTTTTTCACATCAATAATACGTTGATTCTTCGAGCCGCGGAACCGCAAGCTTGGGTCGCGTAAAGCATCCACAAATTTGCCGTCCACTAAGATATCGCATTGTTCCAATAACTGTCGTTTAGCCGGGCAAGCGATGAGCTCATCCCAGGTATAACCGGAGTACGCCCAAATATCCTTTTCAGGCACCGTTTCACGCACCTTTTTCACAACCGGCAACAAACCGTCCACGTTTTGAAACGGTTCGCCACCGAGCAAGGTAAGGCCCGATACATTCGGATCGCTCACGTAAGTAAGTACTTCTGCCGTTTCCTTATCGGTCCAAAGCTTCCCTGCCTGTGGGTTTTGGTATTCTTCGTTAAAACAATTAAAACATTTATGTGTGCAACCGGTAACAAAAATAGACGTGCGGATACCGTTTCCGTTGGCAATATCTAATTTGCGAATTTGTCCATAATTCATTACGGCTCGCCTCCTCTACCTGCTCAAATTTAAAAATAATTGTTACTTCGGCACAATCATTCTCATATACCTAAATAAAATATTCTTACCTAAATTAAATAATCTAAACAAAAAACAGGTCATGAAATCATGACCTGTTTTTGAGTGTTAAATATGCATTACTCGGTCTTTAATTTCTTTAGTACGTCCTTCATTCCAGAAGTTTTCACCTAAATAACCGCAAGTACGGCGGATTACTGTCAATTTATCACGGTCCGTGTTATGACAACGTGGGCATTCCCAATCATTGTTATCGTTGACTTTAATTTCACCGTCAAAACCGCAAACATGACAATAATCTGATTTTGTATTAAATTCCGCATAGGAAATATTATCGTAAATGTATTTAATCATAGTTAATACGGCCGGAATATTGTTGGTCATATTCGGAATTTCCGCATAAGAAATGCAACCGCCGGTCGACTTTTTCTGGAATTCCGATTCGAATGCAAACTTATCAAATACATTAATTTCTTCCCGTACGTTTACATGATAGCTATTTGTGTAATAACCTTTATCAGTAATATCTTCGATTTCACCAAAACGGGCGCGGTCCAAAGAGCTGAAGCGATTGGTAAGGCTTTCAGCCGGTGTACCGTATAAAGCAAAGCCCATGTTATGACGTTTCTTCCAAGTGTCAATGGCTTCGTTCAAACGATCCATGACTTTCATGGCAAATACACGGCCTTTTTCACCGGTATTGGACTCGCCCGTAATAAGCTTCGTTGCTTCGTACATACCGATGTAACCCATAGAAATCGTAGCATAACCGCCTTTAAGGAATTTAGCAATCGGTTCGCCTTTTTTAAGACGAGCAATCGCACCGTGCTGCCAATGAATCGGCGATACATCACTGGTTACGTTCTTCAATAATTCATAACGCAATAATAAGGCTTTTTCAACCAATTTCAAACGTTTATCCAAAATTACAAAGAAACGTTTTTCGCTATGACGTGCCAAAATACCGATTTGTGGCAAGTTGAGACTTACTACGCCCATGTTGAAACGACCGTCGAATACATACTCGCCCTTTTCGTTTTTCCAAGGAGACAAGAACGCACGGCAACCCATTGGGCTGAAAACATTACCTTCGTAATTTTCCTTCATTTTCTTGGCGGAAATATAGTCAGGATACATGCGTTTAGCCGTACATTTAGCAGCCAATTCCGTTAAATAATAATATGGTGCGTCGGGGTGAATATTGTGTTCATCCAACACATAAATCAATTTAGGGAACGCCGGTGTAATATACACATTCGCTTCGTTTTTAACGCCCATAATGCGCTGTTTCAAAATTTCTTCATCGATGAGTGCCGCTTCTTTAGCATATTCGCTGTTTGGGTCAAAATGCATAAACAAAGTTACAAACGGAGCCTGACCGTTCGTCGTCATCAATGTATTAATCTGGTATTGAATAGTCTGAATACCGTCTTTAACTTCTTTGCGCGTACGTTTCCAAGCAATTTCTTTCGCTTTTTCCATATTCGGTTTCATGTCATAGATTTCAACCTGTTCTTCCAAAACATTGGCTAAAATCTTATCATACGATTTACGTACAAACGGCGCCAAAATACGGTCGATACCGTTAATACTCTGACCGCCGTACTGACCGGAAGCAACTTGCGCAATAATCTGCGTCGTTACGGTACAAGCAACCTGGAATGACTTCGGTGTATCAATCTTCTTACCGTTAATAACAGTACCGTTGGTGAGCATATCTTCCAAATTAATTAAACAGCAGTTGAACATCGGCTGAATGATGTAATCCATATCATGGAAGTGAATAGCGCCGCTGTCATGAGCCTGCACGATATCCGCCGGAATTAATTTACGACGGGCAATGTCCTTGCTTACTTCACCGGCAATAAGGTCACGCTGTGTGGAAACAATGGCTGCATCCTTGTTGGAGTTTTCATCAATCAATGCTGTGTTGCTGCGATCCAACAAGCCAAATACATCTTTATCGGTGGTATTTTCTTTACGTTTAAAAGCCTGAACGGCTTTGTAGTTTTCATAAGCACGTGCCGTTGCCGGATTATGGTATTCCAACAATTTGTAATATACCTGGTCTTCAATAGCATAAATTGTCAATGTTTTGCCGATCTTATGAGCGTATTCTTCGATTTCGTCAGCGATACGCCCCGCCAATCCTTCTTCATATAAACCGGTACTGCTATTCATGGCTTTTTCGATAGCTATTTCGATTTTTGTTTTATCGAATGGCACTTTCTGGCCATCACGTTTAATTACCTCCAACACGGTAAAGCCTCCCTAACACTTACTACTAAATATAGTATGTAAATAAAAAAAGATATTGACAAATAAGCAATGACCATTTGGCCACCTAGTTAAATACCCCAGTACTTACCTATAAATGGAAGCAACCGGTACTTTACAGTCACCAGTTGCTTTCGTCTTGCTTATTATACAACATCTTGTATCTGATTTCAATATATTATACTATATATTATTTTCATGCTTGACAACACTTTGAAGGTATAATTGCTTTAAACGCACAATATCAACCTTCGAGCAGGCTGTCAAAGGCAGCTCATCAAGCCAAATGATATCCTTCGGCCGTTCTTTGGTGAGTAAACGCTCTGATATGGCACCTACTATATCTTGTATAGGGGTGTTACTGTTTTTAACTAAAAAAGCCACCGGTTGTTCCCCCCGAAGTTCGTCCGGCACACCGATAACCGCCCCCGCCGTTATGCCGTCAATGGCTAATAAACGGCTCTCTAAATACGGAATAGACAGCTTATAACCGCCTCGATTAATCATAGCCTGCTTCCGCCCGGTAAAAATCAATCGCCCGCTATCACTAATGTAACCCGTATCTTCCACCGTAAAAGGCAAAGTTAACCCTTCTATACCATATGGTGTATCTACATAGATAAAGCTGTCAACGCCTACCGTAACGGTAACGCCCGGAAACGGATAGCCCACCGTGTTCGGTTCTGCCAACCACTCTTCGCCGGAGCAATAGGTAATATAATTTAGTTCACTGGCGCCGTAATAAAGAATAAATTCCGTATGCGGTTGTTTAGCTTTGAGCTTATGCAGTAGTTTAGCATCCAGCGTTTGTGATCCCGTAAAAATCATTCTGAGGGACTGTAACGTATCCTGTAAAACCGCTGTAACCAGACGCAATTTCGTGGGCAATAAGTACCAATGAGTCACTTCATATTGCTCACTCAATGTCAGCCAAGTACGGGGCGACATATGAGCCGACGTAACCACCGTGCCCCCTTCATAGATAACCGATACAAGGGTATTGAAATTGCCGGTAAAACTTAAACTGCCTTGTTGGAAAATAATCGTACCAAAGTCGATTTTAAAGATTTTATTCTGTGCTTCGAAAAAATCCACCCAACTGGCCAACGGCCGCCATAAGATTTTAGGCAAACCGGTGGTGCCCGAAGTAAGCACGCCGAAATCAGCTTTTGGATTGACACTACGGTCAATAGTAAAACCGTATTTAGCTTGCAACTGTGCCAGACGTTCATCGCTTAAATCAGGATGACATAGAATGGGTAAGCGTTTCGCTTTCATCGCTCCCAACCACTGTACGAATTGCTGCCATACCGAATCAGAGCGGATATACTCAATACGATTGTTAGCTTGCGCGGAATTCGCCTGCCTGGAATGAGACTTCTCGGAATTCGCCTGCCCCCTGTCTGCTTGCGAAATATCTATTTGCGCCGTATTCGCCAATTCTCGGGCTACTTCACGAATCCCCTTATTCAGCATTTCATAGGTGTACGTTGCGTCATCTACAACCAGAACCAACTTATTCGGATAATTCTGAGCCATATAATCGAGACGTTCCCAAAAGGAAAGACCCTTCATAGCAACTTTAGGGTCATTCAACTCAACGGCCTGAGAGAAGGTTGTTAAATTTTTTTCACGCATCACAAACAGCCTCCATTCGTTCAATAAGCATGGCCGTCCCCATACCACCGGCACCGGCAATAGCACAAATCCCATATCTACCGTTACAGTACTCTAAGGCAGCCATCAAATGGAGCAAAATAATCGCTCCCGAGCAGCCGAATGGATGACCATAGGCCAACGCACCGCCCAATTGGTTGTAACGATCCACATAGGCCTTATAATTGCGCTCAAAGAGCACATCAATCACCGCAAAGGCCTCATTCCATTCCACCGCATCAATATCATCCATGGTGAGTCCCGTTTTGGCTAGAAGCTGTTCGGTTGCCTGCCACGCCCCTTCAGGACTATATAAAGGATCACCGCCAAAAGTAATGGCGTCGACCAACTTAAAAGGGCCTACTTCATTACTTAAGGCTACAAAAGCCGCTCCGTCATGAGTAAAACAAGCATTGCCGGCCGTCACCAAGGTTCCCGGTCCCAAAACAGGCTTCATGCGATTCAATAAGCGTTGTGACAGTCCGGGTCGCACACTTTCATCCACATAGTCTCGCCCCATGTCTAACACATAGGGCGCTAACAAGCCTTCATCACGAGCTCGCCCGGCCGCTTGTTGGCTCCGCAAGCTCCAATAATCCAACTCTTCTTTGCTCACATCATACTTTTCGATGGTTCGTTGTGCCCCTTTTAACATAGCCTGCGCATCATTCTCCTGTGGTGAAAACTGAGCCACCATATATTCACCTATTCTGTCATCCCCCGCTGCATAGGTCCTGAGGGGTTGTAAGGAGCTGCTCTCCGTGCCGCCGGCCAGCACGCAATCCGCCATGCCGCTACGAATCGCGCGAAAGCCCTGAATAATTGCGGCACCGGCCGAGGCGCACTGCATATCTACCGTATAGGCCGGTGTTTTTTCACCATAACGAGAATTTAAGGCCGTTAACCGGCCAATGTTACCGCCGGTGCCGACCGCATTGCCACAGATGATTTCAGCCACGTCAGGATACTGTTCATACAACGCATCTAAGACACGAGCCCCCAATATTTCTGGTTTTATCGATTTAAATTGCCCCTTATAAGAACCAATGGGCGTCCTAAGGCCGCCCATTATGTACACCGGAGACAATGTTTGTTGTGTTTTCATAATGCCTCCAACGAGAAATTGTCTCTTAGATATTCAATTTAACCGCTTTCATACCTAACCAAGCAGCAATGCCACATTTAATAAGGTCGCCGGGGATAAACGGCAACACATACCCCGCTATGGCTGCTTCAAGTCCGATATTGGTTACAATCATGCCACCAATCATACCGAAAATATACGTAATCGGAATGGTAATAACGGCGGAACGCCAAAAATAACTGAAGAAAGACGGCGTTTTACCTTTAAGCATACTGAGAATAGTATAGGCAATCGGATAACTGATGTAGTAACCGCCGGCAGGGCCTAGGATTTTACCAAGACCGCTGGTACCGCCGGAAAATACCGGCACCCCGATAATGCCCAATAATAAATACACACAAATAGTAATAAAGGCTTCCTTTGGTGGTAATAAAAATCCGATTAAGCATAATACCAAAGTGGTAGCCGTTACCATGGCCGGTGAAAACGGAATTGGGAATGAAATATAAGCGGACACACAGGTCAACGCTACGAGTAACGCCATTTTGGTCAATTTACGAGTATCTGACATAATAAACAACCTCACAAACTAAAATAATAATCACAAAAATATGAGTGTATTGGCTTAACTACAGTTTAATGTTAAGCTACTCATCAAATAAAAATAACACTCTTAAAAAAAATGAAGCCACACCACAAAGTAAGGAAAACGCAACCTACTTGTAGCTGCAGGTAAACACCGGTCGATGCGCAGTAAAACCTTGGATGGTGCGACCTGATCTTTGTAAAACAATTGTCTCATCTACAAAGGTAGGCCTACGAAATCGAATCTTCACAGCTGTCACATCCGTCCCTACAGTTTCAGCTAAATACGCCGCCATGGCCTCCAAAATCTGGCAGCCCGACACAATGGCATTTTCCTGCTGATGAATGCTGTTATGATCTTCTACATCCGTCACAAATTCTAAAATTTCAGATCGATTGAATGCTCGCCAAGGCACAACATCAGTCGGTATCTGATAATCCGCCTTCGCCGGTTTCGGCTTCACCGGAATTGAATCAGGCGTTAAAACTTTTAATAGTACCGTAAGCGCTTCATTGCCTCTTACCAGCTCAGTTTCATACCACTCACCGTTCTGACGAACTTCGGTGTGCTCCGCCGGCTCTGCCAAACGTTGCCATTTTAATTGCGCAATCACCATTGAACGGGGTAATTCTCTATCAGCTTCAATCATAGCCTTAAATAACTCACGCATTTTGGAGCCCCCTCTTTCGCAAATCTACTTAAAATTATATTAAATTCATGCTTATTCGTCAACTACGCGCCATTCTCATTGTTAACAAATAAAGCCTTTCCCAAAGTGTACTCAAAAGCTGTGAAGTACTTACTTTGAAAAAGGCTTTTTGTTACAATGTTTTAATCAATTCCTGTAAATAGGTACGGAATGAATCTTTGCAATGTTCACTGCGCAAGCCATATTCCACGGTGGCTTCCAAATAGCCAAGGCGGTCACCTATATCATAGCGACGGCCTTCGTATTCTAAGGCATATACGTCACTCTGCAATGCGGCAAGGCCATCGGTAAGCTGCAATTCACGCCCGGCGCCAAGCGGAGTATTTTCCAACACCCCAAAAATCTCAGGTGTCAAAATATAACGCCCCAAGACAGCCAAATTAGATGGTGCCAAATCGCGTGACGGTTTTTCAACCAAGCCATCCACTTTATAAATATGAGGCTCAATTTCATGCCCTGCTACGATACCATAGGAACTTACCTTTGTTTCCGGTACGCGCTGAGTGCCAAGAATCGTGCCGCCCATACGCTCATGACAATCTATTAATTGCTTTAAACAAGGTTTTTCAGGGTTATATACCACATCATCACCCAGTAATACGGCGAACGGTTCATTGCCTACAAAAGCTTTGGCGCAAAGAATGGCATCACCCAATCCACGCGGTGCTTTTTGACGAATAAAGTGAACCCGAATATCCGCCAAGGAACGAACCATGGCCAACTGTTTTTTCTTGCCCTGCTGCTGTAACAACTGTTCCAATTCAACACTGGTATCGAAATGATCTTCAATGGCTCGTTTATTGCGCCCCGTAATAATTAAAATCTCTTCAATACCGGAAGCCAATGCTTCTTCCACAATATATTGAATCGCCGGTGTATCAACAATCGGTAACATTTCTTTAGGCTGTGCTTTGGTCGCCGGTAAAAAACGTGTACCGAAGCCGGCGGCCGGAATAATAGCTTTGCGTACTTTGCCCATGTTTGAAAGACCTCACTTTTTTCCGTCATAATAATGATTAAGAGTAATTATGAAGCCATGCCATAGGGCACAGCTTCATAACCTAAAACATCTATACTTCGTTCAATTACTAGAAATCTTTAGCAACTACCGTATAAGACCATTTTTTCTGTTTAGACTGATATGTGAGCCACCCTTCAAAGGAGTGCATATCACGATGCCAAGTATAGTCTACATAACGCAACTCACCGGACTGTACATCACGTTTCGTAGTAATCGTAAATGTATCCAAACGAGTCAGGCGGAAGGAAGCCCCCACCGTAAAGTTATGAAGAATGTCTTCACGGTCAAACGGATATGGCGAATTATCTTTCGGATCAATATTATTCTGACGATAACCGGCAAATACGTTAACTCGTGAATTTATTCGCCAATTCGTATTACCGCCCCAGTACGGCATGCTGCGAATATGGTCGTTATAGCCATAGTAATCACGCTGATAGCCGGCAAAGAAACGTAAATTGGCATTTTTAGCCAATTTAATTGTATCATGGCTTACTTCACCAAAGTACATGTAGTGACTGCCCTTGATGTAATCTTCTTTCCAATAACCGGCCGTAGCACCGCCACGAACAGTAAACGGCGTATCGCCAATATGGTACACATTGGTATATACGGAGAATTCCGGTTTCTTTTCTACCCAAACGGTACGGGCATTTAAAGTGGCCGATTCACGGCTCACGCCGACCGTAGCAACGCCCCAAGGCAAGTAATGACGATAACCGTAACTTGGCTTAAAGCCTTCCTTGGTCATCCACTGATAACGGAAGAACAATTCACCGTCATCACCAACCGGATATTTAAGACCGCCCTTCAAGCCGAAACCATCGTCGCTGGAATACGTCGGTCTTGGAATCAAGTCAAACACACTAAATTGACCTTGACGATCATTGCGAAGGGATACTACATATTTCTTCGTACTCATGATTTTACCGTTTTTAATAAACAGCTTGGCATCATGAATAATGGCTTTATCCCCCGGATACACTTCAATGGTGCTGCCTTCAATACGATAATCGGGCACACCTTTATAGGCCATAGCATGTTTGGTAGTAACCCAGCCTTTGGTAATAAGGCCCTGATTACCGTCGAATTCTGCTTTTTCAGCTTTCACATAGTATGGTTCTACATAGCCGATAACATCAGGTGCCGTCATAGCATTAGTGCCGCTGTTAAATACTAAATCTTGGCCCCGTAAGTCCTTAGTGGCCCCTTTATTTTCCAGGTAATGAAACTCACCATCCGTCGTATACTCTTGGGATTTAGTATTACCTAACAGCTTTTCACTATGAATTTCACGACTGCCCTGATAAGCATCTACTTTACCGACAGCCACAACATTGCCGGTAGCACTGCTGTAATACATGCTGTCCGCATCAACTTTAACAGGTAACTCACTGTCATTTACCGTGGTCACCGGCTTACCGCGACGGACTACACGAATAAGACCGCCATCGGACTCGCCCATATTAGCGATGGTTACCGGATTGGAATCGGTTGCAACATCTTGAGCATTTTCATAAACAAGGCCTCTATTATCGGCCGCCTGCACGGCTAATAAAGGCATAGCGACTAAAGCGGCACCCAATGCATACTTAGCCTTTTTCATTACCATCTTTTACCTACCTCATCTTCACTGGATTAGTTGCGTTTTACAACAATTATTGGTTGTGATTGTGATACATTCGTTTGATCCGCAGTGTCAGCACTTGCTTCTTCCACTTCACCATTGTCCTCAGAATCGCCATCTTCTACCGTTGCCGCTGAATCATCGGACTCTTCCACTACCTTCACCGGTGTATCTTCGTCTTCATAAGAGTCGGCCGGAACTAAGGTTACCGGTTCCGATGCATCACCTAATGTATAGTCATCATAGGAATCTTGGGAACTTGGATCGCTGGAATTATGAGCCTGGCCATCACCGCCTACGACAATCCCCTGTACGGTTACCAATTCTTGTGGCTGCACATAAATTGTAGCCCCTACAGGCAAGTCGATATTCTTACCCTTTACAAAGAAACCGCCTACTAAACCGACAGGACCCAATAATACGGCACCGGCTACAGAGGCGCCGGCTGCTTTCAATTCCTGCTGCGTACGAGCTTTTGCTTCTTCCCCTTGAATAGCTGTAAATTCAGTGCCATCCAATGCCGGAACTTTATCAAACATCAAATCTAATTTACCGTTACGACCAAAAGAGGAGGCTTTTTTAAGTTCGGAAATATGACCTTCCCCAACAGTACCTGCCGGTACCAATAAGATATTACCGTCCATCAAGTCTTCCGACACGGTAAAGCTGAAAGTATCACCCAGTTTGCTGGTAGCCGTATTAATCGGCGTATTCAAAGTTACGGCAAATACTTCCGTGCTTGGTGCCGAGCCTACTTGAGACGTCAATTTCAAAGGTGCGCCGTTAATCGTTTTGGCTAAGGCATTAATTCGTGTGTCCAAGGCACCGGTACTGATACGACCGGTTACACTGCGTTCCAATTGTTCCACACGAGAAACTAAGGAACCGTTGCCCACTTTATTCTGGTAATGCCATTCCAACATGGATAATTCTTGACTTACCGATACTTTACCACGCGTATTGCCATCGATGGAATTATACAAAGAATCAACTTGTGAATTTAAAGTACCGGAAGAATCTCTACCATAAACGGTCTGACTAATCTGCTGCACACGATCCACTAAAGCCCCAACCTGCGTGGAACCATATACTGTATTTTCTAAGGCATCGGTTTTCTCTAATACGGTTTCCGGAGCCGCCCATACCTGACCGGTCATAAGCGCTGCTACCGCCAACGTAAGCATGTGTTTTTTCATACATCCTCCAAATAAACAAGACTTAACCTATTATTGAATGCTATTCGCCTCAATGCGTATTAAACAATATGATTAAATTTTGAGGTCAATAATAGCGGATACGCCAACCCCTTGAATACGGGATGCATTAACAGGGTTCTTGCTGTCGATAGGCACTAAACCTTTTACACGAGCTACATTATTAAAGCTGGCTTCCAACTGAGCTACCGCTTCAACGCGCTCTACTTCGGAAGCAGGACCCGTTACCTGAGCCGCCCCGATGTAACCGTTCGTACCTACACTGACAATCGGCACAACCTTAGTCGTATAAGTAGTGCTCAAGTTATTCTGAGCTAAAATTTTATTTAAAAAATCATTAATCTGGCCGCCGAAGCGATCAACTAAGATGCCCACGCCGCCGACTTTTAAAATGCTGCCTAAATTCAAGCTGAATGCTTGCGTCGTATTTACTAATGCACCGGTAGAAAGTGTTGCAATGGAAACGGCCATAACCGTTGCCAATAATTTCTTTTTCATATCTATGTCCTCCTCTATCGTATACATAATTAGCGGTTTATACTGATGTTATTATATCACAAATCAAAGCCTTTGTCCTTGTATAAGCGCCGTAAATACGCCATTCATTTTATAATTCATCATTTTTTTATATGCTAATACACTCTATTTTAAAGTGCATTATACTTATGTCTAAATTTTTATATGCTGCCATACACCACTTCTAAAACGCCAACCGGAAAATGCCGTACGCATACTCTGATCAATTAAAAGAGCTATCCATGCACCATACAGACCGAATCCCCAAGTAAAACAAAGGAGATATGTAATAATCGGTCTGAAAATAGCAATAACAAAGAGCGAATATTTCATAACATAGAAATTATCGCCCGCCCCTTTAAGGACGCCGGAATATACTAATTGCAAAGCCTGCGGGAAGCTGGCAAAAGCCATGAGAATCATAATATCCGCCCCCAGCTGCCAAACCAACCTATCTTGGGTGAAAATATCAAATACTACATTGCGTAAACCAAAATACAAAACAAAGCCGATTACCGAAATAATAAGAGCGATGCGAACACCGATTTTGCCGTAAGCCTCGGCTAAGTCAGGTCGTTTTTTCCCCAACGATTGCCCCGTATAAGAAGCACCGGAATAACTTAAACCCATGGCAAAATAGTAAAAAATATCAATAAAATTCATACAAATATGATGTGTTGCCAACGCCACTACACCTAATGACGCCACCATTTTGGTATACGCAAACATACCAAAACGTTCAAAAGCCTGCTCACCCAAAGAGCTGCCACCGATATAATAAATACCCTGTAAGATTTCACGATTGAATTTCCAACTGCCCCGATGCCACGACAAATGGGAGTCTTTCGCATGAATTGCATATAACAAAAGAAAGAAGATTAAGGTGTAGCTCGTCATAGTGGCTATCCCGGCTCCTTTGATGCCAAGCGCCGGAATCGGTCCCAGACCGTAAATCAAGGTAAAACTCATAACTACATTAAGCACATTACCGATGGCATTAGCTTTAAAAATAGCCTTCGTGTTACCCACGCCGATTAATGCCGCCCCCAGCATAACACCTAAGGCCGAAAAGAAAAGCCCGATAATGATGAATTGACCATAGGCAACGGCCTCATCAATATAAGAAGCCTGAGCTCCGGCAAACGTTAAAATAGGATTTAACAGATAAAAACAAATACACAACAAAGGCACGTAAAACAATACGGTCAATAATACCCCTTGTTTTAGTACGGAGTTCATCGTTTCATAATCCTCTTCCCCTTTGCGTCTTGCCACAATGGCTGTAATCGCAATCGCTGCGGAACGGACAAAAACGAGCATCACCATAAGCGGTTGACTCATAATCCCTACGGCCGCCAAAGCATCGGCTCCAAGAGCTCCTACCATAGCCAAATTGATGGCTGTCATAAGTTGCAACAACAACCCCTGCATCGTAGCCGGCCAAGCTACATCAATATATTCTTTATAAATTTCTTTTGTTGTCGGCACCGGTCCCAAACGTTTCGCCGGCGGCAAAATATAATCAATCCCAAATCGTCCCGCTAGTCCTAATAACATGACAACTCCTCTTTTTCAAAAACCATGCTAAACCCACTCGCTATAAAAAAACACTCCTAAACAGAGGTCAAGGCCCTTGCCTAGGAGTGTTTATTAACTCGCATTTAATTATACACAGGATTCGTCAATTCTCATAGACCGACTATAGGTCTTAATTTGTCTTATTGAGGCAACGAAATGATGTCAGTGAAGATATCGCCTGCTTTTTTAATGATTTGTTCATTACCCATAACGCTGATATGACTATCTTTCATAACCGAAGCTACCACTTCAGCCAAAGCTTTAATATCGCTCTGACGGGTCGCAATTACCTGTTCGCGCAAACGTTCCGCATCTTCAGGCGTTGCTTCACCGAAATATTCGCTCATAGCGCGCGGTCCGCGTAAAGCCGGTGTCAACGGAATATCAAGGCCACTCATGGTACCGATAATATACTTGCGCATTTCACGGTCGGAAATATCAAATTTCGCAAGATATTCGCTGAGCTCGCTGTATACTTTCAATGTTTCCGTCAAGTTCGGATCGCGATAACTGCAAAGTACAAAGTTACCATTGTTGTAGAAGTTTACGAAAGCACCATAGGCCCCCCCCTGAACACGGATACGCGTCCACAAGTAGTCATAACGCAAGATGACTTCCAACACCTTCATGGCACCGCCTGGTTTGAAACCATGGTCACGGAAGTTACCGCCTTGAGCTACGTACTGAACCTTACCGGAGGTAACAATACCTTCGTTAACATATTCCTTCGTAAGTTTCAAACCCTTAGCTTCAACAGCTTCATTCGGCCACTGTGGCAATACTTCGGTAAGCAATGTTTTGAAAACTTCAAATTCATGAGCTTCCCCGACGAAGTTGATATCCACATTAGCAGGGCGGAACAATTTAGCCGCTACGGCTGCCAATTTTTGTGGCAATTCTTGAAGCGCTTTTTCATCAGCAGCTAACGCTGCCAACTGTTCAAAATAACCGAGGTTAGCGGCATCACGGAATTTACCGAGTTCCGAAATCTGAGCAATGACACGATTCATTACAATGGTATGACCGCGACGGAATGCATCGGTATCCCAAATGGCTTTCGTTTCTTTAATGAGCTCGGTCAAACGATTTACATCGGTATAGTCAGTCTTCGTAACCAATTCAGACACAATGCGTACCAAAGCATCCAATTTAGTGTGTAACGCTTTGGCTCGTACGATAAATAATGGCGTAAACGCATCGCGCTGATTATATTTCGTGAAATCGGAGATGCTGGCACTGAAACCGCCGAGGTTCATATTAATTTCCTTGGCAATTTCGTTGTAATCATGCTCGGTAGTATTCACACGGGAAATAAGATCGCTCAACAAGTTAGCATAGAACAATTCAGACTCATCAAGGCAATCTAAATGGAAATAGAAGCTGGTATAGTTAATCCCTTTAGCCTGAGTCGGTACGAAATGCAAGTTCGCATCACCCAGTTTGCTATCGATACGTTCCACTCGTTCTACTTTAGGGGATAAATCGCTGAGTTCCAATAATGGAATGGTAGCCAACGCTTCTTCCGAATCCGGTGCCGCCTGACGTGCTTTAAGGGCTTTGGTCTGTGCCACAATCGCTTCGATTTCAGCTTCGGTCATGTTAGCTTTAATTTCTTTTAGCTGAGCGCGTTCCGCTTCTTCTTTCTTTTCCTGCAAACCTTTTTCCGGATAAATGGAAACGAGAGCTTTATGCTGATTCTTAAGCAAGCCGCGTTCGATTAACTCTTCAAAATAACCATTGGTAAGTCCTTCACGCAACTGTGTTAACGCCTCTTCATAACGCAATGCCTGAATCGGATCTTTGTCGTAATTCCATTGATCCATAACGCGAATACCGTAAGCCAAACCAATCGGACGACCCCCAAAATCGGCTTCGCGCAAAGCGAATTCCGTAATATTAAGGGATGCTTCCAATAAGCTCTTATCAAGGCCTTCCTTCACAAGTCGCGCAAGTTCCGATTCCACCAATTCCTGAACGCGCGCCTGTTCCTTCATTTCAGAACCGCTAACCGTTACATTCCAAATCGGCTGACGAACGCTATCTAAGAAATAACCGCTAATATCGCTGCCTACACCGGCTTTAACGAGTTTTTCCTTAAGTGGTGCTGCCGGCGAAGTCAATAAGGCATGGGTCAAAATATCAAGCCCTAAGCTGTCCACAACAGATATTTCCGGCATTACATAGGTAAGCGCATGCATAGTCTTACCGTTTTCGCTTTCTTCCGTACCGATACTATACGGATAGGATGTTACTTTACCCTCAGCGAATGGTTTTTGCAAGGTAATTTCGGAATTAACCGTAATGGCATCAAAGTTTTGCAAGTATTCATCGTTAATGAACTTTAATTGTTCTTCAATGTCCATTTTGCCGTACAAGAAGATGTAGCTGTTGGACGGATGATAATATTTTTTATAAAAACCTTGGAAATCTTCATAGGTCAAATCAGGAATATTATCAGGATTACCACCGGAATCAACGCCATAGGTCGTATCCGGGAATAAATCCGCCATCATGTGAGTTTCCAAAATGGAGTCAGGGGAAGAATATACACCCTTCATTTCATTGTACACAACACCTTTATAGGTCAATTCATCGTCCGCATTATCCAATTCATAATGCCAACCTTCCTGCATGACGATTTCTTTGTCAGTCGCTACGCGTGGATAAAAAACCGCGTCCAAGTATACATCCATTAAGTTATGAAAATCCTTGTCATTCTTGCTGGCTACGGGATACATCGTTTTATCCGGATAGGTCATGGCATTCAAGAATGTATTAAGGGACCCCTTAACGAGCTCTACAAATGGCTCTTTTAAAGGGAATTTGCGAGATCCGCAAAGCACGGAATGCTCCATAATATGTGCCACCCCGGTACTGTCCTTAGGTGGTGTGCGGAAGGAAATGGAGAACACTTTATTCGTGTCGTCCGCATCAATGTATAATAAACGGGCGCCGGACTTCTCATGGCGAAGCAAATAAGCTGTACCGCTGATTTCCTGAACAGTCTCAATGCGCTCTACTTTAAAACCGCTATAAATATTTTGTTCTTTCATAGCAAAACTCCTTTATCATTATTTTATATTAAGCAATTAATTGATAATAATTAACTTCTCGGGCACTCAAATAAACTGTGCACAATGTATATTATACTAAAGATGAGTAAGATTTTCAAAATAAAACAGACTTTCTTAGGTTACTTCTAAATAACCTGAGAAAGTCTGTATATCTGTAAGTTTAATAAGCCCTGACAGCCGCGCTAATAATTGCTATTGAACACTATTAACCGCGATTGCCGATAACTGAATTATCATGAATAGCACGAATCGCATCTTTTACGCGATCTTCCGCAATCAAGCAGGTAATGCTGATTTCAGAGGTACTGATAATTTCAATATTAATATTTTCTTCGCCCAAAATGCCGAACATCTGAGCGGCTACGCCCGGTTCACCAAGCATACCGGCACCGACGATGGATACTTTCGCCATTTTTTCATTAATGACATATTCTTCCATCTTCGTTTCTGCTTTAAGCGATTCCAACACTTCGCGAGCCAATACCACATCATCCAATGTAATGGTGAATACAATATCCGTCTTCTGATCTTCAACGGTACGAATGCTCTGCACAATCATATCCACATCAACATTTTTATCTGCCAAACTTTGGAAGATATGATGGGCAATGCCCGGTTTATTTTCAACGCCTACCACTGAAACTTTTGCCACATTGGTATCGTCAGCCACGCCTTGGATTACATGTTCATTTGCTTTCATTGTATAGTCCTCCCGAATAATGGTTCCCTCATTGTCACTGAATGTAGAGCGTACATGAATCGGCACGCCGTAACGGCTACCCATTTCTACGGCGCGAGGCTGCATAACACCCGCCCCCAAGCGAGCCATTTCCAGCATTTCACCGTACGTAATTTCATCCAATTTAACCGCATTCGGTGCAATTCGAGGGTCGGTCGAATAAACACCTTCCACATCGGTGAAGATTTCGCATACATCCGCCTGCATAGCCCCCGCCAATGCAACAGCTGTCGTATCGGAACCACCACGTCCGAGAGTCGTAATATCACCACAATCGGTAATTCCCTGGAAGCCGGCAACCACCACTACGTTACCTTCATCAAGGGCTTTAAATACACGTTTCGGATCGATTGTCAAAATACGACCTTTCCCGTGATTATCACTGCTCAAAATACCGGCTTGAGCACCCGTCATGGAAACGGCCGGCTGCCCTTTTTCCATAAATGCCATAGCTACTAACGCAATGGATACTTGCTCACCTGTCGATAACAGGCGGTCCATTTCCCGACCAAACGGTCTCGATGTGACAGCGCGTGCTAATGACACTAAGTCATCAGTCGTATCGCCCATAGCCGATACAACGACTACAACGCGGTCTTCCGGCTGTTTGTCACGCAAAACGCGGTTGACTACATTGTAAATTTTCTCCGGTGAAGCCACAGAACTGCCACCGAACTTCTTAACAATTAACGCCACTATGCATCCCTCTTTATCTCTAAAAATACTATAAAATATATAAAGATACTCTATCATAAAAAGGCTCTTTGTGTAAAGCATAAAAGCCTTTAATCTTCATCTAAAGACAAGTTCACTAAAAAAGTACTGAGTCCACATACATTTCAGCCGATTTTACACCGACCGCAATGGTTCTCCCTCCTTGATTAGCCTTCTATTCTGGTCTTAATATCTTCAACCTGAGCTAACAGCTCATCGAGGCTGAAATAACCGGCGCGACGTGTAATTTCCTTGCCATCCATATACACAACAATGGCCGGCACCGTGAAAACACCTTGCTGAGCCGCCTTAGCCGGCTCTAATTCCACCGATACATAGCTGTACTCAATACCTTCCTGTTCCTTCACCCAAGCGCCCAGCTTCGTCTCTAAAGCGCCACAAGGCTGACATGTGTCGGAACCGTACTGCACGATTGAAATCATAGGCCTCTCCTTTCTCTCCTTTCATTATATACAATATAACGTAGTATTAATAATCTAAAAACTTTCTGACTTCGCATTTCAAAATCACTTGCTATCAAAAGCTTCCGGTTCTTAATAATGCAAATCTACTTCAGCGCGATAAAAGACGCACACGCAATAAAAAGGGGTTGTAAGCAAAACATGAGCTAAAAACTCAATTTCGTTACAACCCCTAATAGCTTTCGTTTACGCTGTTATTGACAACGAAGTAAATCGGAAAAAGTTATTATTGAACAACGATATCTTTTTCAGATTCCCATAAGCCGTGGATATTGCAGTAAGAAGTAGCAATCAATTTACCGGATTTTTTGAAGGATGCTACAACAACACCGGCTGCTTCTGCATATACAGGGCCTTCGTTGGCACCGGCAGCGGCTTCACCATGTACGTTGAATTCGAGGCGAGCTACTTCGTAAGGAAGCGTAGTGCCTTCTTCAACATAGTATAATTTGATCCAAGAAATATGATGTTCAGTTGTGTTTGGATGCGCAATGTCTTTGCCTACTTCCAATTCAATGTGAACTTTTTCACCTGCTTTAACTGTATCAGGTGCGGTAATTACAGGAACGTGTTTTTCATTCTTGAAATCTGCGGATTTTACATAGTTTGTTACTGCCATTGATATAACCCCCTTGGTCATAAAAATTATATCCTATAAGAACTTTCTTATAGTAAAAATTAATAATAACTCTCTATAATTTCATTATATCCATTTACCTCGATTTTTTCAAGCACGAAATACTAATTTTTTCGATTTATAAACATGCCTTTGACATGAATTATACTAAAACTCAATGCCCCGAGCCGCTTTAATGCCCTGCTGATAAGCATGCTTAACTACGCGCATTTCCGTAACGGTATCGGCCATGGCAACGATCTCCGGCTTCGCATCGCGCCCGGTAAGAACCACATGAAGGCGCTCCGGTTTGGTTTTCAATAAGTCCACAACCTGTTCAACCGGCAATAAGCCAAATTTTACGGCATAGTTGATTTCATCAAAAATTATGAGGTCCCATTTATCGGACATCACTTCTTCCGTCAACATCTGCCAGGCATTATCAGCCGCTGCCCGATGAGCTTGTAAATCAGCCTCCGAAGTTTCTTTATTGTGAAAAACAAAGCCTTTACCCATAGGGCGAATTTCGATAGGCATACCGGCCTTTTGTAGCGCTTCTATTGCTTTCAGTTCACCATAGGCTTGACCGCCCTTAATAAACTGTAAAATCAGCACGCGATAACCATTGCCAACGGCACGCAAAGCAACCCCTAAAGAGGCCGTTGTTTTGCCCTTGCCGTCACCGGTATTGACCAGAATGAGGCCTCGACTAGGCTTAGCCGTCGCAGTTGCAGCCGCTGTAGTTGCACCCGTGGTAGTTGCGTCCGCCATAGTGGCAACCGACATAGCTTCAGCCGTCGTATTGGATTTTAACACTTTATCAGTCATCCTAAGCCTCCTTGGCACGATAGGCCTTGGCAGCCGCCACAAAACGTTCCGCCGCCGCTTCATTACCGGCAAAGTTTAAATGCAAATAGCTGGCCAATACATTGTCTTTGCTGTAACCGCCTTTATAAGACTGCAATTTGCGGCCCCCTTCGAAATGAAAAGCCCACGGGAATTCAGCTTCGGTAATCTGCGGTGACAATTCCATCGTAGAAAAATGGAACTCATGACCACGCAAAGATTCATCTTTAGGTGCCAATAAGGTATCCCCTAAAGCCGTAGCCGTTACATAGCCAACTTTTTGTAATTTAGCCTGCATGACTGTCTTAGCCGGCACAAGGCCAACCATAGGACGGGTAATATTTTCAAAATCGGTAACCGACTCGCAAAGATACATGAGACCACCGCACTCCGCGTAAATCGGCATACCGTCAGCGGCTGCATCCCGTATAGCCGCCATGAGGCCTGTATTTTCGCTAAGTGTTTCGAGGAACATTTCCGGAAAACCGCCACCAAAAAGCAAGGCATCTACATCAGGTAACGTTTTATCGGTAAGCGGGCTGAAGTAAACCAAATCCGCCCCTTCCGCCGCCAAAGCCTGTAAGCTGGCCGGATAATAGAAAGAAAACGCTTCATCATAGGCTACCCCGATGCGAGCTTTTGGCCCCGTCACTTCTTTTGCGGTCAATTCCGGCACCATCAAGGTTGGCGCCGCCGTGGCTAAGTTAGCCAATGCATCCAAGTCGACACTAACCTTTACAGCTTCGCGAATCGTCGTCAACGCCGATTGCGGATCCGTTTCCGTCACCGGCGTAAGACCTAAATGACGTTCCGGCGAATGCATCCGTTCATCGCGCCGAATGGCCCCGATAACGGGAATCCCCAAGCGTTCCATAGCTGTACGAATCATATGCTCATGATTGTCGGAGCCGATGCGGTTGAGCAAGACGCCCGCCAAATTAACGGCCGGGTCATACTCTTTAAAGCCCTTGGCAATCGCTGCCGCACTTTCGCCCATAGCTTTACAATCAATAACCAAAATAACCGGTGCATCAAGCGATTTAGCGATTTCTGCGGTGGAGCTCACGCCTTCACGGCCGCCGTCATAGAGGCCCATAACGCCTTCCACAATCACCAAATCCGCATCCCCTGCCATACCGGCAAAGAAAGGCTTCATTTTATGGGGCGGTACCAACCATGTGTCTAAATTGTAACAATCACGACCGCTGGCCAGTTTATGAAAACCGGGGTCAATATAGTCAGGGCCCACTTTAAAAGCTTGCACGGCCTTGCCCTGCTCGTGATACGCCGCCAATAAACCGGCTACAATGGTCGTTTTACCTACACCGGAATTTGTTCCGGCGATGACAACTCTCGGAATAGCATATGATTTCATAGTCTTAGCGATCCTTACGCTTAGCCAATACAGTGGATAAATAGTTTAATTTCAAATCAGCCGGTAACTCATCGAGACCGCGATATACTTCTTCGCCATCAAGACCAACACGACTGATCATTACAGCATCATCAGCCATATCGTGTTTTTTCAAAACTTCCTGAACTTCGTGGAAATTGCGATATACTTTCATGATTACCGCATCATCGGCAACTGCTAATACTTTGTCGATTTTCTCTTTAGGTGCTGTAGCCGGCACAATAGCCAACACTTCTTCCTTTTCTACAATCGGATAACCTAAATGGGAACCGATAGCACAGAATGCGGTTACGCCCGGAATTGTTTCGATTTCAAAACCGGTGTTTTCAATCAAACGATATACATACATATACGTACTGTAGAACATTGGATCGCCCAAAGTAAGGAATACTACATTCTTACCGGCTTCCAAATAGCTGAGGATGATTTTTTTGGCTTCCTGCCAACCTTCAGCCTGCGCATTGTCATCAAGCACCATTGGGAACACAACCGGCACGATTTCCGTATGTTCCTGGATATACGGTTTAGCAATGTTGAGCGCTACGGAACCGTCTTTCTTTTCGGTTTTTGGCGTAATAATAATATCCGCTTCGCCTACAATACGAGCTGCTTTGACAGTCATTAATTCCGGATCTCCGGGACCTACGCCGATACCAAATAATATACCTTTCATGATAAACTCCTTTTCTTAACACTTGATAACAAAACTATCTTGAAATTGAATCTTGCTTAGATAATACTTTCTTATTGTATGCGTTACTTGCCGCAAAGAGCAAGTATTTTTTATTTAATCTTAGGAATACTCGGCCGATGGGAACTGCGTTTTTCATAGCGCCCGGCCATGGCATCTTTTAAGTGGTCTGCGAATATTTCCTGAACACCGCGATACTCACCAAGTCCCTTCAAATGACGTACCACTTCAAAGCCTGCTTCTTCCAACATGGATTGTACACTGTCATCTTCATCGCCGAAGATATCGTTTAAGGCATGATCACCGGCCACTAAAAGAAGGGGATGCACCTGAATGCGTCCCGGCCGTTTCCCGTCAAGCCATTCCCACGGAATAACCGTATCCTCCAATTCGGGGAAGCATTCCAAGGTCGTCACACGAACATTGGTATGACCGGCACGCCACAATTTCAACTGTAACGCGGCATACGCCGTGTTACCTACGCTCATGCCACCATGACCGACCAATAACAGACCTTCTTCTGCCGGTACATTAAGTTTTTTTATAAAATTCTCAATGAGTGCTTCATAGTCATCAGGTCGTTCTTCCTGACCGATAAAATACAGTAAAGGGCGTCCCATAGCAATGTGTTTCAAAGAACCTTGTCCTTCATAAGCCATTATATTGGCTTTCAATTTATCAAATTCTTCGCCGCCAATCATATGAAGCGGTTGCACCGCAATGGATTCATAGTCTTCAGCAATTAAGGCCTCAATGGCACTCTGCTCCGTATCGATTTCTTCGCCCCGTTCACGCAAACGTTTAACAATAATGCGTGAAGTAAAAGCTAAACGAACTTCATAGTCTTTAAACTCTTTTTTGATAAAATCCACAACCGGATCGATTTGATTGATCCGTGCCGTTGGCACCGTAGTGCCAAAAGCGACTACTAAAACAGCTTGCTTCATACACCCTCCTTTAAAAAAAACGGTCCCCAAAACGAGGACCGTTAGTATGTAATTTTAACGTATTAAACAGCCATACTCGAGCGGTTTACGCTTTCCGTCTTAGCCTGCTGATGCGCCTGCTGTTTACGCTCAATCATGCGAATGGACTGGGCTAAATGTTTTAAGAATAACTCTTGAATAAACGGGTTTTCACCTAAGCCTTCATTCCAAATAGAAACACCATAGCCTTCTTCAGTAAGCAAAGTAGCTACGGAATCGGAACGATCGCCACCTAAGAAGTCCATCAAATGTTCTGAGCCGATAAGCGCCAACGGCACTACCAAAACTTCTTTATGATCTAAGCGTTCCAATAAAGTTAAAGCCTGTTTGAAATTAGGGAATCCATTCGATGTAAACACCGCCACATTTTGGCCGTTACCGTATAAGCATTTTAACTGCAAAGCACTGAATTCCAATTGATTTTGGCCGTTTGCCATAAGCAAAATGGATTTATTCAAGGCGCGAATATTCACGTGCTTCATAATGGCATCAATGGTAGCCACATAATCATCGGCATAGTTTTTTACACCTAAAGAACTTAAGAGTGGCTTACCTACGTGAATGCGCATGGCGTTTCGTTCAGTATTATAGGTAAATGCGGCAATAGCTTTACGCATCTTTTGATAACATTGATCGGCTACCAAGGCAAATGGTAAAACAAATACATCGCGGACGCCGGTATTCTTAAATTCAGCCAACACGACTTCCAAAGATTGTACCGGTTTTTCATATTTTTCATTCCACTTCTCCACCAGCGCATCCGCCAAAAAGACACGGCGAATTACTGCATCGGGATATGCTTTTTTAATCTTTGCTTCCATTATGCCTACGGATTTCTCTACGGCTTCGCCGTATATTGAACCGAATGTCGCTAAGATAATACCCTTTGTACTCATTTTATAAATCCTCCGATATCAAAAATACCTCTAAACTTATACCATAATCGAACCTCTTAATCTGACAAAAATCTGTCATATTTCACATTATCGAATACATTCGAAATACATGTTGATTATTCTTCGTTGGTATAATGATACGTTAGATTTTATTTTTAGTCAATGAGAATTTCTCTCATTTTCAAACTTATCAATGATTATCAATGATAAATCGGAAATTTAATTATATTTTCATCAACTATATTCATCTTTACCGATTCACTTCTATTTTCATCGATTTAAAGAGAATTTATATCCCATTACTATTACAAAGAATACTACTTGCTTACAGGTATTATATTAATAATTCAGATAATACTATACCAATCACGGTCTACGATTGATACAGATAACATCTAATAATTAATATTCCTCATTCATGAATTTTTATACATCAAGTTTCTTAATTTAGTCATTCATTCAATCAAAAAGCAATGTATTGTTACGCCTATAATTGATAATAATTATGGTTGCGAGAACACGCGCGGTGCTGCTACTTCAAAAATCTCAGCAATCATAGGTAAAAATTTGCCTTCAATTAACGTACGTTTACGTTCGCTTTTAGTAATTAACCACAATTGTTTGCAATTATAGGTAATGCGCAATAAGCTGTTAATATATTCGTTAAAATCCTCTTCGCCCATGGCGCTTTTAAGAGCTAATAATTTGGAATGTAAAGGTTCACCTTGATACTCTTCACGTTCCAATACAGGCGTAAATGCCACTTCATATACCGATTCCGATAGTTCATTAGGACCGGCACCATTTGTAAATTGATCCATACGATGGACCTCCTTTGTTAATATATAGCTATTTATCATAAAGCACATTGCCCTATGATGAACACCATTCTCTATTCATAGTACCAAACTTTGACTCCTTTGCCTATGTGTAATCAAAAAAAGTGTATCACAAATAACCAAAAGTTATTACTCATAAATAAGTCCCTTATTCCTAGGAGTTATATGACCCGGGTAATTTCCATTCACAGTGAGTATACCCTACCCGGTATTGCATTGACAGTGGACATTTATTCTGCTATGATGATTATCAAATGAATACGACCTTCAAGGTGCCCGACTTAATAGAGAAGAGCAGTAGAAGCTGCCGCGATCCCGCCGCTGTAAGAGGGAGCACAATCAAAATACCACTGGAAGTTTCTGGGAAGGTGATTGTTGCGTTGAACTTGAGCCAGAAGACCTGCCTTGATGGATTGCCGATAACCCACGAAGGATGGCGAGGTTAATCAATGTCACTACCTGTACTATACACTGACCGGGAATTATTTTTTTAATTCATAAACGACTTAATTAAGTTTGATATGAACTAATATACGTCAGGTGCTTAGCATAACTAGTGATTATTAATACTACCTCTGCCCTGTGGGCAGAGGTTTTTGTATTTTATTTTATTCTATTTTTAGTTTTTATTTTTATCTTCTTTTTATCACGAGGAGTGAATGAAATGAGTAAACATTTTTTCAAAAAAACGTTAGCTACAACATTAGCAGTGGCCGCTTTAACAGGCTTCGGATTCCTTGCTACAGACGTAAACGCTGCTTACCAATTAAGTGACGAAGTAACAACTGCTACCCCTGCATTATTGGAAGCAACTGAAATCGGTGTTCGCACTTACAACACAACCGATCCTGTATTGGCTAAAGCACCTAACAAAGATGCTATCGTAGTAATGAGCTTTGGTACTACATTCACTGATACTCGTGCTAAAACAATCGATGCGACTATCAACGAAATTAAAGAACAACATCCGGGCGTAAAAGTAGTTACAGCTTTCACTTCCCACATCATTATCGATCGTATCAAAGCTAAAGAAGGTATCACCTACCCTACACCTGAAGAAGCACTCGATCAATTAAAAGCTGAAGGTTACACTCGCGTTGCTTTGGCAACTCTCGACGTAATCCCTGGTATCGAATACAACTATAAAACAGCTGTTTACAATCAGTACAAACATAACTTCAAAAAAATGACATTTGGTACACCTCTCATGTACTGGATGGGCCAAGAAGGTCAAACTGACGATATTGCTAAAACTGTACAAGCTGTAGCAACTCAGTTCCCTAAAGTAGGTCCTAAAGATGCTGTACTTATCATGGCTCACGGCACTCCGGATCCTTCCAACGCTTACTATTCCGTAATCCAAGATCGTTTGGAATCGGCCGGTCTTCACAACACTTACATCTACACCGTAGAAGGATGGCCAAGCCTTGAAGACATCGTTCCTCAATTGAAAGCAAAAGGCATCGAACATGTAACCCTTATGCCATTCATGATGGTAGCCGGCGACCATGCCAACAACGATATGTCCGGTGACGAACCTGATTCCCATAAATCCATCTTGTTGGCTGACGGCTTCAAAGTAGACACTTACATCCATGGTCTTGGTGAAAACCAGAAAATCCGTGACCTCTTTGCCGCTCATGCCGATGAAGCTTGGCAAGCTCTTCAAAACGACGCTAAATAAGATATAACACTGTAAGGGTTCATATTATTGCCAAAACGCACTTACAAGCTAAGACGTTTTGACCAACCAAAAGCGTTCTATACATAAGGAGGCTGTAATAAAATGTAGAGCATATCACATTTTACTTACAGCCTCTTTTAATTGCTATATTTGGATCTATAAAAGTGCCATACGCACCATATAACGATAGGCACCATATAACCATACGCAACACATAACCATAGGCAACCACCATCACCTGTGGTATAGTACAAGTATGAGTTTGCGAAACAGATTTTACTAAAGCTTGTTTTGGAACCGCTATGAATTACCTGCTTACTCACAGGTAATACTTTTACGTACTTTTTATCTACTGTCAGGCAGGTGTATTATGAGAAAATTTTCACGCTTAACCATTATTGTAATGGCGATGACAGTCATTATGGCTATCCTCGCCGGCTGCGGTAAAACCGATTCCACATCATCCGCAGCCACCCGTACTTTAACCTATAAGGATCAAACCTATACGGTGCCGGCCAAACCGGAACGAATTGCGGTACTTGCCAATTCCCTACTCTATTTCATGGATGCCATTGATGCCAAATCCATCAGCCGCGTAGAAACGCAGGATGACATGCCCGCTCACCTCAAAGAATTACCTTCTTTAGGGCAGACCGCCAACATCAACATGGAGCAACTTATCGATTTGAAACCGGACCTCGTAATCGGCCTCAGCAATCAGCACAGCAAATTTGAAGGCCAATTACAGAGTAATAAATTACCGTATATTTTAATTTCCTATGACGGTATTAAAGACAATGTGCCCCTCATTGAATTCTTAGGCCAACTGACCAATCACGAAGAGAAAGCTAAAGAAGTTATTGCCCAGTACAACAGCAAAATTGACAAAGTCAAAAATGCCGTTAAAAATGTACAACCGGCCCGCGTAGCCGTGTTGCGCGCTACCGGTAAAGCGGTAACCGCTGAAACTACCTTAGCCGTAACAGCCGCTATGGTTCAAGAATTAGGCATGCAGAATGTGGTGTTACAACATGGCGATTTTGATAAATCTGCCAAGACCATTCCGTACTCCTTAGAAACGCTCGCTTCCGACGATCCGGACATCATTTTTGTTTCCACCATGGGTAAAAAAGATGAAATTACCAAAACTATGGAAAAAGAAATGACCGGCAATCCGGCATGGCAAAATCTTAAGGCTGTAAAAAACGGTAAAGTATTCTACTTACCATCGAATTGGTTCTTATTGAATCCGGGCTTACAAACACCGGAAGCCATGGCTGAGCTTGTTAAAATGGCCTATGGCATCGATGTAACCTTCTAAATTAAGCCCCTAAGAAAAGTTATTAACATCAGTGCAAAATCGCATGTAATTTAACACTGAAAATATAAAGAGGGATTAACGAACAGACGATATTATATCGTTATACGTTAATCCCTCTTTTTATTCACTTGATTAATCGGATTATAGGGCATGGATCATTCTGCCTGCTGCACAAGCCCTTCAATTTTAATGTACGGGCTGTTATCGGGACCCTCTTCAATGAGAGCATCAACAGCGAACACTGTTTTTAGAAGCTCCGCTGTCATGACCTCTTTAGGACTGCCCACAGCTGCCAAATGACCTTCATGAAGTACGGCCACCTGATCCGAATATCGAGCCGCCTGATTCAATTCATGAAGTACCATGACAACCGTAAGCCCCTGTTCACGATTCAAACGGCGCAATAGTTCCATCACTTCAAACTGATGATTAATATCCAAATAAGTCGTCGGTTCATCCAAGAGAAGAATATCCGGCTCCTGCGCCAACGCCATGGCAATCCACACGCGTTGCCGTTCCCCGCCGGACAAAGACGATACCGGCTGATTGCGCAAATGCGTCGTCTTCGTTACAGTCATAGCACTCTCAACGGCTTGACGGTCTTCACCGGCCGTATTGCGCCACCAATTTTGATGAGGAAAGCGCCCACAATAGATAAGCTCTTCCACCACCATATCGCGCGGTACTTCCGGCGACTGCGGCAAAAATGCCATCCGCTGTGCCAACGTGCGCGGCGAATAGGACGACGCCTTTTGACCGTTAATATAAATCGTGCCACTAATAGGCTTTACACTGCCCGTAATGCACTTTAAGAGCGTACTTTTACCGCACCCATTCGGTCCGATAAGTGTCGTAATGGCACCAGTCGGTACCTCCCAAGTGATACCTTTTAAAACATCTTTTTGCTCAAAAGAGACCACTATATCCTTCACCGTAATAGCCGGCACCGCTGTTGTTGCCGAGGCTTGTGCTTGATTACTCATAGTCATCATGCATCCCTCCGCAACAAATATAAGAAGAACGGCGCACCGAAGAAGGCCATAATAATGCCTACAGGCACTTCTACGGGGCTAAATAGCACACGCCCCAACGTATCACTCATAACGAGTACTGCAGCCCCTAAAAAAGCTGAGCCCGGCAATAAGAATTTATAATCGGACCCAATCAGCATGCGGGCTACATGCGGAATAACGAGCCCTACAAAGCCGATAAGACCGGCCACACTAACTGCACTGGCAGCGAGGAACGCAGCCACCGCCGTCATGGTAAAACGGGTCTGTTCCACCGGTAAACCAAGTCCTTTGGCCGTTTCATCACCAAGACTTAAAATTGTCAAGCGCTGGGAACCTAAAAAAGCCGTCAACAAGCCGATGACCGTATATGGTGCCAAGAGGTATACCTGTGGCCAGCTGCGCGCCGAAAGGCCCCCTACCATCCAGAGTAAGGCACCTTGCACGCGATCACCATAGAATACGAGCAACGCGGAAATCCCGGAACCCAAGAAAGCCGCCACGGCCACCCCGGCCAAAATAATACGAGTCGGCCGAATCCCGTTTTTCCACGCTAAGGCATACACCATGAGAGCTGCCGCCAAAGCGCCAACGAAGGCCACTAAAGGCACTAAATACTCCCAGCTCGGAAAGAGAATGAGGATTATAACCCCGGCCAAACCGGCCCCCGAAGAAACACCCACAATCTGCGGATCTGCCAGCGGATTTTTCATTACAGCCTGCAAAATAGCGCCGGCTACGGCCAAATTGGCGCCCACCAAAGCGGCTACAATATTACGAGGAAAACGGATATTCCAAATAACCATCTCCTGCGTATCCTTGAGTTCGGAGCTCCATAAAGTATGCCAAATTTTCGCCATCGTAATATCGGCGGAACCGAATACAAGGGAAATAACCATGGCCGCCAAGGCTAAGGCCAGAAAGAGTAGGACCAGAAAACTTCGTTTCACATTGCGATGCCGCTCATTCGGCAAAACTTGGCCTACTTCGGCCCCATTTTTGGTATCATTACTCTGATTAGTCATTTTTCTTCGACTCGTTGTCTTGGACAAACAACATGCCGTCACGTTTTACGCCCGTATAAAGAAGCGCGTTTACCACGGAAGCGGCAATCGGACTGCCACCTTTATTGCCTTTAACCGTAATGTACGGTACCGGAGATACTTCCATTAAATAATCTTTCGATTCGGCAGCGCCTACGAAACCAACCGGAATACCGATGATAAGCGCCGGTTTAACCCCTTCTTCCAAAGCGAGACGCAACACTTCATAAAGAGCGGTCGGAGCGTTACCGATGGCCACGATTTGACCGTCCAATTGTTTACCGAACGTACGCATAGCGGCGATAGAACGTGTTACGCCCAATTCTTTCGCCAATTCAGCCACTTTTTCATCTTTAATGAGGCAATGCACTTCACTGCCGCGAAGAGCCAACGCCGGTTTATTGATGCCGGTGCGAACCATTTCTACGTCGCAATACACATGAGCACCGTTCTGCAACGCTTCAATGCCTTTTTTAACCGCATCAGGACTGGTACGAACGAGCTGCGCGTATTCTACGTCACCCGATGCATGAATAGTACGGGAATATACGCGCACTTCATCATCGGTGAGGTTTAAATCTTTAACATATGGATAAATGATTTCCATACTTTTATCTTCAATGGCTTTAGGGTTTTTAATGTAATCCACTTGTTTTGTCCTCCCATAAATCACAGAACTCCTGAGCCGTGGAAATGGTCATAGCCCCTTTGGCAGGCTCCGGACGATCAATAACAATGATATGTAAACCTAGATCAATAGCAGCTTGTAACTTCGTATCGGAACCACCTACGAGGCCGGAGTTTTTCATGACCACCACGTCTGCCTTCGTATCGGCAAACATAACCTTGTTCATATCATAACTGAACGGTCCCTGCATGGCAATAATTCGTTTTGGCGACACGCCCAGGTCTTCCATGATTCCCAGCACTTCCGCCGTCGGCAATACGCGGGTCCAAACGTCAATATCCTGAAGGGCTTCCGCTTTGGCAAAAATCCCCATCGTCTTGCTCCCCGTTGTCAAATAGACACGCTTATGCAAGCTGCTTGCCAATTTACCGGCCAACGCGGCCGCCTCAACTTCATTACTTACATGATGAAGTTTATCATAATCCGGCAGCGGCACTTCCTTGCGTTCAAAACGAAGGAACGGTATATTCATCTCTGCCGCCGCATCCCGCGCCGTAGCGGTAACTACGGCTGCGTACGGATGGCTGGCATCGATTAAAAGACGAATCTTTTTATCGGCAATAATTTCTTTCATCGCCTCTTTGTCGAGGCGCCCCGTATGCACTTCGATCCCTTCATGAGCCGCCAGTTGCGCCCCATATTGGCTGACCACCGATACGAATACGGGTTCTTTGGTAGTTTCACGAACGGTAACCGCCAAATTGCGACCATCTAATGTGCCCGCAATGACCCAAATCATAATTTGTAGCCTCGAGGGGTAATCATGCGGCCGTTTTCAACATAAGTCTGGCTGTTGCCGATAATAACCAACGTCTGCATATCGATTTCTTCTTTAGTAAAGTTTTCCAAATCGGAAATCACCATATGCTGACCCGGACGACCCGCTTTTTGAACAATGCCGACAGGAGTTTTAGGGTCGCGATGTTTAAGCACCAATTCTCGCACTTCGTCCAAATGTTTAACGCGTTTTTTACTGCGTGGATTGTAAAGGGCAATAACCATATCCCCTTCAGCGCTCAAATCGGCACGTTTTTTAATTAAATCCCAAGGTGTCATAAGATCGCTCAAAGAAATAACGGCAAAGTCGTGCATAAGTGGAGCACCCAATACGGCCGCTGCCACATTAACAGCACTGAGCCCCGGCACAATATCCACTTGCGGACGGTTTTCAGCCGGTACTTTGTTGGCCAGTTCCATAACGAGACCGGCCATACCGTAGATGCCGGAGTCACCACTGGAAATAACCACTACTTCGTGACCTTCAATGGCTAAATCCACCGCCTGCTGACAACGGTCAACTTCCTGCATCATAGCAGTGCCCACTTTTTCTTTGTCCGCAATTAAATCGGCGATGAGGTCGAGATATGTCAAATAACCTACCACGCGGTCAGCCGCCAAAATCGCTTCACGAGCTTGCGGTGTCATGAATTCTTCGTTGCCCGGTCCGATACCGATTACTTTGATTGTACCTGGGCGATGGCTACCGTTGTTCGTGGATACACCGTTTTCTTTTGTAGTAATGTTTGGCTCTTGGCCTGTAATAGTGCTGTTGTTTCGCATACGTTGCCTACTCCTATCGTTTCTTTAACAAAATTAGATTCTTCAATATGACTTGCTTCTATGAAAGGCGCCATTTCTTCTTGCGTAAAAAAGTGAATGGGCCATTGTAACTCTCGTACTGCTGCCAATAATCCCACTTCATCGGCTTTGACAATCACCGATGCGGCAGATGCCACACTCTTGGGCGAACGATTCACATTGGCCAATGAATCGTTAACGGCATGTAAGATCAATTCTTTCGGCGTGTCACGGCGACAGCCGATACCCACCGTCATTGTCGGCGGTCTAAGCACCAAGGTGCGCGGTCCAAAGGGCAATAATAAATCGGTAATGACTACGCGCGCTGCATTTTCGCCGCCCGTTTCGCAAGTAGCCTTGCCCGTTACGGTATGCGGATTAAAACGAATGAGTTCAATCCCCTGCGCTTTGGCTACCGCTTCATACTCATGTAAAAAGAACAAGGTATCGTCAATATAATACGGTACCCTTTCACCCGCTACGAGAGCCGAATTAACTTCTCGCAACGTGCTGAAATCTTCTACCTTAAAGCCTAGTTTGCGGGCCAGTACATCCGGTGCGGGAATACCGTTCACGTCCGTAGCCGTCGTGATAACCGGCGTGGCGCCCACAAACTGAGCAATATCCGCCGTCCACTCATTGGCACCGCCGAGATGACCGGACAATAAACTGATGGCAAAATGTCCCTGCTCATCCATGACCACTACAGCCGGATCTTCCGACTTGTGCTTAATGTATGGGGCAATCATGCGCACCACAATGCCCGTAGCCATGATAAAAAGCAGTTTATCATACGATTTAAACCACGTTTCCATATGGGGCTTCATGGAACTGAAAAATTCGGCAGTATCACCACTGGCACGACCTTCTTTTTCAAAACAGTGCACCTCATAATTCGAATCTGCTTCAAAATGATGCCGCAACTTCTGCCCCAATCCGGCGCCATGAACCGTAACGGAAATAATCGCTATTGATTCCATAAGCCTACTCAGTCCTTCGCACTGCGGTACATGTGACTGAAGCCTTTGTCATACAATTTTGACAATTCATAATCACTGTCAAGAACCTTGCTGACCACGATCATGGCCTGGCGCAATACGCCTTCCTGACTTACGATATCCGCAATCGTTTCCAAAGTACCGCGAATAATGCGTTGATCCGGCCAGGATGCTTTCACCACAATCGCAACCGGTGTCTTAGGGCTATAGCCGCCTTTGATGAGTTCTTCGACCACTTTATCCATCATTTGCACGCTAAGGAAAATACACATGGTTGCTTCATGAGCAGCGAGCATGGCCAACTTTTCCTTCGGCGGCATCGGCGTACGGCCTTCAATACGCGTAATAATTACCGTTTGAGACACATTCGGCAACGTGTATTCCTGCTTCAAAGCAGCTGCCGTTGCGAGGAAGGAGCTTACGCCGGGTACTACCGCATAAGTGATGCCCAATTCTTGCAAACGATCCATCTGTTCCTGAATAGCGCCGTAAATAGCAGGGTCGCCGGTGTGTAAACGAACGATAGCTTTACCTTCAGCGGCACCGCGTTTAATAACCTCGATTACTTCATCCAGATTCATAGTCGCGCTGTTATGAATTTCACAATCCTTTTTACAAGCTTTTAAAATCTCCGGATTTACCAAAGAGCCGGCATAAATCACGATATCCGCTTCACTGACTAAACGATAGCCTTTGCGCGTAATGAGCTCAGGATCCCCGGGACCTGCGCCTACAATATGAACTACCGGTACTTCTTGATTCGCCGTCATAACATTCTCGCCTGACATTGTTTTATCTTCACTCATGTTCCGATTTACCTCCTCGGCCTGCTGGCCAACTTAATTGTAATATATAATATAATTCGTATCTTAAATCCAGCATCTATATAACTTTGGGCTTAGCTCAAAGTCTTTATAGTTTTGGCTCGATAATTCGAATCTTAAACGTCAGCCTGTTTAATCGCCGTTACGATAAAAATAGGACTTAACGGGTTTAGTAAATGATACGGCCCCGCTTTACGGAAGCGATTAATCTGCATCTGATAGCCTTCATAGGTGAAAGGACGACCTTTTAAAGCTTTCAAAATGGTATAACCCGTTTCCATCGTCACCGCCGTTACGACAAGGCGACCGCCCGGTTTTAATAAGCGCTCCGATTCATCGAGAATAGCGTCCATACCACCCGCACTGCCACCGATAACGATGGCATCAAGGGCCGGTAAATCCGCCATCCCTTCCGGCGCTTTAGCTTCTATAACGGTTAAATTATTGACGCCGAATTTTTCCGCATTCGCTTTAATGAGCTCAATGCCTTTTTCAAAACGTTCAATAGCATATACATGGCCTTTAGGTGCCCCCAAAGCCGCTTCGATGGAAATTGAGCCCGTACCGGCGCCTACGTCAAGCACATAGCTATCCTCTTGTACGCGCGCTTCATTCAGTACAGCCATCCGAATTTCACGTTTTGTCATAGGCACATCACCGCGAATAAATTCTTCGTCTTCAATGCCGAAAAAATGTCGCATGAATACCTCCTTAGTTTTTTAATTTAACACTTACGATGTTCATGCTGTGAGCTAACTATCGAGGTTAACCTAAAATAATAAACACGGAATGTTCAAATCCCGGTAATTTGGCAATTTCTGCCAACGTGCCCGGTTCAATCCGTTCATCTTCATAACTGAGACGTTCTAAGGCCACCGACTTCGTATCAGCCGGCCAGCCGTGATCCATTAGAATCTGCGCAATGGCCGCCGGATTATGTTCTTTATCCGTCAAAAAGCCAAGCTTACGACCTTCTTCATAGCGAAGCGCCTCTTCCTTCGGCACACGGCCGTGAAAACTCAGTAAATCAGCATCCTGCCATACTTCGCCAATGCGCGCAAAGGCAAAAGTCATGGAACTGATGCCCGGCACCACATCAATAGGCGTATCGGGGAATTTCTTTTTCAAATACGGCAACAAGCTGTAATAACCCGTGTCACCGCTTACCATGACAACCACATCATGGCGCTTGAGCTGTTCTTCAATCCAAAGAGCCAGCTCCGTAAGCTTACCCGTAACCGAATGCGTGAGCTGCCCTTCATGGGCAAAATCCAGTAAAGAGCGTTCGCTGCCTACGAGTACCTTAGCGTCCGCAATCAATTTGAGGCCGCGCGGTACCACATAATCCGGATTACCGGGCCCGATACCTACAACGTAGAGGGTATTTGCCAATGCTCTTCACCTCCGATACGTTTCGCCGTTTCATCAACCGCCAAAATTTCGCCGTCCAACGTGGCAATAATAATGCCCACTTCCGCTTCATTCGCAATATAGCGCTCCGAACGCATAGACGCTCTGTCCGCTACGCGCTGATAGACGCTCGTCAAATGCTCGCGCGCTAAAATCGGCATAGCCGCTTCCGTGGTGCGACACTCCATAATTTCATTGGCCACGGCCGTCGACGCACCGTCAAGCGCCGCATAGGCAACGAGCGTTTCCATACGACCGTCACTCATGCGATTATGGGTGTGAAAACTGCCGGACGCGAGTTTTATAATCTTACCGATATGACCGATAATAACAATCTTTTTAAAACCGACTTTTACACATTGTTCCAGCATAAAGCCGATAAAGTTAGACGTTTCCGCCATCTGATTGATAGCGATACCGAGCACATTCTTGGCCAATTCCTGACCGATGCGCCCCGGCACCAACACCGCCGTTTCATAGCCGGCCGCCTTCATAACCGTGAGCTGCGGCACCAAGGAGTTTTTAAACCCTTCTTCACTCATGGGCTTCACAATACCGGTGGTGCCGATAATGGAAATGCCCCCTTCAATGCCGAGGGTACTGTTTAGGGTCTTCTTCGCCAACACTTCGCCGTTTGGCACCGATACCGTCACGATAACGCCCTGACCGGCCGTGCAAAACTCTTTGAACACGGTGGTCATCATGGTACGCGGTCCCGGATTGATAGCCGGTTCCCCCGGTGGCATAGCAAGGCCCGGTTTCGTCACCGTACCGACACCAAAACCGGCGCGGAACTGAAGCTCGCCGTCAGTCGTCAATTGCACCGTCGTCACCACATCGGTGCCGTGCGTTACATCCGGATCGTCGCCGCCGTCTTTAACAACCGTGCCCCGAGCTTCCGTATCAGATATGACCTCTACCGACTTAATGGGCACATCAATGGGTGTATCCTGCGGATTAATCACCGTCACACGGGAGGGATACTCTTCCGATAGCAATGCCATCAAGGCCGCCTTCATGCCGGCGGTGGCACAGGAGCCGGTCGTATAACCGCCACGCATAGCCTCTATATCCATTCATACCTCCTTCGGTGAAAGAATCTTTCACAACTTGATATCATGGTAAAGAGCAGCTTAATGTCGCTGCTCTTTAGGGCTCTACTTAGGAGCGGAAATTTACAAATTGCAATTCTACCGGCAAATCCTGTTGTTTCAACATTTGGATAACTTCCTGTAAGGAGTCTTTATCTTTGCCCGTAACGCGCACTTGATCTTCCATGATTTGCGCCGTTACTTTAAGTTTCATGTTTTTGATTAATTTAACCACATCTTTGGCGGTTTCTTTGGAAATCCCTTTTTTAATGGTAATCACCTGACGAACGGTAGCTCCCGAAGCAGGTTCTACTTTACCGTAATCAAGATTTTTAAGCGCTACATTACGCTTAACCATCTTGCCTTTAACAACGTCGATTACGGCGTTTAATTTATATTCATCATCAGAAATCACCTTAATGGTTTCCCCTTCAAGGCTGATTTCAGATTTGCTGCCGCGAAAATCATAACGGGTACCGATTTCTTTTTTAGCTTGGTTTACCGCGTTATCAACTTCTTGCATATTTACTTCCGACACTACGTCAAACGAACAATCTTTGGCCATATATGTGCCTCCTTTGCTTTTTAAATAGTACTATTATTATATCATATAGGCCCCGTTCCTCACATAGAAAGGTTTGGAAAATTGAACTTTGTATGAAATTTTTTTATACCTGACAAAACAAATAGACTAAAATAGGTTACAATATACATATAACTACAACTAAATCGTATTAGAAAAATCAAGTTATTGTAATAAAAAATCAAGAAAGCACGCCTATTATGCCAGATACTACAGCTCCAACTGAAAAAAAGAATATAGTAAACGGTGAGCCGCTGTTGACCTTAGTCGTAGCGGATTCAACGCCCTCGCCCTCAAATAAGGGCAAAACAAGACGGCTCTCTATTAACCACTTAGTGCGTCAGGCCGGCGTTTCTCAAGCTATGCGGCGTCGCCTGCGCACGGACGGCATTGTCTATGTGAATCAGAAAGCCGCCTCCTGGCATAGCCTCGTTGTGCCGGGCGATAAGGTAACTATTTACTTACCAAAAGAAGAGCCCACCTTTATCCCTTGGGCGTATGACATTCCCATCATCTACGAAGACGAGCACCTGCTCATCATCAACAAACCGACGGGACTCCTCATGCATCCCACCTCGACCGAGCGTTTTCACACCGTCGCCAATGCGCTCATCCATTATTTTGAAAAAACGAATCAAACGCAGGCCGCTTTTCACCCGGTGCATCGCCTTGATAAAGACACGTCAGGCCTTGTCATCATCGCGAAGAATGCCTTGGTGCAGCACAGTTTTACCAAAACGCACGCGCCCATTCGCAAAATCTACGAAGCTCTGTGTGACGGCTTTTTTCCGGCCAATTTTGCCACCATCCACTGGCCCATTGCCCGCAAAGAAGAGAGCATCATCGAGCGCACCGTAAGTCCTGACGGCAAAGCCGCTCATACGGACATTACCTGCGTCGCCCGCCACAAACGGCTCTCCCACGTTCGCTTTGTATTACACACCGGCCGCACCCATCAAATCCGCGTCCACATGTCTCACTTAGGGTTCCCCCTGGTAGGCGACGATCTTTACGGCGGCTCCCTCGATTTACTCGAAAAGCAAGCTCTCCATGCCATTGGGCTACAATTTGTCCACCCTATGACGCATACGTTCATGAACGTGACCGCACCGCTGCCGACAGCCTGGGAACCCTTGATTTCACAGTACTTAGAGCACAACAAGATTTCTTTTTGACAAAAATTCGCTCGTCCCCCATGTGGCCGCCGCCATAGAGCCCTTCTATTATGCATAAATAGCAGTAGCCCTTTCAGGTTCTTCTTGCTATACTTAACTTGATGTATGACATTCCTTATCAGTTATCAGTATTCCATTACAAGGAGGAAATACTATGCCATTAGTTTCAACAACAGACATGTTTAAAAAAGCCTATGAAGGCGGTTATGCTATTGGTGCATTCAACGTTAACAACATGGAAATTGTACAAGGTATCGTTGATGCGGCTAAAGAAGAACAATCTCCGTTGATTCTTCAAGTATCCGCCGGTGCCCGCAAATATGCAAAACACATTTATCTTGTGAAATTGGTTGAAGCCGCGCTTGAAGACACGGGCTTACCAATCGCATTACATCTTGACCACGGTGATGATTTTGAAATCTGTAAATCCTGTATCGACGGCGGTTTCACCTCCGTTATGATCGACGGCTCTAAACACGATTTCGAAACTAACGTGGCCTTGACTAAAAAGGTTGTTGAATATGCTCACGCACACGGCGTAGTAGTAGAAGGCGAATTAGGTCGTTTGGCCGGTGTTGAAGACGACGTAAACGTAAGTGAAAAAGACGCGCTCTTCACCGATCCCGATCAGGCTGCCGAATTCGTAGAACGTACCGGCGTTGACTCCTTAGCTATCGCCATCGGTACCAGCCACGGCGCTTACAAATTCAAAGGCGAACCGTACCTCGACTTCGAACGTTTGGAAAAAGTCGGCAAATTGTTGCCTGGTTTCCCTATCGTTTTACACGGTGCGTCCACCGTACTTCCTGAATTTGTTGAAAAATGCAACAAATACGGCGGCAACATTCCGGGCGCGCAAGGCGTTCCTGAAGAAATGCTTCGCAAAGCAGCGTCCATGTCCGTATGTAAAATCAACATCGACACCGACCTTCGCCTAGCTATGACCGCCTCCATTCGCGAATTCTTCGTGGAAAATCCATCCGAATTCGACCCTCGTAAATACTTGGGCCCTGCTCGCGATGCTATTAAAGGCATGGTACAGCACAAAATTAAAGATGTATTGGGTTCTTCCGGCAAATTATAATCGTAACTCTCAGGCAACAGTTATTTAAAATCCACTGCACATTAACTACCGAGCAGCCTGAAAATTAATCGATAATAAGAAAGCTATATGACGCTATATCACTGATTTTCTTGTGATTTTTTAGCATAATATGCATAACTAAAAAGGGGCAGTTTATCTAATTTTTTAGATTGACTGCTCCCTTTTTTATTGTTATAATGACCTCACAATAAAGAACAACATACAATGCTGACGGATTAGTGGAATTAACCACGTGTATTGTATGCGAAGAAACGCCGACCGTCTGGGCAGAAGATTGCTCAGGCGGTCTTTTGCATATTTTGAAAGCCTTTAAGGGCCTTTCAATCATCAAAAGACTACTAATTTAAGCCTTCTTTTTAAAAGCCATTCTAAACTTTCGAAAAAAGACTTTGAGCAGCTTCTTTCATTACAGAAAGGATGATTATATGCGAAATCGTTGGTTAATTGCCTTGGCGGCTATCGGAATTCACATTTCTATCGGCAGTGTCTATGCTTGGAGCGTGTTGACACGACCTATCATGGCGGCCATGGGCTGGTCCCTTAAAGAAACAACTTGGACTTTTTCTTTAGCTATTTTATTCCTCGGTCTTTCCGCCGGTTTATTAGGCAGTTTTGCTGAAAAAATCGGTCCTAAAAAGAGTGGCTTGTTGAGTACCCTCTTCTTCGGTATCGGCATGTTAGGTACGGCTTACGCCTTAGAGCAAAGCAGCTTGACCTTGCTCTATATCTTCTACGGTGTCATCGGCGGTGTCGGTCTCGGCGTCGGTTATATCACACCGGTTTCGACCCTCGTGAAATACTTCCCGCACAATCGCGGTTTTGCCACCGGCCTTGCCATCATGGGCTTCGGCTTTGCAGCCTTAATCGCCGGTCCGTTAATGCAATACTTAACGGCCGCCTACAGCTTGGTGCAAACATTCCAAATCCTCGGCGTGGCGTACATCATCATCATGACGCTCTCGTCGTTATACTTAAAACCACCGACAACGGCTACTACGACTACTGTTGCCGATTCTAAAGATGGTGCCAAAACTGAAACTCCGAAAAAATCTATTTTCAACCGCGGCATGAATGCTCACGAAGCCATGAAAACTTGGCAGTTCAGCGCTTTATGGTGGATCTTCTTCATCAACATCACCTGTGGTATCGGTTTATTGGCGGTTGCTTCCCCAATGGCGCAGGAAATCGTTGGCATGAACGCTACAGAAGCGGCTTCCATGGTTGGTATCATCGGTCTCTTAAACGGTCTCGGCCGCATCGGCTGGTCCACTATCTCCGATTACATCGGTCGACCATTTACCTACATGTTGTTCTTCCTCATCGAAATCTTGGCCTTCTTTGCCCTCGGCCATACGAGCAACTCCTTCTTCTTCCAGTTCCTCGTGTTCGCTATTATTACTTGCTACGGCGGCGGTTTTGCTTGCATGCCGGCTTATCTTAGTGACTTATTCGGCACCAAAGCGCTCAGCGCCATTCACGGCCGTGTATTAACCGCTTGGGGCTTCGCCGGTATCGCCGGTCCTATGCTCGTGTCCTTCCTTCGTGAAAGCACCAACAGCTATAGCGGTCCGCTCTTCGTGTTCAGCGCCTTGTTCGTTTTGAACTTGGCCGTGGCTGTGGCACTCAAAGTGTTCACTAAAGATCATCACTTTGAAGCGGAAGAAAAAGTTGTTGATATTAAAAATGGCGACGCTTTGAATGCGTAAAAAATACATTCTTCTTACAATTAAGTATTTAGACATAGTTACACTTGCATACTAAATAACTAAATATATTAAATATGGCTACAGCACAATGTAGATCTCATCTGCATTATGTTGTAGCCATTTCTTATTTCTTATCTAAATTATACTCTGCTGTGTTACCTTCAGATATTTTCGGCACACCTAAAACCTTAGGATCATACTGATAAGTCTTAGTTTGATTTACCGAATCACCATCTTGATTATTAATTGGTACAATTTTTAACGTTTTTCCCAATGCAGCGAGAACCTTTAATACCGTATCTAGTCGAGGGCTCGTTGTCCCTGCTTCCATTCTGGCAATCACCGGTTGTTTTACGCCGCTTAATACTTCTAATTTTTTCTGACTAATACCTTTCTCGTTACGAGCATCAATCAGTTCACACATAATCGCCGCGCGTAAATCACTGGCCCCTATTTCTTCAGGAGTATATAACTGCTTCTCGACATCTTCCCAAGCGGGACCAATTGCTTTATTCTTCATATGATAATTCACCCCTTTTTATTTCTTCTATTTCTCTATATGCTTTTTCAATTTCTTTTTTAGGCGTCTTCTGAGCCTTTTTCATAAAATGATGTAACAAGATATATTTACCATCTTGCATAGTGAAAAATAATATCCTATCTCTTATGGGGCGCAATTCATAAATCTCTCCCTCAATATGTCGTATATACGGCATTCCAGCCGCAACGCCCCGATTTTGTAAAACTTTAATATAATCCCTTATTTTATTAAGTTTTATTCTGCTATCCTTATCCTTACGTTCAGCTAATGATTGCAAATATTCTAAGACAGGAATCTTTCCAGACTTAGTTTTATACAAGTAAATTTAATTCATTAAATGCTCCCCTTAATCATATAATAACTCAAAAGTTATCAAAATTCAATAACTAAAAAGTTATTAAACTAAAATCCCTAAACTTTTATCTAAAGACTACTTTCTAATTTACAGTATAAAACTCCTGCTAATTCATACCAATGGTATGACTCACTTAAAAAGCCCCCTTCTTTCTCAAAATCCTAATGCACTGTACTCGAATGTATGTTAAAATTAATATTGATAGGCTGAAGTTTAATACAGCCTCAAATAGACATTATAGACATTATAAACATTAACTACCATATGAATATCAAGTTGGGAGTATAGTAAATGGTTAACCGATTTTTACAAGGCACTCTTATTCTTACCATTGCCGGCTTTGTGGTCAAAGCCATCGGCAGCATCAACTGGATTTTGCTGTCCCGTGTACTCGGCGGTGAAGGGATTGGGATCTACCAAATGGCGTTCCCGATTTATCTCTTATCATTGCAACTGTCCAGTGCCGGGATTCCGATTGCAATTTCAATTTTGACGGCGGAAAAACTGGCCCGCTTCGATTATCGCGGCGCCCAGAAGGTTTTCAAACTGTCATTCTACCTTCTCTTTGCTACGGGCCTGCTATTCAGCATCCTGATGTGGTTCGGTGCCGATTGGCTCATATCTTCAGGCTACATCATAGATGATCGAGCGTATTTGGCATTACTTGCCTTAGCTCCGGCCATCTTCTTCGTAACACTTATTTCGTGTTACCGCGGTTACTTACAAGGTTGGCAAATGATGACGCCGACTGCCGTGAGCCAAATCATTGAACAATTACTCCGCGTAGTTGTTATGCTCGGAGCTGCGTATATGCTCCTTCCTTACGGTCTCGGAGCCGCCGCCGGCGGTGCCAGCATGGGGGCCGGTATCGGTGCGTTTGGTGCCCTAGTGGTGCTCATGTACTACTATTATAAATTACCGAAATCTCCGGAAGATGCACATAAACAACCGGAAGGTCCCGGTGAATCGTCCGGATCCATCGTAAAACGCCTTATTAAATTGGCTATTCCGATTTCTTTGGCCAGCCTAATGTTGCCGTTAGTAGCAAACCTCGATTTATTCATCGTTCCGCGCCGTTTGGAAGTCGCCGGTTTTACCACCAGCCAGGCAACTGAATTATTCGGTTACTTAACCGGTATGGCCGTGCCGCTCATCAATTTGGCCACGATTATTACCGCCGCTTTGGCGACAAGCATCGTTCCGGCCATCTCCAATGCGAATGCAACGGGTGATAAAAAAGGCGTATACTACCGCACCGCCGGTGCTATGCGTATTACCTTTATGTCCACTGTGCCGTTTACCTTAATGCTTTACGTTTTAGCTGAACCGGTAGTGAGCGTCATCTACAACGCACCGCGTGCCGCTGAAGCGACCCAAATTACAGCTATCGCTATTTTCTTCCTCGGCATGCATCAGATAACAACCGGTGTTTTACAAGGCCTCGGCAAACCAACCTTACCGGTTATTAACATGGGCATTGCGGCCATTTCCAAAGTTATTTTGAACTGGAACTTAACATCTATTCCTTGGCTCGGTATCAGCGGTGCCGCCTATGCGACCGTAGCCGACATTGGTGTAGCTGCCCTTTTAAATCTGATTTGGATTAAAAAATACACAGGCTATTTCCTAGACTTTTCCCTACTTTGGAAAAACATCGTCAGCGCCATTATTATGGGCGTGGCTATGTTCTTCCTCTACCCACCGCTTGAAGGTATCATGCATAAATTCTTTGCCATGGCCATCAGTGCCTTTGTGGGCGGCGTTATCTACGTCATCGTTATGGTGCTTCTAAAAGGATTGAATCGCCATGACGGAGAACGGATGCCATTAATTGGGAAGTTCTTTAGAGGTAAAGAATAATGAATTATTTAAAACATCTTACTACTGAAAACTATGGCATATTCTTTGTTGGTGCCGCGATTTTCATGCAACGAATATCCATGGGTGCCGGCAATGTATTATATGGCTTGGCAATTTTATTCTTTTTAATCAGCCTTTACAAACAGTATAAGAATCACACGTTAAAAGATAATTATATTGTGAAAAAGGCACTCCCCTATTTCAAAATCTTAGGCATTGCCATTCTCCTCATAGTACCTTCTGTATTTGTGAGTGAACATTTAGGAAAATCCTTTAAAGCTTTGCTTGAAATTTGGCTCTATCGCGCTTTACCGCTCTTTATTATTCCGTTCTGTGCAAAAAGCAAAAAACAAATGTATTGGCTCTTAGGTGCGGTATTTATCTCATTAAACCTTGATTCTTTATTGGCGTTTTTCCAACATACACTTTTAAAAGAGCCCCGTCCATCGGGCTTTAGTAATAACCCCTTGAACTTAGCTGCCATCTTAGCTATGACCATTCCGGTACAAGTAATTGTGATGGCCGAAACAGTCTTCCCTATGGGGTTACGAAAATTAGCCGTTATTTCTATTTTCACGAATATTCTTGGCTTGTTCGGCGGTCAAAGTCGCGGCAGCTGGTTACTGTTAGCCTTCACACCATTTTTCTCTTTTAAGTATTGGCGTAAGAATAAATACTTTCCTATTGCCTGCCTTATTATAGCTGCTATTATCGGAGGCTATATTGCCTCCAGTCCGAGCATGCAAAATCGAATCATATCGACCATCAATATGACAACAGACCGCTCCAATGCGGATCGTCTCGTTGTTTGGGAATCAGCGGCTATGATGATTCATGATTATCCACTCTTTGGTGTAGGTCCCGGAGAATTCACTGAACTATATAAAGCACATTATGAGTTACCGGAAAATACACAACGCATGGTACATACGCATAATAACTTTATTCAAGTCACCACCGAATCAGGCGTAATCGGCCTGTTAGCCTTCTTAATCCTGTTCGGGTATATCGAAGTTACTGCACTTCGAGACACTTTTAAAGGCAATCCATATGCCTACATGCGTTTGGCTGCCACCACCTTCTACTTACTTTTTGGTCTTATAGACTATACCTTTGATGCATCAGCTATTATGAAGCTCTATTGGTACTATATCGCTATCAGCTTGAGTTTGGAAGCGTTGGCAGAGAATGAGACTGCAGCCGAAATTGCAGATAATAAAACACTCAAGCCAAATGATACGATTTCAGAAAGAACTTAATACTTATAAACTAAAAAGAGGAAAGATAAGTAAACATAAAATTGGTCTTTCCTCTTATATTTTGAATTACTCGTATTAGGAAAATATAATATAGACAAACATTCAACAGAATTTGACTCTCAACTCAAATAATTATATAATAATGTTACCTTATTTATTATACAGAATTTTGAAATTCTGTATTTTGAAATAAGGGCACAGGATTTCTGTCAATGACATAATTGCAATTCTTGCAGTTATCCGACAAGGTAAATCTATTAATATTACTAGATATACCATGTCTACGTTAGTGAAACTAACCATTGCTACAGCTCCTTCCATAATAATAACATGGAGAGCAATCTTTTACTGGACATTTACGTTATATGACTGCCGGCTAGCTATAGGGATTTTGTCCCCCTGGTTAGTCGGCATGTTGCTTTTCGGAGTAAACAAATTGGAGAATCTAAAAAATCATAATAACTGCACTTTAACCATTGATTGTAAAAATTGTCCTCAGTTGAAACATTGTTCCAATTGGGATAATTTTATAGAAAAGCATTCCGATATAAAGTCTTATGCACATTTCGATAAGAGAACTTCTCTTTCAAATCCACGAACACTAAAATATATTCTTAATATTAACAATATCAAAAGCCATAATTTTTATCCTTTTATTCATTTTTCCAAAACAAAAAAGAAATTTACCCAAAATAAGGAAAATATGAAAACCCCTAATCCAAGAGATTTATTTTACTGTTCTCATTTAGATCGTTGTGTATATCAAAGATATGCATTCCTGTTAAATGAAAAATATAATGTTTTCGCACAAAATAACCATATTAATAGTGTAGCAATTGCCTACCGAGATAATTTAGGGAAAACAAATATTGACTTTGCAAAAGAAGCCTTTAGAAAGATTTCATCATTAAAGAACGCATTTATTTTTGTTAGTGATTTTGAACATTTCTTTGACAATATAAATCATGAATATTTGAAAAAAAAGCTTTGTGAATTATTAACTGAACAAAAGCTTCCTGAAGATTACTATGCTGTATATAAAAACATTACAAAATTTGCTTTCTGGGAATGGGAAGATATTATAAAGTGTAGTTACGAAGATGAATTTAATACCACAAGCAAAAATAAAATTAAATCCATTGTAAACAAAAGAGATAAAATCCTTACAAATTTACAATTTAAGTCAAATACAAAATATATAAAGAAAAACCACACCAATATTGGAATTCCTCAAGGCTCACCTATCAGTGCAGTGCTTTCAAATATTTATATGATTGATTTTGACAAATTGATGTCTCATTATGTTAAATCAAAAAACGGAACCTATATGCGTTATTCAGATGATTTAATCATCATCTTACCTCTAACACAAAAAGAAGATATCACTAATTATAAAAAAGAAATCTTTGATAATATCTCAACAATGGGAAACTATATCACACTCTCACAAGAAAAAACCCATGTATACTTATTTGAAAATAATTCCACCAGAAATGAACAAGACTCAGTTCCAACTGAAATAGATTATCTTGGGTTCCTATTTGATGGAAATAAAATAAAAATACGGCCACGTTCTCTCGGCAAATATTATTATCGAATGCAACGTAAAGCAAAAACTCTTAGAGAAAGAGACTGGACATCATATAATGGAAAGTTTACATTTAAAGAAACTCTCTATAATAATTATGGCCGCTCCGATAAAAGAAACTTTATTTCTTACCTTGATAAAGCTAATAAAATTATTAATTTATCAGAAGATCCTGAAGCACAATCTTTACTCAATAATGTAAATCATAAAATACAAATAGCAATAAAGAAAAAACGCAAAAAACGTAAAAATTAGTATTATGAATTAAAAAGGTGGACGAGAAGACTTATATTATGGCTTCTCTCTCCACCTTTTTAATTATACAAAAATATAGATTATAAAATTATAGCGTTTTAATATATTATTTCCAATTCTTTTTTAGCGTTTCCACTAATTCCGCTGCCTCACCTTGTAAAAAGTGACCTTGTACATTCGGCATAGAACTTAACATAGTTAGCAATTCCTGTACTTTTTCAGAAGCTTCACGATACACCGCATAAGAAGTAATCATCTGGCCTATGCCGGACTGTTCCGTTGCGGAATCACAACCCATTACCACGGCAAGCGCCTTATCCGGTTGTTTAGCTTCCCAATCAACCAACTCTTTGTACATGGCGCTCTGCAAAAGTTCCACATCGGCATGCCACTGTTTTGTCCAGTTTTTCAAAATTAATAAGGAGTACGCTTTTAAAGTTCCGGCCCAAATATCACTGAGTGACTGTATCATAGTCAACGCCAACGGACGTTTTTCCCAATCACTTTGACGTGCCGCTTCAGCAATATCCGAATAGTACATTTCATCCTCTTTCATCATCGTTACCGGATTATATAACAATGACCAACTGATAACGGATGGATGGTTTTTATCACGAGTTATTAAGGAGTCAATCGTGTCTTTATGAGTATCAAGCAATCTGGATTTAATATCGGTTTTATTGAAATTTGCTTCGCCCGGTCGCCAATCTTTAGCTACTAAACCGGCTGCCGGCATTTCAGCGACAACCAAAATACCTGCTTCATCAGTGAGTTGAAGCACGTCCGGCGATATTGGTCGACCACTAGTGAAAACACAGTTGCCACCAAGCTCCAATAATTTCTGTAATTGCTGTTTTGCCTGAATTGGATTTGAAGATAAGGTTAAATTAGAAGGCCCCAGTTCAATCCCTTTCAAGCGAACAATGGCACCATTTAACATGAGGTTGCCACCATCTACAGCTACCGTGCGAATGCCGATACGTTGATGATAGATATCATGCTTTTTGCCTAGACGGCTTACTTCCACTTCCAAAGTATATAAGTAGCCATCGCCTACGGTCCAAATATGTGGGTTTTCAACAGTCAATTTCGCATTACCACCCACGCCGGTTGCCACAATACGGCCTTCTCTATCACGCAAAGTAGCCGTTACCAAACAGTTGCCCTGTACGTGAGCCATATATTGCACAACGGCCTCTTCCTGTGACAACGCTTCGGTCTGCACCATTATGTCAGTCAAACGGGTCGTCGGCACCGTATAAAGCGTAACATTACCGTAAATCCCGGTCGGCACGTCATAATCAAAATTCGGCTGATTAATGCGGCGTCCTTTAGGCGATGTAGCAACCTGCCCGGCCGGCAAAGTATACGCGGATAATTCATTATTCACTTTTACAACAATGCGGTTTTCTTCACCGTAGCGTAATTGCCGAGTCACGTTAATAACCGTCGAAACAAAGACCCCTTCATGGCGCCCTGCTTCCATACCGTTTACATACACAACCGCTCGATTGCCAATACCGTCAAAACGCAAAAATACATCCGATCCGAGCCATCGTTTCGAAATGTAGATATTCCGTTCATACCACATGGTGCCGCAGTAGCTTCGCTCACCAGGACTTACAAAAACGTCCTGCAAAGCCGCCGGTACCGGTACCGACATCTGCCGAGCCACGCCGGTTTCATAGTTTTTATCCTTTAATTTATCAAAGGCAAAGAACCAATTGCCACGTAAATCGATACTGTCGCGAAATACGTTTGTTACGGGCTGCAATAATTCCATCGTACTCATCAAAGACTCCTCCTATATCTCTTATAAGTATATACTAAATACCTATATGTATTCAATGAATTTATGCAGGAAATTCTGTTGGTTCATAGTATAATCAAATGCGACAAATAAATAAGACACAATATTGTTCCTGTG